>JBFXCK010000042.1:0-2510 GCA_050182275.1 Dongiaceae bacterium | reverse complement strand
GTTTGCAAAAACTTGGCAATACGCTGGGCGCCGCCCAACGCGCTTACGACGAGGCCATGGTTACCGCCGGGAAAATCGAAAAATTAGGCGGTAAAATCACCGCGATCGAGGAAGTAACGGCGGAATCACGGCCCGTTTTAACCGTGGTGGAAAACGCAGCCATAGAAAAAATCAAACGTCCGGTTTAGCGCAATAAACAACCGCGCCAATGCTGATAAATAGCAGCCCCCAAGAGAGACGCGCCTTGGGGGGTGGTTTTTTTCTCCCTCACTAAGCCTTCTTGATCGGCGGAGGTGGCGGCGACCAATGGCTGCTGCAGGACTAAATTCACAATGCGCGGCTTAAGAAGGCCTTGCTTAATCATTTCCTCAATTGCTTCCGGCGAAATAAAATTGATAATAATGGCCTGGTTAAAACAGGAATAACATTTTCTAACCCATTTTTCTTTTACCAAAGCCTCGGCCTCTTCCGCTGTTTTGCCCTCAGCAAGGTAAGCAGCCATTTTTGCTGCGGCAAAGGCAATAATTTTTTTCCGTAAATCCTCATATCCTCCTTTATAATTCTCAGTTAAATCAAAGTTCGAGCGCCAACCGGCGACAAAAGGCATAACCCCGGCCTGTGCCGGCGTTATTAAAGCGCCGGATACAATTAATTCTTGAATCCCTTCCGGTGAAATCAATTCGGTAGTGGGGGGTTTCTTATTACTATAACCTTTTCTGACCCATTTTTCTTTTACCAAAGCCTCGGCCTCTTTCGCTGTTTTGCCTTCAGCAAGGTAAGCAGCCATTTTTGCTGCGGCAAAGGCAATAATGTGCGCCCGTAACTTTGCACTGTCGCCGATATAATGCCTCTTTAAATCATTTGCTGACCGCCAGCCGTGCGGCATGATTAGCCGTTGGGCTTGCTCAAGCGTTAGCAAGTCCCATTTCTCGGTTAACTCCTTAATTCCTTCTGGTGAAACAAACTCAGTAACACGGGTAAGGCCGGCAATACGGCATCTTCTGACCCATTTTTCTCTTACCAAAGCATCGGCTTCTTTCGCTGTTTTGCCTTCCGCCAAATAGGAGATTCTCTTTTCCAGGGCAACAGCAACTATTTTTGATCGCAATGTTTCAGTGTTGCCAACGTAACCATCCTTCTTTAAATCAGTGGCCGAGCACCAGCCTAAAGGCGCCGAGCGCTGTTTTACTTGCTCAGCTGTCAGCAATATTTCGGCGGCAATTAATTCTTCCACCCCTTCCGGTGAAATGAATTCGGTAATGCGGCCATGCCCGTTGGCTCTACAACATTTCCTAACCCATCTTGATTCATCAGGTTCCCCGGCGGCTCTTTTTCTCAGGCCAAAGTTAATAACCACCGCCCGAATTTTTTTGTGGCTGCCGACATATTTCTGGGACAGTTCTTGTATTGATTGCCAACCCACGGGCGGAGGGGGCGGTAAGTCGGGAAAGTAAGTAGTGTATCGGCTCATCTTCGTACCATAGGCAGATTATTAAGTATCTTTAAAGGATATATATCACAATTTTAATAGTCATCCAAGCATTAAAAACACTTTTTAGCCAATTCTCTCAGCCCAGAAAAATCAGGTTTAAGAAGAAAAATACTCATGGAAGCACTTATTTTCTTACTGGTTTTCGTGCTTTTGGCGCTTACTTTGGTTAACGCCGGAATCGCTTCCCGTTTTAACCGTGGTGGAAAACGCAGCCATAGAAAAAATAAAATAAGCCTACATACAGCCGCGGCCATGATGCTGGCGGATGGCGAAGCCGGCGATTGGGACGGCTTTTAAAGGGCGGGATTTTATGATTCCTTGCTTGGCTAATTCTTGAACCCCCGCTGGCGAAATAAATTCGGTGATGGGGCCGCGCGTGCCGGAGCCATAACATCTGCGAACCCAATGGTCTTGAATTAATTTATCGGCCTCTGTTTCGCTTTTTCCCGCCGCAAGATAGCCAGCCTTTTTCTTGGCCGCCAAGGCCAGGATTTTTTCCCGTAATGTTATATGGCCGCCAACATAATCTCGCCTTAAATCACTTCCCGAGCGCCAGCCTTGGGGCGGGGCTAATAGCTTAGCCTGTTCCGGCGTTATGAATTCCCCGGTTTTGAGCAATTCTTGCAGACCTTCTGGGGAAATAAATTCGGTGATGGGGCCGCGCGTGCCATTGCCATAACATTTGCGCACCCAGTATTGTTGGATTAATTGATCGGCTTCTTCTTCGCTTTTGCCCGCCGCAAGGTAAGCGGCTTTTTTCTTGGCGGCCAAAGCCAGAATTTTTTCCCGTAATGTTACATTGTCGCCAGTATAATCCCGCTTTAAATCATTTCCTGAGCGCCAGCCTTGGGGCGGGGCGGGGATGTTTGTATAAGCGGGGTTGCGTTTAGCCATTTATATCCTGATAAATTAAATAATATCCCTAAGAGATATACCATAAATTCCGCCCTATGGCCAAGCGTTAAAAACGCTATTTATCTCCTTCCCCAGCGCGGGGAAAACAGGCTATATCAATCTT
>JBFXCK010000041.1:0-3144 GCA_050182275.1 Dongiaceae bacterium | reverse complement strand
GCAGCTATCGCGCAATGATTGGCGAGGTCTCGGTACCGGCTTGGCTTGCGACAGATGGTTTGCTCGCCCAGTTTGGGAAACGGCGCAGCGAGGCACGCCGGCGCTACAGCCAATTTGTTCGTGAGGGCGTCGGCAAGGAAAGTATCTGGGCAGGACTGAAGCAACAGATTTATCTCGGGGATGAACAATTTGTCAAACGTATGCAAAAGAAGGCGAAGGTCCAGGGAGACGAATTGACCATTCCACGCAGGCAACGCAGACCTCCCGCTGCAACACTCGCGGCCATCGCGGCGAAGTATCCTGAGTGTGATGATGCCGTTGTTGCTGCCTATGGAACCGGCTCGTATAGTTATCGCCGGATTGCCGAACACTTTGGTGTTCATCTCGCCACTGTGGGACGCATTGTCAGAAGTCGCTTGCTACAATGCGAGAACTGACCCCGTGACCCTGACCCCTCACACTTAGCGGGTGTAACAATGCGAGAACAGACCCCGTTCCATGCACGGAAACTGCTCTACATGGTGATGTTCTTCTTTTTGATATGCGGTGCAAAGCCGGCGCTGGCAGGTGATGCCAACGTAGAGTCGTCATGGTTTAAACCCGCGTTGATTGAAAATAATGATCCAGCATGTGAAGACTTGTTAAAAGACGCGTACAAGAAGTTTTTGTCCGATACCTCCTATGGCGCAGCCTATGGAATTCAGGGGTATGGGTATTCTGAAACAGGGAAAATACTTGACTGGCAAATAGTGACTGGCGTTTCGCAAGGTCAAATTCAAGCGTTTGGAAAAAACTATTATCTCGATTACCTGAATCACGGCGGTTGCGGAGGCGCCTGCGAAACCAATCAGCCACTGGTCTCCGACAAATTATTTCCAGAGCCACGTGATTTTGCCTACTTGCAAACATTAGCTAAGGACGCACCCCCCGCTGCAAGCTATAGCTATACAATTGCAAGGAGTTCAAGTGACGGCGTCTATTTATTTGTCGTGGGGGGTTCAAATGAGTTTAGAAATATGATTTTGATATACAGATTAGCCCGAGAAGGCCGTTGGGCGTCGGCTTGTAAAATCTCGACTGCCCCAGAACATTTAGCCGAGATGGATCCCGTCAAAGATGCCAAGGTATTGGGGTCACTGGAGACATTGCGACAAACAGTTTCCGGTCTGATGCGCGAAGCGGGTAATTGCGGTTCTATGGGTACGCATTGGCGGTGGAGCAGCAACGTCCAGTCTGCACTCCAAGAGGTACTCTATCGGCCATGGGTACTGCGTGAACGCAGTCCTGGCCAGGACGTCGATGGAAGTTATCAAAATGATATGCAGTACCTTGAGCAGTGGTCCTTGCTCGGGTTCTCGGAATACAGTGCCTTTCAAAAATTTCAGCAGCAACTACAGGAGACCACGAAACAACTGGCAGCTTTTTATCACACAGCCAATAACTGGTCGCTGAATGTATCGAATGAAATGGCATCGGCCGCGCTCAAAGGCGCTGTGAGCACGGGGATTCGTTTCTATATGTATGATCCTCAGTTCGTGCAAGGCGAAGAGGCTCTAAGGCGGGTCATTCTGGAAAGGCAGGATATCAATGCGATCCACGCCATCCAGTTTGATGCGGAACGGATTGACGCGCAGATTAGCCAATGGCCCGGCGATCCGGGGTCTCGCGAGAGTATCCTGAACATCGCGGTGGAATATCCCGAGGCATTGAGTCTTCTATTGCAAGCGGGCGTCAACCCGAACCATATAAATGATTTTGGCAAAGCCCCTCTCATGTATGCGGCCCAATACAATCAGGTAGACGCGGCGAAACTACTGATCAAACAAGGGGCCAATGTTAACGCAGTGACTACGAAACCCTGGGATAGCTGCTATTACACGCTGAACACCTTCAATATGACTCCGTTGCACTATGCAGTCCGTTACGCATCACCTGAGTTAGTTCGGTTGCTGCTGGATAACGGGGCGCAACCGTTTATCAAGGCGGAGAATCGTCATAAGTATCCGATGGTTGAGGAAACACCGTTAGACTGGTTGCACCGCTACACAGCCCCCGAAGCCATCGAAAAGAATCCCAATATTCCCGATGAACAGGTCGCAAGGATTGAACAGTGGCTTTCACCGCTCACAACAAAACAAGTGACACAAAATGCCAACAACTACGTGTTGAACGCGGAAGATGCCTACCAGAAAGGAAACTTCGAGCATGCTTATCGTAATATTTCACTGGCACGACAGCTACAGCCGAGCAATCAACGAGTACTGTCAGACCTGTCGCTGATTGCGCTGAAAAACGGGAATCTGGGGGAGTCACTTGAGGCGTCCACCACCCTGATCGAAAGTCAGGCCGATGACAAAACAAAAGCCAACGCGTGGTTCAATCAGGGGCTCGCATGCGAGAAATACCAGACCCAGAGTGGCCATGGATATCTGACCTTTAATGGCAATTTATATTGCAAGTACGGTGTGCTGTACCCCTATGTCAGGGCTTACGATATCGCCCCAACCAATGCACGCAAGGACAAACTGAAGACACTGTTTGACGAGGACAAAATACCCTACTGTGAAATCTCCACGGATACCGCGAATATCAAGATCAATTTCCAGATGGGCGCGAATCCCAAAACCGGGAAATACCAGCAGTTGCAGACGCTATTCGTCCTGCATGGGAGAACTCAGCAAGTAACCAGCGAGGAACTTGCCTGGGATGTGAGGTTCAACGGTAAGGAAAAGCAACGCATAGTCCCGGAGAAGGTCGGGACCTTCAACCTGGATGACAAGGTAATGAGCGTATTCGAAACCTCGATAACATACGTTCAATTTCCATACCGGGTTTTTGATGCAACCTGCAACCAAAGAGAGTCGATGGAGTTACCGAAGAGTGAACGGTCGTGGAGATAGGAAAAAAAATCCGGAGACATGGGTAACAGTCACCGGTGACGCAACAAGCGTCCATTCACATCTTCGATTTCCTTCCAGCCCAACGTACGCCGGAACAGCAGCCGTTGACGACATTCCGCTATTGGTCAGACTCGAGAATGCTTTTAACCTGCTTTTCCGCGCCGGACGCTTTGAACCAGACGCGCTCCGAAAGCAGGTAGGCGATGACCCCCAGCGACACCAGCAACGCGGACCCAAAAATGGC
>JBFXCK010000040.1:0-3418 GCA_050182275.1 Dongiaceae bacterium | reverse complement strand
ATTTGACGTGCAGCACACGTTCGCCGTCGGTGGCGATGGCGTCCGTGAAGGAGCCGCCGTTGTCGATATTGACCAGAAATGCCATGAAATATCGTCCAGTGCTTGCTGAAGACTGGCCGCGGGAAGCGCAGCGACCGGCCCCGCCACGCCGTCAAGAACCGGTGTGCTCAGCGTCGCAATACGGATTTCCCGGCCTCGGCCGCACGCGCCGGCCTGTAATTATCAGGATAGTTATCGGGATAGCTATCAGGCTCGCCAGCGCGACGCCCATAACAATACAAGGACCCCGGCACTGTCAACCTAGGGCGCTGATCGGTAGTGTCTCAGTTTGAAATCCGTGATGCTTGACCGATCAGGATAGGCCGGTATCCTTGGGGCATGGCGAAGACACCAAAGCGCCCGCGCGATACCAACCAACTCGCCAAGTTTATCGCGGACTTAACGCCAGGCGAGATTGAGTTGCCCAAGACCGATGATGGCAAAGACCCCGCTGCCGTTGCGCTTGGGCGCGAGGGCGGCCTAAAGGGGGGGAAAGCACGCGCGGAAGGCATGAGCTTTGAGCGACGCGCGGAGATTGCTCAGAAGGCCGCCGCGGCACGCTTGAATAAGGCTTAGGTTGGCAGCGTGGCCCTTATAACGTCGGTGATTAAGCGGGCTTCGTGCTCTAACAAACATTTTGTCGCCCATTCCGCACACATTGCCTGCCAAAGAACATCGCCACCTAGCAGCAATTTGTGAGAAGCTAGTCCGACCCACTCATGGTGGGAGTTCGACGCGATAGCTCTAGTGCATGCGTCGACAATATCACTGTAGGAACGTCCCGTCCTGGCGGCGATTCCTTCCCAAGCTATTTTTTGAAGGCTCTCGAATACAACTCGCTCTGGCGCATCGGTGCCCGGAAGTAATTGACAGCCGACTTGCGGAGCTTGGTCGCCATCAAGAAAAACCACTGATGGCCTTGGAAACCTGTTGTTGGCAGCCATCTGGCCAAGCGCTTGGCCCACGCTGGCCGCGCCGTATGGAACGAGCTGCATGCGACTAACGATGTCGGGAGCATGTGCTACAAGTATTTCACGCAGCATTTTCTCCGCGCGGTCATCTTCTACAAAAACATCACACTCTGGATGAACTTCATCATCCATTTTCGTCATTGCGAACTCTGGGCTTACACCTAGAACAACCTCTCTGCGCCCGCTTTCCTTGAGGATATATCCGCGTGCTTCCGGTGGAAGTTCGCCGAGGATATAAGGAGAATGCGTCGTCAAAATAATCTGAAGCTCTCGCACTCGGCAAAGATCAGCAAGGTCTCTAAGTAATCTCCGCTGCGCGCGTGGATGAAGTGAAGTTTCGACTTCATCAATAAGCACCAAGCTATGCATCGGCGGATCAGTTTTCAGAAACTCGGCCATAGTCAATTCGCCAGCCCCAAGGTGAAAACCACTAGCAGGAGAATCGGCGAGCGTTACGACGGGCACGCGCCTTTTTTTGTCAACATCAGTAAGGGCCATCTTAGCCGCTGAATATCGACGCCCCATGATTTCAGAAAGTCGATCAAGTTGAGATTGTTCAAAAGCTGTAAATTCAGTTTCGGCAACTGTCGATTTCGACAGCTTTGTAAAACCAACTCGCGCTGAAACCGGCTGTACTCTACTCAGGTCGATGTATTCAACTGCGCGCTCTCTGCGGGTCGGGTTGCCCCGCCACCGCTCGCCCGGCTTTCTAACGCTACTTGTAGTGGATGAAGTGCCCTCGCGTATGGAAACTCGGATCTGAGCGTTTTCCACTTTCTCCCAAGCAGTATCAGGGAAGAAATCCGAAGCAAAAAACCCTTTCCTATTTGGCGGCGCGGCATAGCAAGCGGCGGCGCTTTGAATGATTGTGCTTTTGCCCGATCCATTCTCCCCGCAAATAGCCATGATCGGAAAACGGAAATCGATACGCTGCCCAGTCCAACCACGCAATCCGTGAAGCTCCATCCACTCCAATCGCTTAGGCCAACCAGTGTTCGCCTGCCATTTGTTCTGCAACAGCCTAACTTGCTTGCTGACGGCCATGATCGGCTCCTACTGAGTTGTACTGACGGGTCGGAACGGCTTCAAATTCGTTCGGAGCCGGGGTTAAGTCGAAATAAGGAGATTAAATGATAGCATAATTACGCTTTGGCCCGTTTTTGATCGCTCAAATGGATTCACAATGAAGTTATGCTTGACCGGAGAAGCTGAGTTCGATGAGATTCAACTCATCAACAAACTTCCCCTCGCAAAGCGCGCTCAGATCATCGGAATGCACGTTGAGGGCATGAGCCTGTGAGCTGCTTCGCAGCTCGCCGATGCGTCCATCAATACCGTGACGAAACTGCGCTTGGATGTGGGCGTAGCCTGTTCCGAGTATCAGAACGAAGAGCTGCGGAACCTGCCCTGCAAGCGCATCCATTGCGTTGAGAGTTAGGCCTTCTTCAGACCAAGGCCAAGGCGAAGAACGCCAGCGAGGAGGCGAGAGCGGCCAGCACTGCTGGCGACGTGTGGACCTGGACCGCGATCTGCGTCGATACCAAGCAGATTCCCTGCTGGATGGTCGGCAACCGGGATGCTGACGCCACCAAGCTCTTTATCGACGAGGCCGCCCGGCTGTCACATCGCGTGCAACTCACGACGGACGGCCACAAGCCTTACTTACAGGCTATTGAAGATTCGTTCGGCGGCGGCGTGGACTATGCGTAGCTCATCAAGATTTACGGCCGCACGGCGAACGGCGCCTGCCCGTCAGCCCTCTATAGCCCCGACGAGTGCTGCGGCATCGAGAAGCGGAACATCAGTGGCAAGCCGGACGTGAAGCATGTTTCAACGAGATACGTTGAGCGTGCGAGCCTGACGATGCGTATGGGCAAGCGCCGCTTTACTCGTCTGACGAATGCGCTTTCAAAGAAGGTCGAGAACCACGCGCACGCGGTCGCTCTGCACATGATGTTCTATAATTTCGGGCGGGTTCATAAGTCACTGCGCATCAGGCTGGCAATGGAAGCGGGCATCGCGAAGTCAGTCTGAACACTGGAACAGATTGCAGCGTTGGCGGACAAGGCGGTGCCTACTACTCGCGGCCCTTACAAGAAACGCGAAATTTCAAAGTGAGGCACTACCCGCGGATCGGCTGCGGGGAAATCGCGAATAGAGATGCCGCGGCGACAACCTGGGCAGGTCCTAGAATAGGTCGCAGCACCGGCCCGCAGGGAGCGGGCGTGCGCAGAGCGGGCGCAGGTCGCCCGACGGATTCTCGGCTACCGATCAGTCGGCCGCCGCCAGCTGACCATACAGGTCATAGTCGTCGGCTTCCTCGATCAGCACCTGCACCAGATCACCGGGGCGCAGTACGATGCCCTCCGGTTCCGGATCGATGTAGACGTGACCGTCGATCTCCGGCG
>JBFXCK010000039.1:0-3907 GCA_050182275.1 Dongiaceae bacterium | reverse complement strand
GGGATGCAGATGAAATTCAAGGCGCTTTAAATTTTCATATCAGGCCCCATGCCATTAGCGTGGTGGCGATTGAACAGGCGGCGGATGATTTTCATGCCCGCTTTGACGCCAAGGAAAAAATTTACCGTTATCGCATTAGCAACCGCCGGGCGCCCTTAGCCATTGATAGTAATCGCGCCTGGCATGTGCCGGTACCGCTTGATATCGGGGCGATGCAAGAGGCGGCCAAGCATTTGCTTGGCCATCACGATTTCTCTACCTTCCGCGACACGCGCTGCCAGGCGAAATCGCCCGTGAAAACTTTGGATGAATTGCGCTTGGAAAAAAAGGGCGAAGATATTTTTGTTACCGCCCGGGGCCGTTCTTTCCTGCATCACCAGGTGCGTATTATGGTTGGCACTTTAACGCTTGTAGGCCATGGCAAATGGCAAGCGGGTGACATCATCGCCGCCCGCGATGCGCGCGACCGCACCCAAGGCGGCCCAACGGCGCCGGCGGAAGGTTTATATTTGGTAGAAGTTAGATATTAAATAATTATTTCAAAATTTTCCGCAAAATTCCGGCGAAAATCTTAGGCAATTGCTCGAGATCGGCAAGCGCCACTCGCTCATCAACCTGGTGGATGGTTTCGCTGGTGACGCCGCACTCAACAACTTGCTGGCAATATTTGGCGACAAAACGGCCATCCGAGGTGCCGCCATCGGTCGTGGGTTTGGGAACCTTTCCCACCACTTCGGTGACCGATTGCATAATCGCCTGAACGAAGGGGCCGGGCGAGGTTAAAAAAGGATCGCCCGACCATTCCCATTCCAATTCATAATGGCCTTGGCCAATAGTGGCATCGCATATTTCAACGACTTTATCGGTTAGGCTTTTTTTATTCCAGTCGGTGGTCCAACGGATATTAAACCAGCAACTAACTTCACTTGGCACCACATTGCTGGTTTGATTGGCGCAATTGATGATCGTTACTTCCATATTGGTCGGCTCGAAATGCGCATTGCCCTGATCCAATTGATGGCTGGAATAACGCGCAATAAAGCGGCCCAGGCGGGTGATAGGATTATCAAATTGCCCGACATAGGCGACATGGCCCTGCTTGCCCTTTGCTTTGACATTCACATTGACCGAACCACGGCGGCCATTTTTAATTTCCTCGCCCATAATAAAGGGGCTGCTGGGTTCGGCGACCAGGCAATAATCGATTTTTTCTTGGCGCGCCTCGAGCCATTTTAAAATTTTGGGGACGCCGTTAACGGCATATTTTTCTTCATCGCCCGTCACCATCAGGCTGATCGAATCATTGCCCCGATAATCTTTTAAAAACTCCTTGGCGCCGATCACGCTGGCGGCAACGCCCGATTTCATATCTGATGTCCCGCGCCCAATCATGACGCCATCTTTAATCGTGGCGCTGAAGGGATCAACCGACCAGGATTTGGTATCGCCCGGCGGCACTACATCGACATGGCCGAGAAAGCAAAAATTCTTACCCGCACTCCCGCGGCGCGCATATAAATTGGGAATAGAGGGCAAGCCCTTTTCCTCGAACACCAAACGGTGGCACTCAAAACCAAGCGGCTTTAATTCTTTTTCCAGAATATCGAAGCAGGCGTTCAAAGCCGCGGTTTTCTTGGCGATTGCCGCAGCATCATCTTCCTTCACCGGCGTGATGCTGGGCTGTTGAACAAGGGCTTGGGTTAATTCAATGATATTTAAATTAGGCATTTTTATCTTTCTTCTAAAAACCCTTCGACAAGCTCAGGGTGAGCCGTTTTTTAAGCTCATGCTGAGCTTGCCCTCCTTCGCCAAGGCTACGGAGGACTGGGAGTTTACTAACCTGCCCACCGAAGCTTTAGCGTAGGTGGGTCGAAGCATGGGTTTAAGATCGCAGCAAATCATTGATCGCGGTTTTGGCGCGGGTTTGCGCATCGACACGCTTGACAATCACGGCGCAATATAGCGAAGGGCCGCCGCCCATGGCGGGCAATGAACCCGGCACCACCACCGAGTAAGAGGGAATCTTGCCATAAGTAATTTCCCCGCTGGCTCGGTCAACAATTTTGGTCGAGGCGCCCAAATATACGCCCATGGAAAGCACGGCGCCTTCTTCGATAATCACGCCTTCGGCCACTTCGCTGCGGGCGCCGATGAAACAATTATCTTCGATAATCACCGGATTGGCCTGCACCGGCTCCAACACACCGCCAATCCCGACCCCGCCGGAAATATGGCAATTCTTGCCGATTTGCGCGCAAGAACCGATCGTGGCCCAGCTATCAACCATTGTGCCCGCATCCACATAGGCGCCGATATTGACAAAGCTTGGCATTAACACCACCGACTTACCAATAAAAGAGCCATAGCGCGCCACGCAATTGGGCACGGCGCGAAAGCCGGCCTGGCGAAATTCAGCCTCGGTCCAATTTTTAAATTTGCTTGGAACCTTATCGAACCAGCCATCCATTACTTTGGAATCATTGAGGGCGAAATACAGCAAGACAGCCTTCTTTATCCAGGCATGGGTTTGCCATTTGCCATCGATTTTTTCAGAAACGCGCAGCGTGCCTTTATCCAAACCGGCCAAAATTTCATCTACCGCATCGCGGATTTCGCCCTTGGTCTGGAAATTTAATTCGCCTTTCCGCGCAAATGCATCATCAATAATTTTTTGCAACGAGGCGGCTTGCTGTTTTAAAGCGGCGGTCATGCTAATCCTTGGGCAGCAAAAATTCGCGGCCCACTTTGACCGAAGTCTTGCCGTTATAGCGGATAATATCGCAAGTTGCGAAAGTCTCGCGCCAATCATCGGGCAGGAAAGAGCCGGTGCCGATAAAATCAACCGGCGCATTGGCGGCCGCCATCATTTTGCATTTCGCCGGGGTAAAGCCGGAAGAGGCGACAATTTTCACATTTTTGAAACCGGCTTGATTTAATTTCTCGCGCATATGCCAAATCGCGGCCGCGGTGACGCCGGTGCCGACCAAATGTTTTAATTCTTCTTCGGTGCGGTAGCCGCGCAAAACTTGGGGGACATGGCGCTCGAGAATTTCGTAAGATTTCGCCAAATCCAAATCCTGCATATAGCGCCCGCCATGCGTATCGATGCGCACGCTTAATAAATCGCCCTTAATAAGGTCAGGAAAATCGCGGCAGATTTCAAGGGTTTCATCGATTTCATGGCCGAAATAGTCGGGCAAAATTGTAACCGGATCGCCGGGATGGGTTGCGATATACATTTCAACCGCACGGCGCAAGGAACCGGCATAGCCAATAAGCGCGTGCGGCATGGTGCCAGAGCCTTTGGTTTTACCGAATAAAGGCGCCGTTGAATCATTCGAGCTATTGATAAAGCCAAGCGCGCCCACTTCCTTTTGCGCCGCCTTGCCGCCAACTGACGCCGCATAGGCCATCATTTCGGCCATCTCTAAGCCGGCGCAATGGCGCGAATCATTGGCGATGAAAGCGCATTTCGGCAAATCGACACACATGGCATAGGCGTTATAGGCGGCGACACAGGGCGCCCCGATTTTTTGCAAGAGTAAATTTTCCAATTCCACCAACGCATAAAAGGAGCCGGTGACATAGAGCAAGGGTTCGCCCGCCCCCACCCAATCGCCTTCTTGATAGGGAGATTCAAGCGTGAATTTTGCTTCGCGCGCCTTAGCCACATACTCCAACCAACCGGTCGCCAAGCCTAAGGCCGCCAATACGGGACGGCGCATGAAAACAGCATAGGTGACGGTAGCATCGCCGAATTTTTCGACGATCATTTTGGTCTTTTGAAAATATTGATCGGTGCAAGCGGAAATTTCCGCTTCCAACGGGCGGGAGGGGGCAAGCGGCTGATTCAGTTTGGGTTTAGCCATGGAAACCGCAATCTAGCGCACCGCCATAGGCTGGCGCA
>JBFXCK010000038.1:0-3922 GCA_050182275.1 Dongiaceae bacterium | reverse complement strand
TGCGCCAGCCTATGGCGGTGCGCTAGATTGCGGTTTCCATGGCTAAACCCAAACTGAATCAGCCGCTTGCCCCCTCCCGCCCGTTGGAAGCGGAAATTTCCGCTTGCACCGATCAATATTTTCAAAATACCAAAATGATCGTCGAAAAATTCGGCGATGCTACCGTCACCTATGCTGTTTTCATGCGCCGTCCCGTATTGGCGGCCTTAGGCTTGGCGACCGATTGGTTGGAGTATGTGGCTAAGGCGCGCGAAGAAAAATTCATGCTCGAATCCCCCTATCAAGAAGGCGATTGGGTGGGGGCGGGCGAACCCTTGCTCTATGTCACCGGCTCCTTCCATGCGCTGGTGGAATTGGAAAATTTATTATTGCAAAAAATCGGGGCGCCCTGTGTCGCCGCCTATAACGCCTATGCCATGTGTGTCGATTTGCCGAAATGCGCTTTCATCGCCAATGATTCACGCCATTGCGCCGGCTTAGAGATGGCCGAAATGATGGCCTATGCGGCGTCAGTTGGCGGCAAAGCGGCGCAAAAGGAAGTAGGGGCACTTGGTTTTATCAACAGCTCGAATGATTCAACCGCGCACCTGTTTGGTAAAACCAAAGGCTCTGGCACCATGCCGCACGCGCTTATTGGCTATGCCGGTTCCTTGCGGCGCGCGGTTGAAATGTATATCGCAACCCATCCCGGCGATCCGGTTACAATTTTGCCCGACTATTTCGGCCATGAAGTCGATGAAACCCTTGAAATCTGTCGCGATTTCCCTGACCTTATTAAGGGCGATTTATTAAGCGTGCGCATCGATACGCATGGCGGGCGCTATATGCAGGATTTGGATTTAGCTAAATCCTATGAAATTTTGGAACGCCACGTGCCGCAAGTATTGCGCGGTTACCGCACCGAAGAAGAATTAAAACATTTGGTCGGCACCGGCGTTACCGCGGCCGCGATTTGGCATATGCGCGAGAAATTGGATCAAGCCGGTTTTGCGGGCGTCAAAATCGTCGCCTCTTCCGGCTTTACTCCGGCGAAATGCAAAATGATGGCGGCCGCCAATGCGCCGGTTGATTTTATCGGCACCGGTTCTTTCCTGCCCGATGATTGGCGCGAAACTTTCGCGACTTGCGATATTATCCGGTATAACGGCAAGACTTCGGTCAAAGTGGGCCGCGAATTTTTGCTGCCCAAGGATTAGCATGACCGCCGCTTTGAAAATGCAAACCTCTTCCCTTGAAAAAATCATTGATGATGCGTTCGCGCGGAAAGGCGAATTAAATTTTCAGACCAAGGGCGAAATCCGCGATGCGGTGGATGAAATTTTGGCCGGTTTGGATAAAGGCACGCTGCGCGTTTCTGAAAAAATCGATGGGGCTTGGCAAACCCATGCCTGGATTAAAAAGGCGGTATTGCTGTATTTCGCGCTGAATGATTCCAAAGTAATGGATGGCTGGTTCGATAAGGTTCCAAGCAAATTTAAAAATTGGACCGAGGCTGAATTTCGCCAGGCCGGCTTTCGCGCCGTGCCCAATTGCGTGGCGCGCTATGGTGCTTTCATCGGCAAATCCGTTGTCTTGATGCCCAGTTTCGTCAATATCGGCGCTTATGTGGATGCGGGCACCATGGTTGATAGCTGGGCCACTATCGGTTCCTGCGCCCAAATCGGCAAGAATTGCCATATTTCCGGCGGGGTCGGGATTGGCGGTGTATTGGAGCCGGTGCAGGCTAACCCAGTCATTATCGAAGATAATTGTTTCATTGGCGCCCGCAGCGAAGTGGCCGAAGGCGTGATTGTGGAAGAAGGCGCCGTGCTTTCCATGGGCGTATATTTGGGCGCCTCGACCAAAATTGTTGACCGCGCCAGCGGGGAAATTACTTACGGCAAGGTTCCCTCTTACTCGGTGGTGGTGCCGGGTTCATTACCCGCCATGGGCGGCGGCCCTTCGCTATATTGCGCCGTCATTGTTAAGCGTGTCGATGCGCAAACCCGCGCCAAAACCGCCATCAATGATTTATTGCGGTCTTGACCTCTTCATTCCCTCCCCCTTGCGGGGAGGGTTAGGGAGGGGGTTCTCTCCGTATAAAAATTTATGCAGGCTTTTAGAATAAACTGAAAAATCTTCAAATCTCAACCAACCCCCCTCCTGACCTCCCCCGCAAGGGGGGAGAAAAAATAAAAATTGAAGGAAGCTAGATATGCCCAGCTTAAATATCGTTGAACTAACCCAGGCCCTCGTCCAGCAGCCCAGCATCACGCCGGTGAAGGAAGATGATGCTGCGGCAATCGCCAAGAAAACCGCGGCTTTGAACGCCTGTTTCGATATTCTGGAAAAAGAATTAAAGCCGCTTGGTTTTGAGTGCCACCGCTTGGTGTTCGAGGAAAAGGGCTTGCCCTCTATCCCCAATTTATATGCGCGCCGGGGCAAGTCGGGGAAGAATTTTTGTTTCCTGGGGCATGTCGATGTGGTGCCGCCGGGCGATGCCAAATCCTGGTCGGTTGATCCTTTTTCCGCCACCATTAAAAATGGAATAATGATCGGGCGCGGCACTTCGGATATGAAATCGGGTGTTGCGGCCAGTGTGGTGGGCGCGCGCGAATTTTTGAAAGATTATCGGGGCAATGATTCGATCAGCCTGATGGTGACGGGCGATGAAGAAAAATATGCCGTTAACGGCGTCCCCAAAATTTTAAAATGGCTCGAGGCGCGCCAAGAAAAAATCGATTATTGCCTGGTCGCCGAACCCAGCAGCCCCTTTATTATGGGCGAGGAAATTAAAAATGGCCGCCGTGGTTCGGTCAATGTGAATGTCAAAGCAAAGGGCAAGCAGGGCCATGTCGCCTATGTCGGGCAATTTGATAATCCCATCACCCGCCTGGGCCGCTTTATTGCGCGCTATTCCAGCCATCAATTGGATCAGGGCAATGCGCATTTCGAGCCGACCAATATGGAAGTCACGATTTTGAATTGCGCCAATCAAACCAGCAATGTGGTGCCAAGTGAAGTTAGCTGCTGGTTTAATATCCGCTGGACGACCGATTGGAATAAACAAAGCCTGACGCAAAAAATTGTTGAAATGTGCGATGCCACTATTGGCCAAGGCCATTATGAATTGGAATGGGAATGGTCGGGCGATCCTTTTTTAACCCCGCCCGGGCCCTTCGTACAGGCGATTATGCAATCGGTCACCGAAGTGACAGGAAAGGTTCCCAAACCCACGACCGATGGCGGCACCTCGGATGGCCGTTTTGTCGCGAAATATTGCCAGCAAGTTGTCGAATGCGGCGTCACCAGCGAAACCATCCACCAGGTTGATGAGCGGGTGGCGCTTGCCGACCTTGAACAATTACCCAAAATTTTCGCCGGAATTTTGCGGAAAATTTTGAAATAATTATTTAATACCTAACTTCCACCAAATACAAGCCTTCCGCCGGGGCCGTTGGGCCGCCTTGGGTGCGGTCGCGGGCATCGCGGGCGACGATGATGTCATCCGCTTGCCATTTGCCATGGCCTATCAGCGTTAAAGTGCCAACCATAATGCGCACTTGGTGATGCAGGAAAGAACGGCCGCGGGCGGTAACAAAAATATCTTCGCCCTTTTTTTCCAGGCGCAATTCATCCAAAGTTTTCACGGGCGATTTCGCCTGGCAGCGCGTGTCGCGGAAAGTGGAAAAATCGTGATGGCCAAGCAAATGCTTGGCCGCCTCTTGCATTGCCCCGATATCAAGCGGTACCGGCACATGCCAGGCGCGGTTGTTATCAATAGCCAAGGGCGCCCGGCGGTTAGCGATGCGATAGCGGTAAATTTTTTCCTTGGCGTCAAAGCGGGCATGAAAATCATCCGCCGCCTGTTCAATCGCCACCACGCTAATGGCATGGGGCCTGATATGAAAATTTAAAGCGCCTTGAATTTCATCTGCATCCC
>JBFXCK010000037.1:0-4008 GCA_050182275.1 Dongiaceae bacterium | reverse complement strand
CCCGGTTGCCCGGCAGCAGCTTGCGCGCGTCCTGGGTCTGATAGTGGAACGCCACCAGGCCGATGATCGAGATCGACAGCAGATGGGGGTCGTAGCGGGATTTGAAGGAATCCGCGAGCTGCTGGATCGCGGCAAACAGTTCGCTGAAGGTCTCCTGCACCAGTTGGCGCGTGCGGACGGGATCGGCGTCCAGCAACACCCACTGCAACAGCTTGCGGAAATTGCCTTCCCGCGCCAGGGTCTGCGCAAACCACAGCAAGAACGCCTCCAGGTTCACAAACGGATCGCCGGCCACGGCGACGATCTTCCGGGCCGCCGCAGTCTTGGCCCGGAACGCGTACTTCACGGTGTCGAGATACAACTGCTCCTTGTCCGCGAAATGATGGTACAGGGCCGCCGGCGTCACCCCGACGTGCTCGGCCACCTGGCGCATGGATACGCCCGCGAACCCCGCCGCCGCGAACAGGTGAATGGTCTGTTCCAGAATCTGGGTGCGTGCCTTGCTCTCATCCGCTACGGGGCCGGATGCCATGACAATTCCTGGCTAAACGAACGTTCGGTTAATGATAGACGTGGCGTGGCAGTATCGCAACTCCGTGGGCAGTACCATAGGCGGTGTGTCCAGAACGGTTCGCTACGACTAGTTGCCGCAATATTTGTTAGAGATGATCGAGGAGGTGCTCGACTTCGCGACCCGTTGGCTACGGACCTACAACAACGAACGGCCCAATGTGGCCTTGGGAGGGGTCACCACGAAACAGAAGTTGGCCCTCATGGTTTAGCTCTACTTCTAACTGCGACCAGAAATGGGGGATTACCGCAGGGTTAGAGGTTTTGAGTATTACGTTCATTTTCTAGGGCATCCAATTTTTCATCGCGTTGCCTAATTATGTCTTGATACTGTGCAGTGCTTTTTGCATTCTTTATGAAGCGCCCCTGAATAAAGGGTGCCGTCACCAAAGCCAAAATGGTAGATAGGATGAATAGGCTATCATTTTTAATATTCGGGGCAAGGGTGATCAAGGCAATGAGTGCGGCAATAAACGTAGTCGCAAAGTAAGCCCGGAACCTTGTCTCAGGGAGCAGTGCTGCGAGTCTTGGCTCAAATGTTTCGAAAATCTGTTTCCTTTTATCAGTGAATATTTTATCAATACGTCTGCGCTCAACATCTGCGCTCTCCCTAGCAAGTCGATCTGAGGCAGGCTCGGAGTTAGAGTGACCATGGAACTTACGTCCTGAACCTTTGCCATCTATAGTCAGGTTGTATAAAGCTTTCCCTGCATTTAGAAATGACGAAATACGGCTCGCCTCATCAGCGGCTAAATTTGACACTGAAACACCACTTACTAACACTTTGGCTTCGAAGTAATTCAGGCCAAGCTTTGAAAAATCGCTCTGAAGAGCGTGATTCGCGTGGCGTCCGAGAGATAGGTCTTTGATATGTGAACGAATACGACCCTTGATATTGTTCGACGATCCAATGTACTGTCGACCTGATTCAATGTTTCGTATTGCGTATACTCCAGATTCCGCAGGCATAGAAGATGCGGATTGCCAAAGACGTGAACTTCGTTTTTCAGCCAACTGATCGTCTGATTGCTCGTACACAATTCGAACATCAATTTTTATGTACGCACCTTCTTTGGTTATATTAGCAATGCTAGCCTCAAGAATGTTTCCCGAATTAATTAGTGCCGAGTATTTGGGGGCTAATTCTTTCGATATATGCCCGAGCATTTCGCCTGTCCTCTTCACCCGAACAGCAACAGCATTTTTGTCATGGGGATTGTCAGGTTGATGCTCAAGGCGAATCGACAGCCCCGATGATAGTGAACCTTTCTGAAGTAGTTCGGTGGCCTTGTAGTAGCGAGTGCCCCTAACAGGCTGCTGAAAAACTATCTGCGTTGCGTCTGCGGCGTTGAGAATGGCCTCAAAATGCTCATTTACTACCGGTAAACTCCGCTTTTTCGGCCATTCTCGCCTTGCATCCGCTGCCTCGCCAACGTTTTTCAGCAGCCTGCTAACGGAGAGATTGGCTGTGACTTGCATAAATCAGGTGCTTTTCGGCTCATCGCCAAGGTTGATATTCACATGAAATCCCGGACGATTTTCTTTAATCTCTTGTTCGAGCGCAACGATCCTGTTGTCAAGCGTTACTTGTCCGGCCTGGCGCCTTGCAATTTGCTTCTGAAGTTTCGAATTTTCCGCTTTTAGTGCAGTGATATACCTTTGTACGTCAGGGTCGGATGCATTGAATTTTTCTTCTAGTTCTGGGAACGGATGTGCTGTCATGTGAAAACCTCTAGCGCCGGCCATAACCGGCAAAAAAGCAGTGCGGCGAAGGCGCGTCGCTTTTTTCTGTCCGTGTTGATGGGCTTGTTATGCCTGATATAGGTCAATGTAACGTAATGACTCGGAGATTCTGCTTTATAGGCTGGTACTCCAATGCCGCGAGAACCCTTGTTGGGTAGCCGCCGTCAATCCTAGGAATCTCCAGCATCACGTTGAACTTAATGACTTCATGATCTGGTAGATAAGCCAGGTTGTAAATGTAACTAGCGGCGATCTTCGCGCGAATCAGTTTGGCAAGGTCGACGCGGTCCATATCTGAAATCCCGGCCTTTTCGAGTTTCCCGAGTTTTTCAGACTTGAGGTAGTTGTGCTTTGCTTCCTCTAACTCAACGGTGAGGTCATCAATCGGAAGGACATTGGCCGAAACTGCATTCAACGACATTTCAGTATCGACCTCAAAACCTGGAAACACAGGGCGCTCAATCTTGTAGCCAAGAAATAGGTCGGAGTAAGTCGATTGCAAGCTCACGACGCGGTAACCGAACTCCTCAAAGGGGTAACCGACGAGATTTACGTCTTCTTCATTGGGGCGGTCATCTTCATGACCCATGATAACAGTGGCTCCATACTTCAGGTATGTGTTTACCAGTATCGACGACAAGTATGTCTTGGCCCTCGACGCGAAGGTCGTGGGGATGTAGCCAACGTATGGTCGAAAATTACACAGCGCTTGGTGAAACGCTGTAAGCGCTGCCTCAGAGAGGTTGTTGACATAGACACAATAGAGGGAAGTGCCGTGCACGAACGTGAACGAAGGAGCTAAGACTAGCGATTCCTGTAGGATACCGAAGATGAGGCGCTGATCGTCGCCAATGAGATCGCCGCAAAGCACGCTTTGTGTTGATCTCTTGTCAAAGAGGGGAATAGTAGCTTTCGCGACTTCAAGGCCATAACAAGACGAGTCTATGCACTGAGAATCGAAGATGAAGGCGGCCTCGTTACGATCAGCGCTGGGTATCAGCCCCGACTTGAGTTGAGTGTAGTTGATTCCTTTCGATTGAAGTGCCTCCTGTGTGGCAATATGTAGGCCCTGAATCTCTCGGTGCATCACCCCAGTCGTAAGCCTGAAATAGTCACGCATGACCTCAAGCATTATGTTGCCGCGGGCATTGAGCGTGAATATTGGTTGAGCGTAGGGTTTCATGAGGCATAACACTGAGTATCTGGAAGTCTTCCGCGTTTAAACACGGAAGATTTCCGCATATTCCGCACGACCCTGCCCGAGTGCGGGTATGCCGGATCGGGCAATCCTTCGACCAAAAGTCGCCGTTGAACCATCAGTTGCACACTCCGTCGTCGCTCTTCCGTACGCCCCGATACAAGCCGGCCCCCGCGCAATTCCGGAACATTGCCGTATAGCCCGCATGGCCTCCCGACCCAGCGCTTGGCCAGCGCAAAGGAGCAGGCGCAGCGCGTTACCGAGACCACGGATACCGAGCTGAAGGACATTGCCGCCGCGGCGCAGGAGGAGCGAAGCGACGAGTGCGACGTCGGCTGAGACGACTGGTTGGGCGTCTGGCGCGTCAGACTACTGGTATGTGCGACCATTGTGCTTAAGCCATCCTGCGACATGCGCGCCGCGCGGATCATGGTGTGTCCAATGAACCACACCACCTTGGGAGTTCCACTCGTACTCGCCGTTGAACTCTACTGCAT
>JBFXCK010000036.1:0-4063 GCA_050182275.1 Dongiaceae bacterium | reverse complement strand
CCTGTTTTAAGGCCGGGCTTGATATTATCGAGCCTTGCGGTTTTCCTTTAAGCGACCGCCAAATCAAGCGCGTGGCGATGGATTATATCGATCTTGTCCCCGTAAAGCGCCACAATTCCTGGGAAGACTTCTTACCCACCCTAAAAGGGCGCTTATTGCTGCTGACGGTCAAAGCCGACGCCAATTATTACGATTTTAAATTTGAGGCCACAGACACCTTGCTTCTCGGTCAAGAAAGCGCCGGGGCCCCGCCCAAAGTTCATGACGCTGCCGATGCCCGTTTACGCATTCCTTTAAATCCGGCGGCGCGTTCTTTAAATATTGCAGTCGCAGCCGCCATTGTTTTGAGTGAAGGCCTACGCCAAACCGGCCAGCTTTCGCGCCTTGGTTAAAGATTGTTTTTTATCGGGCTTAAAGTTTTTTTCGATCCACCAGTTTTCTGTTTTACGCAAAACCTGCCCTAACTTCGGCCCCTCTTTTAATCCTAATTTTTGCAGGTCATCGCCGCTGATTGGCAATTTTGGCTTGCGCCAATTCTTAACCGGCTTTTGCTTCTTTAGAATCGCCAATCCATTATAATATTCCGGTCCGTAGTGGTATAAATAAAAATTGGCTTTCAGCTTTTTATTTGATTTTTCCTTCACCAAAAACTCAAGCCGCCGCGCCGTTTCTTTGGAAAGACGCAATTTCCGACTTAAAGTTTTTACATCGGTACGCGCCGGTAAAAGCGCGGCTAAGCGCACAGTCGCATCGCCCCCGACACGCACAAAATTTTTCTTTCCCGGCAAAATAAGGGGAAGAATCTTTTTCTGCTCCATCACTTTTAAAACCGGAACCGGATTCGGCGCCGCCAGTAATTTGAATAATTCTTCTTGCACCCGTTCACCGGATAGTTCGGCTAAATGTCCGCGCAATTTATGACAGGCGGACAACGCCACTTCATCCATTTTGCCTTTGCCGTAATAGGCATAAAAACGGAAGAAACGCAGAATGCGCAAATAATCCTCAATAATGCGCGCCTTTGCATCGCCAATAAAGCGCACCCTGCCCGCCTTGGCATCTTGAAGTCCCGTGCCCAAAGGGTCAAAAATATTGCCCGCCAAATCTGCATAGAGCGCATTCATGGTGAAATCGCGCCGCCTAGCATCTTCCTGCCAATCAGAACCAAACGCCACTTTGGCTTTGCGGCCAAAAGTTTCAATATCGGAACGCAAAGTGGTGATTTGATAGGGTGATTTTTCAATTACCGCCGTTACCGTGCCATGCTCAATCCCGGTCGGAATTGCCTTGATTTTCGCTTTCTTCAATAAATTCATGATGGTTTCAGGCGAATCGGGCGTGGCTAAATCAATATCCTTGGAAACTTTATCCAACAAAGCATCGCGCACAACACCGCCCACCAGCAAAGCGCGGCCGTTTAAAGCGCCATAAAGCTTAACTAAAGCCCGATCGCGGCGCCAAGGAGGGTTTATTTTTAAAGCCGTCTTCATGATAAATTGAGTAAAATAAAAACGGTAACGGCGCCCAAAATAATCCCGCTCAATGTTAAAGTCAAAATGGGATAAGGCCGATTCTTTGCAGCCGGGCGCAGACGCCTGTACAAAGCATAGCCAATGCTAGGCAATGCCAAAGATAAAACGATAAGAATTATAAAGCGCATTTTATATCCTTAAATAACAGGGTTAAACGAGCCGGCCCCAGGCCCCGACTATAATAGGATTCCTAGGCATACACATACTAAAAAAAGGGGCAAGATCGGGTCCCTCATTGCTGTTTGGCGCATCTTACGCTAGGTTGTTTATCTTGCCATCCCACCCCGCTTTTACGGGAGAAAACTTTGTCCTCGAACAGCCGCACCCCCCATACCGATCCCGCTAGCGTCGCCAAAGCTATTGAAGATTTGGGCGCCCGCCTTGTCACGGTAAAGCAAAGCATCGGCCAAATCATTTACGGGCAAGAAACCGTTATCGAACAAACCTTGATTACTTTATTGGCCGGCGGCCACGCGCTGTTAATCGGCGTGCCGGGTTTGGCCAAAACCAAATTGGTTGAAACCATGGGTTCGGTATTCGGCTTGGATGATAAGCGCATTCAATGCACGCCCGATTTAATGCCGGCCGATATTATCGGCGCCGAAGTATTGGAAGAAAAGCAAGATGGCGAACATTATTTCCGTTTTATCCGCGGGCCGGTTTTCGCCCAGCTTTTAATGGCCGATGAAATCAACCGCGCCAGCCCGCGCACGCAATCGGCGCTTTTGCAAGCCATGCAAGAACGCCGCGTATCGGTGGCCGGGCAATATCATGATTTACCTTCGCCCTTCCATGTGCTGGCCACGCAAAATCCGTTGGAACAGGAAGGCACTTATCCATTGCCCGAAGCGCAGCTCGACAGATTCTTATTGCAAATCGACGTCGCCTATCCCGATGAAGCGGCGGAAAAACGCATGTTGCTGATCACCACCACCGAAGACACTCCCCAGCCCGCCGCGGTGATGACGCCGCATGAATTACTGGATGCGCAAAAATTATTGCGCCAAATGCCGATTCCGGAATCGGTGGTCGATGCAATTTTGCGCCTGGTGCGCGCCGGCCGCCCGGCCAGCAGCGATGTGGATGATGTCATGTCTTATGTTGCCTGGGGCCCCGGCCCCCGCGCCAGTCAATCGCTATTGCTGGCCAGCCGCGCCAGGGCCGCGCTGGAAGGAAGATTGGCGCCCTCGGTCGATGACGTATTGGCGCTAGCGAAACCCATTTTACGCCACCGCATGGCGCTCAATTTCGCCGCCCGCGCCGAAGGAATGACCATCGATGCCATCATCGATATTTTGTGCGAACCGCTGCAATAATTTTTTAAACTAGCAATGCCCATTAACCCCCAAGCTTTGCAAAACCGCGCCGAAAGCCTGGCGGCCCGCTTGCCGCCCTTAACTATTGAGGCCGAGCGGATTGCGGCGACCGTGGTAATGGGCTTGCACGGTCAAAGGCGGCCGGGCAGCGGCGATCATTTTTGGCAATACCGCCTATACCAGCAGCAAGACGATGCCTCGAAAATCGATTGGCGCCGTTCGGCCAAGGGCCAAGGCCTTTATGTGCGGCAAAATGAATGGGATGTGGCGCAAACCATTTGGGTTTGGCGTGATGCATCGCAATCGATGAATTATAAATCCCAGCGCAATTTGCCAACCAAACGCCAGCGGGCGGATTTATTGCTGCTGTCTTTGCTGGCCCTGTTAGCGCGCGGCGGGGAGCGTTTTGCCTTAATGGCCAGCGGGATTCCGCCGGTCTATGGAAGAAGCGGCTTGCTTCGCCTGGCCGATTTTATCAATCAACCCTATCGCGATAGCGATGTTTCACAATCGCCTTCCCTGCCGCCGCTTTATATTCTCCCGCGTTATGCGCAAGTGGTATTGATCGGCGATTTTTTATCGCCGCTGAAGGATACTAAAAAGATTATTAGCCGCTTTTCCAGCTTTGGCTTAAAAGGCCATTTGCTGCAGATTCTCGATCCGGCGGAAAGGGACTTGCCTTTCAAAGGCCATGTGCGTTTCACTGGCATGGAAGGCGAAGATGACTTTTTAGCCGAGCGCGCCGATGAATTGCATGCCGCCTATAGCCGCCGCTTGCGCAGCCACCGCCGCGGCCTGACCGATTTATGCGCCTCGGCCGGTTGGTCGATTAGTTTTCATACCACCGACCAGCCGCCTTCGGCTGCGTTGCTTGATTTATACCGCGCGCTGAATCCCGTGCATCAAGTGAAGCCATGATGGAATTTGCTTCGCTTGCTTTTCTCTCGCCCTGGTTATTGCTGGCGCTTTTACTACTGCCTATCATCTGGCTGGTCGTGCGCTCGCTGCCGCCGGCGCCGCGCGCGGTTACTTTTCCGGCGGTAAGATTATTAAAATTCATCCGCCAGCAAGAGCAAACGCCCAAACGCGCGCCCTGGTGGCTGTTATTGCTGCGTGCCTCGATCGTGCTGTTCATTATTCTAGCCGCCGCCCATCCCTTATTATATCCCGACCAGGAAATTCCCGATCAAGGCCCCACGATTTTGGTAATCGATA
>JBFXCK010000035.1:0-4319 GCA_050182275.1 Dongiaceae bacterium | reverse complement strand
ATCACCAGCAAACTGCAATTAGGCCATTTAAAAGCGCCGGTGCAGATTCATGTGCCCATTCCCATGCGCTTGCAAGAAGGTGATGAATTCAGCGCTGCGTGGCTGCGCAATCTGGGGGGCAGGGTGGTGGCGAAGCCCGCTTTGCCCATCGCCGCACTAGGCCCGGTTAAAATTATTAAGCGGGCAAGCGCTTGCCCTCCCCCTTTAAGGGAAAAGCCAAAAGCGCTTAGAACGGCGGCGCCGATGCCGGCGGAAAGGGAGGCTGCCGGAGATGGCGGCGCTCAATATCTATTTGATGCGGCGCTGGCGGACTTAAGGCAAATCAAGCCAGAGCCGCATCCTTATACGCCGGTAAAGGCGGCATTGCCGCATCAGCAAAATTGGTTTCGGATTTTGGATATTTTAAAAAACTTTTCCCTTCATTCGGGCGCCGTCACTGTTAAGGCCCAGCATCAAACCCTGCAACGCATGCTGGATGCTTTGCAGAAAAAATTAATCGCCGATACAGAGGCTTCGCAAAATATTCCAGCCGGCGAAGCGCAAAATCTGATCGAAGATCATTTATTAATGAATATCCCGCTTGGGCCAAAACAAAAATCCTGGATAATTTCCCCGCAGGCCATAGGCCTTTTGGCGGCGGCGGGGAAATTGCTGCCACAGCGAGGGCGTTAAAACACCCTAAATTCCCTTGCCCGGCCGCGGGCGCTGTGATTTACTCGGGCGCTATGACAAATGTTCCCGCCCGCTATAATTTCAAAACCACCGAAGCCAAATGGCAAAAGGCCTGGGACGAATCCGGCGTTTTCAAAACAAAAGAAGATGCCGGCAAGAAAAAATATTATGTGCTGGAAATGTTTCCCTACCCATCGGGGCGCATTCATATGGGCCATGTGCGCAATTACACGCTGGGCGATTTGGTGGCGCGCTTTATGGCGATGCAAGGATATAATGTTTTGCATCCCATGGGCTGGGACGCCTTTGGCTTGCCGGCGGAAAATGCGGCGATCGAACGCGGCGCGCATCCGCGTGATTGGACTTATGCCAATATCAAAGTAATGAAAGAGCAAATCCGGTCTTTGGGATTTTCTTACGACTGGGGCCGTGAAATTGCGACATGCGATCCGCATTATTACAAGCATGAACAAAAAATGTTTTTGGATTTCTGGAAGGCGGGGCTTGCCTACCGCAAAGAAGCTTGGGTCAATTGGGATCCGGTGGAAAACACCGTCCTTGCCAATGAGCAGGTGATCGACGGCAAGGGCTGGCGCAGCAATGCGCCGATTGAACGGCGCAAATTAAGCCAATGGTTTTTATCCATCACCAAATACAGCGATGAATTGCTGGAGGCTTTGAAAACTTTAGAGGGCTGGCCGGAAAAAGTGCGCCTGATGCAGGAAAATTGGATCGGCAAATCATCGGGCGCCAGAATTAAATTCAAAGTGGCGGGCCTGGAGGAGGAGATTGAGGTTTATACCACCCGCCCCGATACAATTTTTGGCGCCTCTTTCATTGCGATCAGCCCGAACCATCCGCTTTGCGAAAAATTGGCGGGCCAAGATAAAAAGCTGGCCGATTTCATCGCCGAATGCCAAAAAATCGGCACGACCGAAGCCGCGCTCGAAACCGTTGAGAAAAAAGGCTATGACACGGGCTTGCGCGCGCGACATCCGTTTAAGGATATGATGCTTCCCGTTTACGCCGCCAATTTTGTGCTGATGGAATATGGCACCGGCGCTTTGTTCGGCTGCCCCGCCCATGATACGCGCGATTTTGAATTCGCTGGTAAATATAATTTGACGATTTTGCCGGTGGTGATTCCCAAGGGCGAAGATTTGCTTCATTGGCGCCCCTCGGAGGCCTATACCGGGGAGGGGGTGCTGGCCCATTCCGATTTTCTAAATGGCTTGAATGTCGAACAAGCCAAGGCGCGCCTTATCCAAGAATTGGAAAAAACCGGCGCCGGGAAAGCGGAAACCACCTACCGCCTGCGCGATTGGGGGATTTCGCGCCAGCGCTATTGGGGCTGCCCGATTCCGGTGATTCATTGTGAGAGTTGCGGCATTGTGCCGGTGCCGGAAAAAGATTTGCCGGTCGAATTGCCCAAAGACGTCAAGTTCGACAAGCCGGGCAATCCGTTGGATCATCACCCCACTTGGAAACATGTCAATTGCCCGAAATGCGCCAAGCCGGCCAGGCGCGAAACCGATACGTTCGATACGTTTTTTGAATCGTCCTGGTATTTCGCGCGCTATTGCTCGCCGCAAGCGCCGGAGGGCATTAATAAGGCGGCGGCGAATTATTGGCTTCCCGTCGATCAATATATCGGCGGCGTCGAGCATGCGATTTTGCACTTGCTCTATGCGCGCTTTTTCACCCGCGCGCTGAAGGCTTGCGGTTATGTTAATTGCGATGAGCCTTTTGCCGCTTTGCTGACTCAAGGCATGATTTGCCATGAAACCTATAAAGACCAAAAAGGGCAGTGGCTGTATCCGGAAGAAGTTGAAAAAAATTCCGCCACGCAAGCCATCAAATTGGCTGATAAAACGCCCGTGACCATCGGGCGGTCGGAGAAAATGAGCAAATCAAAGCGCAATGTGGTTGACCCGGAACGCATTATCGAAGCTTACGGGGCTGACGCGGTGCGTTTATTCATGCTGTCCGACACGCCGCCCGAACGCGATTTGGATTGGTCGGACGCCGGCATCGACGGCGCCTGGCGTTATATCAACAAACTTTACCGCCTGGTTATGGATACGCTTTCCCAATTGCCGCCGCCCCATCAGCCTGCCCCCAATGCGTTGAATGAAAAAGCCATGGAATTGCGCCGCGCCGCGCATAAAAGCGTGAAAACCGTAGAGGATGATTACCGGAATTTCCGCTTTAACCGCGCGGTGGCGCGCATTCGCGAACTATCGAATGCGATCGGCGATTTTTCGGCGAAAGACGGCAATGACAATTGGGCGCTTCGCGAAGCGATCGATATTCTGGTGCAATTGATTTATCCGGTCGCGCCGCATGTGGCCGAGGAGCTATGGCAAGAACTGGGCCACCAAACTTGTTTGGCCAAAAGCGCCTGGCCGGGTTTTGACGCGACTTTGACCATCGATGAATCGGTCACTATTGCCGTGCAAATCAATGGCAAGCTGCGCGGCACGCTTTCCTTGCCGCGCGATACCGATGAGGCCGCGGCCAAGGCGGCGGCTTTAGCGCTTCCTTCCGTAGCGCGCGCCTTAGAAGGGCAAGATGTGCGCAAAGTAATTATCGTGCCCAACCGCATTGTTAATTTGGTGGTGTGATGCGTTATATAATTTTAGGGATAAGTTTGGCGCTTGGCGCTTGCGGCTTCACTCCGCTTTACGGGCAGGGCGGCGGCGCAGCGCCCGCGGCGCAAGAATTATCCGCGGTCAGCGTGCCGCTGGCCAAAGAACGCCCCTATCAACTTTTGCGCAATTATCTGATTGAAAAATGGAATCCGGGAAATCCGCTATACCGCCTTGATTACCGCCTATTCGAGGAGCGTTATGATTTGGGCATCCGGCGCGATGCCTCGGCTTCTTTCGCCCGGCTTACGATTGAGGCGAATTTTCAGTTAATCCGCCTGAGCGATAATGCGCTTCTGGCCGACGGCGGCAGCAAGGCGCTGGTTAGTTATAACATCGTGCAATCAAGCTTCGCCAATTTAAGCGCCGAGGAAGATGCGCGGGAGCGAGCGCTTCGCCAAATCGCCGAAGACATTACTATTAAATTGGCGTCTTATTTCACCGGCCCCGATGCCGGCAAACCTTTGCAACGCAGAACCCCCGCCTCATGAAACTGCCCGGCTATAAATTTAGCTCACTCGCCGCCAAGCCCGATCCCAGCATTGCGGTGATTTTATTATATGGGCCGGATGAAGGCATGGTTCGCCTGTCGGCTGCTGCTGCTATCAAGGCCAAGCTTGGCGCTAAGTTCGATCCGATGAGTTTGAGTGAATTGACTAGCGCCCAAATAAAAGCCGAACCAAGTAAATTAATGGACGAGGCCAACAGCCTGATGTTCGGCGTCAGCAATAAAGTGATTTATATACGCGACGCCGAAGACGCCATCACTTCCATTATCGAGGCTTATGCCGCCACGCCTGCCCCTAATTGCCTGGTGATTTTAACCGCCGATAATCTAACTCCGCGTTCCGCTTTACGCCAATGGGCGGAAAAAGCCGAAAATGCTTACGCCGTGCCGTTTTATGCCGATGAGGGGCGCGATCTGGCCGAATTCATCCGCCAGCAATTATCGGCGGCCCGCATCCGTTTTGATTCGGCCGCCGTGGCCGCCATTACCGC
>JBFXCK010000034.1:0-4630 GCA_050182275.1 Dongiaceae bacterium | reverse complement strand
TATCGATTACCAAAATCGTGGGGCCTTGATCGGGAATTTCCTGGTCGGGATATAATAAGGGATGGGCGGCGGCTAGAATAATGAACAGCACGATCGAGGCACGCAGCAATAACAGCCACCAGGGCGCACGTTTGGGCGTTTGCTCTTGCTGGCGGATAAATTTTAATAATCTTACCGCCGGAAAAGTAACCGCGCGCGGCGCCGGCGGCAGCGAGCGCACGACCAGCCAGATGATAGGCAGTAGTAAAAGCGCCAGCAATAACCAGGGCGAAAGAAAAGCAAGCGAAGCAAATTCTATCATGGCTTCACTTGATGCACGGGATTCAGCGCGCGGTATAAATCAAGCAACGCAGCCGAAGGCGGCTGATCGGTGGTATGAAAACTAATCGACCAACCGGCCGAGGCGCATAAATCGGTCAGGCCGCGGCGGTGGCTGCGCAAGCGGCGGCTATAGGCGGCGTGCAATTCATCGGCGCGCTCGGCTAAAAAGTCATCTTCCCCTTCCATGCCAGTGAAACGCACATGGCCTTTGAAAGGCAAGTCCCTTTCCGCCGGATCGAGAATCTGCAGCAAATGGCCTTTTAAGCCAAAGCTGGAAAAGCGGCTAATAATTTTTTTAGTATCCTTCAGCGGCGATAAAAAATCGCCGATCAATACCACTTGCGCATAGCGCGGCAGAATATAAAGCGGCGGCAGGGAAGGCGATTGTGAAACATCGCTATCGCGATAGGGTTGGTTGATAAAATCCGCCAGGCGTAATAAACCGCTTCTGCCATAAACAGGGGGAATCCCGCTGGCCAGCAAGGCAAAACGCTCCCCGCCACGCGCTAACAGGGCCAGCAAAGACAGCAGCAATAAATCCGCCCGCTGGCGTTTGGTTGGCAAATTGCGCTGGGATTTATAATTCATCGACTGCGATGCATCACGCCAAACCCAAATGGTTTGCGCTACATCCCATTCATTTTGCCGCACATAAAGGCCTTGGCCCTTGGCCGAACGGCGCCAATCGATTTTCGAGGCATCGTCTTGCTGCTGGTATAGGCGGTATTGCCAAAAATGATCGCCGCTGCCCGGCCGCCTTTGGCCGTGCAAGCCCATTACCACGGTCGCCGCAATCCGCTCGGCCTCAATAGTTAAGGGCGGCAAGCGGGCCGCCAGGCTTTCGGCGCGGTTTTGCAAAGCTTGGGGGTTAATGGGCATTGGCCACCATTGCTATAATATCGTCATACAAAAATGGAATGCTGGTATGTCCCGATTCTTGATTTAAATGTTCGCCACCAGGAATTATTTTTAAATCAAGTTGTAAATTCTTGGCGATAATCTCGGTTTTATCCAGCGGCACATAAGGATCATTATCTCCTGCATATATATGCATCATACCGCCGGTTTTTTTTATTTTTTCCCAATTAAAAGGCGGGGCGATGAAAGTTTTGTTCACCGTATCATAGGGTTCCAAATTCACCTTGCTGATAAATCCGGCCAATAAAAAACATCCCGCTATGGGTTGGGAAAGTTCCTGTAAAATTTTTAATAAAAAAGCCACCCCAACGCTATGGCCGATCAAAATATCTTTTTTTGTAAGCTGGCCTAATTCCCGGTAAAAAACTTCCCGCCAAGCTTGGAGGTTTTGATTTTCCGGCGTCGGAAAGTCGGGCGTAAAAACCTTGTGCCCTTTCTTTTCCAATTCGCTTTTAAGCCAGGGAAACCAATTCGATTGGCTGGAACCCAGCGCGCCATGAACGATTAAAAAGCGATAGGCGGGATTCACCCTATGACTCACTCTTACTGCAGCGGTTCGCACAAAATATCGATGATGGCATCGATGGTCATTCCTTCGGCGCGGGCGGCGAAATTAAGCGCCATACGGTGGCGTAAAATGGGTTTCGCTAGCGCCAATACGTCATCGACCGAGGGCGCCAATCTTCCTTCCAGCGCGGCCCTGGCGCGGCTGGCCAGCAATAGCGATTGACTGGCGCGGGGGCCGGGGCCCCAGGCAACATAAGACATGACATCATCCACATCGCTGCTGGCCGGGCGGCCGGCGCGCACCAGGCGCAAAATTGCATCGACCACCGATTCCGGAATCGGCATTTGGCGCAATAATTTTTGCGCATCCAGTAATTCATGCGGCGTCATCACCGCGGCGGGCTGGGGAGTGTCTTCGGTGGTGGTGATCAGCAACATGCGTTTTTCCGCCGCTTCATCGGGATAGGCGACGTCGATTTGCAATAAGAATCTGTCGAGCTGCGCTTCGGGCAATGGATAAGTGCCTTCCTGTTCCAACGGATTTTGCGTGGCCAGCACATGGAAGGGCGAAGGTAAATCATGATATTGCCCGGCCACCGATACGCGGCGTTCTTGCATGGCTTGCAAAAGCGCCGATTGCGTGCGCGGGCTGGCGCGGTTGATTTCATCGGCCATTAAAAGCTGGGCGAAAACCGGCCCGCGGATAAAACGGAAATAATGTTCGCCATCTTGCTTTTCTTCCAATACTTCGGCGCCGATAATATCGGCCGGCATTAAATCGGGCGTGCATTGAATGCGCTTATCATCCAAGCCGAATACCGAACCCATGGTTTCAACCAATTTGGTTTTGGCCAAACCCGGCACGCCGATTAACAGCGCGTGGCCGCCGGCCAATAAAGTAATCAAGGTTTGTTCGATAACGGTTTCTTGCCCGTAAATGATTTGGCCGATGCTTTGCTTTACCGTGACAAGGCGGGCGCCCAAATCTTCAATAGCTTTGGCGACGCTAGCGGGATCGGTATGGGGGGTGCGGCTGTTCGAGGACAAAGTTTTCTCCCGTAAAAGCGGGGTGGGATGGCAAGATAAACAACCTAGCGTAAGATGCGCCAAACAGCAATGAGGGACCCGATCTTGCCCCTTTTTTTAGTATGTGTATGCCTAGGAATCCTATTATAGTCGGGGCCTGGGGCCGGCTCGTTTAACCCTGTTATTTAAGGATATAAAATGCGCTTTATAATTCTTATCGTTTTATCTTTGGCATTGCCTAGCATTGGCTATGCTTTGTACAGGCGTCTGCGCCCGGCTGCAAAGAATCGGCCTTATCCCATTTTGACTTTAACATTGAGCGGGATTATTTTGGGCGCCGTTACCGTTTTTATTTTACTCAATTTATCATGAAGACGGCTTTAAAAATAAACCCTCCTTGGCGCCGCGATCGGGCTTTAGTTAAGCTTTATGGCGCTTTAAACGGCCGCGCTTTGCTGGTGGGCGGTGTTGTGCGCGATGCTTTGTTGGATAAAGTTTCCAAGGATATTGATTTAGCCACGCCCGATTCGCCTGAAACCATCATGAATTTATTGAAGAAAGCGAAAATCAAGGCAATTCCGACCGGGATTGAGCATGGCACGGTAACGGCGGTAATTGAAAAATCATCCTATCAAATCACCACTTTGCGTTCCGATATTGAAACTTTTGGCCGCAAAGCCAAAGTGGCGTTTGGTTCTGATTGGCAGGAAGATGCCAGGCGGCGCGATTTCACCATGAATGCGCTCTATGCAGATTTGGCGGGCAATATTTTTGACCCTTTGGGCACGGGACTTCAAGATGCCAAGGCGGGCAGGGTACGCTTTATTGGCGATGCAAAGGCGCGCATTATTGAGGATTATTTGCGCATTCTGCGTTTCTTCCGTTTTTACGCCTATTATGGCAAAGGCAAAATGGATGAGGCGGCATTGTCCGCCTGCCATAAATTGCGCGGGCATCTAGCCGAATTATCCGGTGAACGGGTGCAAGAAGAATTATTTAAATTACTGGCGGCGCCGAATCCGGTTCCGGTTTTAAAAGTGATGGAGCAGAAAAAAATTCTTCCCCTTATTTTGCCGGGAAAGAAAAATTTTGTGCGTGTCGGGGGCGATGCGATTGTGCGCTTAGCCGCGCTTTTACCGGCGCGCACCGATGTAAAAACTTTAAGTCGGAAATTACGTCTTTCTAAAGAAACGGCGCGGCGGCTTGAGTTTTTGGTGAAGGAAAAATCAAATAAAAAGCTGAAAGCCAATTTTTATTTATATCATTACGGGCCGGAATATTATAATAGCTTGGCGATTCTAAAGAAGCAAAAGCCGGTTAAGAATTGGCGCCAGCCAAAATTCCCCATCAGCGGCGATGACTTACAAAAATTAGGATTAAAAGAGGGGCCGAAGTTAGGGCAGGTTTTGCGTAAAACAGAAAACTGGTGGATCGAAAAAAACTTTAAGCCCGATAAAAAACAATCTTTAGCCAAGGCGCGAAAGCTGGCCGGTTTGGCGTAGGCCTTCACTCAAAACAATGGCGGCTGCAACCGCAATATTTAAAGAACGCGCCGCCGGATTTAAAGGAATGCGTAAACGGGCATCGGCAGCATCATGAACTTTGGGCGGGGCTCCGGCGCTTTCTTGCCCGAGAAGCAATGTATCTGTGGCCTCAAATTTAAAATCATAATAATTGGCGTCGGCTTTGACCGTCAGCAGCAATAAGCGCCCTTTTAGGGTGGGTAAGAAATCTTCCCAGGAATTGTGGCGCTTTACGGGGACAAGATCGATATAATCCATCGCCACGCGCTTGATTTGGCGGTCGCTTAAAGGAAAACCGCAAGGCTCGATAATATCAAGCCCGGCCTTAAAACAGG
>JBFXCK010000033.1:0-4734 GCA_050182275.1 Dongiaceae bacterium | reverse complement strand
CCCCCCTCTAACCATTTGAAATCTTGGGTCCTTCCTGGCCGAAAACCAATGCGGGCGGGCGAGGCGTTTTGCTTTTCTAGCGTCTGGCGCGCGAAACGGGTTACAGGGCGGTTACAAGTTACAACGCGCGAACGATTGACGGGCATGGGTTTTGAACAAGGCAATGGCGGCGACGGAAAACATTACTGGCTGACGCCGCCAGACCTGATGGAAAAGCTCAACGCGGAATTCAAATTCACGTTCGACCCGTGTCCGTTCCCGCGCCCCGATGGATTTGACGGGCTGGATGCGGAATGGGGTCTGTCCAACTATGTGAACCCGCCCTTCGGCTCCGTCATGCACGACGGAAAAAAGAAAGGCCCGACCGCCTGGGCGCGAAAATCCATCGCGGAGTTTCAAAAAGGCAAGCGCGTCGTGATGGTTTACCCCATCGACAAGTGGGTTTTGATGCTGCTGGCGGCGGGCGCGAAAGTCAGGAACCTCGGCGACGTGCGCTGGTGCGCGATCGAGGACGGGTCTCAGGGCAAGGGCACGGGCCGTCACATCGCCTGTTTCATTCTCGAACACGATTAAGAAAAACGGAGTTTTTGTTTGGATGGTTTGGCTCTATCTGCCGCCGGATGCGATCACGCATGGCCGATTGACGGCGGAGACGCGCGAAGCCTGTTCGGATTATCCCTCTGCGCCGGAGCTGGAGGACTTGACCTCGGCCTCCACATCGCCATCCCAGGATATCGAACTGTGGGTTACGTCGAGCGGGAAAGCTACGCGGCAGCGACGCTCGTGGCGCGGATGGAAGACGCGGCCCTGGATTGCGCGCCTGTCTGGGACGACGTTGCTACCTTCGATGGCAGACCATGGCGCGGCCTCGTGGATATTATCCATGGCGGCTATCCGTGCCAGCCGTTTTCCATCGCTGGACGAAAGCTCGGCGACAAAGACCCGCGCCATCTCTGGCCGTACATTGCCCGCATCGTGCGGGAGGTCGAACCGCGCCTGTGCTTCTTTGAAAACGTCGGCGGGCATTTACGATTGGGGTTCGAGCAAGTCCACGATGACCTTCGATCAATGGGTTTCCGCGTTAAGGCGGGCTTGTTTACAGCGGAAGAAGTTGGTGCGCCCCATCGGCGCGAACGATTGTTCATCCTGGCCTACCGCGACGGCGACGGATGCGAATGTCACCCGCGCGCGGCCACCGGAAAAGATGATCCGCAAGGACGGGCGCAATGTTCTGCGAACACCGTCGCTGGCGGAAACGGTGATGCAGCCGAAGGACTTTCCCTATACGAAACAGGATTTGGCGCTGTCAAAGACGGAACGCCCTTATCGCGTGGCGAAAGCGCACTGGCCGACGCCACGGGCACAGGAACCAGGCAGCAACGCCCCGACCCACGGTCTGGGGCTGAAGCAAGTGGCGACCCAGCAATGGGCAACACCGCGCGCCTGCAGCGGCGAAAGATCGAGCGGCCTCAACCGCACGGAGATCATGCGTCAATGGGCGACGCCCACGGCACGGGACTGGAAGGACGGGACGCTGATCAACAGCAAAGCCCAGACCCGCAGCAACCTTTCCCGCCAGGCCCCACGGACAGATGTGGATGGGAAAAATTCCTGCGCGCGCGGCCTGACCTTGAACCCGCTGTTCGTGGAGGCGCTGATGGGTTGGCCTTCCGCGTGGACAGATTGCGTCTCTGCGGGAACGGCGTTGTCCCCCTGGTTGCGGCTTATGCGTTCCGAACTCTCGCGGCAGCTGCAAACATCGAATTCTACGGAAGCTGAACAATTATGTCTGATCTAAACACACGCATGGCCGACCGCATCGAGGTCTGGCCGGTGGACAAGCTCGTCCCTTACGACAAGAACCCGCGCACCCATTCGTCGGAACAGGTGAACCAGATCGCGGCCAGCATTGCCGAATTTGGATTCCTCAACCCGATCCTTGTGGATACGTCGGCGGGCATCATCGCAGGTCACGGTCGCCTCCAGGCGGCAAAGCAACTCGGCCTCGCGCACGTCCCTGTCGTCGTGCTGGATCATCTGACGGAAGCGCAAAAGCGCGCCTATGTCATCGCTGATAACAAGCTGGCCTTGAACGCGGGCTGGGACGAAGACTTGCTGCGCACGGAAATGGCCGCGCTGGCAGCGGAGAATTTTGACATGCCCGTCATCGGTTTTTCCGACGACGAGCTGGCGGCATTGCTGGCCGAGCCGAACACGGCGGAAGGCCAGACCGACGAGGACGCCGTACCGGAAGCGCCGGAAACGCCCGTCAGCAAGCCTGGTGATCTCTGGCGGCTGGGCAACCACCTTCTGCTCTGCGGCGACAGCACGGTGCTGGCCAATGTCGAGCGGGTGCTGGATGGTGCGTTGGCGGACATGGTGTTCACGGATCCGCCCTACAACGTGGATTACGGTAACACCGCCAAGGATAAATTGCGCGGCACGAACCGCACCATCATGAACGACAATCTTGGTGACGGGTTCGAGCGGTTCCTTTATGACGCTTGCATCAATATGCTGACTGTCTGCAAGGGCGCGGTTTACGTTTGCATGTCCTCCAGCGAATTGCACACGCTACAAAAAGCCTTCATCGAGGCGGGTGGCAAATGGTCAACCTTCGTCATCTGGGCAAAAAACACTTTCACCCTGGGCCGCGCCGATTATCAGCGCCAATACGAGCCGATCCTTTATGGCTGGAAGCAAGGCAACGACCATTTCTGGTGCGGCGCGCGCGATCAGGGCGACGTATGGTTCGTCAACAAGCCCGTGCGTAACGAACTGCACCCGACCATGAAGCCCGTGGAGCTGGTGGAACGCGCCATCAACAACAGCAGCAAGAGCCGCGACATCGTGCTGGACTGCTTCGGCGGCTCTGGCACCACGCTGATCGCTTGCGAGAAATTGAACCGTCAATGCCGGATGATCGAGCTTGACCCCAAATACGCCGACGTGATCGTCAAACGCTGGGAGGAATTTACGGGACGGAAGGCGGAGCTGGTCGCAGCCTAATGGCAGTCAAACCAGCGTTGGCATGTCATCAGCAGATGATCGTAGTCGTCCGCCGTGGCCTCGTCGAGAAAGGCTTTGACCTCGGCCTCGGAAAGCCCGCCCTTTTGCGCCGCGCGTTTGCACAGGCCAAGGATATTAAAGGCGTTACCGTCCTTGCCGACAAGGCGGACGCGGATGTCAGGAAATTTGATGGTGGGGTTTTCAACCCGCCGCCCGACGTAACGGCCATAGTCGGAGCCTGATGGATCGACGTAAAGGGTTTCGCGCTCCGGCGCGGTGATCGCAATGGCGTAACGCACGTTGTTGTTCTTCCAGCCGCCTTTGCCCGTCAGCCATTCACGGCTGGCCAACGGCTTGGCGATGAAGGCGTCGTATTCGGCGGCGGTCATTTCTTTGGTTTCGATGATTTCGGTTGGATAGGCCGTGCCGCAGTCGCGGCGCGACCCGCTTTCAATCTCGTGCCAGTCGCAAGGTTTGCGGGCGTAGATGACGTGGATTGTGTCTTTCATAGCGTCCTCCATTATTTCCGTGCCTTGCGGCCAGCTTCGTATGCAGCTTCCAGCGCATTCTTAATTCCCCACACCGCTGTGTCGTGGAAGTCGAGGCTGTCGGAGTTGCGGGTCACCAGCGTTTCGATGCCGAGCTGCTGCTGGGCGATTTGCGTAAAAAGCGCCTCCTTGGTCATCGGTGCCTTGCGCGGGAAGGCTTTCCCCGTTGCTTCGCTGATGGCGTGTTCAAAGCTGTCGCGCCAGCCCTGGTCGGCGACGCGCGCCGTCAGGTGCTTGGTGATGGCGGCAGCGTTGATCGGGCCGTGGGCGTTGCCCGCACTGTTTTCGATGAAGCTCAAATCGTCGGCCAGGTGTCTGCCAAAGCGCGCGTCCAGCGTGTCGCGGGCTTGCTCGGCGGTCAGGTCAAATTCTTTTGCAAGGAAGCGGCTGGCGGTGTCCCACGTCAATTCGGCATCGTAGCCGTTGCGGACGCTGGTACCCCAGAAGCCCCATTCTTTGTTGGCGGTCGGTAATGGCGTAAAGTTTTTCATGGCGTTCTCCTTCAATGCTTACATGTCCATGAACGCTTCATTCGTCGGGATTATCAACTCTATTCGGCCTGAAATGATTGCGAAGAAACGCGCCGATTGATTGGTTCATAATCAATCGGCGCGACATGATCATTTTATTGCTTGGTAGCAGTTTTTCCTTCGAGGAAGACCCCCGTCGTGCCGTCCGGAACCCGCTTTAGAAGCTCCAGAATTTGCACCCACGGGATCATCACAAGTCCGTTGGAAAAAGCATCGGGTAAATCGGGATGCCAGCCATCGCGTTCCGATCCGATCAAGCCATCTTCGCCGACGCCGATGACGGTGCGGATGGTTGATTTGGAATCCTGATGCCAAAGATCGACGGCCTTTTTGACGTCATCGATGCTTAATTCGTGGCGGCGGATCAGGAGTTGCCCTCTCAGGCTCTCCAGATGATGGACGTGGTATCCGGCATTATTGCCCTTTTGCATGTTGTCACTCCTTTGTTTTCTGGGCGGCGGCGATTTTGTAAATGCGCAAGCCGTCCTTGGGTTTATCGGACACGATCTCGTAGCCGCGCTTTTTGGCCAGCGCATGGGACAGGGCGCTTCGGATCGTGTGTTTCTGCCAGCCCGTCGCGGCCACCATGTCCTCGATGGTGGCGCCTTCGGGGCGTGACAGCAGTTGAATGACCGCCTCCAGCTTGG
>JBFXCK010000032.1:0-4834 GCA_050182275.1 Dongiaceae bacterium | reverse complement strand
CGGCCGGAATCATCACCAGCACATTGAAAAACACATGGGGAAACAGGTGTGCCAGGCTGGCCACGGCGAGCGGCGCGCAGACCACGGTGAACAGCGCCACATAGACCCGATAGGAGCCCTCGGCGCCGTAGGTCACCCCCATCCAGCGCGCCAGCGCCACGGTGGAGAAAAACCCGAAACAGAGTGCGATCAGATACAGCAGGCTCACGGTTACCGCCTGGGCGGTATCCAGATAGAGCGGTTCCGGGGCGCCCAGACGCCAGCCGAAAACGATGCCGCCCAGGGCCGCGCAGGCGGGCGGGATCAGCAGCAACGGGGGCAGGTAGCGCTGGATCGCGCGGATGCGCGGACGCTCCGCGCCGGCCAATTCGCGAAAGATCCTTGCCGGATCGAAGAGCAGGGTAAACAGAGGTCCGCGTTCCATGTTCCCGCTGCCCATTCTGAACTGCCTCGGCGCCACGGATGGTAATCGCCCGTCGGCACCGCCGATTGATCCAGATCAATTACCATCGAGACCCCGAGCCCGCCAAGCCTTCGGCCCTCAACCCGCCATGGTGACCGACACCAGCGCCGTCAACCGCCGCAACCATTCCCGCGTCGCGCTCCCCATACTGCTGTTCGATGTCGTTCAACGTCAACGTCAACGTCAGCGTCTGCTGTGCCGGCGAATACGTCGGGCTGGAAGAGTCGACGATGGTGTCTGGAATGTCTTCTTCAGGCCCTTGAGGCTGGGTCGCGTGCATGAAGGCCATATGCGAACCGAAGATATGAACGGACGCTTGTTGCATACCGGTGACGGTTACCCATGTCTCCGGACTTTTTTGTTACCTATCTCCACGACTGCTCACAGCGCCGAGTCGCCAGCGTGTGCGAGCGAACAGCCCGATAGCCACCAGACCAGCGACGATATGGAAGCCGATGACCGCTGCGAAAATGCGCGGGTGCCCCGCAAGGAACGCCTCCGGGCCGGGAATTTGCGGGACATAGAACGATATTGCGCCGAGGTTGAACACAAGGATCACGGCGAGTAGCGCCCTGGAGCCACGAAATACCCACCAGCACCAGATGCCATACAGGGTTTCGACGATCAGAGCGACCACCGGGATACCGTACAGGCCAGTGCCGAACTTGGGAGACGGAATGCCCGGTGCAAGCTGTATGTCCTGGACGTGGGTTACAAGGTCAAGGGCGAGGTGAGATGCAACGGCCACGGCCAGCGCAAGCGCCCAGCGTGGTTTGTTGAGTAGCTTGGATGTAATGAGCCACACGATGCCAGCGACCACGACGGTTGATGCGACGGAGTGTGAATAAGGCATGTGAGCGAGGTGGATGTCGCTGAGCGACGCGACCTGCGGCTCGGTGGTTGTGACCTCCAGCCCGAGCACGTTGAAGATGACCCAGAGGCACTCGACGAGCTGAACACTGACCAGAACAGCGACCAAGGGAACCCCGGGCCATTTCTTGTTGATGAGCAGTGCCGTCGCCGCGTGGTTGATTGCGTTCAAGTAAGAATCCCTCTGGTTTGGGAGGAAAGTGGGAGGAAAGGGGCAGGTCTAGAATTTAGACTAATGTATAAATTCTAGACCCCGGTTGGTGCTGATCTCGGTTGGTGCTGTTGGTGCCCGCATTGAGACCTGACCCCGTTGTCGCACTCGCGGGCTGCGCTTCACCTATCCTACGCGCTACGCGGGCTACTTTATTGCTTCATCAAATGCATCAGAAAATTCATCTTCAGTGTCGAGGTTAATTGTCGGGTGATGGGTGACAATAAATCTTTTGCATTGATCATATCTATCATACAAGAGGATGACCCATGCCAAAGATAGAAATTGCGTCAGAGACAATAGGAGCAGTAGTGCTCCCGTTATCATACTGGGTAGTTGAGAAAAAAATAAAATCGCGCCCGTAAATAATGACTGGGCGAGAAGACCAAGGACAACGCCTAACAAGAGGTCTATTGTCCGTGATCTTCTTGTTTGGAGGAATTTTCTTATTTGGCGTACTCTTTTCATTCAATGTTCTTTTTCATTGATAAAAGCCAGCGTAGGGTGGGAAAACATGGAACGAACATGGAACGTGGAACGGGGTCAGTTCTCGCCTTGTGCGACTTCTGACAATGCGTCCCACAGTGGCGAGATGAACACCAAAGTGTTCGGCAATCTGGCGATAACTATACGAGCCGGTGCCATAGGCAGCAACAACGGCATCATCCCGCTCAGGATACTTCGCCGCGATGGCCGCGAGTGTTGCAGCGGGAGGTCTGCGTTGCCTGCGTGGAATGGTCAATTCGTCTCCCTGGACCTTCGCCTTCTTTTGCATCCGTTTGACAAAGTTTTCATCCCCGAGATAAATCTGTTGCTTCAGTCCTGCCCAGATACTTTCCTTGCCGACACCCTCACGAACAAATTGGCTGTAGCGCCGGCGTGCCTCGCTGCGCCGTTTCCCAAACTGGGCGAGCAAACCATCTGTCGCAAGCCAAGCCGGTACCGAGACCTCGCCAATCATGGCGCGATAGCTGCGAGAACTGACCCCGTTATCCTGAATGGTTGGGCCACACTGCGGCTATGGCTTCTTCGCCCCGGACAGGCGATTAGAAAATCCTGGCTCGATACTGTCCGCAAATGCCAGCAATCCGGCCAGGTGTTTCTTCTCATCCTGACTAAGCAAGCCCAGCGAGTTGCGATGGAACATTGCGCGAATAGTGCGCTTGCGCTCCCTACCTAATGAAAGCGCGCCAGTCGGCGTTAACACCACACCCGTGACCTTCCGGTGGCTCGCCCTAGAAGCAAAGACCGTTTTCTGCTGGTTGATGCTTAGCCTTGGGTATTCTAGCTCGCGCAATGTGCCTGCCACATAATCCTTATACCTATCAAGTGTCCCTGCGTATTTGGTTGAGAAGGTCAAATCATCTGCATACCTTGTGTACTCAACGCCATCCGCGATGGCCAGTTTCGACATAAGGCCATCAAACCGGTACATGATACTGTTTGACAAAAGTGGTGATGTTGGAGCTCCGATACATAACCTAAGCGGGGGCGCCCTCATTGGCGCCCAGCAGCACACACGAGAGATCAGCGCCCGCGCCGAGCCATCGAGCTCATCAGGCAGAGTGTTCTCAAGGTGCCGCTCAATGTCAGGCGCCAGAATGGATGGGAAAAAATTCCTAAAATCCATTTTAAGCATATAGTTGCTGGCCACATGGCGACGCGCATTTTCCTTGATAGACGAACCTTCGGAGTACGCAGTCGCGGCCGAATGCACCGGGAGACGATCTCCAAGGCGGATGATCACCCAATACTGTATTGCTTTAACTTCTCGCGCTGGCTGTGCAACTTCGCGAAACTCACCGGGCTTCTTCTTTTTGATGCGAAAGACTTTATACCGTAGCGGAGCGGTACGAATTATCTGCGCCAAGTGAGCCGGCAATATCCCAAAATCGCCAGACATTTCCTCAATCAGGTCATTCGCTCGGAGCATTTCTCCTCCGAACCTCTTGAATGGCCTTGAATCGCTTTTTGTCACCGGCCGCGTATTCGGCCAATAGGTTTGCTCTGAATCTGGAAATATCGAAACTTGAATCGACAAAATGAAACTTAAGGTACTGCTTTGGCTCGACGCCAACGTAGAATCTCTGCGTGCCCTTGGGCTCCATTGCTATCAGGCCAACCTTCTCCAAGATATACAGGATCTGCTTTATTTCTCCTTCGCTAACTTTGCATTTAAAACCTTCAAATTGCGAGTGGATCTCCCGCAGCGTGAGTGCCGAATACAGATTTAGCAAATCGCAAAGAAGGAGAGCTTTGTCGAACCAAAGCTCCGCCTGAAAGTTCCTTTCAGGCGTTGCTTTCGAAACCCGCCGGAGTATTGCTTCAGCCAACTCTGGCTGTAGATCTTCCGCTGCTCCCGGATCAAATACCGTATCCCTTCCCGAGGGAGCGAGCCAACGATGACATTCCGCCTGATTACCGTGCGCCTTCTCCAGATAATCCACCGGCCCCATTCTTATAAATGATGTGCTTGTGTAGTGACTTGCCTCAATCACAACAAGCAACTTACTTTGGTATTCCTCAATAACCGAAAAGAGCCCAAGCTCAGCAATTGAGCCAGGACTTTCAAGAGGCAGAACGATTACTGAAGACAGCTCGGCAAGATGCCGCTCAAATAGGACAAGGTCTCTGTATATAGAATCGTGAGACCAATCTTTGTAGTGCTCGGCAACTCTGATGCGACGTTCGATGGCGTCATCCTTGGCCAACTCTCGGTAGATTGCATCTCGAATCGAAATTGGCTGCGCGGACTTGATGTCCATTGGTCCGCCGCACAAGAAGATGAACCCTTCGTAGGGCCGAACCTTTGATACGCCTAAGTCTACTTTTTCGCAGAGAGCTTCTTGCATATCAATATCGCGGGTGTCTTTACCATAGACTGCGCTGTGAAACCGGCTTCGGGTTTTCCGAGTGCTCGCAGGAAAACCCGAAGCCGGTTTCACAGCGATAAATGCACTCAATCATTCCAAGTCTGGCGAATCGCCCGACATTTTCTACGTAACCCAGACGTAGAAGCACGTAAAGACTCGGTCATCGTATATGCCGTGAGTTGTTCCGGTCAAGAAGTTCTAGCCCCCATCTATCCCGTGGGGCCCAACATTAGACACCCCAAAAGGCGTCTTGCATTACACCACGTGGGTGCCTAATGTTTGACAGGGACTGACCTGCCCCCTACCGGCGTACCAACTGAATTGAGGAAGTCCGGGGTTGCAAGGTTAATCGATCTGCGTAGTGTTTGAAGTGGATCGAGCTGCATCGCCAGTGCGCTGGCGATGCAGCTCGGCGAA
>JBFXCK010000031.1:0-5000 GCA_050182275.1 Dongiaceae bacterium | reverse complement strand
TAACCTCACCCGGCTTTAAGGCGCGTTCAGCGGCGATTTTTAGCAGATCATTGGCGATATCTAAAAGCCGTTCCTTAACCTTGGCTTTCCGCGCCTGCCAGTATGATGAGCCAAGCTTATCCAGCGCAACCGAACTTTCGGCCTTGCCATAGCGCGATAAGATTTCGATATTTTCAACCGGCACATAAAGTTTATCGCCGCCTAAATATTCCATGGCCAGGCAATCATGCGCAGCGCCGCTGACCGTTAAATTTTCAAGCCCCAAATAGCGCCCAACGCCATGTTCGCCGTGAACCAAATAATCCCCGGCCTCAATCGTGCTGACTTCGCTTAAAAAATTTTCCGCCCGCCTGGTTTTGCGCGCGGGTTTAGCAAGCTTTTCGCCCAGAATATCGCTTTCGCTGAAAACGGCTAAATCATTGCTGATAAACCCATGCTCTAAATCAAAGCATAAGAAATTGATCAAGCCCTTAGGGCCGGCGATAATTTCGGCCCAATTTTTTGCCTGATGTAAATTTTCAATGCCGCTTTCTTCGGCCAGTTTATACAGCCGCTCGCGTGAACCTTCGCTATCGCAGGTAATAACAATATGGCAGTTTTTATATTGCGAAAGCCGCGCCTTTAAAGCGGTGAAAACCGAGACGCCCGGCTTTAAGCCAACCGCCATGCTTTCAACCGGCTTGGCGCCCACATCAATAGCCGCCGTGCCCGGCGCATCGCCGAGAGCAATAATTAAACGATCCCGGTCTTCATTTAAACGCATCCATTCTTTTTCATCTAAATAAAGCAATTCCGGCTGAATGGGGCGATAAGGCGATTCTTCTTTTTTAATAGTGCGCAAATAATCGGTGCGCGCCTGATAATATTCGCTAATTTCATCCAGCCTGACGCGCAAGGCGTTGGCGCTTAGCTCCTCGCCTACCAGCGTGGCGGTAGGCGCATAATCGAATAAACTCGCCATTTTCGGATAAAAGAATGGCAGCCAATGCTCCATGCCGGGATAAATTTGCCCGGCGCTAATCGCCTCATAAAGCGGGTCTTTCATTACCTCCGCGCCGAATTTTTCGCGGTAATTTTGGCGGAAAAGGGCGATTTGCTCTGGGTTCAAAATCACTTCCCGCGCCGGATAAAGAATGACTTCTTCCACCGCTTCCTGGCTTAGCTGGCTTAAAGAATCGAAATAATGCAGCGATTCAATTGTTGAACCGAATAAATCAATCCTAACCGGGCGCTCCTCGCCCGTTGGAAAAATATCGATAATCCCGCCGCGCCAGGCATATTCGCCAACTTCGCGCACGGTTGAGGTGCGGAAATATCCATTGGCCGCCAAAAACCCGCTTAAAGTTTTTTCCTCGATTCTTTCGCCCCGTTTTAAAATCAATTGCCGCCCGGCAATCGCATTTTGCGGCGGCACGCGCTGAAGCGCCGCCGCCATGGTGGTAAGAATAATAGCCGGCGTATTCGGATGCGCGCTTAATTCGCACAATACTTTAACCCGCATCGCCATAATTTCAGAAGTTGGCGAAAGCCGGTCATAAGGTAAACAATCCCAGGCCGGAAAAATATAAAGTGGAATTTCAGGGGCAAAGGTTTTGAATTGCGATTCGTAAGAAGCTAAATCCCGGTCATCCCGCGCCACAAGGATAAGCGGTTTTTGATTCTTTAAAAACCATTGGCTTAAAGCCAGCGCCGCCGCCCCCGGCGGGGCATGGGCCAGCCACAAGGCTGTATTATCAGGCGATGAAGATAAGGCGGGCAACATTTAGGCAGCCAGGGGTTTGGTCGCGCGGATTTGATTTAACATGGCGGTATCGCAACCCTCGATCTCATTAATTTTGCGGGAAAAAAAAGCGAATAATTCCCCATCATCCTGCGCCAAAATATTCTCATAGGCGCTCAATTCCGCCTCGTCGAAAGCGGGCACGAAACTTTGCGCAAACGCGCCCAGGATCAAATCATTTTCCTTGGTGCCGCGGTGGTGGCTTTGATATATCAAGCGCTTGCGCCGGGTGGTTAAATCTTCGGTCATAGGGATAGATATAAGGGGATTTTTGGTCTAAGGTAAGAGGTATTATGCCCCACCCCACCCTTCCTTTTCTTCAATCTCCCGTACAAAGTTTGCCGGGAATTGGGGCGCGCTATGCGAAGCTGTTGGGGGAGTTGGGAATTACCAAAGTTTCGCACCTTCTTTTTTACCCGCCGCGCGCGGTGATTGACCGCCGCCAATTATTCACCACACGGCAATTGAAGGATAATGAGCTTGCTACCTTAATTGTCCAGGTGCAGGCGCATAAAAAGCCGCCGCGCCGGGGCTTGCCTTACCGCATTATTACCGAAGACGAAGCCGGGCCGCTTGATTTGGTTTTTTTTAATCCCAGGGGCGATTGGCTGGGAAAAAGCTTTCCGCTTGAATCCAAGCGGGTCGTCAGCGGCAAGGTTCAATTCTATAAAGGCCGCCCGCAAATGGCGCATCCCGATCATGTAGTGGGGCCCGAGCGGATTGATGAGGTATTGGGCTTCGAACCTATCTATGGGCTAATCGAGGGGTTAAACAATAAAGGCTTGCGCCAGGCGATTCGATATGGCCTGAAAGAAATCGCTCAATTGCCCGAATGGGGGGATATTTCCCTTATACGCCAGCGCCATTGGCCAGAATGGCTGGAAGCTTTACAGCGGTTGCACCACCCTGAAAATGCCGCGGATATCGCGCCAGGCTCTGTTGCGCGGCAGCGTTTGGCCTATGATGAGTTATTGGCGCAGCAAACGGCATTGGCTTTGCTGCGGCATCATCAATACAGTGTACGGGGTCAAATCCATCCGGTTAATCAAGTTTTGCGGCAAAAACTTTTGGCGGCCCTTCCTTTCCGGCTTACTGCTTCACAACACAGGGTTTTGGCGGAAATCGATGCAGACATGCAAGCTCCTAAGCGCATGCTGCGCCTCCTTCAAGGCGATGTCGGCAGCGGTAAAACCGTGGTGGCGATGGCGGCGATGCTGAATGCGGTGGGTGCGGGCAAACAGGCCTGCATCATGGCGCCAACCGAAATTCTAAGCCAGCAGCATTTTAGAACTTTAAGCCCATTGGCCGAAAAACTGGGCATCCGCCTGACGCTTTTAACCGGCCGCTTCAAAGGCAAAGCCAAGGCGGAAATTTTGCGTCAAATATCTTCGGGCGAAGTGGATATGGTGATCGGCACGCATGCCTTGGTGCAAGAGCATGTGGTTTTCAAAGACCTTGGCTGCGCCGTAATCGATGAACAGCACCGTTTCGGCGTGCATCAGCGCCTGAATCTTAGCCAAAAGGGGGTCGAGGTCGATACGCTGGTGATGACCGCAACCCCCATTCCCCGCACCATGGTGCTGGCGATTTATGGCGATTTGGATGTGTCAAGATTGACCGATAAACCGCCCGGGCGAAAGCCGGTCGATACGCGCCTGGTCGATCAAAAACGCTTGGATGAAGTGGTGGCCGGCTTAAAACGTGAAATTGATAAGGGCGCCCAAGTTTATTGGGTATGCCCTTTGGTTGAAGAATCCGACATGCTGGTTCTAACGGCGGCAGAAGAACGGTTTAAGGAATTAAAAAAGATTTTCGGCGCGCGCGTGGGCCTGGTGCATGGGCGCTTAAAGCCGAAAGAAAAAGATCAATTGATGCAAGATTTTGCGGCAAGTAAAATTTCGCTTTTGGTCGCAACCAGCGTGATCGAAGTGGGCGTCGATGTGCCCAACGCCAGCATCATGGTGGTCGAGCATGCCGAGCGTTTTGGCCTGGCGCAGCTTCATCAATTGCGCGGGCGGATTGGGCGCGACGCCAAGCAATCGACCTGTATTTTGCTATATAAATCGCCGCTTGGGCCTATCGCCAAACAGCGCTTGCAATTAATGAAAAACACCGAAGACGGTTTTGTGATCGCCGAGGAAGATTTGCGCCTTAGAGGTTCCGGCGATGTGCTGGGCACGCAGCAAAGCGGCGATATCCCTTTACGCCTGGCGGATTTAGAGCATCATGCCGATTTGTTGGCGATAGCCCATGATGATGCGCGGCTGCTGGTAGAAAAAGACCCCTACTTAAAAACCGCGCGCGGGCAAGGGGTGCGGCAATTGCTGGTTTTATTCGAGCGCGACCGGGCGTTTCATTATTTACAGTCGGGGTAAAATCTTTTTCCTCCCCCCTTGCGGGGGAGGTTAGGAGGGGGGTTGGTTGGGATGTAAGAGTTTTTCCGGCTAAGTTTTTTTGGATAGAGAGAACCCCCTCCCCGGCCCTCCCCACAAGGGGGAGGGAGAAAATTATTTCTACTCTCGCATATCCGGCGTAACGATGCCGCCGGAAATAATAAATTTAAAGCCTTCTTCCACACTCATATTCAAGGGACGGATTTGATCGGCGGGAAAGGCAAGCAAATAGCCAGATGTTGGATTCGGCGTGGTAGGAACGAACACATTGATCAATTCCTGACCCGCGGCTTTGGTATAGGAAGAAATCGGCGGGCCGCTGATGAAACCCAGCGTCCAGCATTCGCGGCGCGGATATTCGATCAGCACCACCTGGCGAAAGGCCGATTTCTGGCTGCCGAACAACATTTCGGCAATTTGCTTGGTGGCGCCATAAATACTGCGCACCACGGGCATGCGCGCTAAAATCGCCTCGCCGCTTTGCAACATCAGGCGGCCAAAAATATTGGTGGTGATAAAGCCGATTAAAGTCAAGCCGACCAGTAAAAGCACCAGCCCCAAACCCGGCACATGGAACGGCAAAGCCGATTCGGTATAAAGGCCGGGAATTAAAGCAGTGATGCTCCGGTCGATAAAATCAACGATCACCCAAGCGATATATAACGTCAGGCCGATCGGCGCGGTTACCAGCAAACCGGCAAAGAAATAATTACGTACTCTTTCCCACACGGCTTAAGCCTTACCTTTCACGAAGAGCGTTTTCTTGCGCTTTTAAAATTGGTTTCAACAGATAATCAAGGACGGTTTTACGGCCCGTGATAATATCT
>JBFXCK010000030.1:0-5143 GCA_050182275.1 Dongiaceae bacterium | reverse complement strand
TCACGCTTTGACATACGGTATGAATTTTACCGGCTAATTCCTCTTTTAAGGCCTGCTGGCGCAAATAATCGATAGCGGCTGGCGTGAAGTCGAGACCGTAAACAATAAAGCCCTGACGGGCCAAATAAAGCGAATTACGCCCCTTGCCACAGCCAATATCCAGCGCAACTCCGCTGCTGACTCCATTTCTTTGCAAAAAATCGGTAAAATCAACCACTGTGGCGGACGGCTCTTTCCATAGCGAGGAGGGAATCCCCGGCCGCTGATATTCTATATCCCAATTTCCTGCCGTGTTGCCTTTGATCATAGGCTTTTATACGCCGGTTGAAAGCTTGGTCAATAATTCCTTTTCTTTCTTTTTGGTTTCGTGAAAATTCTTTTCCTTCACATGCCCAAAGCCTTTAATTTCTTCCGGCAAGGAAGCAAGCTTAACCGCCATGTCATAATTGGCGGCGCTTAACTTGACCAGCAATCCGTCGATCTGGGCTTTATAATCGGCGATTAATTGGCGCTCCATTTTGCGCTCGGCGCTATAGCCGAAAATATCAAACGCCGTGCCACGCAAGAACCGGAAATGCTTTAACAGGCTAAAAGCCCGCAACAGCCAGGGGCCGAAGGTGATTTTCTTTAAATGCCCCTTCTCATCGCGCGGGGCGATTAAGGGCGGGGCCAAGTGGAATTTCAGTTTGTAGTCGCCGGTAAATTGCTCTTGCACCTGCTTGATGAAATCGCCCTTGGTGTAAAGCCGCGCCACTTCATATTCATCCTTATAGGCCATTAATTTGAACAGGTTCTTGGCGATGGCCTCGGTGAAGGCGGTTTTGCCCGGGATTTTATTTTGCTCTACCACCCGCACCCGTCCCACAAAATCGCTATAAACTTTAGCGTAAGCTTTATTTTGGTAGCCGGTTAAAAACTCTACCCGCCGGGCTATTGTTTCCTCCAAGCTGGTTGACAATTGATGGCTGTTGGGCAGGTTTTTGGGTTTGGTTAAGGCTTCAACCGCCTTGATATCCAGCGCCGCTTTGCGGCCCCAGGCGAAGGCGGAAAGATTCATTGAAACCGCCGCCTCATTTAATTCAATCGCGCGTTTGATGGCCCCGGCGCTAACCGGAATCCAGCCTTTTTGATAGGCATAGCCTAAGATAAACAAATTGGTCGCAATCGCATCGCCCATTAACTGAGTGGCGATTTTGGTGGCATCAAGGGCGGCGATTGACTCCTTGCCCACAATATCCTCGATCACTTGACGCAAAGAAATATTTGGAAAAAATACCCGGGTGGGGTGAAGCGTGAAATCCGCCGTCATGGTTTCGTGGGTGTTTAAGACCACTTTGGTTGCAGGCGACATGCGGCTTAATGAATCGGCATGGGCGGCAACCACCAAATCGGCGCCTAAGACCAAATCGGCTTTGCGGGATGCCAGGCGCACGGCCAAAATATCATCGGGCTTCGGCGCGATTTGCACATGGCTCCATACCGCACCGCCCTTTTGCGCCAAGCCCGTCATATCCATGGTGGTTGCGCCTTTGCCCTCTAGATGCGCCGCCATAGTCAGCAATGCGCCGATGGTCACAACGCCCGTGCCGCCTATGCCCGTAACCAAAATTCCATAGGCGCCTGTAAGCGGTAAAGCGGGCGGCGGCGGCAAATCGGCATCCAGCGCCTTTTGCGGTTTGGGTTTGCGCAAATCGCCGCCAATCACGCTGACGAAAGACGGGCAAAAACCATTCACGCAGGAATAATCCTTATTACAGCTCGATTGATCGATTTGGCGCTTAGTCCCCCATTCGGTTTCAAGCGGCGTCACCGACAAACAATTCGATTTCACGCTGCAATCGCCGCAGCCTTCGCATACCAAATCATTGATCACAATGCGCCGGGGCGGATCATAGAAAGTGCCGCGCTTGCGCCGCCGTCTTTTTTCAGCGGCGCAGGTTTGATCGTAAACAATGGCGCTGACACCTTTTAATTCGCGGAAATCTTTTTGTAAATTTTCCATATCGTCGCGGTGATGCAGGGTAATGCCCTTGGCGAAACCGGCGGCAAGCGGATATTTTTCCGGCTCATCGCTTACCACCGCGATGCGCTGAACCCCTTCCGCCGCCAATTGCTGGGTGATTTGGGGCACGGTTAAATGCCCCTCCACCGGCTGGCCGCCGGTCATGGCGACCGCGTCATTATATAAAATCTTGAAAGTAATGCTCACATTCGCCGCGCACGCCGCGCGGATAGCCAGCAAGCCGGAATGGTAATAGGTTCCATCGCCCAAATTAGCGAAAACGTGTTGGGTTTCAGTAAAGGGAGCCTGGCCGATCCACGGCACCCCCTCCCCGCCCATTTGGCTGAAAGTGTGCGTATTACGCTCCATCCACATGACCATGTAGTGGCAGCCGATGCCGGCCAAGGCGCGACTGCCCTCCGGCACTTTGGTGGAGGTATTATGCGGACAACCCGAACAATAAAACGGCACGCGGCCAAAGCCGACATCGTTTTTGGCGATCGATTGCTCTAAATGCTGCACGCGCGCAAAACGCTCGGCAATATCGGCTGGAACATCTTTTAGCCGCGATAAAAATGCGCCCGCCACATCAACCGGAGTTAATTCATCGGTCGAGATCAAAAGCGGCTTGCCCTCGGGCGTGGTTTTGCCGGAAATGACGGGCCTGGCGTTGGCCGGCATATGATAAAGAATTTCTTTGATTTGATTTTCAATTAAGGGGCGCTTTTCCTCGATCACCAAAACTTCTTCAACGCCTGCAACCGCTGCCTTGATTCCCTCCGGCTCCAACGGCCAGGGCATGGCGACCTTATAAAGACGGATGCCAAGCTGCCCGGCGCGCGCCTCATCAATGCCCAGCTCTTTTAAGGCCTGGCGCATATCGAGATAGGATTTACCGGTTGAAATAATCACCAGCCGCGCTTGGGGCGTCGGCCAAATTAATTTATCCAATTGATTGGCGCGGGTGAAAGCCTGGGCGGCTGGAATTTTATAGCGGTGAAGGCGCTCTTCCTGCGCATGGGGCGGATCGGGCCAGCGAATGTTAAGCCCGCCTTCCGGCATCATAAAATCGGCCGGCGTTATAATTTTCACCCGCTCCGGATCGGCATCGACCGAGGCCGAGGAATCGGCCGTATCCGAAATCATTTTGAAGGCCACCCAGCAGCCGGAATAGCGCGAGAGCGCCCAGCCATAAAGCCCGTAATCCAAAACTTCCTGCAAACCCGCCGGATTTAACACCGGCATCATGAAATCGGCATAAGCGAATTCGCTTTGATGCGGCAGCGTCGATGATTTACAGGCATGATCATCCCCGCCCACCGCCAAGACACCGCCAAAGCGGGAAGACCCTGCCGCATTCGCATGTTTGAATACATCGCTGGAGCGGTCAACGCCCGGCCCCTTGCCGTACCACATGCCGAACACGCCATCGTATTTGGCGCCATCGAACAAATTGACTTGCTGCGAACCCCACACGGCGGTCGCGCCCAAATCTTCATTGATGCCGGGTTCGAAATGAACATTAGCGGCGCGCAAATGCGCTTCGGCCTTCCACAAAGCCTGATCAAATCCGCCCAAAGGCGAGCCGCGATAGCCGGAAATGAATGCGGCCGTTTTCAAACCGGCCGCCCTATCCCGCGCCGCCTGCATTAAGGGCAAGCGCACCAAGGCCTGAATCCCGCTCAAATAAATCCGCCCCGATTTCAGGGTATAGCGGTCATCGAGCTGATAGTGGAAATTAAGAGTTGCCATTCAAACCGAAATACTTGCCGACTTGTCTTCCCGTCATCCCCGCAAAAGCGGGGATCCATTGCGCCGACATACTGCAAGCTGAACAATGGATTCCCGCCTACGCGGGAATGACAAAAAAGAGAATGATTTATTTTATCCTAATTCGCGTTAAGGGGCTATTAATGGTTGGAATATAAGGAAATTTTGGCGCTTACTGTGCTTAATACAAACCTTCAAGCCTCTCCCCATAAATCTCTTTTATCTTCCGCCGCCGCAGCTTCAGGGTTGGCGTCAATAAACCATTTTCGATGGTGAAAGCTTCCTCCGCCAATATGAATTTTTTCACTTTTTCCAGCGCCGATAATTTGGCGTTCGCGGTTTCGATGGCTTTCGCGGCCATGGCTTTATCGAAATCTTTATTGGGCACGATCACGGCTGTCAGATATGGTTTTTTATCGCCGTAAACCATGGCTTGGGAAATAGCGGGCTCGAGGCACAAAATCCCTTCCACGCGCTGCGGGGAAATATTATCGCCGCCTGACACTACAATAATTTCTTTTTTGCGGTCGGTGATGACTAAATGTTTGTCTTCATCCAAATGGCCGATATCCCCCGTATGCAGCCAGCCATCGATAATGGTTTTTGAAGTAGCCTCATTATTTTGCCAATAGCCCTGCATTAAATTGGGGCCGCGCGCCAAAATTTCGCCATCATCGGCGATTTTCACCTCTACCTCCGGCACAATCGGGCCGACGGTGTGAATTTTTTCACTTCCCGGCAAATTGCAGGAGATGAGGGGCGCTGATTCGGTTTGGCCATAGCCTTGCAACACGCGCACGCCAAGGCTTTGGAAAAATTCGCCCACTTCCACTTGCAAGGGTGCCCCGCCCGATACAAACGCTTTTAAACGCCCGCCGAATTTTTGCTTGATTTTCCGGCGCACCAAAATATTCAGCACCGGGACATTGCGCGCCGCAAATAATTTTTGCGAAAGCCAGGAACCGCGCTTGACCTGCTGCAAAATGCGCGATCTGATGACCTCATACAAACGCGGCACCGCCGTCATGATCGTAGGCCGGCATTCCGCCATATTTTTCAATAAAGCATCGGCCCCTTCGGCATAATAAATTTCGGCGCCAATCATTACCGGAAAGAAATGCCCCGCTAGATGCTCATAAGAATGCGACAATGGCAGGAAAGATAAAAACACCTCCCGTCCAATGCCAAGCCCTTTCACAATGTGATAGGCCGCCCGGCAATTATGCAAAAGCGCGCCATGGCTGAGCATCACGCCCTTTGGATTCCCCTCGGTGCCGGAGGTGTAGATAATGCAAGCGGTGTCGTCCAGCCCAATATCGACTTTCGGCAAATTACTAGGATCGCCTTTTTCCAAAGCATCAATTAACAGCA
>JBFXCK010000029.1:3022-5388 GCA_050182275.1 Dongiaceae bacterium | reverse complement strand
GCGCTGGATAAGCTTGGCTCATCATACTGGCAGGCGCGGAAAGCCAAGGTTAAGGAACGGCTTTTAGATATCGCCAATGATCTGCTAAAAATCGCCGCTGAACGCGCCTTAAAGCCGGGTGAGGTTATGCCCCCGCCGCCCAGCTTCACCGAATTCTGCGCGCGCTTTCCTTATGCCGAAACCGAGGATCAGGAACGGGCGATTATTGACACCTTGGGCGATTTAACCAGCGGCAAGCCGATGGATAGGCTGATTTGCGGCGATGTCGGCTTTGGCAAGACCGAAGTGGCCTTACGCGCGTCCTATATAGCGGCGGGGCAGGGTTTTCAAGTAGCAGTCGTGGTGCCTACAACTTTGCTAGCAAGACAGCATTATCAAACATTTAGCAATCGTTTTGCAGGTACAAATTTAAGAATTGGCCAGCTTTCCCGTCTAGTCGGTACGAGCGAGGCAAAGCAGCTAAAAGAAAGTATTTCCAAGCATGAAGTCGATATCGTTATTGGCACCCATGCGTTATTAAGCGATGCCGTGAAATTCGCCAATCTTGGCCTGCTGGTGATTGATGAAGAACAGCATTTCGGCGTGAAGCAAAAAGAACGCTTAAAAGAACTTCGCGCCAATGTGCATGTTTTGACCCTAACGGCAACGCCTATCCCGCGCACTTTGCAATTAGCGCTAACAGGCGTCAAGGATTTAAGCCTAATCGCCAGCCCGCCGGTCGACCGTTTGGCGGTGCATACCTATGTGCTGCCCTTTGATCCGGTCGTAATCAAAGAGGCCTTATTGCGCGAACGCCAGCGGGGCGGGCAGAGTTTTTATGTATGCCCGCGCCTGGCAGATTTGCCCAAAATCCAGGAAACTTTACGTGAATTGACGCCCGAATTAAAATCCCGCACCGCGCACGGCCAAATGGCGCCAAGCGATCTCGATCAAACCATGACCGATTTTTACGAGCGGAAATTCGATATTCTCATTTCCACCAACATCGTTGAATCCGGCCTTGATATTCCGAACGCCAATACCCTGATCATCCACCGCGCCGATATGTTTGGCCTGGCGCAGCTTTATCAATTGCGTGGTCGGGTAGGGCGCAGCAAAACCCGCGCCTATGCCTATCTCACCTTATCCGAGCGCAAACAAATCACCGCCGATGCCGAACGCCGTTTGCAGGTGATGCAAACTCTAGATCATTTGGGTGCGGGCTTTACGCTGGCCAGCCATGATATGGATATAAGGGGGTCAGGCAATTTATTGGGCGATGAACAATCGGGCCATATCCGCGAAGTAGGGATCGAGCTTTACCAGCAATTGCTGCAAGAGGCCGTCGCCGCCGCGCGCGAGCATAAGAGTAACGCGGTAGAGAGTGAACCCTTCTCGCCGCAAATCAATCTTGGTTTGCCGGTGATGATTCCGGAAAGTTATGTGGCCGATTTATCGTTACGTTTAAGCCTATACCGCCGCCTTTCCACGCTGAAAACCGATACCGATATCCAATCCTTCGCCGCCGAACTGCATGATAGATTTGGCAAGCTGCCGCCAGAAGTTGAAAATCTGCTTTTGGTGGTTAGCCTTAAAAACCTGTGTTTACAAGCGGGCATTGATAAGCTTGATATGGGACCCAAGGGCGCTGTTATTGGTTTTTACAAAAACCGCTTTGCCGCCCCCGATAAATTAATCGCCTATATCCAGCGCCAGGCAGGCACGATGAAGCTTCGCCCCGATAATAAAATCGTTGTTTTGCGCGCCTTTGCCGAGGAAGATAAGGGCCGTTTTAAAATTATTCAAACAGTGCTTTTTGAAATTGCAGGCTTACTTAAATAAATCCGCTTGCTTTTGTGGTTAGCCGACTGGCATATTCCTTATAAGTTAAAGAAATAAATAAGGGTAAGGGTACAATGAGAAATTTATCAAATAAAAAAATCAGCGCGTTTTTAGTGGGCGGCGCTACCTTGCTTTCTTCTGCTGCATGGATGGGTTGGCAATTGGGGGGTGCTAAATCTGACGAAGAAAAGGCTGTTGCCGCTCAGCTTGATCCGCAACCTGTGCCGGAATTTATTTATCATTGGGATAGGGCTTCAAACAGCACTTTTTTAGCGGTTATTCATTCTAATATCGAAAAACAAACAAAAATAAGATATGTCATTGTCAGTTTCTTTTTCAATCAAAGGGATGATACGGGTTTTTCGATAATATTAAATGCCACCAATAAAGGCGTGGAAAAAAGATTGGGATATAGGCGTTTTTTCATCGACCCCAATTCCTTAGAAGGACGGGTGGGGCATTGCCCTTTAGAACAAGAATTATTTGCGCATTATTTGGCGGATAAACAATCCATGCAAAAATTCATGCTAGAAGTTTTGCAAAGC
>JBFXCK010000029.1:0-2922 GCA_050182275.1 Dongiaceae bacterium | reverse complement strand
TAAGGGAAAAAGTCGAGCTGTTTTTTCAAACCAACCGCTTACAGCTGGAAAAATAAGCCTGCCTGCCAAGCTTTTCATTTCGCACTTGCGAGATAAGTTAATAAAGCACGCTATGAAAATGCGTCATTCTCTTGCTTTAAAGATAGCTTTGGGGCTACATCTCATTGGTTAATAGAATGAGGATTTCTTGAATGTCTGCCAACTTAAAAAGCCCCGAGGTCATGACAAACATCACCAACCGTTCCATACCCAAAAGCGATGCGCCGAATTTAAAGATTGCGCCGGCGCCTGGGGCTGGCCCGCGCAAGCTGCCTGAAACAAAAGCCTTGATGGCGATGTATAAGGACATGCTGTTAATCCGCCGTTTCGAGGAAAAATCGGCGCAGCTTTATCAAATGAAATTAATCGGCGGGTTTTGCCATTTATATATCGGCCAGGAAGCCGTGGTGGTGGGGATGCAAGCCTGCCAAAAACCGCAAGACACCGTTATCACCGCCTACCGCGATCACGGCCATATGCTGGCCTGCGGCATGTCGGCGCGCGGCGTTATGGCTGAATTGACCGGGCGTATTGGCGGCTATTCCAAGGGCAAGGGCGGCTCGATGCACATGTTCAGCCGTGAAAAAGGTTTTTACGGCGGCCATGGTATTGTCGGCGCGCAAGTGCCGCTGGGCACCGGCTTGGGCTTTGCTCACCAATATTCCGGCGATGGCGGTGTGGCGCTAACCTATATGGGCGATGGCGCCGCCAATCAGGGCCAGGTGTATGAATCATTCAACATGGCGCAGCTATGGAAATTGCCGGTTGTTTATATCATTGAAAACAATCATTACGGCATGGGCACATGTGTTACGCGCGCAGCGGCGGGCAAGCCTTTATTCAACCGCGGCTGGGCCTATGATATTCCAGGCGAACCGGTAAACGGCATGGATTTGCTCGAAGTCATGGAGGCCGGCCAACGGGCGATTGATTACGCGAGAGGCGGCAAGGGGCCTTATTTATTGGAAATGATGACCTACCGCTATCGCGGCCATTCCATGTCCGACCCGCAGAAATACCGCACCAGCGAAGAGGTCGACAAAATCCGCGATGAACAGGATCCGATCGAAAATCTGAAACGCTTGATTTTGGAAAAGAAACTGGCCAGCGAAGAAGAATTCAAGGCCATCGAAAAAGAAGTGAAGGAAGTGGTGAACGATTCCGCCGAATTCGCCCAAACCTCGCCAGAGCCGGATGCCAGTGAATTATGGACAGATGTTTTGTTATAACAATAGGAGGGTAAAATGGAAACTTTAGTCGTTACGCCAAAAGAAATGAAAGCCTTGGAAGAGGGAACTCAGCACGGGGTTTATGTGCAAGGGAATAAAGCCTTGCCTCCCGGCACGGTGATTGAATTACTGGATGCTCAACAGCGCACCCGCCGTCTTAAGTTGAAGGTGGAAGGCACGGAATATAATAATGGCACGCCGGGGATTTCATTCACTGTTATCCGCTTTCGCAACCAGCGCGCCATGAGCAGAGAGATTTAGTTTTTAAAGAAGGTTGATTTAACTATGCCGATTAAAATTTTAATGCCAGCTCTATCGCCCACCATGACCGATGGCAAGCTTGCCAAATGGTTGAAAAAGGAAGGCGATATGATCAAGCCCGGTAACATCATCGCCGAGATTGAAACCGATAAGGCGACGATGGAAGTCGAAGCAACCGATGAGGGCAAGCTTGCTAAAATTTTAGTTCCGGCTGGCACCGAGGGCGTTCAAGTCAATTCCATCATCGCGCTTCTATTGGAAGAGGGCGAAGACGCCAGCGCTTTGGATAAGGTTTCAACAACCACAGCAGCGCCTGCGCCAAAAGTTCAAGCTCCTGCTGCAGCGCCAACCGTGGCGGCGCAACCGAAATCGGCCCCCATTATAGCGCCCGCGCCGCAGGCCTATAGCGGCGCAACCGAGGCCCGCACGGTGCGCGAAGCCTTGCGCGATGGCATGGCCGAGGAAATGCGCCGCGATAAGAACGTCTTTTTATTGGGCGAGGAAGTCGCCGAATATAATGGCGCTTATAAAGTCTCTCAAGGCTTGCTAGATGAATTCGGGCCAAAGCGCGTTATCGATACTCCCATTACCGAACAGGGTTTCGCCGGCATTGCCGTTGGTGCCGCCTTCAAAGGTCTTCGCCCGATTTGCGAATTCATGACCATGAATTTCTCGATGCAGGCGATTGATCAAATTATCAACTCTGCCGCGAAAACGCTTTATATGTCAGGTGGTCAATTGGGCTGCCCGATTGTATTCCGCGGGCCCAATGGCGCTTCGGCCCGTGTCGGCGCGCAGCATTCGCAATGCTATGCCTCTTGGTATGCGCATTGCCCGGGTTTGAAAGTTGTATCGCCCTGGTCGGGCGAGGATGCCAAAGGCTTGATGAAGGCCGCTATCCGCGATCCGAATCCGGTGATTATTTTGGAAAATGAAATTATGTACGGCCAATCTTTCCAAACGCCGACCGACAAAGATTTCACCATTCCGATCGGCCAGGCCAAGATTGAACGGGCAGGAACTGATGTCACCATTACCGCCTTCTCCCGCATGGTGGGTGTCGCCATGATGGCCGCCGATGAATTGGCGAAAGAGGGAATCATGGCGGAAGTTATCAATTTGCGCTCTTTACGCCCGCTTGACACCGCAACTATTATCGGCTCGGTGCAAAAAACCAACCGCCTGATTTCAGTGGAAGAGGGGTGGCCCTATGCCGGCGTTGGCGCTGAAATTATGGCCGCATTAATGGAACAGGGCTTCGATGATCTCGATGCGCCGCCGATCCGCGTGACGGGTAAAGATATCCCATTGCCTTATGCTGCAAACTTGGAAGCTATGTCGCTGCCGCAAGTGGCCGATGTGATTCAGGCCAGCAAGGCGGTTTTATATAGGA
>JBFXCK010000028.1:0-5686 GCA_050182275.1 Dongiaceae bacterium | reverse complement strand
GCGCCCTGGTGGCTGTTATTGCTGCGTGCCTCGATCGTGCTGTTCATTATTCTAGCCGCCGCCCATCCCTTATTATATCCCGACCAGGAAATTCCCGATCAAGGCCCCACGATTTTGGTAATCGATAATGGCTGGACCGCGGCGCCGGTATGGCCTTTAATTGAGCGGGAAGCTAAACGTTTGATTCATTTGACCCAGCGCCTGAATCAACCGGTTTATTTATTGCCGACCGCATTGCCTATGAATGGCTCCCCGCTTGCGCTTTCCCCGGCCTTGGCGACAAGCGATGCGATGGCGGCGCTGCAACGCCTGAAACCGCAACCCTGGCCCGCAGCGCGGCGCCTGGCTTCGCTGCAATTGGAGCAAGCAAAGCTTCCCAGCAACAGCCACGTTATTTGGCTAAGCGACGGCACCGCCAGCACCGCTTGGGAAACGCTTTTGGAAAACGCGGCGCGCCATTATCAAGTGAGCGGATTTATTCCACGGAATTCCGAAACGCTTTTACTGCAAGCCCGCATGGATGCCGCGGGCATATGGCGGGCGGCGATTACGCGTAATCAAAAAGATCGCTCGCTGGAGTATTTCATCGAGCTTATTTCCGCCGATGGCGCGGTGCTGGGCCGCTATCCCGCCCTTTTCGCCGCGGGCGAGACTCGGCATGAAGTGGCGATCGATTTGCCTTTAAGCCAGCGCCATAAAATTGACCGTTTGCAAATTTCTGGCCATGCCTCGGCTGGGGGAACTTTTTTACTGGATACCGCCTTGCGCCGCCGCCCGATCGGCCTTGCCGGCGTTAAAAATACCGACACCGAAAAACCTTTGGTTGATGACACTTTCTTTTTACGCCGCGCTTTAAGCCAGCAAAATTCGGTTGAAAATGGCTTGCCCGCCGAATTAATCGCCAAGAAAATGAGCGTAATTATCGTGCCCGACAGCGCCGCCCTAACCGCCGCCGATCAAAGCAATTTGCGCGAATGGGTGGAAAAAGGCGGCGTCTTAATCCGCTTCGCCGGGGAAGGTTTTTTAAATAAACCGGATAAACTAACGCCCTCGCCGATGCAGCCGGCGGCCCGCAGCTTGGGCGGCGAATTAAGCTGGGGCAAGCCGCTGAAGCTTGGGCAAATCAGCCCCGATGGCCCGTTGGCGGGGCTGGATTTGCCAAGCGATGTAACGGTAGAGCGGCAAATCCTGCCCGCCATTGCCGAAGCCAGCAATTGGGTTACTTTAGAAGATGGTACGCCGCTTATTTCCGGCGCCAGATTGCAAAATGGCTGGCTGGTTTTTTATCACACCACCGCCAATGCCGAATGGTCGAATTTAGCGCTATCGGGTTTTTTTGTTGAAAGCCTGCAGCGCCTAAGCGGCTTAAGCGAAGGCCTTGGCGATATCGCCGATGCCGATATTTTGCCCCCCCATATGGTGATGGATGGCTTTGGCGCGTTAAGCAAACCCGGGCCGCAAGTCACCGCGCTTGATTTAAGCGAACAAGAACAATGGGCGCTTAGCCCCCGCCATCCGCCGGGGCGTTATGGCCTGGCGCAAACTGCTATCGCATTGAATGTAAGCCAGTATGCGGAAATGCCTTCCCTAATCGACGATTGGCCGGTGGGCATAGGGGTGCAATATTATCAGCAAGCCAATGAAATTGATTTAGCGCCCGCTTTTTGGCTGTTGGCCTTGTTGTTGCTGATCGCCGACAGCCTTTATCTATTGTACCGCCATCAGGTATTTTCCGCCAATTTCTGGCGCGAACGCGGCCTGCGGCGGGCAAGCGGCGCTTTGACGCTTTTCTTAGTCCTGTTCAGCGCCCCGGCTTATGCGATCGAGGATAACGCCAAAGCGCAATCCTTGCATTTGGCTTATGTCATCACCCAAGACAGTGCGGTCGATAATTTAAGCGCGGCCGGCATGAAAGGCTTGACCGCAATTTTACGCACCCGCACCTCCCTTGATTTGGGCGAGCCTGTTGGCGTTGATATCGAGCGTGATGACCTGTCTTTCTATGCGCTGCTTTATTGGCCGGTGGTTGAGGCGATGATTTCCATCTCATGGGAGGCAAGCGTGAAGGTGGATGATTATTTGCGCCGCGGCGGCCTGATCTTATTCGACAGTAAAGACGGCCAAGATCAAAATCCGAATTTGGGAATTTTACTGCAAGATGTGCATATTCCCCCCTTAACGCCGTTGCCGGCGGATCATGTATTATTGCGCTCTTTCTATTTGCTCAATCGCTTCCCTGGCCGCTGGGAAAACGCTACGCTGTGGGTGGCGGAAAAGAAAAATGAAAATAATGATGGCGTTTCGCCCGTTATCATCGGCGGCAATGATTGGGCCGCCGCCTGGGCCTTGGACGCGCCCAAAGGCGCCCCGCGCGCCCTTATTCCCGGCGGTGAAAATCAACGCGAGGCCGCACGGCGCTTTGGCGTGAATTTGGTGATGTATGCCGTAACCGGCAATTACAAAACCGATCAAGTCCATGTGCCCGCGATTTTGGAGCGTTTACAGCCATGATCCGCGCCGCTTATAGCCTGGCTTTTGACCCGCTATTTTCTCAAAGCTTTTTGGGGGTGATCGCGGTTTTTTTGCTGTTGATTGCGGCTTTACGTTTGCTAGCCTCCAAACGCGGCAGGTGGGCGCGGATTTTAGTGATTGCGGCGTTCTTTTTAATCCTGCTCAACCCGGTTTTGCTGAGCCAGCAAAAACAAATTAAACCCGACACCGTTTTCATCGTGCGCGATCAATCGCCCAGCAATAATTTAAGCGAACGTGGAGATCAAACCGAGGCGGCGGTTAGCCGTTTACTGGAACAAGCCCGGCAATTCCCCAATCTGGAAATCAAACTGATTGAAAGCGCTGCCGGCAATCAAGGCACGCGTCTCTTCAGCAATTTGGAGCGCGCCATGGCCGATGTGCCGCCCTCGCAACGCAGCGCCGTGATTATTGTAAGCGACGGCCAGGTGCATGATGCGCCCGCCAATTTCGCTGACGGCCATTTGCCGCTGCATTTAGTGCTGACGGGAAGCCCCGATGAATTCGATGCCAGGCTTTCGATTGTCGAGGCGGAAGGTTACGGCCTGGCCGGCAAAACCCAAAAAATAAAATTGCGGGCGGATATTGACGGTCCGGCTTCCCACAGCCAGGCTTTGCCGCTTGAAATCCGCTCGAACGGGGTTTTGCTGGATAAGCAAATATTGAATCCGGGCGAAATTACGGAAATCAGCCTTCCCATTGCCCATGCCGGGGCGAATTTATTTGAACTGGCTTTAAATGAACTGCCGGGCGAATTATCTGGCATCAATAACCGGCGCATTGTCACCATTCACGGCGTGCATGACCGATTGCGCGTGCTGCTTATTTCCGGCGAGCCGCATTTGGGCACACGGATTTGGCGGAATTTCTTGAAATCGGATCCCGCCGTTGATTTGGTGCATTTCACCATTTTGCGTCCGCCGGAAAAACAAGACGCCACCCCCACGGAAGAATTGTCGCTCATCGCTTTTCCCATCAAAGAATTGTTCGAGGAAAAATTAAACGAATTCAACCTCGTCATCTTCGACCGCTTCCGCCGCCTTGGCGTTATCCCAAGCGAATATTTAGTCAACATCAAACAATATGTTGAAAAGGGCGGCGCGTTATTAGAGGTGGCCGGCCCCGCCTTCGCCTCGCCGCTTACCCTGTTCGATTCGCCGCTGGGAAGTTTATTGCCGGGCCAGCCGACCGGAAAAATCAGCCAATCGCCCTTTATTGCACAGCCGACCGAGGCCGGTTTGCGCCACCCCATCACCGCCGAATTAAGCGGTATTGATGCGGAAGGCCGCGCCCATTGGGGGCCGTGGCTGCGCCTGGTTGAGGCAAAATCGCGCAGCGGCGTAACGCTGCTTTCGACCGATCAAAACCAGCCCGTGCTTCTTCTCGACCGCGTGGGCCAGGGCCGCGTGGCGCAATTATTCAGCGATCAATTATGGCTGTGGGCGCGCGGCTATAAGGATGGCGGGCCGCACGGCGAATTGCTCCGCCGCCTGGTGCATTGGCTGATGAAAGAGCCGGAATTGGAGGAAGAAAGCATTTTGGCCAGAGCCGACGGCCACTTCATCACCATCGAACGCCGCAGCTTAAAAGACGAAGCCTCCAGCGTTTCGGTTAAATCCCCTTCCGGCGAAACCGCCCGCTTTGATTTAGAGGCCTTGGGCCGGGGCCTGGCGCGCGCAACCATCGAGGGCGGTGAAAATGGCGTATATGAAATCAGCGATCAAAGCCTAACCACTTTGGTCGCCATCGGCGGCGCCGACGCCCTTGAAATGGGCGAAATCATCGCCACCCCTAAACGCTTGGAAAACCTTGCCCAAAATACCGGCGGCAGCATTCATTGGTGGAAAGAATATCCCAATTTATCCTTGCGCCGCACCTCGGCCAGCCGCAGCGCAAGCGGCAGCGACTGGATCGGCCTCCCACGGCGCGAAGAAGCAAGCTCGATCGGCGTTGAGCAAATCCCCCTCCTCCCGCCCTGGTTTAGCTTTGCGCTGCTGTTTGGGTTGCTGTTGTGGTGTTGGTATCAGGAGGCGAGGTAATCGCTTAATCGACATCGTGGCTATAATCGTGAAGCTTTGCGTCTTCCGCACGATTGGAACGGCGTAGATAAATATCCCAGCCATAAAGCAGGCCTAAAAGCCCAACAATTCCGCCCAAAATCCATTCCATAGAGACCATCTTCCTCGCAAGGAATATGGCGCATATGAGACTTATAGTCAACAAAATATGTGACTTATATTCCGTAGACTGATATTCTGCATAGATGGATGCTATATCTCATGAGCATCCAAACCCGCCTTGGCCGCAATATCCGCAAACTCCGCGAATCCAAAAAAATGTCGCAAGAAGAATTGGGCTTCGAAGCTGACCTCGACCGCACCTATGTCAGCGGCGTTGAACGTGGCGTGCGCAACCCAACTATCCTTGTGTTGGAAAAATTCGCTAAGGCATTAGGAGTTGGGGTGGGGAAATTGGTGGAATAGAGCGCTGCGTCCAACAGTCCCCCTACGCTGCTGCGCAGGCTTCCACCTACGCTAAAGCTTCGGTGGACGGGTCGGGCGACACTCCTACGCCTAAGATCGTCTTCGTGTGCCTTACTGGCGTAAGCCACCCGAAGCCGAAGGCGTAGGGTGGCGGGACCGAGACGATTCGAACGTCCGACCTAGTGTTTAGGAAACACTTGCTCTATCCAGCTGAGCTACGGCCCCGTGGGCGACAACATAGCATAAATGAAAAAGAAGGAAAAAGGCTCTTATCTGCCGAACGGAATCGCGTAAACCACGCTTAAAATCTCGGTGCCGGGGTTTTTATTCCCTAAGCCGGCGTTCGACATGTGGGTGAAGGAGAGGCCAAGGCGGGCATTGTTTTCGAATTGATAGCCAAGCTCGAGCGAATCGTGGAATTCGATGCCATAGCCTAAATCTTTGCTGTCGCCTTGGCTGTAGGCGCCAACGCCGACATTGGGATAGAAATACCAGGAATCGCTTAATTGCAAATCAAGCCCAAGACCGCCATAGGCGTAAAGCGCCAAGTCGCTGTTGGCCATGACGCCAAGGAAGGGTTTTACTTTCCAAAAAAACGGGCGGCCGAAACGGTAGAGCAATTCAAACGCGGCGCTTTCATTTTTTTGCATGTTCACATCATACCAGCCCATGGA
>JBFXCK010000027.1:0-6020 GCA_050182275.1 Dongiaceae bacterium | reverse complement strand
TGCTGTTAATTGATGCTTTGGAAAAAGGCGATCCTAGTAATTTGCCGAAAGTCGATATTGGGCTGGACGACACCGCTTGCATTATCTACACCTCCGGCACCGAGGGGAATCCAAAGGGCGTGATGCTAAGCCATGGCGCGCTTTTGCATAATTGCCGGGCGGCCTATCACATTGTGAAAGGGCTTGGCATTGGGCGGGAGGTGTTTTTATCTTTCCTGCCATTGTCGCATTCTTATGAGCATCTAGCGGGGCATTTTTTTCCGGTAATGATCGGCGCCGAAATTTATTACGCCGAAGGGGCCGATGCGCTTTTAAAAAACATGGCGGAATGCCGGCCTACGATCATGACGGCGGTGCCCAGGCTTTATGAGGTGATCAGATCGCGCATTTTGCAGCAGGTCAAGCGCGGCTCCTGGCTTTCGCAAAAATTATTTGCGGCGCGCAGTGTCCCGGTGCTGAATATTTTGGTGCGCCGGAAAATTAAACAAAAATTCGGCGGGCGTTTAAAAGCGTTTGTATCGGGCGGGGCGCCCTTGCAAGTGGAAGTGGGCGAATTTTTCCAAAGCCTTGGCGTGCGCGTGTTGCAAGGCTATGGCCAAACCGAATCAGCGCCCCTCATCTCCTGCAATTTGCCGGGGTCGGAAAAAATTCATACCGTTGGCCCAATTGTGCCCGAGGTTGAGGTGAAAATCGCCGATGATGGCGAAATTCTGGCGCGCGGGCCCAATTTAATGCAGGGCTATTGGCAAAATCCTGAGGCTACTTCAAAAACCATTATCGATGGCTGGCTGCACACCGGCGACATTGGCCATTTGGATGAAGATCAGCATTTGGTGATTACCGACCGCAAAAAAGAAATCATTGTGGTGTCAGGCGGCGATAATATCTCCCCGCAGCGCGTCGAAGGAATTTTATGCCTGGAGCCTGCCATTTCCCAAGCCATGGTTTACGGCGATAAAAAACCCTATCTGACAGCCGTGATCGTGCCCAATAAAGATTTCGATAAATTGGCCGCAACCAAAGCTATCGAAGCCGCGAATGCCAAATTATCGGCCCTCGAAAAAGTGAAAAAATTTATCATGGCCGAAGATGCCTTCACTATCGAAAATGGTTTATTGACGCCAACCCTGAAGCTGCGGCGGCGGAAGATAAAAGAGATTTATGGGGAGAGGCTTGAAGGTTTGTATTAAGCACAGTAAGCGCCAAAATTTCCTTATATTCCAACCATTAATAGCCCCTTAACGCGAATTAGGATAAAATAAATCATTCTCTTTTTTGTCATTCCCGCGTAGGCGGGAATCCATTGTTCAGCTTGCAGTATGTCGGCGCAATGGATCCCCACTTTTACGGGGATGACGGGAAGACAAGTCGGCAAGTATTTCGGTTTGAATGGCAACTCTTAATTTCCAGTATCAGCTCGATGACCGCTATACCCTGAAATCGGGGCGGATTTATTTGAGCGGGATTCAGGCCTTGGTGCGCTTGCCCTTAATGCAGGCGGCGCGGGATAGGGCGGCCGGCTTGAAAACGGCCGCATTCATTTCCGGCTATCGCGGCTCGCCTTTGGGCGGATTTGATCAGGCTTTGTGGAAGGCCGAGGCGCATTTGCGCGCCGCTAATGTTCATTTCGAACCCGGCATCAATGAAGATTTGGGCGCGACCGCCGTGTGGGGCAGCCAGCAGGTCAATTTATTCGATGGCGCCAAATACGATGGCGTGTTCGGCATGTGGTACGGCAAGGGGCCTGGTGTTGACCGTTCCAGCGACGTATTCAAACATGCGAATGCGGCAGGGTCTTCCCGCTTTGGCGGTGTTTTGGCGGTGGGCGGGGATGATCATGCCTGTAAATCATCGACGCTGCCGCATCAAAGCGAATTCGCTTATGCCGATTTCATGATGCCGGTTTTAAATCCGGCGGGTTTGCAGGAAGTTTTGGATTACGGGCTTTATGGCTGGGCGCTCTCGCGCTATTCCGGCTGCTGGGTGGCCTTCAAAATGATTTCGGATACGGCCGATTCCTCGGCCTCGGTCGATGCCGATCCGGAGCAGGTGAAAATTATAACGCCGGCCGATTTTATGATGCCGGAAGGCGGCCTGAACATCCGCTGGCCCGATCCGCCCCATGCGCAGGAAGAGCGTTTGCATCGCTATAAAATTCCAGCCGCCCAGGCTTTCACCCGCGCCAATCAATTGGATAAATTAATTTGGCCGACGCCCCAAGCGCGGCTGGTGATTATTTCAACCGGTAAATCCTATCTTGATATGCGCCAGGCCTTAAAAGAGCTGGGCATTGATGAGGCGCGCGCCGGGCAGCTTGGCGTCCGTCTTTATAAGGTCGCCATGCCCTGGCCGTTGGAGCCGGAAGGGGTTAAGAACGCGGTCGCGGGCGCCGCGGAAGTTTTGGTGATCGAGGAAAAGCGCCCCTTAATTGAAAATCAAATCAAAGAAATTCTTTATCATATGCCGGCCAATATGCGGCCTGTTGTATCGGGTAAAAATACGCCAGAGGGCAAGCCGCTTTTGATCTCGACCGATGAATTAACCCCGGTTGATGTGGCGGGCGCCTTTTTATCGCGTCTTAAAAATGTACCCTCTGACATTGCCGAGCGTTTTGCGCGCGTGCAAAATTTAGAGCAATCCATCGCCAAAAATGATGTTGGTTTTGCCCGCGTGCCTTTTTATTGTTCGGGCTGCCCGCACAATACATCCACCAAAGTTCCGGAAGGAAGCCGCGCCTTGGCCGGCATCGGCTGCCACTATATGGTCATGTGGATGGAGCGCAATACGCATACTTTCAGCCAAATGGGCGGGGAAGGGGTGCCCTGGATCGGCCAGGCGCCCTTTACCGAAACGCAGCATGTCTTCGCCAATTTGGGTGATGGCACTTATTACCATTCCGGCTTGCTGGCCATCCGCGCCGCCTGTGCCGCCAATGTGAATATCACCTTCAAGATTTTATATAATGATGCGGTCGCCATGACTGGCGGCCAGCCGGTGGAGGGGCATTTAACCGTGCCCGAAATCACCCAGCAATTGGCGGCGGAAGGGGTTCAGCGCATCGCGGTGGTAAGCGACGAGCCGGAGAAATACCCGCTTGCCGCCGGTTTTGCCAAGGGCATTACCCTACATCACCGCGACGATTTGGAAAATTTACAAAAAGATTTCCGCGAATTAAAAGGTGTCAGCGCCATTGTTTACGATCAAACCTGCGCCGCTGAAAAAAGACGGCGGCGCAAGCGCGGCACTTTCTATGATCCGCCCCGGCGCATTGTGATCAATGATTTGGTATGCGAAGGCTGCGGCGATTGCAGCGTGAAATCGAATTGTTTGTCGGTGACGCCGCTTGAAACCGAATGGGGGACTAAGCGCCAAATCGATCAATCGAGCTGTAATAAGGATTATTCCTGCGTGAATGGTTTTTGCCCGTCTTTCGTCAGCGTGATTGGCGGCGATTTGCGCAAACCCAAACCGCAAAAGGCGCTGGATGCCGATTTGCCGCCGCCGCCCGCTTTACCGCTTACAGGCGCCTATGGAATTTTGGTTACGGGCATAGGCGGCACGGGCGTTGTGACCATCGGCGCATTGCTGACTATGGCGGCGCATCTAGAGGGCAAAGGCGCAACCACCATGGATATGACGGGCTTGGCGCAAAAGGGCGGTGCGGTATGGAGCCATGTGCAAATCGCGCCGAAGCCCGATGATATTTTGGCCGTGCGCCTGGCATCCCGCAAAGCCGATTTGGTCTTAGGCGCCGATTTGGTGGTTGCCGCCCATGCCGATTCATTAAGCCGCATGTCGCCTGCAACCAAAGTGGTCTTAAACACCCACGAAACCATGACGGCGGATTTCACGCTTCACCCCACCCGGGTATTTTTTCCAAATATTTCTTTGCGTCAAGTGATCGAGGATATTGTGGGCAAGGAGTCAATCGCCGCCCTTGATGCCACCAAAATCGCCACTCAGTTAATGGGCGATGCGATTGCGACCAATTTGTTTATCTTAGGCTATGCCTATCAAAAAGGCTGGATTCCGGTTAGCGCCGGGGCCATCAAACGCGCGATTGAATTAAATGAGGCGGCGGTTTCAATGAATCTTTCCGCCTTCGCCTGGGGCCGCAAAGCGGCGCTGGATATCAAGGCGGTTGAAGCCTTAACCAAACCCAAAAACCTGCCCAACAGCCATCAATTGTCAACCAGCTTGGAGGAAACAATAGCCCGGCGGGTAGAGTTTTTAACCGGCTACCAAAATAAAGCTTACGCTAAAGTTTATAGCGATTTTGTGGGACGGGTGCGGGTGGTAGAGCAAAATAAAATCCCGGGCAAAACCGCCTTCACCGAGGCCATCGCCAAGAACCTGTTCAAATTAATGGCCTATAAGGATGAATATGAAGTGGCGCGGCTTTACACCAAGGGCGATTTCATCAAGCAGGTGCAAGAGCAATTTACCGGCGACTACAAACTGAAATTCCACTTGGCCCCGCCCTTAATCGCCCCGCGCGATGAGAAGGGGCATTTAAAGAAAATCACCTTCGGCCCCTGGCTGTTGCGGGCTTTTAGCCTGTTAAAGCATTTCCGGTTCTTGCGTGGCACGGCGTTTGATATTTTCGGCTATAGCGCCGAGCGCAAAATGGAGCGCCAATTAATCGCCGATTATAAAGCCCAGATCGACGGATTGCTGGTCAAGTTAAGCGCCGCCAATTATGACATGGCGGTTAAGCTCGCTTCCTTGCCGGAAGAAATTAAAGGCTTTGGGCATGTGAAGGAAAAAAGCTTGGCGGAAGTGAAGAAAAAGGAAGCAAAAATTCTAGCGGCTTTTCCGGGCAATATATAGGAATCGTGACAAGCGCTTGCTTGTGCTTAAATCCAAGACCGTTTTTAAATATTCTTGCTGTCTATCAAATTCCTGTTGCCCTTCAAGAGCAAGAAGGTCTGATTTATAAAATTCACGGGCTTCAATACGTCCCTTCGTATTGGCCACGACTTGATCGGTGGTATCTGTGCGGTCTTCGACTGTAAAGCCAATATGTTTTAATATCTGTTCGTTATATCCGTCCGGGGTAAAGCGGGTAGAGCCATAGAAACTGCGGCGCTCTAATTCTTTTACTTGAACAGGACCGGTAATAATGCCGGCATCGGTGAATATCAATCGACCATCGAGTTTTAACACCCGTTTTGCTTCTGTGAACAAAGAATCCGATTGGGGCAGATGAACGATCACATCAATACTCATCGTTACATCAAATAACTGATCTGGATAAGGGAGAGGCTGGGTTAGATCGTGCGCAGTGAAATTGACTCTGGCACTAAGCCCTTTTTCTTGCGCCCATTGTTTGCCAATATCTAAAGCTGCTTCGGTAATATCAATGCCATAACCTTGGCAGCCGGTTTTGCTAAGGGCGTAAAGTAACGTTCCACCCGGGCCGCAACCCGCATCAAGAACAACCGATTTTTCGCTAAGCTTTGTTTTGGCGATAATTGTTTCAATTTCATGAGCGGAAGTCCAGGAATGTTGGCCGATATCAACGCCATAAGCCTTCGCCCGAAATGCACGCATTAAAGGAGAATTGAAATCGGCATAAGCCTTATTGTACTTGGCCGGGGTAGGTTGCGTGGACATACGTCGTAATATAGGAAGTCTATAATAGGTTTGAAAGGGAAAGGTTAAAGATAAATAGAGTCTTGAAGCCAAGATTTCAGCAGGCGTATAAAAGCCTATGATCAAAGGCAACACGGCAGGAAATTGGGATATAGAATATCAGCGGCCGGGGATTCCTTCCTCGCTATGGAAGGAGCCGTCCGCCACGGTGGTTGATTTTACCGATTTTTTGCAAAGAAATGGAATCAGCAAAGGCGTTGCGCTGGATATTGGCTGTGGCAAGGGGCGTAATTCGCTGTATTTGGCCCGTCAGGGCTTTATTGTTTACGGTCTCGACTTCACGCCAGCCGCTATCGATTATTTGCGCCAGCAGGCCTTAAAAGAGGAATTAGCCGGTAAAATTCATACCGTATGTCAAAGCGTGA
>JBFXCK010000026.1:0-7212 GCA_050182275.1 Dongiaceae bacterium | reverse complement strand
TCAAGCGATCTTCTTCGTCGGCCAGATCTATTCTGGCATCCATCAGCTGCTTGCCGATGGGATCGTCCTTCATCAGATTGCGCAAACCTTCGACGACATACGAAAGGCCATTCAGCGCACCCTCGGCTGCACCCGCGACCACGCGCGTTTGCCCGATATCCTCCAGCAAATTGCCCCAGGCATCGGACAGGCGGTTGGTGGCACCCGTCAAACCTGTGGCTTCGCCCGCGCCAGCGCCGCCCACCTTGGATTCCAAGGCATCGAGAATGACTTTCTGCGCTTCGGCTTGCTTGCCCGTGTCGACCAGCGATTGGATCAAATCCTTTTGGCTGTCGGTGAACAGGATCCCGATCCGGCGTAGCGCCGTCAAACCCTCGGCAGGATTTTCCAGAGCCTTGCCAAGCTGGGTAACGCTGCCGCGCAAATCCGTACCGAACACGGCGGACATATCTTGCGCCAGCGTCATCGCGCGTGTGAATGTTTCGCCCGTGACGGAGCGGAACGTGGCCATGACGCCCGCCGCATCCTGCACCTGTTCAGCGGTGGCCAGGGTGGAGGATTCAATCTGGTCGGCAAAGGCCGCGATCTGTTTGCCGGACAGGCCCGTGGTGTTGCCCGTGGCGCGCAGAACGGCCTGCAGGCGGTTGAAGGATTGCTCGGCCTCGGCGGCGTTTTCAAAGGCGGCTTTCAGGCCCAGCGTAACAACGGCCAACGCCGCGCCGACAGCAAGCCCCACAGGGCCAATGGCACCCAGCGCCGACCCCAACGGGCCAAGGTTGCCCGTCAGGCCGACAACGGAGCCTTTCACGTCATTGGCGGCAGCATTCATTGCCAGCAGCGATTTCGAGGCAGGCTGTCCGGCCAGCTCGATTTTCTTGAGCGACTTTTCGCCCGTTTCACCGACTTCCCGTAATTCAGCCTTGACCTTACCGCCGTCGAGGACAGTCAGGCGAATGGCAAGATTGCGTTCGGTCATCGGTTTTTCATCTCACTACTGAGTTTTTCGTTAAATGCACTGGTCATCCCAGCTTCCAAGGCGGGCAGGAATTCCGCCGTGGCGTTTGCGTCATGGCCGAGTGATGCCGCAACTTGCAGCGCCGCCGAAAAATCCATGCCGATGGCGACCATTTGACTCAGGCGCAATTGCCCGCCGCAACGGAGCGCCAGATCCCAGGCTTGCCAGCCTTCCATGCTGTGCGGTTCATGCTGCCGATACGGGCAGAGTTCGCCTTCCGCGTTTGCTTCGCCGCGTGCGCAAGGCAAATCCGCGTCCTGGCAAGAAGCGCAGTAATCCGGCCCGCCGCCAAAGTGCCAGCGGCAACGAGCCGTTAGGCGTTTTTTTCCTGCTCCAGCAACAATGCGGGGCCGAGATAAAGACGCTCGAAGGCTTCGGCGATGGGCCACAAATCCATAAGGGCGAATACACCCTCCGGCGTGACGGGCAACGCTTCGCCGTCCTCACCGCCGACACCGTCCCATTCGACGATGGCCAGTTGCGCCAATCGTTTGATCAGCGCCGTGCTGCGCAAAGCGGGTTCGGCTTCAGCTTTCAAGGCTTCGACGCGCGCCGCCATCACAAGAGCGGTGGATGCCGGACGCACATGCACGCGCACGCCGGAAATCAGATCAAGCCAGTAGTTTTCACGTTTTAGGTTCAAGGTAATCATGCGTAACTCGCTACATCGTTTTTGAGGACAACAGTCAGCATGCGCGCAGGCGCGGTCGCCTTCGCCGCTTGCCAATCAAAGGTGGCTTGGACACCGCCAGGGCCGCTGATCGCCAGTTTCGGTTTCGGCAAATACACTTCGTGCGCCGTAAACGTCAGCGATTTATCAGCGTCGATGGTATAGGCGAACGCCAATTCCAGCGGCGTATTGTCGGTGGCCGCATCGATCAGCGTGGTATCGGCAAACCGGACTTCGATATTTCCGGTTAGCGCCGCGATGGTCGGATCCGCGCCGTCGATCTTGCCGTCCGAACGGATGGTTTCAATCCGTTCCAGATTGTTGCTGTAGGTCAACTGCGCGCCCGTGACGTTTCCGAGTTGCACGCCGTCCTTTTTGATCGAACCCTGGAACTGGTTGAAGCGCGTCAGCGATGCCACGGTCGGCGTGCCGCCGCCCGTTGTCGTCGCTTTGGCTTCACCCTGGGCAATGCAGTTCAAGGTGGCGTTAGCCGCACCGGAACGTGCAAAGTTCAACTGCGCGGAGTTGGCACGGATGCCAGCTTCCATGAAGAAGATCGGCACTTCCGGCATGCCGACTTCCAGCGCAATGCTGGGCAAGCTCGATGCGCCGGACACAAAGGTATGGGTGTAAGGCCCGCTACCCGTGGTCGTCGGCGCACCGAGAAGCGCTTTCAGCCAATGGCCGAAGTTGCGTAAATCGACAGGCACCACCACGTTGCCTTCCACGCGAATGACGTCGCGGATCGGCTGCGATGGATCGCGGCCTTGGCCAAGCAGATCGGATGCGATCAAGCCTTGTTCAGAACCGAGATCGCACGAGACAAACGGAAATTTAATGTAGTTTCCGGTCGGCGGCGTGCCGTAAACGGTTTCGAATTTACCCAATAGCTGGGCATTGGCACCGTATGAACGAGCCATGTTTACCTCCTTTGTTTAGGTTGAGAAAATCAGCCGAGGGGATCGGCGGTGACGTAGATAAGTTCGACGGGAATGATTGCGCCTTTGATCTGCGGCGATCCCTCGACAACCAGCACATTGCTATCCGGCGCTTGCGGCGTAACACGGTCGCAAAGGCCGCCCAGCGTGCGGTCGCCCGCGATGGCGAGGGAAATCTTGCGATACAGGCCATCGAGCGCGAGATCGCGCGCGGCTTGATCGCCTTTTTGAACGACAGCTTCCACAAGTGCGCGGTGCTGCCAGTAATAAGAGACAGGCGAAAGCAGCGTTTCCGGTTCGCCAGGATCACCGTCGCGCAAAATAATCAGGCCGCCGTCCGGAATGCGTTCGGGCAATGCCTCATTGCGCAAAATGGTGGCGTCGGTAATCGTTTGCAAAAGCGCGAATAGCGCCTGCAGGATGGCTTCTCTATCGGTCATTTTTCTTCCTTTTCGTCGGGCCAGCTTGCCGTGACGAGTGACGGCAAACGGTCGATCCATTTCTTGGCAACGCTGTCGATGTCGAAGCGTTTTTTCAGTTGTGCTTGCGGCACGAGAATGAACATGACGACGGTGGTTAAACCGCGTCCGGTCTTTTTGGCGCGGTCACTGGCAACGCGCGCTTTGCCTTTGCTGGTGATGCGGAAATCATCGACGACCAGCAATCCGACACGCCGCGCACCTTTCGGCGGCACATAGCGGAGCGGAATGCCAGCCTCGGCAAAATCGGCAGGCGTTACTTTTTTACCTTGGCGGCGCGTGACGTATTGCGTGGGGATCGCCAGAAAGCGTCCGCTCTTACTGCGGATCGTTACCCCGTAGGCAAAAGCCCCGATGATTTCCGGCGCTTTCGTATAAATAAATCCGGCAGCGTTGATACTCATGCCCCCCTTGGGATAGAGATCGCCGCGCCAGCTTTTGGCAAGGCGTTCTCCAAGCCCAGCGCCCGTCACCTGGCTGCGCAATTCGTTCTTCAAACCATCTGTCGCTTGGCGCACGCCGCCGCTGACAGCTTTTTCAGCGGCTTTGACTTCGGCTGCCATCATGGCTTTCAAATTGCCTTGAATGGCGGCTTGCAGTCTCATGCGGGCCTCACATCGAGCGTCCAGACAAGGCGCTCACGGTCTGCTTTGGGTTCGGATTGCACGACATAGGTGATGCCGTCGCAGGTGATTTGATCGCCTTTGGCGGGTTCGGGAATTTCCAGGCTGCGCACGTCGAATAAAACCGTCGAAACGTGCAACTGCCCGTCGCCGAATCCCACCACCGTATCCGGCTGCTTTGAAATTACCCGCACCGGATACGGTGTGGATGTGCCAAATGCCAGATAGGTGGCGGGCTTGCTCAATACGGGATCCGTAAAGAGCTGGTCGATCATGCCGGAGAAAGCCATGGGCTTTACGTCCGTTTGCCTTTGATCAACACTTTCGGGCGGGTGCAGATCGGCAGCGGGTTCGACTGCGTGTGCAGCTTGACCCAGCGACCGAAATCTTGATCCACGGCCTGTTTCGCATAGCGCGGCAGGCCGAGGGTGTTCACTGTTTCCACGAAATCGGCAGGCGCGTTGTATTGGCGGAACAGCCCAGGCACGCCCACGGGGAAGAAGTGTGCCTTGTTGCTGTCGGCGTAATCCACCGTGCCAACCTTGCCGCGATACTCTTCGAATACGATACCCGCATATTCAAAGGAACCGCGGGCCTGGCCTTGGCGTAGGAACAGACCATCCATATAGCGGTCATAGGCTTCCTTGACCTCCTTATGGGTGATCAGGTCATCGAAGAAGGCCGAGCCGCAGAACGCATGAATGTGATCATACGGCTGCGCGCCAAGTTCATCTTCGATCTTGCGCCGGACGTCATGGCATTTCTTCTTGACCGCGCCTTCGACGGGCGAAGCATTGTCGAGATCGAAGTCGATCTCGGTGTATTGCGTCACGCCGAATTCGTTGAACAGGTCGTAAAGAACGGTGCTGCCGTCCGCGTCGAGGATTTGCCCCTTGATGGCACCGACACGCAAATGTTCCAGGGTAGCGTCGTGCTTGCGTGCCATCTCCGCCAAACGGAATTGCACCGTTTGTTGGATGCCTTCGAGCTGGCTTTCGGAGCCGAAGGCGCGAAGGTTCTGAATTTCATCCGCAAGGATAGTGTCTTCAAGAGCCACATGCGGCACGATGAACGAACGGGCTTTACGCTTGTTCGTTGTATTCTGCGCCGCAGGGGAGCCGCGCGAGGTCGTCTCAATCAGATTGAGACTGCCTTCGCGCTCCTCGATCATGACCGAGGTGGTGACGATGCCCGTCTCGTCGAACAGGCCGAGTTGGCCGATCCGACCAGGTACAAAAGGCACCTTGTTGATGGCGTCCGTCAGGGAAATGACGGAAAACGCCGAGTTGCTGAAAATATCGAGAGCAGGCATGGATGTTGTCCTTTCAAGGTTGTAAGGGCGCAAAGAAAAACCCCCGCCTGGTGATCAGGCGGGGGTGATTTTCTTCGAGCCGTGGTGGGTTTACCGCGCGATGATGTCGTGGGTTTTCAGTTGTGCGAGGCCAGCGGATTTCTGGTTCGCGTCCGCGCCGGAGAACCAGATCAGTTCTGCGGCATTGACTTCGGCATGACGGGCAATAACCACGCCTTCCGCATCGCCGCCCGTGGCATCCACGGAGGCATACAGAATGGCCACGGCGGTTTGCGAACCATCCGTGTTGGCGGGGTTATATTCCTTGTATTTGCCGGAGCCAGCCGCCACCGTGATCGCAAAGCGGTCGCCCGCTGCGAAATCGGTTGCGCCATCAGCGATGGTGAAGTTGACAGGCCCTGCGAAAGGCGTACCAACCACAGCCGTACCGACATTCACGCCATCGGGGTCTTCGACCGTGAACGTGCCACCATTGGTGGCAGGCTCGATACAGGTCGCGGTATAGACGCCCGCCTTGGCACTTGCGCCAGCAGAGACCGCGCTGATCACACCGTTTCCGGTATTGCCGGAGACGGCTGCGCCCGTTGCGGTGCCGACGGCAACCTTGCCCAGCACATGACCAGCTTTGAGGTTCTGGCCGGACAGAACGGTCGCAGATTCACGCGACAGGCTGCCATTGGCTTCCGTCACGATGAATTCGCCCGCGTGTTGTTCTTCGGTGAGTTCAGTCATGATTATTTTCCTTTCTTATTGCGGGCCGCGTAGATCGCCGCCGTGTCGATCTTCGGTTCCGCGTTGGTGGTGGGATTGGCGTTGGCGGGGATTTGACCAGCGATGGCCGTCGCATCCGCTTGGGCGGCGCGGGTTTCAAGCAGTGCCTTGCGCACCTCGGCAGCGGGAACCGCCTTGGTGATGAAAGCCGCAGCTTTGTCCGGTACGCCCGCGAGCTGACACAGCTCGGTGACTTCCGCGACATAGGCCAAGGCTTCGGCTTTCGCCTCGATCTTGAGATCGGCTTTAAGGGCCGCAAGGTCGGGAATGGATTCCATTTCGGGATCCATGTCCAGGGCGGGTTGGTTGTTTTCCGTCATTGGTGTTTCCTTTCTTTTCAGGGTTCGGGTGGTTAGACTTGATGGACGGGCGATCTTCTTCGTGAGATCGGACAAGGCGTCGCCCATCGTCCCGATCCGGTCTGCAAGCCCTGCGGCCACCGACTGCTCTCCGAAATACAGCGCCGCTTCCGTTTCCTTGACGGTGGCAAGCTCAAGCCCGCGCATGCGCGCGACCGTTTCCGTGAAGAGCGCGTAAACCCGATCCACCTCCGCCTGCAATTGCGCGCGTGCGGGATCGCTCAAAGGTTCATGCAGCGAGAGATCGTTTTTATGTTCACCCGCATAGATCGCGGTGTATTTAAGACCCGCATCCGCTTCGGCTACGCTCTGGTCGAGATGCACGGCGATGACGCCAATGGAGCCGACGCCACCCGTGCGGGGCAAATAGATTTTGTCCGTTGCCGCCGCGAGAGCATAGGCAGCGGAAAATGCTTCCTCGTTGGCAACGGCCCAGATCGGTTTGATTTTGCGCGCGGCAAAAATCTTGTCCGCCAAATCGAAAACCCCGCCAGCTTCACCGCCAGGGCTGTCGATATCGAGCAGAATGGCCTTGACGGCATTGTCCTGCAGCGCGGCATCTAGCCGCTCCGCAATTAGGCCGTAGCTCATCAAGCCGCTTTGCGCCTCCAGTCCGATTGTCCGGCGCACTAGGGTGCCGACCACAGGAATGACGGCAATACCGTTTTCAACTTCATAATCGCGGGTGATATGCTTTGCGCCAAAAGGCAGGTTTTCACCGCGCAGGCGAGGAGAAAGCACCCCAAGGATGGTGTCCAGCTTGGCGCGGGCAATCAAGAGAGGCGCGTCGAACACGCGCCCCGCAATGTGTGGCAGGAGGGTCATGGATTTTCTTCTTCCGGTTTTTCGGGTTGCAGTTTCTCTTCGTCGTCCTGGGGCAATGGCTCCGACCTCGGCGCAGGATGTGCTTCAGGCTTTCCAAGGCGGATGCCCAGCGCCTCCGCCCGTTGCTGATCGGCGGCGATGCGGCGATAGGTTTCGTCGACGTCGTATCCTTCGGCTTCGATGATGTCGGACGGCGCTTTCCAGCCGCATTCCTGTGCGA
>JBFXCK010000025.1:0-8137 GCA_050182275.1 Dongiaceae bacterium | reverse complement strand
TCGCGGGGCAGGGCTATTTCGCGATCATGCCGAATCTCTACTACCGCTACGGCGTGCGCGAAGCCGGCGGTCGCATGATGGAAATGCTGCAAGCCCACACCAATGCCATGATCGTGCGCGACACCGCGGCCCTCATTGATTGGCTTGACGCCCAGCCCGCGGCCGCGCCCGGCCCCATGGGCTGCATCGGCTACTGCATGAGCGGCAAGTTCGTGCTCGCGGTCACCGGCAGTTTTCCGGAACGTTTCAAGGCCGTGCTGTCGCTCTATGGGGTATCCCACGTCACCCGCGGCGCGGATTCGGCGCACTTGCGGATTCCCGATATCCTGCCCGATTGCAGCCTGTATTTCGGGTTTGCCGAACACGATCCCTATGTGCCGGACGCCGAGATCGCGGCGCTCGACGCGGCGCTCAAGCAGCACGGCGCGGATTATGTGCTGGAAAAAATCCCGGGCACGCACCACGGCTTCGCCTTCCCCGAGCGCATGGGCTATCACCACGCAGCCGCCGAGCGGCATTGGCGGATCGCTTTCGAATTGTTCGGGCAAAAATTGCGGTAGCGGTGCGGTTTACCGCATGGCGACACGAGCTGGCTTGATCTGGTGTGCCGTCGCCAGGTTCTGCGGAGATTCTTTCCGAATCACTTCAGGTGCCCTAAATGAAGGTCCCCAATCGCAGGGCAGGAGAAAGCTGTTCACCGACAGGACGCCGCGTGGTGCCGGTCGCGCGAACAGAGTCGCCTCGTAGCCAGCGCCAATGGACTGGAAAAGATAGAGTTATGACGGCCCCGGCGGGTGATACGGAAATGTTCCGGAATTGCACGGTGCCCGGCTTGTATCGGGGCGCATGGAAGAGCGGCGATGGATTTTTCAAGCAATTGTTAAACAACGACTTTTTGATCGATGGGTTGCTCGATCCGGTATATACTAACCGGGTAAGAGTCGTGCGGGATATGCGGAAATATTCCGTGATTAAACACGGAATATTTCCAGATACTCAATGTTATGCATCCCTTGGGAGGTGGCATGGCCAACGAGTTTGAAATATCTGGCCATTTTTATGAGCTTTCTGGTCTGAAATGCCGCAGGTATCTAAACATAAAGAGGGTGGGGAGCAATCTTAGCCAACCAGACATTATGGTTGTAATGATGAACCCCGGCTCGTCTTACCCACTAGATGGAATTGACAACAATAACGCCCCAACTGAAGCCCATCCTGATCCAACCCAGGATCAGATCATGGCAGTAATGAATAACACGGGCTTTAATTTTGCGCGCGTTCTCAACTTATCCGATGCGCGCCAGCCCAGCAGTAACAAGTTTTATGAATTCCTCAACTCAGGCAGTGCCAATTCCATCCCCCATTCAATATTCCATCAGTCGAGACATGACGAGTTTTCAGCTCTGTTTCGCCAAGGCGTGCCTACCATTTATGGGTGGGGGGTTAATTCCAATCTTGAGGGGTTGGCAAGAAAGGCCATCGACCGAATTTCTGAAAAGAATCCAATTGGTATAAGAAAAAATGGGATTGAGTGGGCCTACTATCATCCTCTGCCGAGAATCCACGCCAAGCAGGTTGAGTGGGTCAATACGGTCTCAGCGTTGCTATCAAATGTGCCCGAACCGGGGTCAGTTCTCGCATTGTAGCATCGCAGCAAGCAGCGTATGGTTGGCGGCATGGCGAGACCCCTGCGAATCGAATTCCCATCAGCGCTCTATCACGTGACCTCACGTGGCGATCGTCGCGAACCGATCTTTGAAGATGATGAAGATCGGCTGAACTTTCTGGATGTGCTGGCGGAAGTGGTTGGGCGCTTCAATTGGCTTTGCCACGCCTATTGCCTGATGACAAACCATTACCACCTGGTTGTCGAAACACCCGACGGGAACCTGTCCAAGGGCATGCGTCAACTCAATGGCGTGTATACCCAGGCATCAAACCGGCGGCACCAGCGCACGGGGCATTTGTTCCAGGGGCGATTCAAGGCAATTCTTGTGGACCAGGACGCCTACCTGCTGGAACTGGCGCGATATGTCGTCCTGAACCCTGTGCGGGCAGGCATGGTCAGGGATCCGCAAGCCTACCCATGGAGCAGCTATCGCGCAATGATTGGCGAGGTCTCGGTACCGGCTTGGCTTGCGACAGATGGTTTGCTCGCCCAGTTTGGGAAACGGCGCAGCGAGGCACGCCGGCGCTACAGCCAATTTGTTCGTGAGGGTGTCGGCAAGGAAAGTATCTGGGCAGGACTGAAGCAACAGATTTATCTCGGGGATGAAAACTTTGTCAAACGGATGCAAAAGAAGGCGAAGGTCCAGGGAGACGAATTGACCATTCCACGCAGGCAACGCAGACCTCCCGCTGCAACACTCGCGGCCATCGCGGCGAAGTATCCTGAGCGTGATGATGCCGTTGTTGCTGCCTATGGCACCGGCTCGTATAGTTATCGCCAGATTGCCGAACACTTTGGTGTTCATCTCGCCACTGTGGGACGCATTGTCAGAAGTCACTTGCTACAAGGCGAGAACTGACCCCGTTCCTTCCGTTCCTTCAAGCCGACGCTGCTTCGCGGCGCGGCTTAATTCAGACGTTAGGTGCCAAACGAAAGCTATCAGGAGCTGATATGACACTTATGAGTCCACCTGTTGCACGAGCAACAATGCTCATCCGCAGACCTGTCGAAGAAGTCTTCAATGCCTTCGTCGATCCTGCCATAACTACCAAGTTCTAGTTCAGTCGTTCTAGCGGACAACTTACTCCTGGTGAGACCGTGACCTGGTACTGGGATCAGTACGGAGTCTCTGGTGACGTTACGGTCACTTCACTTGAAAAGAATAAGAGAATAGCCATTGAATGGCCTACACCCGTTGAGTGGACTTTCACGCCAAAAGGCGATGGCGCAACATTTGTTTCCATCGTTGCGTCCGGCTTCACGGGAACCGAAGATGAGAAGGTTGCACAGGCATTGGATTCGACGGAGGGGTTTAACCTCGTCATTTGTGCTTGCAAGGCGCTTCTTGAGCACGGGGTTGAACTGAAAGTCGTTTCTGATAAGAACCCTGATTGTAACGTCAGTGTCACCTAACAATTCATTCAAGCCGATGCCGCTTCGCGGCACGGCTTAATTCAGGCGTTAGGCGCAGAGGAAGCATGCATGGATCTCCTAACCCAACTGATTATTTTGGCAACAGCACTGGTAGGCCTCTACAAGGCAGCCACATTTCATCGGTCAAGAAGCGAGGGTGATTCAGACAGTAAAGCGCTAAAGCCAAAGCTGCCTGGCATGTTTTCAGACCTGCTCGAGTTCGGCGGCGTGTTCCTGTTCATGCTCGCGTTTCCGGCGTTCCTTTGGGCGTTCATGGCAATAATGACAGGCATGCAAAAGACGCTTAAGAAGGAGCCCATAGCTCAAGCGAAAGAAGTTGTTCAGCTGTCTGAAGGTGCTTCAATAGAGGAAATACGCCTAGCGGCAGCTGGTGCAATGTCAAACAGCATCAGCCGAGATGATGAGCTCCAAAAAATAATTTCTGAGGCCCTGGCCGCATGCAATTTTACCTATGCGGTTAAGGCGGCATCAATGATCAGCAACTCAATCGAGAAGGACGAAGAGTTGGCTAAAATCGTTCAGGTTTCACCAAAAGCTCAATGCAACGCAGCGTCTGCGCCTAACAATTCGTTGCAGGCGCGACGGCCCTGACGGGCCGCGGCCTGAACTCAAACGTTAGAGCGCATCGGCTGCCCTCTACTTGAAAGTGCGATTACAAATGGAAGGATTACGACATGGCTAGATGCACAGCACCGGTTTATGGCCATCGCTCGTCGAGCGCTGCAGCGAACTGCCCCGCATGTGGTGGCCGCAGCCGCTACTACAGTGGCGGCTATAGCAGTTACAGCAGCGACAGGTCGTACTCGTCCCCGTCCTACTCCTCATCGGGGAGCGGCGGCGGGTCCGGCGGCAGCGCAAGGCCGAGATGGTCGCGAGCGGGTTCGTCCGTGTCGTACACGCCTGCCCAAGTGCAGTCACTCACGCCAATCCGCCAAACCGTTGAGACGCGAGCAGCGGTGCAACCTGAACTTCGTGACGTCTTCCTGTGCCACGCGTGGGACGACCGGCAGGGGCCAGCCAAAGAGCTGCACGATTTTCTCGTGGCGGCTGGTGTCAAAGTTTGGTTCAGCGAGAAGGACCTTGGTCTGGGCGTGCCGATGATGCGCGCCATCGACAAGGGCTTAGCGAATTCGCGAATCGGGCTTGTGCTGGTGACCCCTGCGCTGCTGGCCCGCCTCCCAAAAGAGAGCGTCGCCGACAAAGAGCTTTCGGCACTCCTGGCGCGCAACCAGCTCGTTCCCGTCGTGCACAACACGACGTATGAAGCTCTCCGCAATGTCAGCCCTTTGCTCGCCTCTCGAAGCGGCCTGGACACAGAAGATTCAATGGCGGTGGTGGCGGCGAAAATCGCCGAGCTGGTTGCTCTCTAGCTTTATTGCCCGCACAGTCGCTTTGTCTGTTGCTCTGTCATGGTCAGCTTTCGAGGAATGTACGTGACGCGCTCTAACCTTTCGGTCAAGTGGGACCGTCTTCCGGCGTGCCGCCTCCAGACGGCCCCTTACCTCTAACGTTAGCGCTCACTTGGAGACCGCGTGATCAAGCCTCTTTCCAAGAACATGCTGGACGCTCTAGTGGCGTTACACAGAGCCTCTGACGGACTTAGGCTGGATAAGAACACCATCAAAGCCCTCGTTAGCCGGAACTTGGTTGACGCAAGCGGCAATGTCACGCCACTCGGTTCAATTAAAGCAATTGAGCGCTTGCCACTGCGAGAACAATGCCAATCCATCTCAGTCGAGCTCAGCACTTATCCGTGGGACTCAACATCCACCCCTGAGATCTACTGTTTCAATACATTCGCGCAGCAGGGCTATGTCGGAACATATTGTGAGGGCGGAGGATTCGGCGCTGCTATCAAGGCACTTTGCCTAGACGCACTAACCGAGAGCAGCATCTTCTATGGCACCTGCATTGACGCAAGAGAAGATGCTTGCCTTAAAGGAGTCGTCGGCTTGGCGCACATTGAACCGCCAAAGCTCGAGACTGTCTTTAACCAAATTAAGAAAACCAGCAAAGAACACTATCTCGCAGCGTTCACGGAGATAAATTCTTACAGTCTCATCCGCGAGTGGTACCCCGGCCTCAGCCTAGAGTTCGCAGAAGCCTTATTTGACGCTGTGCCAAAGGCGCACTTCGAGCAACTAGCAAGATGGGTATCGCAGGACCCCACCCACCGCAACGGATGGCCAGACCTGACTCTTGTCAAAGACGGCTGCTTGAAATTTGTTGAGGTCAAAACAACTGATCGGCTCCACCGTAGCCAGCTAGTGACAATTCCATCACTGGTCCGCGAGATTGGCGCTGACATTTCGGTGCTCAAGCTGGTGAGCAGTCGTGGAGATAGGTAACAAAAAAGTCCGGAGACATGGGTAACCGTCACCGGTATGCAACAAGCGTCCGTTCATATCTTCGGTTCGCATATGGCCTTCATGCACGCGACCCAGCCTCAAGGGCCTGAAGAAGACATTCCAGACACCATCGTCGACTCTTCCAGCCCGACGTATTCGCCGGCACAGCAGACGCTGACGTTGACGTTGACGTTGACGTTGAACGACATCGAACAGCGCGTGGGACGGGGTCCGTGGGACGGGGTCAGTTCTCGCATTGTAGCATCGCAATAAGCGGCGTATGGCTGGCGGAATGGCTCGTCCCATCCGCATCGAATTCGCCGGCGCTGTCTACCACGCAGCCGCCGAACGCCATTGGGATATCGCGTTCGAATTGTTCGCGCGCAAATTGAAGCCGGCATAATCGCAACGACGATTCTGGAGCGCCGCCATGACACACCGCTCGCGATTCATCACATTGTTGCTCGGTCTGGTCTCCGCGGCGGCCTGTGCCGGGCCGTCGGCGGATTTCATCGAGCGCGGCCAGCTCGCGCCCTGCCCGTCGTCGCCGAATTGCGTGAGCAGCCTGGCGACCGATGACGGTCACCGCATTGCGCCGCTCGCCATCCCGGGCGATGCCGCTGCCCAGATGGCCGCTCTGCTCGCCGTCGTGGGCGATATGCCGCGCACCGAAATCCAGGTGCAAACCGACAACTATCTGTGGGTGGTGTTCACCAGTCGCCTGCTGCGCTTTCGCGACGATGTGGAGTTTCTGCTCGGCCCCGGCGGCGCGGTGCAGGTGCGTTCGGCGTCGCGGCTGGGGTATTCCGATCTGGGGGTGAATCGCGCGCGGGTCGAAACCATCCGCGCCAGGCTGGCCGCCGCGGTGGCGGTGAAATAACGCCCGCCGCCGAAAAGGAACAGGCTCAGCGCATTCTTTAACCCGCCATAGAACACGATGAAAAATTCCTTTTTCGTCGTTCCCGCGCAAGCGGGAACCCAGAAAAAACAAGGCGCTGGATGCCCGCTTCCGCGCGCAAGACGGATTTTTGGAAGCGTTCTAGAGATGGTCCGTGCGATCCAGAAACCCGATTTCGAACCGGGTGAGGCAGACTTCCGTGACGGATGTGTTGCTGACCCGGTAGCGCGTCCAGCTGGTGGTGTCGCGGTCGATCCAGTGGGACAGGGCGAACGCAATCGCGAGTCCATGACTCACCACCACCAGGTTTTCGCCCGGGTGCTTGATGCGGAACTCCTCCACCGCGGTGACAAAGCGTTGCGTCACTTCGTGGCGGCTTTCACCGCCCGGCGCGCGGTGGTGCTCGTCGGCCATCATGCGGCGGACGAAGCCGTCTTCGCCGTCCATTTCGGTGAAGCGCTTGCCCTCCAGTTCGCCGGCGCCGAACTCCATCAGGCGCGGGTCGATGCGCAGGTCGTGGCCGCTGGCGGCGGCGATGTGCTGCGCGGTGATGCGGGCGCGCTGGAGCGGACTCGAATAGATCGCGTGGATTTCCGGCAGATAGTTGTGGAAATACGCGCCCAGGCGCTCGGCCTGCTGCGCGCCCAGCTCGGTGAGCGGGGTGTCCGTGGAACCGTGCCAGAGCTGGTTGATATTGGCCTCGGTCTGCCCGTGGCGCACCAGCAACAGTTTGCCTTCACTCATGAATCACTTTGCCTTTTGAATGGATCGTCGGGATGGAGCAGCCCGGTCCCGGAAACCGACCGCAGTGTAGCCGCAGCGGCCGCATCCGCCCACCGGGTAACGGGTGCGCATGGTTCCCGCAGCCTCCCTGGTTTATGCTCCGGCCCAGTCGCGCAATGTTTACCATTAATGGAGGATAAATCCCCATGTTCAAGCCCATCATCTCGTCCGACTCCCACGTCTGCGAACCGCCGGATCTCTATGTGGATCGCATCGACAAGAAATACCTGGCCGACGCCCCGCGCGTGGTGCACGACCCCGAGCGCGGCGATGTCTACCAGATCAAGGGCGTCAAGAAGGCCTTGCCGCTGAGCCTCATCTCGGCCGCCGGGAAGCCGCCCGAGCAGCTCTCCACCAAGGGCGCCAAGTTCGAGGAGCTGCACCGGGGCGGCTGGGATCCGGCGGCACGCCTGCTCGACCAGGATCGCGACGGCATCGCCGGCGAGATCATTTATCCCTCGGTGGGGATGGAGGTCTGCAATGTCTCCGATCACGACTACAAGAAGGCCTGCATGGACGCCTACAACCTGTGGATCGCCGAGTTCTGCGACCACGCCCGGGACCGTCTCCACGGCGTCGGCCAGGTCGCGCTGCGCAGCATCGACGAGGGCATCGAGGATCTGCGCCGCATCAAGGCGCTGGGGCTGCGCGGGGTGATGCTGCCCGGTCGCCCGGCCATCGCGGACGTGGATTACGACCACGCCATGTTCGACCCCTTCTGGCAGGCTGCCATCGATCTGGAACTGCCGCTCAGCTTTCACATCCTGACCTCGGGTGAAATGAAGTCGATGCAGTTTCGCGGCACCAGCATCAACTCCGGCTACGCGATCATCCGCGCCAACCAGGACATCATGAGCATGTTCGTGAACTCCGGCGTGTTCATGCGCAATCCCCGGCTCAAGATCGTGTGCGTGGAAGCCGACGCCGGCTGGGTACCCCATTTCATCTACCGGCTCGATCACACCTACAACCGCCACCGCTTCCGTCTGCGCGGTGTCGAGCTCG
>JBFXCK010000024.1:0-8227 GCA_050182275.1 Dongiaceae bacterium | reverse complement strand
AGCAGATTGGCGCTTTCAGCGGGAACAACGCCGCAAGCTATCCGCCGTTCGGCGGTGCTATAATAAAGCGTAAAGGAACTCGAGGCGGGGCAGGTTTGTATCGCCATATAGCTTCCTTGGGAGGGCGAGTTGCCTTCACAGCCAATAAAGCCATTGCCATTATAAACCACCCGTGAATACAAGCCAGGACTTAACTGGCCGCAAATGGGGCTGCGCTCCACGCCACTTACAAAAGCGGCGGTGGCTGCCCCCACTTGCCTGATGCAGAATAACCGGCTGCCGTTATAGACCAATATGTCGCGCGGGCGAAGTTCAAGACTGTTGATAAAATTAGCCCGTGAACCCGGACAAAAATCTTCCGTTGCAATGCCGCTTAAAGTTATTTTGCCTTCTGCATCAAGCGGAAAAGGAATGGCGTTAAAATATTGATCGATATTGACATAGAGCTGCAAGCTGGTGTTGGAGCCGTTATAGCCGGCCGCCACCGCATCCACCATGCGGGAGGCGGGAACTGGGTTGCAAGAAAGAGCGATATCGTCGCCACCCATTGCCGCGCTAATAGCGGTGCCGCTGGCGCAGCCATCGGCCAGAATGCCCGATCCCGCTTGATCGGCGTCGACAAAGGCAGGCGTGAACATAGCCATGGTTGATTGATCGCACCGCGGCTGACCGTCGGTGAAATTAAGTATTTGCCCGGTGTAATTATCGCAACTGGCGATCGCTTGGCCTTCTAAGTTTAATTTCTTGCGCCGGGAGATGACTTCTGCCGTCGATATTTGAAGCAATCGAAGATTAAGCGGATTATCATCAATAACTGCCCGGTTGGTGGAGGCGGTGCAAAAAGAATTTATATCGCCGGCCAGAACAGTGGCCACTGTTGGCGCCCCATTAGGATAAAGCACAAGACGGAAAGCCATATTTGCCTGCTGTATGCCGCTATAGCCGGGCCCTGCCGCGGAAGGATGAAACGGGCAGTAAACCGCATAATAATTTGGCGGCATCAAAGCATTTATTTCAGCCGGCAAGCCAGTGTAATAAGTCGAGCTGTTGACGCTTACCGCGCCCCCAGGAGGCGGGGTTACCACGCCATTAACCACACTGCTGTTGCGGATCAATGCATCGCTGATGCGGCCGATCGCGCTTTGATGTTTTTCGGCCTGGCTGGCGGTTTTGGTGGCCGCTAATTTCTTAAGCGCCGGCATGGTGGCGCTAACGCCGATAAAACCGATTAAAGCGGCGATCGCGATAAACTGGCCGCCCCCGGTCATGAAGCCCCGCTGGCGTTGTTTATGGTTAGGGTTTCTAAAAAACATCATTGCTATTACCTATGATCCCACATGCCGGTATGAAAAGACGCCATTGGTGATAGTAAGCGCATCTTGCGCGGTTGGCGTAACTCCGGCCGGCGAAACATCCCGGATCAAATCGGCCAGGCCCACACAGGAAAGCTGCATCGTCGCCGGCGTATTCGGATTCGGGGTAAATTGGGTTTTCAAAAAGTTGTTAGTCGGGCAAGTATTGTTAATGTAAAACGCATTAGCGGGTTTAATTTCCGCTTCATTGTTCGGATGGCAGATCCAACCGCCCAATTCGCGGACGAAACCTAATTGATAGCCATCTACACATACTTGCTGGCGCGCGCCCGGCACTATCGTGCCTTGGCCATTCACCGTGTTGGGGCATACTAAGTCTTTGCCGACCAGCATCGGCGCCGTAAAGGTGGGAGTGCCGGAACACGTGGCGGGCATGCCGCTGTTGGCGGGCCATGTGCGCCCTCCGGTAGGATTAAGCAAGGCTAGATTGAAAGGGGTGCAAGCGGTGGCCCCATTAACCCGGCTGAAAGTACGCCAAGTTCCTTGGGGGCAAGCTTCGGAAGGCAGCGCGATCGTTTGGCCGCAATTCATAGAGTTAACTATGTGTTGAGATCCCTCTCCATTACCATCAGGAACCGATTCCACCATCCAAGTAAGGGTAGAGGCAACGCTTTGGCAGACACTGGGCAATGTCAGCATCGCTTCCGGCGACATGATATTGAACAATCTGCCGTCATTCCATAACAAACCATTGCGGGAATTTAGCAAAGCCGAAGTATTTATCCGGCACGCCAGTTGGATATTGATTTGGCCGCCGGTTCCACTATTCACGGCGGTTAGAATTTCATCCGGCTGGCAGTCGGGCAGCACGCCATTATTGGCAACCGCGTGCGACGCCAGGCCTTGCGGGCAAAACCAGCTTTGATTTTCAATATGCCACGTTAACAGGCCGATGCCGCGGCGGTTGGGATCGAAATTAGCGCCTACGCCATAAGCTAAAGCGGGCTGGGCCATAGTGCAATCCGGCACATTGCCCAAAGAGTCGGTCAATTTTTTGTAATGATTGCCTAATTCATTCACGAAAACAAAGCGGCAAATATCGTTCGGCTGGCAAATGCCTTGACGCACATCGCTTAAGGAAGTGGTGATTTCGCCATCGCCGCGCGGCGCCAGCAAGGCAAAAGCAACACTGCTGGCAGGCGGAACGGAATAGCTGCGGTCGACATAATATCCCGGATATTGGGTGTTAACCGGGGCGCCGTTGAAACGCTCATAAAAATCGGCCTCGGCCGGGTCTTTGTAAGCGATGCTAACATAAACAAATTTTTTGCCGGCGAATTCACGCGGGCCGCTGAAGAAAACGGGAAGGAAATTGTTTTTGATGGTGGGATTCGCCACTACCGCTTCATTCGGATTCGCCGAAGCAACCACGACTTGCGGCGCTACTTGGCCATTGGCGGCCATCATTGGCAAAGCCAGCGGCATGACCGGCAAAACCACCGGCGGATTGCTGGTATTCACATACGCGGGGGCCCCTTGGGCGCTGACGTTAATCAAGCGCCCGCGCTGCCCGGCATCGGTAGCCAAAATATGGGCTGCTTGCGCCATGGTCGATTCAAGCGAGCTTTGGCTTTGCGAATCAAGGATGTATTTGCTGGTGGTAAGCGACGCGCCGATGACGGCCAAGCCCAGCGCGGCAGCAACGGCGCTGAATAATATCAGCATCGAGGCGAAGCCGCGCTCCGCTTGAGGCGGGGAGAAAGAGAGCTTAGGCGTTTTATTCCAAAACATTCTCTTTTTTCCTGTTCACGTTAACCGATCCGCGGCGTGCCGCAGATGAATTTGCCATTGTTATTCATAATCAATACCAATCCGCCGCCACAGCCCGATGATGCGACCGAAGAATCGATCAATTCGCGGCGGAATAATTCCTGCGCCGAAACGCACTCGGTCGAAAGCCCCTTGCCGTTAATATAGAGATTGCCGCTGGTGCAGCTGGCGGTCGCCAATAACAGGTTGTTGAGCATTTCGGTGCTGCAGCTTAAAGACGGGCCCGCCGGATTGAATTCGGGCAAGCCCTGATTGCATAAATTACCCATGGTGGCGGCATCGACCGGCGGCAAGCAAACATAGCGGCCCCGGTCGCCAAATAAATAGCCATTGGCTGGGCAATTAATCGTATTGCTATTGATATTTTGAACGAGGGATACGGCGGCTAAGCTGTTATCCCGCAGGCGGAGAATAATTTTCCCGCTGCCAAAGGTGGCGTTGGCGTCAAAGGCCGAAGCAAGGTTAACCGTTCCGCCACTGCCATCGCTGCATTGGAAGGTAAAATTAACATGGGTGGGGTCGGTTGGCACGGCCGCCTGGGCAATGCTGTTCAGCGTGGTGTTGGGCGGGCAAAGCCCCGCTTCAACCCGCCCCGAATTAAAGGGCGCATTATGCGCGTTGGTCATAAACGACATGTCGGTGCAGCGCAGGCCATTGGGCGTATTCATAATCGCTTCGTCATCGGTGCAGGCTTGAGCGATTTGCTGGAAAGCGCTTTCCGGCCCGCCATCGACGCATTGGAATTGGCCTTCAACAAAGCGCAAGATTTCTTTGCCTGCATTGACGCCAACCCGGCATACCGGAATGCGTAAGCCAAGCGCCTGGCGGGTGGCTTTACGGCCTTCAACCAGATCGACCACATTGATGCGGCGGATTAAATCATCACCTTGCCCGCCGCCGGCATCGCTGACATCGAATGCTTGATCGCAAGAAGTTTCAATACGGCCATTAGCGCCCGGCGACACCAGCACTGCCGCGGGAGAACCTAAAGTATTCGCTACCGACCGCGCAGGGCGGCCCATAACGGCGGTGTTAGCGACCACGGCCCGTGAGCACAACATAATCCGGTTGCCGAAAGCATCCGTCCGTTGACTGTCGCGCAAATTCAATATGGGATCAAGATGGCCGTTGGCCGAGCTTGATCCGCTCGGCAGATAACCAGGCATATCGCCGGTCCACTCTGTTTCTTCGGCGGGCGGAGTAGGCGAATCGCTATTATACCATGCCGCTAGCGGATTATATCCTTGTAAAGTCCCGTCATTCAAGCGAACCACTTCAGCATTGCTGGCAATTTGCTCGGCGACACGGTCCATGATTTGCTGAGTAGCCATGCGCTGGCGGGCAATATGGGTTTTGCTGACCAGGCCAACGGAATAAAAGGTCACCATCGTCACCACGGCCACGCCGAATAATGCCGATAGGGTGGCAGCGCTTGCCACGAAACCCCGTCCTTGAGAACCCGTCTTGAACACTATGCTTACCCCTCCTGTTATGCCGCTAAAGCTTCGCGCCTTCGCGTTCATATTCTTTCAGGCCGCTTTTATCGGACGGCCTGGTACTCCTAGTTTCTATTTTGCCGTGAAATGATTAAGAGATGGTAAAACCCGGCCCCCTTTTGGATAAAGAGATGTTAATAAAAGGGAAAATTATCGTCACTTTTTTACGCGCTTCGCCAGGGCTTATAATGGCTTGCCAGCCGTTTTAGCTTGGCAAGGCGGGGGTGTTTCGCCATGCTAAGCCTTTCTCTATATAAGATATGTCCAGCGGGTCTCTATGGCGGTTATAACCAGTTTTTTAAATACGGCCTCCGACGAATATCGCGCCAATCACGCGCATTATCATCAATTGGTCACAGAGTTTAACAAACTCTTAAAAACCATCGAATTGGGCGGAAGCAGCGACGCGCGCGCCAAACATGCAGGGCGGGGAAAATTATTGCCCCGCGACCGTATTAAAGCCTTGCTTGATATTGGCAGCCCGTTTTTAGAGTTAGGCGCTTTTGCCGGTTATCAATTATATGAAGATGAAGTTCCGGCCGGCGGCATTATCACCGGCATTGGCCAGGTGGCAGGGCATCCGTGCGTAATTATCGCCAATGATTCAACAGTCAAGGGCGGCACCTATTATCCCATTACCGTTAAAAAGCATTTGCGCGCCCAAGAGGTGGCCGAACAAAATAACCTGCCTTGCATCTATTTGGTCGATTCGGGCGGCGCCTACTTGCCGGCGCAAGATGAAGTATTCCCCGACCGCGATCATTTCGGGCGGATTTTTTATAATCAGGCGCGCATGTCGGCCAAGGGCATTCCGCAAATCGCCGTGGTGATGGGCTCTTGCACGGCGGGCGGGGCGTATGTGCCGGCGATGTCGGATGAAGTGGTGATCGTCCAAAATCAAGGCACGATTTTTTTGGGCGGCCCGCCCTTGGTCAAGGCCGCAACCGGCGAAGTGGTCAGCGCCGAAGATTTGGGCGGCGCTTTGGTGCATACTAAAACCTCGGGTGTGGCCGATCATTTGGCGCAAGATGATGCCGATGCTTTAAATATCACCCGCGATATCATCGCCCGCCTGCCGCGCCGCCTGGCGGTGCAGTGGCCGCAAGGGGCAGGCGAAGAGCCGCGCTATGACGCCAATGAAATTCTAGGCCTTCTGCCGAAAGACACCCGCAAGCCTTATGATGTGCGCGAGGTTATCGCCCGCTTGGCAGATGGTTCGCGCTTTGATGAATTCAAGGCCAATTACGGCACAACATTAGTGACGGGTTTCGCCGAAATTTTTGGCATACCGGTTGGCGTTATCGCCAATAACGGGATTTTATTTTCTGAATCCGCGCTCAAAGGCGCGCATTTTGTCGAGCTGTGCTGCCAGCGGAATATTCCCTTGGTGTTTTTACAAAATATCACCGGCTTTATGATCGGCAAGAAATATGAAAATGGCGGCATCGCCAAGGACGGCGCGAAAATGGTGATGGCCGTCTCTTGCGCCAATGTGCCGAAATTCACCGTCTTAATCGGCGGTTCGTTCGGCGCCGGGAATTACGGCATGTGCGGACGCGCTTTTAACCCGCGCCTTTTGTGGAGCTGGCCTAATTCGCGGATTTCGGTAATGGGCGGCGAGCAGGCGGCGCAAGTATTGGCGCAAGTGCGCCGCGATAAAGACAAAAAAGAATGGAGCAAGAAGGAAATCGATGCCTTCATGCAGCCGATCCGCGATCAATATGAAACCCAGGGCCATCCCTATTACGCCAGCGCGCGTTTGTGGGATGACGGCATTATTTTGCCAACCGATACACGGCGCAATTTGGGGCTTGGGCTGGCGGCAGCCATGTATGCCCCGATCGAGCCAACCCGCTTTGGCGTATTCAGGATGTGACATGACCGAAGCCAGCCTTTTACAGCAAATTGATAATGCCGGGGTGGCGACCCTAACCTTAAACCGCCCGGAAATTCACAATGCGTTTGATGAGGTTTTAATCCGCGAATTATCGGCAAGCCTGGCCGCGCTTGATATGCAGGAAAATGTGCGGGTCGTGGTATTGGCCGCCAAGGGCGAAAGTTTTTCAGCCGGCGCCGATTTAAATTGGATGAAGCGTATGGCTTCTTATTCCGAGGCCGATAACCGCAAAGATGCGGGCACGCTGGCGCGGCTTATGTACACCTTAAGCCATTTGCGCAAGCCCACTATCGCCCGCGTGCAGGGCAACGCCTTTGGCGGCGGCGTTGGATTGATCGCAGCTTGCGACATCGCCGTGGTGGCCGAGGCGGCGCAATTTGCTTTATCCGAAGCCAGGCTGGGGTTGATTCCGGCGGTGATTTCCCCTTATGTCATTGCCGCCATGGGCGAGCGGGCGGCGCGGCGCTATTTTTTAACCGGCGAAAGATTCAGCGCCAATCAAGCGTTGAAATACGGCCTGGCGCATGAAATAGCGCCCTTTGACCAGTTGGATAATAAGGTTGAAAAAATCATCCATTCACTTCTCGAATGCGGGCCTTCGGCGCAAGCGGCCAGCAAGGTTTTAATCCAGCGCATCAAGCGCGGCGGCGATGACGAAGCGGTGATGGAATATACGGTCGAACGCATCGCCAAGGTGCGCGCCAGCGCCGAAGGCCAGGAAGGAATTTCCGCCTTCTTAGAAAAACGCGCGCCAAAATGGCTGGCGAAGAAGGGTTGATGTTCAAAAAAATCCTGATCGCCAATCGTGGGGAAATCGCTTGCCGGATTATCCGGACAGCAAAGGCGATGGGCATTAAAACTGTGGCCGTTTACAGCGAGGCGGATGCCAAATCTTTGCATGTTTCAATGGCCGATGAAGCGGTAAGCTTAAAGGGCGTCGAGGCTAAGGATACATATTTGCGCGCCGATAAAATCATTACCGCCGCTTTACAAACCAAGGCCGAGGCAATTCATCCAGGCTATGGTTTTTTATCGGAAAAGCCCGAATTGGTTGAGGCATGCGCCAAAAATAAAATCGCTTTCATCGGCCCACCTGCCGCCGCTATGCGGGCGATGGGCGATAAGGCGGCGGCCAAGGCCTTAATGCAAAAGGCCAAGGTGCCGGTTGTGCCTGGCTATCACGGCGACGATCAGAATGAAAAAACCTTACTGAAGGAAGCCGCAAAAATTGGCTATCCCATTCTTATCAAAGCCAGCGCCGGGGGCGGGGGCAAGGGAATGCGGATTGTGGAGAATGAAGGCGAATTTTCAGCGGCGCTGGCGGGCGCCAAGCGCGAGAGTTTAAGTTCCTTCAACGATGACCGCGTTTTAATTGAAAAATATTTGAAAAAACCCCGCCATATCGAAATTCAAATTTTCGCCGATACCCACGGCAATACGCTGCATTTGTGGGAGCGCGATTGCTCCATCCAGCGCCGCCATCAAAAAGTGGTCGAGGAAGCGCCGGCGCCCCATCTAACAGCCAAAGAGCGCGATTCCATGGGCAAGGCCGCCATCGCCGCGGCCGAGGCGGTTAAGTATGTGGGGGCGGGCACGGTTGAATTTATCCGTGCTGAAAGCGGCGAGTTTTATTTCATGGAAATGAATACAAGGCTGCAAGTCGAACATCCCGTCACCGAAATGATTTTCGG
>JBFXCK010000023.1:0-8551 GCA_050182275.1 Dongiaceae bacterium | reverse complement strand
GACGTTATCAAACGTCTGGGCTTGCGGAAGTAGTTTTGAATAAAAGCTCATGGTTCGACAAGCTCACCATGAGCTTAGTTTTATCTTCGCTCATCCTGAGCTTGTCGAAGGATGAGCAACATCAATAACAAGAAACGTCTGTTGGAAAGGAAAACAAAATGTTTCAAGTATTTCGTAAAGAATTAGAATGGGGCGGCCGTAAATTAATTTTGGAAACGGGCAAAATCGCCCGCCAGGCCGATGCCTCGGTGATTTGCCAATATGGCGAAACCTCGATTCTCTGCACGGTGGTTGGCGAAAAAAAGGTTGATCCGGAAAAAGATTTCTTCCCCTTAACCGTCAATTATCAAGAAAAAGCTTTTGCCGCCGGTAAAATTCCGGGCGGCTTCTTCAAGCGCGAAGGCAGGCCTTCGGAAAAAGAAACGCTTATCTCGCGCCTGATCGACCGCCCGATCCGCCCGCTATTTCCGGCCGGTTTCACCAACGAAGTGCAGGTGGTTTGCACCGTTTTAAGCATCGATAATGAAAATGATTCCGATATTCCGGCCATTATCGGCGCTTCCGCCGCTTTGTGCCTATCGGGCATGCCCTTTATGGGCCCGGTGGCGGCGGCCAAGGTTGGCTATATCAATGGCCAATTGGTTTTGAACCCAACCTTAAAGCAAGGCGAAGAAAGCCAGCTTGATTTGGTTGTGGCCGGCACCGAAGAGGGCGTTTTGATGGTTGAATCGGAAGCCAAAGAGCTGACCGAAGAAATCATGCTGGAGGCGGTTGCCTTCGGTCAAAAATCTTACGCCCCCGTGATCCAAGCCATTATTCAATTGGCTGAAAATTGCGCGAAGACCCCTTGGGCTTTAACGCCGGTCAATCCGCAATTGGAACCCGCCAAAAAGCGCTTGAAAGAATTGGCCGAAAAAGGCCTGCGCGATGCTTACCGCGAAACTTTAAAGCAAAGCCGTTACGATAAGCTGAATAAGGTGAAGGATGAGACCGCCCTTAAAATGGCCGAAGAGCAATTCGACGCCACATTAACCGGCTCGTTATTCAAGGAATTGGAGCAGGAAATCGTGCGCGGCGATATTTTATCGACCGGCAAACGCATTGATGGACGCGATACCAAAACCGTGCGTAACATCGAAGTAGAAGTGGGTATTTTACCCCGCGCCCATGGTAGCGCTTTATTCACCCGCGGCGAAACCCAGGCATTGGTGGTAACCACCCTTGGCACGGGCGAAGATGAGCAAATCATCGATGCCTTAACCGGCGAATATAAAGAAAATTTCATGCTGCATTATAATTTTCCGCCCTATTCGGTCGGTGAAGTGGGCCGCATGGGTTCGCCTGGCCGGCGTGAAATCGGCCATGGCAAGCTGGCCTGGCGCGCGATTCACCCCCTCTTGCCGGGTAAGGATAAATTCCCCTACACGGTGCGCATCGTGTCGGAAATCACCGAATCGAACGGCTCCTCCTCGATGGCGACCGTATGCGGTTCGTCTTTATCACTGATGGATGCCGGTGTGCCGCTAGAGCGGCCAATTGCCGGTATCGCCATGGGCTTGATTAAAGAGAAAAGCAAATACGCGGTTCTCTCCGACATTCTGGGCGATGAAGATCATCTAGGCGATATGGATTTCAAAGTGGCCGGCACCGATAAGGGCATCACCGCCTTGCAAATGGATATCAAAATCACCTCGATCACCACCGAAATCATGAAGGAAGCCTTGGCGCAAGCCAAAGAAGGCCGCCTGCATATTTTGAAGGAAATGGCCAAGGGTTTAACGGGCGCCCGTAATTCGGTCAGCCGTAACGCCCCGCAAATGGTGACTTTCACTATTAACAAGGACAAAATCCGCGAAGTGATCGGCACCGGCGGCAAGGTGATTCGCGAAATTTGCGAAGTTACCGGCGCCAAGATCGATTTGGAAGATGACGGCACCGTTCGTGTCGCCGCAGTCAGCGAAAAAGGCCTGCAAGCGGCGGTCGATTGGATTAAATCGATTGCGATGGATCCCGAACTTGGCCAAGTCTATACCGGCAAAGTCGTTAAAACCGTTGAATTCGGGGCGTTTGTGAACTTTATGGGTTCACGCGACGGCCTGGTTCATATCAGCGAACTGGCCCCAACACGCGTGGGTAAAACCACCGATGTGGTCAATGTCGGCGATACGGTGAAAGTCAAAGTTATCGGCTTTGATGACCGCGGCAAGATCAAACTGTCGATGAAACAGGTTGAAGGCGCCGATAGCCGGAAGGCTGGTTAGTTTTTTACAAATTAGCTCATGGTTCGACAAGCTCACCATGAGCTAATTTGTAAGCTTTGCTCATCCTGAGCTTGTCGAAGGATGAGCCTTTCGGAGGAATTGATTCATGCGCGCCAAGAAATCTTTAGCTTTGAATGAGGTCACGGTTGCCTTTGAAGGCTTGAATATTACCGGCTATTTTTCCGATAAAGGCTTGGTAAGGCTTGAAATCGCCAATAAGACCGCAAAGAAAAAAGGCGACGCCAAATTGCAAAAGCAATTATCGGCGGCTCTGCAAGCGGCGGTGAAGGGTAAAAAATTCGATTTGAAATTCGATTTATCGGGCTTAACCGAGTTTCAATTGAAAACCTTGGGCGTCATGCAAAAAATCCCGGCCGGAGCCACCAAAAGCTATAAGGATTTGGCCGTGGCCGTCAAAAATCCCCGTGCCGCCCGCGCCATTGGCAATGTTTGCAATAAAAATCCAATCCCCATTCTTATTCCCTGCCACCGCGTGATTCACAGCAATGGCGGCATCACCGGCTATGCCTTGGGCGTAAGCATGAAAAAGAAACTGCTGAATCTCGAACAAAAGAATGCCGCCTAGCACTTTACGATGGCTGCCGTGGTTTTTGGTGCCGGTCATTGCGCTTGAAACTATTGTCATTGATTTAATTTTACCGGCCTTGCCCGATATGGCGCGCGATTTCGCGCTGAATCCGGCAACCGCGCAAACCGTCATTAGTCTATTTTTATTAAGTTACGCCATCAGCCAGCCGGTTTCAGGCCCCCTGGCCGACCGTTTTGGGCGCCGGCGCGTATTAATTTTAAGCATGGCGGGCGTCACTTTGGCGCATTTGGGCGCGTTCCTGGCCAATGAATTTTGGATCGTGCAGGTCTGCCGCTTTTTATTAGGACTGGCGGGCGGCGCCTGTTTGGCGGTGGGCTTGGCGGTATTCCGCGATTTATATGCCGAGGAACGCTTAACCAAAATGTTCGGCTATGTCTTCGCTTTGGCCGGCGTCTTATCAATTGTAAGCGGCTTAGGCGGCGGCTGGCTGGCCGAACATGGCGGCTGGCACAGCAATATGCTGGCGCTCACCGCGATCTCCGCCGTTTATGTTGTTTTACTGGCGGTTTTATTGCCTGAAACCAGGCCGGAAAATATGGCTCCTTCCTCCTTCCGGCAATGGTTTGCGGAATTTAAAGTTTTGGCCGGGCAAAAGCATTTTTGGACGGCGTGCTTGGCCAATGGCCATAATTACGCAGTGATGCTGATTTTTATTTCGGCCATTCCGTTTGTTTTGGCCGATCAATATCAATTTCAAGGCCAGCAAATCGGCAATTTCTTTGCCTTGGTGATTGGCAGCTATACGGTAGGCTCGGTAATGGCCGGCGCTTTTAGCCGCTTTTCGTTAAAGCACCGCTCTTTACTGGGGGCGGCGCATAGTATCCTGCCCTTCATTCTTACCGTGCTTTTTTTGGGGCAATCCGTGCAACCCTGGTCTTTGCCTTTTTTAGCGGCCGGGCTGTTTTTCAGCATCGCTTGCGTCGGGCTTTATGTGCCTTTGATCAATACCTGGCAGCTTAACCCCTATCCGCAAGTGGCCGGAACTGCCGCGGGGATCATGACATCAACCAGTTTGATTATTTGCAGCCTTTATGGCTGGGTGGCGACGCATTTTCACGACGGCACGGCCAAGCCGATGCTGGCGGTGATGGCGTCCAGCGCGATTATCGCAAGCTTGTTTTTAAGACTGGCGGATTATTTAAACCTTAAACATCAAGGTTCGATACATTCAGCGCATTCGCCTGGATGAAATCGCGCCGCGGCTCGACCAAATCGCCCATTAATGTTGAAAAGATTTGTTCGGCCTCATCCACCTGGCTGACTTTTACTTGCATGAGGGAGCGTTTGGCGGGATCAAGCGTGGTTTCCCATAATTGTTCGGGGTTCATTTCGCCCAAGCCTTTATAGCGCTGAACGCCAATGCCTTTGCGGCCTTTTTCCATAATCGCATCGACCAAAGAAGTCGGGCCGGTAATTAACTTTTCCTGGCCGTCGGCAAGCAAAACAGAGGGCTTGGCGAATGCCTTTTGCAGGCGCGGGGCCAAATCATCCAATTTTCTGGCTTCGCTGCTTTGTAAGATAGAAGCTTCGATTTTATATTGATGGGTGACGCCGCCTTGGGTTTGGGTGAAAATATAGCCGCCCCTAACAGCTTCGCCTTTCCAGCCTTTTTCTTCTGGCGATAATTTATCGAGGCGGTGCGCCACATAGGTGGCGGCCTGTTCGGCCTGGGCCTGATCCAAATTCATTTTAAAGGCGCCGGCAACCGCCGCTTGTTCGCACAAGGCCAAATGCCCGACCTTATTGGCCAGCGGCATTAACATGGCTTTTACGGGGCGCGCTTGCTCCACTTCCTGAGCCAGCTCAATGCCGCCGATGATTTTGCCATCGCTTAAACGTAACGACGCCTCTTCAATGCCAAGGCCTACCAGGTAATTTTCCAAATCCTTATTGTCTTTCAAATAAATTTCCTGATTGCCCTTCTTTAAACGGTACAAGGGCGGCTGGGCGATATAGAGATAGCCCTTATCGATAATCTCGGCCATTTGCCGGAAGAAAAATGTCAGCAGCAGCGTGCGGATGTGCGAACCGTCAACGTCGGCGTCGGTCATAATTACGATTTTATGATAGCGCAATTTTTCAATCGAAAAATCTTCCCGCCCAATGCTGGTGCCAAGCGCCGCAATCAGCGTGCCGATTTCAGCGGAAGAGAGCATTTTATCGAACCGGGCGCGCTCGACATTCAAGATTTTCCCGCGCAACGGCAAAATCGCCTGGTTGGCGCGGTTGCGCGCCTGCTTGGCCGAACCGCCCGCCGAATCCCCCTCAACGATGAAAAGTTCGGATAAAGCAGGGTTGCGTTCCTGGCAGTCGGCCAATTTGCCCGGCAGAGAGGAAATATCAAGAAAGCCTTTGCGCCGAGTTAATTCACGGGCTTTGCGCGCGGCCTCACGGGCGGCAGCCGCCTCGATCGCCTTGGCGATGATGCGTTTGGCGTCGCTTGGATTTTCTTCGAACCAGGTGTTTAATTTTTCGGCGACAATGCCCTCGACCACGTTGCGCACTTCGGAAGAAACCAATTTATCCTTGGTTTGCGAAGAGAATTTCGGATCGGGCAATTTAACCGACAAAACGCAAGACAAGCCTTCGCGCGCGTCATCGCCGGATAATTCGATTTTTTCTTTTTTCGCCATGCCCGAAGTTTCGGCGTATTTATTGACCGTGCGGGTTAAGGCCGCCCGGAAACCGGCCAAATGGGTGCCGCCATCGCGCTGCGGGATGTTATTGGTAAAGCACAGCATGGTTTCATGGTAGGAATCGTTCCATTGCAAGGCGCATTCGACCTGGATATTGCCATCTTCCCCTTTCATGGTGATGGTGGGGTGCAAGGAAGTTTTTCCTCTATCAAGATAGGAAACAAAGCTTTGCAAGCCGCCCTCGAAGAATAAATCAACCTCTTTCACATCGACGCCGCGTTCATCGCGCAAATATAAATGCACGCCGGAATTCAAAAAGGCCAGCTCGCGCAAGCGGTGCTCGATGATGGCATAACTGAATTCGGTCATGGTGAAGATTTCTTTCGAGGGTAAAAAGCGCACCTCGGTGCCTTTGTTGCCCTTGGCTTCGCCTATGGTTTTCAAGGGCGCGGTTGCAATCCCGCCTTCAAAACGGATGTAATGTTCTTTATTATCACGCCAAATCCGCAAATCCAGCCAATCGGACAGGGCGTTCACCACCGAAATCCCAACCCCGTGCAGGCCGCCCGAAACCTTATAGGAATTTTGATCGAACTTGCCGCCCGAATGCAGCTGAGTCATAATTACTTCAGCCGCCGAAATCCCCTCTTCTTTATGAATATCGACCGGAATGCCGCGCCCGTCATCGCGCACCGAAACCGAACCGTCGGCATAAAGCGTGACCCACACATTTTTGGCGTGACCGCCCAAAGCTTCATCGACGCCATTATCAACCGCCTCATACACCATATGGTGCAGCCCGGTGCCGTCATCGGTATCGCCGATATACATGCCCGGGCGCTTGCGCACGGCTTCCAAGCCTTTGAGCACGGTAATGGAACTGGCGTCATAGGCTTTGTCTGGTTTATCGGCGGGCATGACAGATGGCTCGATTTTTGGTTCGGGTTTTTTGGAGGTGTCTTTTTTAGCGGTGGCGGACATGGGTTAGCTTTCAATAATTCCGGATTGCAGGGATAAAAATTGCGCCTGATTTTTCAAGCCGGCGAATAAATCGGCATCGGTGCCGGTTAGCCAAGCTTGCATATGAAGCGCGGTGATTTCCTGGCACAAAGCCCAGCGCCTTTGTTCATCTAGATGGGCGGCCACTTCGTCGAATAAAACAATGGGCGCCGCGCCTCTGATGTCGCGGATCAGTTTGGCATGGGCCAAAATAATGCTAAGCAGCAACGCCTTTTGCTCGCCGGTCGAACATAAGGGCGCCGGCTGGTTTTTGGCGGCGTAAGAAGCCAGCATATCGCTGCGGTGCGGGCCGTATTTGGCGTTGCCGATTTCCGCATCCAGCGCGCGGTTCTGGGCTAGCCGGGCGCGGAGCCATTCTTGCGCCCGGTCTTTGCCGTGCGCCGCCACCTGTTCGTCAATCCCGCCTTGCAGGCCCAATACCGCCGCCGGGAAATGGCCGGGGCGCGCGCTCATCACCTCATTCAGGCGGTTGATTAAATGCGATCTTGCCTCGGCAATCGCGGCGCCCTGGCAGGCCAGGCTTTCTTCAATAGCCTCCAGCCAAGCGGAATCGTAAGAAGGCTGCTCCAAAATTTGCCGGCGTTCGCGTAAAGATTTTTCATACACGCTCAAACGGTCGGCATGAACCGGGTCAAGGCCGAACACCAAACGGTCTAAAAATTTCCGCCTATCCGAAGCGCCGTCGGTAAATAAGCGGTCGAAAGCGGGCGTCAGCCAGGTGATGCTGACATATTCCGCTAAACCCGCCTGGCCGCGGATGGCCTTGCCATCGATATGGGTGCGCCTTTTATCCATGGCGGCGGTGGCTTCACGGCCCGTGCCTATTTCAACCGCCCCTTTCGGCAGCTTTAGGGCGGCGAATACCGACCAGGCCTCGGCCTTGGTTTGATTGTCAATCTCGCGCAAATTGGCCGAGCGCAAGCCGCGGCCGGGGCTTAAGAAAGAAATCGCCTCTAACAAATTGGTTTTGCCGGCGCCATTTGGGCCGGTTAAAACAATGGGACGAAAAGAAATTTCCAATTCCAGCGCCTCATAGTTGCGGAAATTCTGCAAGTGCAAACGCGCCAAAGCCGCCCCTTCGGCCGGGAGGGGAAGGGAAGAAACGGACGAAAGGGGTAAAGCGTTTGCGATCACGGTTATAAAGCCAATTAAACCCGCATCGGCATCAGCACATACAGGGCGCTGGTGTCGGTTAAGTCGCGCACGATGGTGGGCGCATCGGCCCCGGACATTTCAAAACAAGCGCCATCGCCGTCCATTTGCTGGGCGATATCAAGCAAATAGCGGGAATTAAAGCCGATTTCGATAGGATCGGCGCGGTAATTGACCTCTAATTCCTCGGTCGCGGTCCCCTGATCGGCGGAAGAGGCGGAGAGCACCAACGTGCCCGGATTCAAGCTTAATTTAATCGCCCGGGTTTTTTCGGCGGCGACGGTCGCAACCCGGTCAACCGCCTGCGCCAAAATGCGGCGGTCGATTTCCATGATCTTATCATTCTCGCGCGGGATGACGCGTTCATAATCGGGGAAAGTGCCGTCGATCAATTTCGAGGTCAGCAAAATATTGTTCAGTTGAAAACGGATTTGGGTTTCGGATAATGAAATTTCCACCGATACATCGGCCCCTTCCAATAATTTGCGCACTTCATTCACGGCTTTGCGGGGGATAATAACGCCCGGAATGCTGCCGGCCCCTTCGGGCAGCGGCATTTCCACGCGCGCCAAACGGTGGCCGTCGGTCGCCACCGAACGCAACACCGGCACATCGTTGTTTTGCGCGGCATGAAAATAGATGCCGTTCAAATAATAACGGGTTTCTTCCGTCGAAATTGCAAAGCGGGTGCGGTCGATCAAGTTGCGCAAATCATTGGCGGGAAGGGCGAATTTATGGGGAAGCGGCTTGGCGTCGATGCTGGGGAAATCATCGACCGGCAAAGTGCCGAAAGTGAATTTGGAACGTTCGGAAGTTAACAGCAATTGATTGCTTTTCAATTGCAGCGAAATCGAAACGCCCTCGGGAAGTTT
>JBFXCK010000022.1:0-11451 GCA_050182275.1 Dongiaceae bacterium | reverse complement strand
GTTTGCAAAAACTTGGCAATACGCTGGGCGCCGCCCAACGCGCTTACGACGAGGCCATGGTTACCGCCGGGAAAATCGAAAAATTAGGCGGTAAAATCACCGCGATCGAGGAAGTAACGGCGGAATCCCGGCCTGTTTTAACCGTGGTGGAAAACGCAGCCATAGAAAAAATCAAACGCCCGCTTTAAGCCTACATACAGCCGCGGCCATGATGCTGGCGGATGGCGAAGCCGATGGCGGATGCGCTTGACATGGCGGCCTGGGGTTGCGCCAAATCCTCCCGCCGCAAAGAATCGCAGGCGATTAAAAAGTGAACATTTCTGTCCACAAGGCCGCGTTTAATTTTTAGCTTTTCGGCGATTTGATTTAAGTCGGGCGCCTGGCCCAGTTCACTATGCAATTGCTTGACAGCGAACCAAGTGGCGGCGGGCGAAGTTTTGGGCAGTTGCGTGAAATCCACTCGCAAGGCCATGTCCATATGAATGGTTGGCTGATCCAACTTATCAAGCAACGCCACATCTAATTTCCAATATCTGCCAAGGCGCGCCATCACGCGTTGCGGGGAAAGGCCAAGATGATGCGCAGCGTCTTCGATTGAAGCATGCGATTGAACCGCCGCCATAAAATCTTCGCGGGATATGGTGCGGTTATGGGCAAGTTCGGCTTTGTATAAGGCTAAATCCGCATCGCCGCCCTCTGCCAATGCTTTGGCGATCGCCTCACGGGCGGCAGCAAAGGCGGCTTTGCTTAAGGATAATTCGCTTCTCACCTCATCATCTCCCATACCCGAAGCCAAAAGGCTGGCGATATTATGGGGGGCGGGTTTATGGCGCGGCTCTAAAATGCTTTGATCTATGAGTTCGGTTATTCCGGCAGGGGAAATAAATTCGGTGATGGTGCCGCTCGTGCCTTGGCAATAACATCTGCGAACCCAATGATCTTGAATTAATTGACCGGCCTCTGTTTCGCTTTTGCCCGCCGCAAGGTAATCGGCTTTTTTCTTATCTGCTAAGGCCAGTATTTTTTCCCGCAATGTTACATTGCTGCCAACATAATCCCACTTTAAATCGCTACCTGAGCGCCAGCCTTCTGGCAAATCCGATAGCTTGGCCTGTCCCGGCGTTATCAATTCTCCGGCTTTGATTAATTCTTGCAGACCTTCTGGTGAAATAAATTCGGTGATGATGCCGTGCGTACCGGCGCCATAACATCTGCGCACCCAACGAAGCTGGATTAATTGATCGGCCTCCGCTTCGCTTTTTCCTGCCGCAAGGTAATCGGCTTTTTTCTTGGCTGCTAAGGCCAGGATTTTTTCCCGCAATGTTACATTGCCGCCAACATAATCCCGCATTAAATCGCTACCTGAGCGCCAGCCTTCTGGCAAATCCGATATCCTAGCCTGTTCCGGCGTTATCAATTCTCCGGCTTTGATTAACTCTTGCAAGCCTTCTGGAGAAATAAATTCGGTGATGACGCCGTGCGTACCGGCGCCATAACATCTGCGAACCCAATGAAGCTGGATTAATTGATCGGCTTCTTCTTCGCTTTTGCCCGCCGCAAGGTAATCGGCTTTTTTCTTGGCGGCTAAGGCCAGTATTTTTTCCCGCAATTTTACACTGCCGCCAACATAATCTTGGCTTAAATCGTGCCCTGAGCGCCAGCCTTGGGGCGGGGCGGGGATGTTTGTATAAGCGGGGTTGCGTTTAGTCATTTATATCCTGATAAATTAAATAATATCCCTAAGAGATATACCATAAATTCCGCCCTATGGCCAAGCGTTAAAAACGCTATTTATCTCCTTCCCCAGCGCGGGGAAAACAGGCTATATCAATCTTATAAAAAACGGATAGAATCCATATAAAATACGGCTTGTTTAAAGAAGGGAAATACCAATGGAAGCACTTATTTTCTTGCTGGTTTTCGCGCTTTTGGCGGTGATTTTGGTCTATGCCAGCGTCAAGGCGGTGCCGCAAGGCCGCGAATGGACGGTCGAGCGTTTCGGCCGCTATATCCGCACGCTTGAGCCGGGGTTGAATTTTTTAATCCCCTTCTTCGATCGCATCGGCGCCAAAATCAGCATGATGGAAACCGTGCTCGATGTGCCTGAACAGGAAGTCATCACCAAAGATAACGCCATGGTGCAGGTTGACGGTGTCGTGTTCTTCCAAGTGCTTGATGCCGCCAAGGCCGCCTATGAAGTCAATGATCTGGCCAATGCGATTTTAAATTTAGTCATGACCAATATCCGCACCGTCATGGGTTCGATGGATTTGGACGAATTGCTCTCCCAGCGCGACCGCATCAATGCGCAATTGATGATCGTGGTCGATGAGGCCACCACCCCCTGGGGCGTTAAAATCACCCGGATTGAAATTAAAGATATTTCCCCGCCGCGCGATTTGGTCGATTCCATGGCCCGTCAAATGAAGGCCGAACGCGATAAGCGCGCCCAAGTCTTGGAAGCCGAAGGGGCAAGGCAGGCCGAAATCTTGCGCGCCGAAGGGGAAAAACAGGCAATGATTCTCTCAGCCGAAGGCCGCCGGGAAGCCGCCTTCCGCGACGCCGAAGCCCGCGAACGCGCCGCCGATGCCGAGGCGCATGCCACGCTTTCAGTGTCCGAGGCGATTCAGCGTGGCTCGGTGCATGCGGTTAATTATTTCATCGCGCAAAAATATGTCGATGCGCTGCAAGCAATCGGCACGGCCAACAATCAGAAAATTATTTTCATGCCGCTGGAAGCCAGCGGCGTGATCGGTTCGATTGGCGGCATTTCCGAAATGTTCAAGGAAGTGGTGAATAATAACAATACCCAGCCGCGTATGTTGGATCAGCGGCAGGGGCAGTAAGGTAGAGCCATGGGCCAAGCATTTTGGTATTGGTTATCTTTAGGCGCAGTGTTTTTGGCGATTGAAATCCTGGCCCCCGGTTTTTACAGCCTGTGGCTGGGCATGGCGGCGTTGATCACCGGCCTGATTGTATTTGTGGTTCCCAATTTAGGCACCGGCATTGAAATCGGCATTTTCGCGGTGATGACGTTGGTGTCCGTGCTGGGCTGGCGTCATTATTTGCGCCGCTACCCGATTAAAAGCGATCAACCCGCTTTAAACCGGCGCGGCGCGCAATATGTTGGGCAGTTTTGCCTTCTTTCCCAGGCGATTGTGAATGGCCGCGGCCGCGCCCAATTGGCCGATGGCACCTGGTCGGTTGAAGGGCCCGATGCCCCGGCAGGGTCGCGCATGAAAGTCACGGGCGTCAATGGCGCGGTTTTGATCGTTGAAGCGGCCCCCGCGGATGCGGCGTAAAGCCTTTTATTGACAGAATAATCCTTTTAAGATACATTGCTCCTCTTTCAAATAAAAATATAGGGGCAAGATGGATAATATCATTAATGAGGGCTTGCCGGAAAACGTCTTGGCGCTTGCCGGTTTTGGAGCGTTTTTCAATCAAGCGGAACCGGCGCGTTCCCGCTTTTTCACATTCTATTATTTTCCTGCTCATAGCGGGCCGGATGAACAAGATAGCAGCCTTATCACCGCTCCCGCTTTCCGCTTTGGCTGCTATCTCGTGCAGATCGATCAGCTGGGGCGGCTTTATGGCATCAGGATAAAAAGAAATTTAAGCAATAAAACCATAATTGAATTAGGCCAGCATCTAATGGATTTCGGCATTCTTCCGTCTTTTTGCCGGTATGTCGAGATGCGGAAAATCCGCGATCACTTTGTTCCTGAAAGCGCTGAACATCAAATATGCCGGCGGTTCTTGGAATGCGATAACGCCGCCCGCCGCGATTTTTTAATTCACTCGATCAAAGCTTATTGCGCCGGCGAACTGGCAGAGCAGCCAGAAAACAAAAAAGCCATGGCCTATATCGCCGATGCCGGCCAATTGGCCGCCTTGCCGCTTAGCTATATACCCGATTTTGAACCGGCGGGGGCGAAAATATATTCTAAAGGGGGCGCGCAGATTATCGTGCTGGATGAAGCAAAAACCGGCAGGAACAAGTGTGATTGGGCGCTGCTGGCGGTTGACCGGCAAGGCCTTATCCGGCCGGCCATGATGCGGGATATAACCCAGACAAAAAGGCGCGATGCTTTAGAAATGGCTGGCCTGTTCGCCGCGCAAGAGCCGCGCGCTGTTCTTAAAGGGCGCTATGGCGTGATCGAGGCCCTGCCCTTAGAGACGCTTGTAAAACGCCTGCCTAAAGATTCGGATAAAAGACGCCCCTTGCTGGATTTGATTCATATGGGAATCGAAGCGCGCCAAGCTTGGGCGCAAGCCCTTCTGCATCAAACGCCTTATCCATCTGAATCCGAAAGCATGCGCCGCGTCAGAGATAGCTGGCGCAATTGGGAGAGGGAATTATAAAAAATATTCCTAGCGCGGCGCCCTCTCTCTGCCGGGCTGGGCTTTCCGCGCATGGCGAAGCGCAGGTTTTGCAGGGCCGGGTTCTGCCGAAGATTCTTCAGCCGCCTGCATCGCCAGCTTTCTGGCCTCGATTTTAGCGGCCAGATTTTCTTCCGCGGCGGCAATAGCGGCGGAAGTTTTTTCAAACAATAATTTATAAACCACCGGCTGCATCAAGGCGCTTTGATTCTTGCAGAACTTTTCCGCTAAGGCTTGAAAAAAACCTTCGCTCATGCCGTTCCATCCTAAAAAAACCTGAGTTTGGCTTAAGGGGGCTATATTTTGGTCAATCGATTTGCCAATTTCCGCCTCGTTGGCAAGGGGCGGAATGGCGACAAAGCGGGGATTTTGCCCCTGCAGCCTCTTGGCGATATAGCGCAAAATCACCATTCCCGATTTTTCCCGCCTGCCGAAACGGTGGGCCAATAATTCAAGGCTGGCGGGGGCCAACAGCCCCAGCTGGTTGAACACCCTTAAATAGCCGTTAATCAGGGCTTCGGTTCTGGGTGTTTCAAACGGCGGCAATTGCTGCAAGACTTGTCCGGCCTGGCCGCGGCAAATCAGGCCGGCGATATGCTGGTTATTAAGCAAAGCTTGGCATTCGGCGGCGATACGGAATTGGGTGGCGAGGCTTTGGCCGCCGGTGAATTTATCTTTCCACGCCTCAGCGATAGGGGTTGATCGCCCTTGCTTATCAAGAAGGGGCAAATTATTCATGCGCAAGAATTGGTAAAGATCGATGAGCTGATCATATGAATCTATAAATTCACCCCAAATAATTTTAGGAATCGGTTTAATCCCGATGAAATCGGGATGCGTCGCCGCCAGTTTTTGATCGGCATAGGCGCCTACTGCCGCCTGGCTGGCTTCTTCCGGCGCATGGGCAAGAGCCGCGTAGAAGAGCGTTTCTTTAGTCAATAATCCGGCTGCGCGCAACGCCGTGTAACAATGATCCATGCGTTTGGCCAGGCTTGCTTTTATTGTCATTACCCTACCTCTTTAATTTATAAATATTAATTGAGGCGACTATAGTTCAAATCCGCTATAAGCGCAAATTATATGTTTTTAGGAAAGGTTAACGCCTCTTTTGCTTGACCCTGCTATTTTTTGAAGTTACTTTCCCTTAAAGTGACCTATAAATAAATTTACAGGAATTCGATGCCGGACTTTGATGAAAACGCTATTCAAATTGTTACCTCTTGGGGCGTGGTTGGGGTCCAGCAAAGCTTTACCCCCTATAGTATGGCGTTTTTAGCCGAGGTTCTTCCTGCGGCCTCAGACAACATTGGTGGTGAAGCAGGGGTTACTGCTTTGTCCGAAGCAGAAACAATACGCGATATTATTCTTATAGATTGCTTTGGCCGGGTGCGGGCATTGCGCGGCCCGCAGCAAGCAGATACTGAAATAAATGGAAAAATATTCCGGGCAATCGAAAAAAACCGGGCTTTGCCTGCGGGTTGGAAATTCGTGCCGCTTATAGCGACACGTGATAAATTTAAATCTCATCCGGCGGCTTACCATCTTTTGGCATGGCTTTCCTCTGCCAGTAACGAAGAACGGCGTAGCTTTTTCATTCGGCGTTACCGGCTACAGCTAAATCTACTTAAGGATAATGCCGCCCCTCAAAAAGTAAGTGAATTGAATCTCAGGCTTGCCAATACTTATATTTTAGAGGCGACCTCTTTAGCTTATTGGCCCGATTTCCGGGAAACCGCCTTGCAAGGTCTCGCTTTTAACCTCGTTGCCGGTTACAAAAAAATGGTATGGAAAGCCGCTTCTTTCAATGCCCGGGAAGATTGTAGCGACCTTGCTTTAATCTGCGTGAATGAAAAAGGGGCTATCGTGCCGGGTATTATGCGGAATGTGAAAGACGCCAATATTTATGATGCCGGCATTTTATTTGCCAGATACATACAAGAACGGGGAGGCGAAGATATTTTCCCCATCGAGGAGCTTTCTCTTACCCAATTACTTAGCTTGCTGCCCGCCGAAGGCGAGGAGCGCCGCGCCCTGAAAGATTTGGCAACTATGGGAACCGGGGAAAGAACAAAGTGGCTTGAAGAAGAACTCCAAGCCATGAATGCGACATTGACGCCTGTAAAAAAGACGCAAGAAAATGCTCCGCCACAAAAACAGCAAGAAAGATAGTTTTTAAGCGCTCCGGCGGGCGGCGAAGGCGGCCAATAACGTGCCTTCATCCAAATAATCCAACTCACCTCCCACCGGCACGCCGTGGGCGAGCCTGGTTAAGGGGATCTTGAATTCCGCCAATTGGTCGCTGACATAATAGGCGGTGGTTTGCCCGGAAACCGTGGCGTTCATCGCCATGATGATTTCTTTGGGCGGGGTTTCTTTGACGCGCCGGATTAATTGCTGAATGCGCAGCTGCTCCGGCCCCATGCCATCGAGGGCCGATAGCGTGCCGCCCAAAACATGATAAACCCCTTTAAAAATGTTCGAACGTTCCAGCGCCCATAAATCGGCCACTTCTTCGACCACGCAAAGCGAATTGCGGTCGCGCTTGGGATCCTGGCAAATCGCGCACGGATCGATGGTATCCAGATTGCCGCAAATGGCGCAGTTTTTCACTTTTGCCGCCGCTTGGGCCAAAGCGGCGGATAGGTTTTCCAATTGCTCGCGTTTTTTCAATAAATGCAGCGCCGCGCGCTTGGCCGAACGGGGGCCCAAGCCCGGCAGCTTGGCCAGCAATTGAATCAGGCGTTCAATATCGTCGCTATGGGCGGACATTTAGAAAGGCAGTTTCATGCCGCCCGTCCCGCCAAGGCCGCCGGTGATTTTATTCATTTCGGCGCTTAAACGTTCTTCGGCCTTGGCCTTGGCGTCGTTGAAAGCGGTCAGCAATAAATCTTCAAGCAGGGAAAGGTCGGCCGCGTCAATGGCCTCGGGTTTGATTTTAACCGCCTTGCATTCGCCCTTGCCGGATAAAGTCACTACCACCGCGCCGCTGCCGGAATTTCCCACAACTTCTTCCTTGGCCAATTGATCTTGCAGGGCTTGCATTTTTTGCTGCATGGCTTGCGCCTGTTGCAGCATAGCGCCGATATTTTTCATGAATTATTTTCCTCTAGATTCGAAGGCAGGGGCCGGATCGCGGCAATGCCGGAGCCGGGAAAGGCGCTTAAAGCCGCGGCCACCAAAGGTTCCTTAGCGATTTCCTGTTTAAATTGATTTTGCGCCGTTTGGCTTTGTTCGGCCAGCGAAGGCTGTCCGGCTTGATCGGAAATCGCGATCATCCAGCGCCGCCCGGTCCAGTCCAATAATTTTTGCGCAACGCTTTGAGTGAAATTTTTAGGCACGCCATCGGCCAGCCGCAGCTCTAATTTGCCGGGCGCAAGCTTCACCAAATGAGTCAAGGCGGTTAAGTAATAATAAAGCTGCATTTCTTTGCGGGTTTTGAATAATTCCACCAGCTCCATAAAGCTTTGCGGGCCGCCTTCGGGCAGAGCTTCCTGGGCAAGCGCTTGCGCCGCACCGCTAAACGCAATGCCTTCGCCGCCCGCTGCCGCACGCCTGGGCGGCGGAGAGGAAGCGGTCAAGCCCGCATTTTCAACCGGCAAAGCCGCGGCGTAAGTTAGACGGATCAAAACCATTTCAAACGCCGCCATTGCATCGGGGGCGTTGGCGACTTCGCCTGATCCCTTCAACAACATTTGCCAAAGGCGCGAGGCCAGCGCCACACTTAGCTTTTGCGCGATATTTTTGGCCAAAGCGGTTTCATGTTCGCTTAAACCCAAGACCGGCAATTGGGGCGCCGCCTGCAAACGGGTGATGATATGAGTTGCCGCCAATAAATCTTGCGCCGCCATGACGGGGTCGGCGCCGGCCTGATAAAGCTCCTCCCATAATTTCAGGGCGCGGGCGATATCGCCCTGTAAAACCGCATCCAGCAATTGGTAAATTTGGCTGTGGTCGGCCAGCCCCAGCATCGAGCGGATAGCGGCCTCATCGATATTCTCGCCGCGCAAAGCAATCGCCTGATCGAGCAGCGATAGCGCATCGCGCACCGAACCTTCGGCGGCTTTGGCGATGAGGATAGCGGCCTCGGGAGCCAATTGGATTTTTTCCCGCGCGCCGATGGCGATCACATGCTGCGCCAACCCGTCAACCGGAAGCCTGCGCAAATCAAAGCGCTGACAGCGCGATAAAATCGTCACCGGCACTTTATTGATTTCGGTGGTGGCGAAAATGAAGGTCACATTTTCCGGCGGCTCTTCCAAGGTTTTTAAAAGCGCATTAAAGGCGTTCTTGGACAGCATATGCACTTCATCGATGATGTAGACTTTATAGCGCCCGGAAACCGGCTTATAGCGCACGCCGTCAATAATTTCGCGGATATCGTCAACGCCGGTGCGGGAAGCCGCGTCCATTTCTAAAACATCGACATGGCGGTCTTCGGTAATGGCAATGCAATTGCCGCAAACGCCGCAAGGTTCAAGCGTTGGGCCTTTATCGCAATTCAAGCCCTTGGCGATAATGCGGGCGGTCGTGGTTTTGCCGACACCGCGCACCCCGGTTAAAATAAACGCATGCGCCAAGCGCTTGGCCGCCATCGCGTTCGAAAGCGTTTGCACCAAAACTTCTTGGCCGATTAATTCTTTAAATGTGGTAGGCCGGTATTTTCTGGCCAAAACGCGGTATTCTTGATGTGCCATAAATTCTGACTTCTGATTCCTGTTTTCTGCCATCTGTTTAGGTGGAAGACCAGCCGAACGACCCGCCATAACAGCGCTACGGTTGCTTTCTTTCGAACCTGGCCGGGTTTACGAGCATAACGTCCGCCAACCGGTCTTCCATCCTCCTTTATCGGAGGAAATGGGCCGGAAAGCAAGATAGCAGTTTAGCGAAAAAGGCAGCCGCGGCCATGATGCTGGCGGATGGCGAAGCCGATAGCCGAAGGGCTAAAAGATGAGGCTTCTTCTTCCCTGGTCAAATCCTCCCGCCGCAAAGAATCGCAGGCGATTAAAAAGTGAACATTTTTGTCCACAAGGCCGCGTTTAATTTTTAGCTTTTCGGCGATTTGATTAAGATTTGGCGCTTGGTGAAGTTCGCCATGCAATTGCTTCACCGCAAACCAAGTGGCGGCGGGCGAAGTTCTGGGCAGCTGGGTGAAATCCACCCGCAAGGCCATGTCCATGTGAATGGCGGGTTGGTCTAATTTATCAAGCAACGCCACATCTAATTTCCAATATCTGCCAAGGCGTGCCATCACGCGTTGCGGGGAAAGGCCAAGATGATGCGCGGCGTCTTCGATTGAGCCGTGCGATTGAACCGCCGCCATAAAATCTTCCCGGCGGATTTTGCGGTTATGGGCAAGTTCGGCTTTATAGGCGGCTAAATCGGCACCACCATTTTCTGCCAATGCTCTAGCGATGGCCTCACGGGCGGTAGCAAAGGCGGTTTTGCTTAAATTTAAAGTAATTCTGGTTTCATCCTCACTCATGCCAGATGCAAGCAGGCTGGCGATGCTATAGGGCGCGGGTTTATAGCGCGGTTTTAGAATTCCTTGCTCAATCAGTTCTTCAATTCCTCTGGGGGAGACGCATTCGGTGATAGGGCCACAAGTGCGGCTGCCATAACATTTTCTCACCCAATGTTCATGAACTAATCGGTCGGCTTCTTCTTGATTTTTACCTTCTGTTATAAGAGCAGCTTTTTTTCTTAAGCCAAAGGTAACAATTATTCGCCGAAACTTTATACTACCTCCAATATAATCCTCGCTTAAGCCCGCTCCCGACCGCCAGCCCTGGGACGGAATTAATTTTTTGGCTTCCGCCGGCGTCAATAATTCTTTGGTGGCGATAAGTTCAGCAATTCCAGCCGGGGAGACGAATTCGGCGATATGGCCGTTCGAGCCGTGGCTATAATATTTTCTAACCCAAAGTTCTTGAACTAGTTGGGCTGCTTCTTCTGGGGTTTTTCCCGCCGCGAGATAGGCATCCCTTTTCTTGTTGGCCAGCGTCAGGATTTTTTCGCCAAGCTTTCTGTAGTCGCCAATATAATCCTTACTTAAACTATTTCCCGACCGCCAGCCTTTGGGCGGGTTTAATTGTTTAACTTGTTCAGGCGTTAGCAATTCTTTAGCTTCGGCTAATTCTCTGATTCCTTCAGGCGAAATGAATTCGGTGATATGGCCGTTCGAGCCGTGGCTATAATATTTTCTAACCCAAAGTTCTTGAACTAGTTGGCCGGCTTCTTCTGGGGTTTTTCCCGCCGCGAGATAGGCATCCCTTTTCTTGTTGGCCAGCGTCAGGATTTTTTCCCGCAATGTTACATTGCTGCCAATATAATCCTTACTTAAACCATTTCCCGACCGCCAGCCTTTGGGCGGGTTTAATTGTTTAACTTGTTCAGGCGTTAGCAATTCTTTAGCTTCGGCTAATTCTCTGATTCCTTCAGGCGAAATGAATTCGGTGATATGGCCGCCATTGCTGCTGCCATAACATCTTCGCACCCAATGTTCTTGGATCAACCGATCGGCTTCTTTGAATGTTTTTCCTTCCGTGATATAGGCGGCTCTTTTTCTTGAGCCTAAGGCTCGGATTATTCTCTGGAATTTTCTATGTTCGCCAACATAATCTTTCTTTAAATCATGGCCCGACCGCCAACCAGGAGGCAAAGTCGATAATTTGGCTTGTTCGGGGGTTATTAATTCTCCAGCTTTGATTAATTCTTTAATCCCCGCTGGAGAGATGAATTCGGTGATTTTGCCAAAAGTGCCGCTGCCATAACATTTTCTAACCCAAAGTTCTTGAACCAATTGATCGGCTTCTTCGGGTGTTTTTCCTTCTGTGATATAGGCGGCTCTTTTCTTATCGGCCAAGGCCAGGATTTTTTTCCGCAATATTATACCGCCGCCTATATAATTTTTGTCTAAATTATTTCCCGAACGCCAGCCTTTAAGCGGGGCGCCAATAAGAAGATAAGCGGGGTTGCGTTTAGTCATTTATATCCTGATAAATTAAATAGTATCTTAAAAGGATATACTATGGATCGGGGCTGAAGTCAACTTAGCGTAAGGCTTCGCGA
>JBFXCK010000021.1:0-16672 GCA_050182275.1 Dongiaceae bacterium | reverse complement strand
TATTTGGCCCGTCAGGGCTTTATTGTTTACGGTCTCGACTTCACGCCAGCCGCTATCGATTATTTGCGCCAGCAGGCCTTAAAAGAGGAATTAGCCGGTAAAATTCATACCGTATGTCAAAGCGTGATTGACCCCTGGCCATTTAAAGCCCAATCAGCGGACATTGCGATCGATACTTTTTGCTACAAACATCAAGTCAAAGCATCCGACCGCGCTTTTTACCGTGCGGAGTTGCTGAAGGCGCTAAAGCCCGGCGGTTACTATTTGTTAACTTTGGCGGCGATGGATGACGGATATTACGGGCCGCTGTTGGCGCAATCACCAAATCGTGAAGATCGCATCATTACCGATCCTGGCAATCAAATACCGTCTATTTTATTTAGCAGGGAAGATATCGAGGCCGAATTCAATTCCCAATTTAAGCTGGTTTCTTACCAGCACCGTATCAATCAAAGCGAAATGTACGGGGTTCTTTATTCACGCAGCATGCATAGGCTGGTCTGGCAAAAACCCTAGTTTTTCCGCGCTTTTTACCCCCAAATAAAAATCGCCCAGCGTGAAAACGGCTGGGCGATTTAACTTTGTCAAACGACAAAGCGGAGAAACTATCTCCGCTTCGAGGTTTTACGTTTCGCGGTTTTACGTTTCGCGGTTTTCTTAGCTTTACGCTTAGCAGCCATGAGAAAATCTCCTGTTCAAAGCAGACGATCGCACCATGCGATCGAGATATCTTCATCATGCAATATTAAGGATTAAAAATGTGTTGTTAGCGGTGCGCGCTGCGAATTATTTTTTGATGTGTGCGATTCATGCAACACGCATTTTGTCGCGCAAAAAACCGTTTTTAATTCGCGTAACTGATTATGCCGCCAACATTCCGCGCAAGACGAAAGGTAAAATTCCGCCATGACGGTAATATTCCACTTCATCCAACGTATCGATGCGGCATAACAAGGTAATGTTTTCTTTAGCGCCGTTGGCGCGAGTGATAGTGCATTGAATATCCATCTTCGGTTTAATGCCGCCGGCGACGCCTTTGATGTCGAAGGTTTCGCTGCCATCAAGTTTTAGTGATTTGCGCGTCATGCCGTCTTTAAATTGCAGCGGCAATACGCCCATACCTACCAGGTTCGAGCGGTGAATACGCTCGAAGCTTTCGGCGATCACGGCTTTAACACCCAGCAATTTGGTGCCTTTGGCCGCCCAGTCGCGCGAGGAGCCGGTGCCGTATTCCTTGCCCGCAATTACTACAAGAGGCGTATTTTGCGCCTGGTATTTGATCGAAGCGTCATAAATCGGCATGACCTCGCCCATTGGCATGAATTTGGTAACGCCGCCGGTAGTGCCAGGCGCCATTTCATTTTTGAGGCGGATATTGGCGAAGGTGCCGCGCATCATCACTTCATGGTTGCCGCGCCGCGCGCCGTAGGAATTGAAATCGGCGGCCGTGACTTCATGGCCTAACAAATAGCTTCCGGCCGGGCTGTCTTTTTTAATATCGCCGGCGGGGGAAATATGATCGGTCGTCACCGAATCGCCCAAAATCGCCAAAGGCCGCGCATTGGCGATATCGCTAACCGCTGTGGGCTTGGCCGGCATCGCCTCGAAATAGGGCGGATGTTTGACATAAGTGCTGTTATCTTGCCAGCCATAAGTCATGCCGGTAGCCGACATAATATCCTGCCATTCGCGGCCGCCATCGAATACATTGGCATAACGCTCCCGGAACATTTTGGGGGTCAATGATTTGCGGATGGTGGCGTGAATTTCCTCATTCGCGGGCCAAATATCGCGCAAATAAACCGGCTTGCCGTCTTTATCCTGGCCAAGCGGTTCTTTAGTTAGATCGATTTTGGTCGAGCCAGCTAAGGCATAAGCCACGCAAAGCGGCGGCGAGGCTAAATAATTAGCCCGGACATGGGGATTGATGCGGCCTTCGAAATTGCGGTTGCCCGAAAGCACGGAAGATACCACCAAATCGCCTTCTTCCACGGCCTTGGCGATATGATCTTCAAGCGGCCCTGAATTGCCGATGCAGGTGGTGCAGCCATAACCAACCAGGTTAAAGCCCAGCATATCCAAGTCTTTTTGCAAATCGGCGGCGTTTAAATAATCGGTCACCACTTGGCTGCCGGGGGCCAGCGAAGTTTTCACCCAGGGTTTGGTTTTTAAGCCTTTAGCGACGGCATTGCGCGCTAACAAACCGGCGGCGATCATCACCGAAGGGTTCGAAGTATTGGTGCAGCTGGTGATCGCGGCAATCACGACATGGCCGTCTTCCAACTTATAAGGATGGCCTTTAACGGCAATGGCTTTACGTTCATTTAAAGGCGTTTTGATTTCCGCTTGCAGGGCGGTTTGGAAATTGGCGGCCATTTGCGAGAGCAGCACCCGGTCTTGCGGGCGTTTCGGGCCGGCGAGCGACGATTCGACGGTGGTGATGTCCAATTCCAGCGTATCGGTGAAAATAGGGTCGGGGCTGTTTTTATCGCGCCACATGCCTTGCTCTTTGGCATAGGCTTCAACCATGGCGATGCGTTCGGGATCGCGGCCGGTGAATTCAAGATAACGGATGGTTTCGGCATCAATCGGGAAAATGCCGCAAGTGGCGCCATATTCCGGGGCCATATTGGCAATCGTTGCGCGGTCGGCGAGCGAAAGATTGTCCAGGCCCGGGCCATAAAACTCAACGAATTTATTGACCACGCCTTTATTGCGCAGCATCTGGGTAACCGTTAGCACCAAATCGGTGGCGGTTGTGCCTTCCTTTAATTTACCGGTTAATTTAAAGCCGATAACTTCTGGAATCAGCATCGAAATAGGCTGGCCCAGCATCGCGGCTTCGGCCTCGATGCCGCCTACGCCCCAGCCCAGCACGGCCAGGCCGTTGATCATGGTGGTGTGGCTATCGGTGCCCACCAAAGTGTCGGGATAGGCCAAGGGGGCTTCGCCCTTATCCGCCCAAATTACTTGCGCCAGATATTCTAAATTCACTTGATGGCAAATGCCGGTGCCGGGGGGCACGACACGGAAATTGTCAAAAGCGGTTTGGCCCCAGCGTAAAAAGGCATAGCGTTCATGGTTGCGGTTGAATTCCAAATCGACATTGCGCTGAAAGGCGTTGTTATTGCCGTATACGTCGACCATCACGCTGTGATCAATCACCAAATCAACCTGCGTTAGGGGGTTAATGCGTTTGGGATCGCCTTTCATATTCACCATCGCATCGCGCATTGCGGCCAAATCGACTACGGCGGGGACGCCGGTGAAATCTTGCATTAAAACGCGAGCCGGGCGGAAGGCAATTTCACGTTCGGAAGTCTTAGTCTTTAGCCATTCAGCCACAGCGCTGATATCTTCCTTAGTGACCGAGCGGCCATCTTCATTGCGAAGGAGGTTTTCCAAGAGGATTTTTAAGGAATAAGGCAGCTTGTCGATATTGCCCAAGCCGTTCTTGGCGGCTTCTTTCAGGCTAAAATAGCGGTATTGTTTCTTGCCGGCTTTTAAAGTGGCGGCGGATTTAAAGCTGTCCATAGTTCCTTGAGGCATGAGAAAACTCCGTTTGGCGGGAAAAGCTTACAATAAATATAGATCTAGATATGGTGGGCGGTAATTGTTTATAAAGAGTAAAGAATTCTCTTCCCGTGTCCAGTATTGCTAAGAAATCTGAATGACAAATCAAGGACTTGTGCCTTTAGCTCCTCACTTGAGTGTTGCCGAATTGATAATCGGCCATGGCTGGCGTTTTCAAGCCGGGCCGATCTCATGGAAATTGGTGGCTGGCCAGACGCTTTGGTTGCAAGGCGCCAATGGCAGTGGGAAGACCACTTTATTGCGCGTCCTGGCAACGCTCAAAGCGCCGGCAGCCGGAAATATCCTATGGCAAGAACAAGACATTGCGAAGCAGCGGGAAGTATACCGTGCTTCTTTGTCTTGGTTGGGGCAGGCCGATGCGGTGAAAGCAAATCTAACGGTGGCGGAAAATCTAAAGAGTTGGGGGGTGAATTTAGATCATCCGCTGGTGGCGCGTTTCAATATCACTCCTCTCCTATCCTTTTGGGGGGGCGAAATATCGGCGGGGCAAAGAAGGCGGGTTGCTTTAACGCGTTGTCTAGCCAAAGCGGCGGCGCTGTATTTATTGGATGAACCTTTAACGCATTTGGATGAGGCAGGGCAAAAATTTTTCCGGCAAGTCTTGGAAGAAAAACTAGCTAAGGGAGCAATTGCCATTATCGCCAGCCATCAAGCGGTCGAATTGCCCAATCTTAAAAGCTGGGTGATGGCATGATGAGCTTACTTTCCCTAGAATTGCGCCAAAATTTGCGCCAGACCGGCGAATGGCTGCAGCTTTTAGGATTTTTATTGCTGAGCTTGTTTTTATTATCCTGGTTTTTGCCGGTTGATGTTTTAGCGGCGCATGGCATCGCTTTTATTTATGTGATTGCCATTTTGGCAAGCCTATTATCGATGGATCGTTTATTCACCAGTGATTGGGAAGATGGCAGTTTGGATTTAATGCTGTTGGATGAGCGCGGGTTCGCCTGTCGCATCGCCATCCGGGTTTTTGCCTTTTGGCTGGCGCTGGCCGGCAGTTTGGCTATTGCCTTAGCCCCTGCATTGATGGTTATGCAGCAGCCCTTATCCTGGTTCTGGCCGCTTTTGGGGGTGATGGGGCTGGCGGCTTTGGCGATTGTCTTTTGGGGCGCCTTATTGTCATCCCTGACCCTGGGCTTAAAAGGAGCGCATTATTTGTTATTTATTTTATTATTGCCGCTATTATTGCCTATTTTGATTTTTTCTTTGGGCATTCTCGAGGCGTTAGGCCAAGGCTTGCCTGTTACAGGTCCGCTTTTATTAACGGCGGCCTTTTGCTTGGCAAGCGTGACGCTGTCTCCGTTTTTAACCGCGGGGGTTTTGCGCTTTACTTTGCAATAATCTATAAGGTGCTTATGCATTATTTCGCCAACCCCACCCGTTTTTCTAAATTCAGCAAGGCCGTTTGGCCTTATATAACGGCGCTGGCCTTTATTTTATTAGGGGCGGGTTTTTATAGCGCCTTGATGGTGGCTCCCCCCGATTATCAGCAGGGCGAGGCGGTGCGCATTATGTATGTGCATGTGCCCTCAGCCTGGCTGGCGATGGGGATTTATAGCTTAATAGGCGCTTTAAGCGCCCTGTATTTGATTTACCGCCATCCGCTGGCGGCTATTGCCGCCGAAAGCGCAGCGCCAATTGGCGCCTGCTTTACCGCGCTCACTTTAATCACCGGCATGATTTGGGGCAAGCCGATGTGGGGGACGGCCTGGGTGTGGGATGCAAGATTAACCTCGGTGCTGATTTTGCTGTTTTTGTATTTGGGCTATATCGCGCTTCTTAATTCTTTTAACCAAGAAGAACGCGGTTCGAGGGCAGCGGCCATATTGGCTTTGATCGGTTTTATCAATATTCCCGTTATCAAATTTTCGGTTGAATGGTGGAATACGCTGCATCAGCCGGCCAGCATTAATCCTTTTAAGGGCATTCACATCGATCCCGCCATGTTTGGGCCGCTTTTAATGATGGGCGCTGGCTTTTTATTTTACTTTATCTCGATTTGGCTGTTGGCGATCGCCGGGAAAATGGCGGCGCGTAAAAAAATGCGCCTGCGCCAGCAGCAATTATGGAAGCTGGAATCGTGAATTATTCATTTTACATAAACGCCGCTTATGGGTTGGTCACGGTTACGTTGATCGCCTTATTTGTTTTCTATTCCCGTTATCGTGGCGATTTGGGCAATGATGAAGCCTAAGCACCGCAGGCTTTTATGGGGCAGCATGATCGGCCTGGTATTGGCGATTGCCGCCGCCATGGCGCTTTATGCGATGCAGGAACATATGCTGTTTTTCCGCACGCCCAGCCAATTAAGCGAATATCCTATTCCGCAAGACAAATCTTTCCGCATTGGCGGGTTGGTAAAGGAAGGCTCGGTCGAAAAATCCGGCACGCAAGTGAATTTTGTCGTGACCGATTTAAGCGGCGAATTGAAAGTAAGGTATGACGGCCTTCTTCCCGATTTATTCCGCGAAGGCCAGGGCGTGGTGGCGCTTGGCAAATTGAACGGGGAGGGGGTTTTTATCGCCAGCCAAATCCTGGCCAAACATGATGAAAATTATATGCCGCCCGAAGTCGCGGAAAGCTTAAAGAAAAGCGGGCGCTGGAAAGGGCAAGAGTAATGCGTATTTTGCCTTTATTATTGGCGGCGGTTTTATTGGCGGGCCTGGCCTTCGCCTTAATAAAGGCGACGCCTTATCAACCCGCTTCACCCTGGGTTGGTAAAAAGTTACCGCCGGAAATGCCTTTAAAAATTGGCGGGAAGTTTATTTTGCTTAATTTTTTCGCTTCCTGGTGCGCGCCCTGCCATATCGAGCATCCTTATTTAATGGAATTATCCAAGCAAAAAGATTTAAAAATGATTGGCATGGTTTATAAAGATAGGCCCGATTCTATTGCCGCCTGGCTGGAAAAAGAAGGCAGCCCTTATCAGGAAATCGCGCCCGACAATGGCAAAGCCGCTATTATCTTGGGCGTTAGCGGGATTCCTGAAACTTTCCTGATCGATCCGATTGGCGTGGTGCGCTATCATTTTCAAGGCCCGATTCAAAAAGAGGAAAGAGACAAAATTCTCTCTCTCATCAAAGAATGAAAAAGATTTTTTTCTTTTTTGTGTTTATGTTTTTTGCGAACTCCGCGGTTGCGCTGGAGAAACCCTTAACCGATCCGGCCCTAGAGGCGCGCGCTCACCAATTATTTCAAGAATTGCGCTGCGTGGTATGCCAGGGCGAATCGCTTGACGCCTCGCCCGCCTCCCTCGCCCAAGACATGCGCCAATCCATCCGCGACCAATTAATGGCGGGTAAAAGCGAGACGGAAATCAAAAATTATTTAGTCACACGCTATGGTGATTTCATATTAATGAAACCGCCTTTAAAAACTTCAACCTTGTTATTATGGCTAGCGCCCTTATTGCTATTGGCGGCGGGCGGAGCCATTGTATGGCGAAGACTAGTTAAGTAACCACCTATCTTGACGTTAAAGCCGGATTTAGCCATATTTCCCCGCGTTGGGGCCGTAGCTCAGTTGGGAGAGCGCTACATTCGCATTGTAGAGGTCGGGAGTTCGACTCTCCTCGGCTCCACCAATCTTCTCATACAGATCGCTATCTTGCGTTGAGCCTGCAAAACCGCTAGGTTGCCCTTACCGTTTTCATTTTATTTTGCCTCGAGGAGATCTCCGATGAATCCCATTTTATGGTTACTTTTAACCATTCTTGACATTGCCTTTTGGGTGGTGCTGATCTCGGTGATTTTAAGCTGGCTGATCAATTTCCAAATTCTGAATTTGCGCAATCAAGTGGTGAGCCGGATCAATTATTTTTTCCAAAGCGTAACCGAACCTGTTTTGCGCCCCATGCGCCGCTACATTCCTATCATCGGCGGGGTTGATTTAACGCCCTTGGCGCTTTTATTGATTATTAAGTTTATTCAAATGGCCATTATTCACTGGTTTTATTTCTAATGAGCGCGAAAATTATCGACGGCAAGGCTTTCGCCGAAAAACTGCAAGAGTCTTTATTGAACGATATCGCGGCCCTTTTAAAGCAAGGCATTCAGCCCGGCCTTGCGGTGGTGCTGGTCGGCGATAATCCCGCCAGCCAGCTTTATGTGAAAAACAAAGCCAAGCAAACCATTGAATTGGGCATGAAGTCTTTTCAGCATGTATTGCCAGCCGCAACGCCTGAGGCCGATTTGTTAAAATTAATCGCCGGTTTAAACGCCAATGATGATGTGGACGGAATTTTGGTGCAATTGCCTTTGCCCCCCCAAATTGACGAGAAAAAAGTTCTAGCCGCCATCGACCCCGCCAAAGATGTTGACGGTTTTCATTTGCTCAATGTCGGCAAGATGATGACGGGGCAGGATGCCCTTTATCCCTGCACCCCTTACGGCTGTTTATTGCTATTGCGCGATCAATTGGGCGATTTAACCGGCAAAAACGCCATCGTGATTGGCCGCTCGAATATTGTTGGCAAACCGATGGCGATGCTGTTATTGGGCGAAAATTGCACCGTTACCATGGCCCATTCCAAAACGAAGGATTTACCAGCCCTTTGCCGCCAGGCCGATATTGTGGTGGCCGCCGTTGGCAAGGCGCAAATGGTGCGGGGCGATTGGATAAAGAAGGGCGCAACCGTGATTGATGTCGGCATCAACCGCATTCCAGGCGTCAATGGCAAAAATAAAGTTGTCGGCGATGTAAATTTTGATGAGGTCAAGGAAGTAGCCGGCGCCATCACGCCCGTGCCGGGCGGTGTTGGGCCAATGACGATTGCTTGCTTGCTGCAAAATACGGTGAAGGCCGCCCGGATGCGCCGGGGAATTGCCCAAAAAACCGCGGCTAATTTCTAACTATTCTACCGTCACGCTCTTCGCCAAATTGCGCGGCTGATCCACATCGGTGCCTTTGAGGACAGCGATGTGATAGGCCAATAATTGCACCGGAATAGTGTAAAGAACGGGGGCGATAAAGGCGTCAACCTTGGGCAGGATAAGCGGAGTGATGTTTTTCAATTTCGCTTTATCCAAAGCTTCTTGATCGCCAATGGCAATCACGCGGCCGCCGCGGGCGACGACTTCTTGAATATTGCTTGCCATTTTGTCATGCAGCAATTGGGTGGGAAGGAGGGAGATGATCGGCACTTCCTCGTCAATCAAGGCAATCGGCCCGTGTTTTAATTCGCCGGCGGCATAGCCTTCGGCATGAATATAGGAGATTTCTTTTAATTTAAGCGCGCCTTCCAAAGCGATTGGGTAAAGCGTGTTACGGCCCATATATAAAACATCGCGCGCTTCATAAATATCGCGGGCGATTTTTTCAACCGTGCTATCCAATTGTAAAATGGTGGTGACCAATTCTGGAATTTCGGTTAGAAGGCCCGCTAATTTTGATTCTTCCTGCGCGTTTAAAATTCCACGCGCGCGCGCCAGGGCCAAGGTAAAACAAGCCAGCGCCATTAATTGCGTGGTGAAGGCTTTGGTCGAGGCAACGCCGATTTCTGGGCCGGCCAGCGTCAATAATTTCGCGGTTGCTTCCCGCGCCATGGTGCTGGTGGCGACATTGACGATGGCAAGGGTAGAAAGGCCCGATTCTTTGACATGGCGAAGGGCGGCCAGCGTATCGGCGGTTTCGCCGCTTTGCGAAATGAAAATGCCAAGCCCGTCTTTATCCAATACTGCGCGGCGGTAGCGGAATTCCGAGGCGATATCGACTTCAACCGGCACTTTGGCGATTTCTTCCAGCCAATAACGCGCCACCATCGCGGCATGATAAGAAGTGCCGCAGGCGATCATATAAAGACGCTTGATATTTTTTAAATGAAAAGGAAATTCCGGAATATGAATTTGCCGCGTGTTCGGGTTTAAATGCGCATGCAGCACATCGCCCAAAACTGTCGCCTGCTCATAAATTTCCTTCAGCATATAATGGCGGAAGCCGCCCTTGCCCATCATGGTGGTGGCAACGGGGCTGTCGGTGACGGGGCGTTTGACGGGTTTGTTCGCGGCATCGAAAATTTTGACGCCTTTGGCGTCCAGCATCGCCCAATCGCCCTCTTCCAAATAGGCAAGTTTTTGCGTAAGGGGGCCAAGCGCAATGGCATCCGAGCCGATGAACATTTCACCATTGCCGTGCCCGATAACAAGCGGGCTGCCGCGCCGCGCGGCGAATAAATTTTCATGGCCGGCAAAAATAATCGCCAGGGCAAAGGCGCCATGCAGGCGGCCCAGCATTTTGCCCACAGCCTGCTCGGGGGAAAGTTTTTGTTTTAAATAATAATCCAGCAAATGCACGATCACTTCGGTATCGGTTTCGGTTGAAAATTTATGGCCGGCTTTTTCCAATTCTTCGCGCAATTCCTGAAAATTTTCGATAATGCCGTTATGCGCCACAGCCACATTTTCGGTTGCATGCGGATGGGCATTGGTTTCATTCGGCACGCCATGCGTCGCCCAGCGCGTATGGCCAATGCCGATATTGCCGGCCAAAGGTTCCTGATTTAATTTTTGCTCAAGGTTGATGAGTTTGCCCTCGGCCCGGCGGCGTTCAATTTTGCCATTCACCAAATTGGCGAGGCCTGCCGAATCATAGCCCCGGTATTCCAGGCGTTTTAAGCCATCCATCAAAATCGGAGCGGCGTTTTTGGGGCCGATGTAGCCGATAATGCCGCACATTATTTCTTGCTCTTTTTATTGGAAAGTTTTTGCCGCATGCGTTTGGCAAGCCCGCGTTTATTAATTTGCGGCGTGCGGGAAAGCGCCAAATCTTCATTCGCTACATCTTCGGTAATGACGCTGCCGGCGGCGATGATCGCGTTGTCGCCCACTTTGATAGGGGCCACTAAGGCGGTATTCGAGCCGATGAAAGCCCCCTTGCCAATCGTGGTTTTCGATTTATTGAATCCATCATAATTGCAAGTGATAGTGCCGGCACCAATATTGGCGCCTTCGCCTACAACCGTATCGCCCAAATAAGTTAGATGATTGGCCTTAGCGCCCTTGGCCATTTTGGTGTTTTTAGCCTCGACAAAATTGCCGATATGCACAGCATCTTCCAATTCTGTGCCGGGGCGAAGGCGGGCAAAGGGGCCGATGCGCGTATTGCGGCCGATGATGGCGCCCTCGATATGGCAAAAGGCCTTAATGGTGGTGCCTTCGCCAATAGAAACGCCGGGGCCAAAATAAACATGCGGTTCGATCGTGACATCGGAATTAATTTCCGTATCCCAGGAAAAATATACGCTAGCGGGGTCTTGCATGGTGACGCCATTGGCCAAATGCCGGGCGCGCAATTGATCTTGCAAGAAACGCTCGGCCAAGGCCAAATCGCCGCGCGTGTTAATGCCGATTACTTCTTCTTCGCTTGCTTCGATAGCGGTGCAAGATAATTTTTGCGCATTCGCCAACTTCACCAAATCCGTTAAATAATATTCCTTGGCGGCGTTATTGGTCTGCAATTTATTCAATAAATTCCATAAATGCTTGCCCTGCACGGCCATGACACCGGCATTGCACAGATCGATTTTTTTGGTTGCATTATCTGCGTCTTTAAATTCAACAATCTGTTTTAGCTGGCCTCGTTTATCGGTCACCAGGCGCGCATATTGGCCGGGATCAAGCGGGCGGAAGCCTAAAATCGCCACCGCATTCTTTTTCAAGGCATCAATTAATTGATGCAAAGTGCCGGGGGTAACAAGGGGCGTATCGCCGTATAAAATTAAAACCGGACCATTCGTGTTTTTCAATTCCTTCGCCGCCACCTGCACCGCATGGCCCGTGCCACGCGCCGGATGCTGGGTGACGCACGGAATGCCAGGAAGTTTTTCCATTTCCTTGCCAATCACCACAGCCAATTTTTCAGGCTTTAAAGAACGCGCGGTGTCAATCAAATGGTAAAGCATCGGCCGCCCCGCCAAAGAGTGCATGACTTTGGGAATCGAAGAGCGCATGCGCTTCGATTGACCGGCGGCAAGAATCAGAATGGAAAGCGATGAGTTTTTGGCCATGGGAATAAATGAATGAAAGAGAAAACCTGCCCCTTGCTCATAACAGAAATAGGGCGGAAGGAAAATAACGTTTTATTGCAAAGAATTGCAGAATTTCAGGTTTTCCCAAGAGTGGTTTATGTTATAAGCTCACTTGCTGAAAATAACCTAAAATGTCCTCCACCCCCACCATCTCCGCCATTCTTGGGCCGACCAACACGGGCAAAACCCATGTGGCGATGGAGCGCCTTGCTAACCACGATACGGGGATGATGGGCTTTCCGCTTCGTCTTTTGGCGCGGGAGAATTATGACCGGCTGGTGAAAATCAAAGGCCCAAGCGCCGTTGCGCTGATTACGGGGGAGGAGCGCCTAGCACCCCCTAACGCCCGCTATTTCATTTGCACGGTTGAGGCGATGCCGGTTGATAAGCGGGTCGATTTTTTAGCGGTCGATGAAATTCAATTGGCAAGTGATCCTGAGCGCGGGCATATTTTTACGGATCGTTTATTGAATGCGCGCGGGCGGCTTGAAACGATGTTCATTGGCGCGGATACGATTAAGCCGATTTTACGGAAACTAGTTCCCGAAATTGAAATCACCTCGCGGCCACGGCTTTCGACCTTAAGCTATACCGGCTATAAGCGTCTTACACGGTTGCCCAAACGCAGCGCTGTCGTGGCCTTTTCCGCGAGCGACGTATATGCGCTGGGTGAATTGATGCGCCGGCAACAGGGTGGTACTGCGATTGTGATGGGCGCCTTATCGCCACGCGCCAGGAATGCGCAAGTCGGGATGTATCAGGCGGGCGAGGTTGATTTTATTGTCGCAACCGATGCGATTGGCATGGGCCTAAACATGGATATCGACCATGTCGCCTTCGCCAGTTTGCATAAATTCGATGGCCGCAAATTGCGCCGTCTAACGGCACCGGAAATGGGCCAAATTGCGGGAAGGGCAGGGCGGCATTTGGCGGAAGGCACTTTTGGCACCACGGCCGATGCGGGAAGTTTGGAAGATGAGTTGGTAAAAAAATTGGAAAGCCATCAATTCGATAGGCTTGATTTTATTTATTGGCGCAATAGCGATTTGGAGTTCCGCTCGCTGGATGCATTACGAAAGAGCTTGGATGTCAAACCGCCCTATCCCTATCTTCACCGCCCGCTGGCAGGCGATGATATCGAGGTGCTGGATTTTTTAAGCAAAGATCCGATGGTGCGCCGCCGCGCGCAAAATCCGGGTACGGTGCGGTTATTATGGGAAGTTTGCCAAATTCCCGATTTCCGCAAATCTTTAAGCGAGGTCCATGCCGGTTTATTGAAACAAATATTTTTGCATGTCAGCAGCAATCAGGGCCGCTTGCCGCGCGAATGGGTTAGCCGCCAGGTCGACCGCCTTAACCGCAGCGACGGCGATATTGATACGCTGATGAGCCGCCTTGCCCATATCCGCACCTGGACTTACGTTACGCAACGCCAGCAATGGATTGATGATGCCGATGAGTGGCAGGCGCGCACGCGGGAGATTGAAGATAAATTATCGGATGCCCTGCATCACAGCCTAACCAACCGTTTTGTCGACAAGCGTTTATCGGCCCTGGTCAGCAAATTGGGCCCTGATATGGGGCGCTTCGCCAGCATCGATAAGGCGGGCGAGGTGTGGGTTAGCAATCAGGTAATTGGCGAGGTGGAGGGTTTGCGCCTTAAGGCCAACGCCGATTTTACGACGGCCGAAAATAAAGCGGCCCTTAGCATCGCCCGGCCCGCTTTGCAGGAAGAATTGCGCCGCCGCCTGCATGAATATGCGGCATTGCCTTTTAAGGAATTTTTCTTTGAAGCAGAGGGAAAGATTTTGGTGAATCAACAACCCATCGCGGTTTTGCGCAAAGGGCCTAAATTACTAAAGCCCGATATCGAATTATTGCTGGATGAAGATGTCGCCGATAACGAAGCCAATGAATTGCGCAAGCATTTAAGATTAGCGGCTGAAAAACAAATCGCGCAACATTTAAAGCCATTGGTTGATTTGGAAAAAGCCCCTTTGCCGGGAGCCGCGCGCGGGGTTGCTTTTCAATTGGCCGAACATGGCGGCTGCCTGCCCCTTGAGAAGGCAGGGGCTGTAAAGCCGCTGGAGCGCCGTGTCCTAACCCAGCATCAAGTCGTAGCGGGTTTGGCCAGCATTCATATCCGCAATCTTTATTCGCCGGCCGCTATGTTATGGCGGCGGTTATTGTGGGTGGCGTTTCATCAGCAGCGCCAGGCGCCGCCCTTATTGGGTAAGATCGCCGTGCCTTTAACGCCGCAAATTCCCGATCATTATTATTGGGCGAATGGGTTTTTGGTTTTAGAGGGCTGGGCTTTGCGGGCCGACCGGCTGGAAAGGCTGTTGCGCAAAATTCAATCGCTGCAGCGCCGCCAGGCAAGTTTAAGCGCGAAAGAGGCGGCTAAATATTTCCCGGTAGGATTGAAAGATTTAGCCGGAATTTTACGCAAACTGGGCTATCGCGTGAAAGAAGAAAAGGCGGCGCTGCATATATCAGGCCCCTTCCGCAAAGAAAAGAAAGGCGGAAAATTAGCCAATCCCGATTCGCCTTTCGCGCTTTTAGAGCCCTGGGCCAGCAAAAAAGACTAGCCTTGCAGGCGCTAAAAAATCCCGCTATCTAAAGCCCATGACTTATGTTGTGACCGAGGCCTGCATTCGCTGCAAATATATGGACTGTGTGGAAGTCTGCCCGGTCGATTGCTTTTACGTCGGCGAAAACATGCTGGTGATTCACCCCGATGAATGTATAGATTGCGGCGTGTGCGAACCGGAATGCCCGGTGGACGCCATCATCCCCGACACCACGCCGGAAGGCGAGAAGTGGGTCGAGCATAACCGCACCTATGCCAGCCAGTGGCCCAATATTACCCGTAAAAGCCCGGCACCGGCCGATGCCGATGAATGGCGCGATATTCCCAATAAAATGGAAGAGCATTTTAGCCCCGAGCCTGGGGTTGAAGGCAATAAAAAATAATTTAAATAGCTGAAATCATTGATATTTCCCCCTTTCTACCCTTGAAGATAGGGGGTTGATGCCTATTTATTAAGCATAATGGGCTAGGGACACGTTGATTTTAACCAAAACTTATGATATAAGCACTGTGTCCTTAGGACATAAAGTAAAACCAATCGGATAGAGGGTACCCAAAGCCTGAAATTTAATATTAACCCAAGCCAACTTATGGAAAGATAATGTTATGAAAAATGCTAAAGCGGCAAAAAAACGTGTAGAGAAAAAATCCAAGACAATTGCTAGTAAGAAAATTGCTCAAAAGAAAGTCGTTGCGAAGGGAAAAATTGTTCCCATGAAAGCGGCGCCGAAGAAGGTTATCGAAAAGATGGCCGCTAAGCAGCCGGTCGTGCAAAACGCCTTGAAAAAGAATGTGGTGATCAAGCCGACCCAGGCCGCCAATGTGAATAAGCCTCTTAAGGATAAGGCATTGCCCTTCGCCGCTAACGACTATGTCGTATACCCGACCCATGGCGTTGGCCTGGTCAAAGGTATCGAAACCCAGGAAATCGCCGGTCACAATTTGCGTTTATTCGTGGTCGAGATTCAGGGCGCTAAAATGACGGTCAAAGTGCCCTTGGGCAAAATTGATTCGGTCGGCCTTCGCCGCGTTTCCAGCCGCAAGGAAATGCAAGGCGCTTTGGAACGCTTAAAAGCCAAAGCCAAGGTGCGCCGCACGATGTGGAGCCGCCGCGCGCAGGAATATGAACAAAAAATCAATTCCGGCGATCCGATTGCGATTGCCGAAGTGGTCCGCGAGTTATACCGCAGCGCGACGCAGCCCGATCAATCCTACAGCGAACGGCAAATCTTCCAGCAGGCCTTGGAACGCCTGGCGCGTGAATATGCCGCTGTTGAAAGAATCGACGAACAAGCCGCCTCCGACAAATTGCAGGAAATGCTGAAGGCTGCTTAAGTAAAAGCTCAAGATCAGAAGCCGAAAGCCGGAAACCAAAAGTTTCCGGCTTTTATTTTTAAGGCAGAATCTCGATCTGCGCCGGGGTGGTGATTTCCATCATCGGGCCGTTTTTCTCGAATACCCAGCCGCGCAAGCGCAAATTCTTGCCCGCTAATTCCTCTATCCTCATTTTGCCGCGGGTGAAAAATTTTTGCGAGATTTGCGGGATGCGGGCGCTGAAATCATTTTTCCAATCTTGCCCGAAATCAAGATAGGCATCTTGACCCTTTTTTTGAAAAATGCCGATCACCTTGCCCTCCACCATTTCAAAACGCGGCGGATTTGCGGCCTTTATGGTGGTAGCGGAATGGATGGCGTAAAATTCATTTTGCCAAATCCCCCGCTTTTCCTGGCGCGCGCTATTTTCAAGGGCCAATAATTTTTTGGGGTAATAATAAATATCAACCGGGTAAAGCCGCGCCCATCCCTGATTCAACATCACTTCAGTAATGGAATGGCCATTATGATATAATTCACCCTTAACAGCGCCATGGCGGTTTTGCGATTCAGCCGCCCTGATCAATTGCAAATTCTTATCTTTCACCAGCGCCGCCAAGACATTTTTTGATTCCTGATAAAGCGGCTGGCCCGCCAGGGGGGCCCAAATATCCGCCAAAATAAGATTGCCGCCATTTTCCAGGCGCACCTCATGCCCGCTGATAATTTCCGCCACTTTTGCCGGAATGCCTTCCGCCAGGGCGGCCCTGCCAGCGGCCAAAAGCCCCAGCAACACAAACAGGAAAGAGATATTTTTGTTGCAACGCATGGTAAGTTGCAAGCTATAGAAGCTTCGCCCTTGCATCAAGGCGGTAATTGACTATGATCACGGCCAACATTCTTAGCTTCAGGGTTCCAGATGATTTTCCCCCGTTTTACCGTGATTTTGCTGGCCGCGATTTTGGCCATACCCTCCCTTGCGCGCGCGCAAAATAATAATGTAACGCCCGATTATTTGGCCGTCTCCATGGGCTGGTATGATGTGAACATGCAAAAAAATGAAAGCGCCGCGTTTGAATTGCTCTACCGTTTCGGCCGCCCGTTTTTTTGGAAAGTAAAACCCTTCCTTGGCGTCATGGCCAACAGCGACT
>JBFXCK010000020.1:0-18904 GCA_050182275.1 Dongiaceae bacterium | reverse complement strand
AGTTTGCTCTAAGCCGGCGGAAGCTGCGCCGATGGCGAACCTGGTGGTTTATAACCGCTATAAATAGCTTATTGCCGCTACAGCATGGCTATTGGTAGCATTATTGCCCTGCATAACCAAATACTGTACTTTTTAATAGATATTCCAAGCCCTTGCCAAGTGCGGCGCAACTTCCTACTATCCGCCTCTGTTGCTTTTGACTTGGAACATTCTATGCATTCACCGAAACCAACTGCGAAAAATTCTTCTAGTATGGCCGCTGCAAGCAATAAAAAAATTCACCCCGCCGCTGTGCCCCGCGGCAGCAAGGCCGCGCCGCCGCAGCTAACCGCCATTGCCGATAGCGCTGCGGTGCTGGCGAAAAAAATCCCTTCTTTGCAAAAATTGGATCAGGAAATGATCCGCCGTTTCGCCGAGGGGTTTTACGCCAATGTGCCGCTAGAAGATTTAAACCATCGCCAGCCCGATTATTTGGCCGCGGCGGTGCTGGATTTCCTGGATTTTGTTCAAGCGCGCGAACCTGCTCACACCGCGATTAAAATTCTGCCGCCCGATGAAAGCCGCCCCTGGCAGGAAGGGCATAGCTATATTTATGTCTTGAACACCGACATGCCTTTTTTGGTCGATACCGCGACCATGACGCTGAACCGGCATCATATTTTGCTTGAGGCAATGGCGCATCCGATGGCTTTGGTTAAACGCGACCAAGGCGGGCGCCTGCAAAGCCTGGATGCGGTGGGCGACCGCCCCGATCAGCCGCAGCACCGGGAAAACGGCTTTGTGCGCGAATCTTATATGATGATGCGCCTGAAAACCGCGATCGACCAAGAAATGGCCAAAACCCTGGCCGCAGATATGCAGGGGGCGATGGATGACGTAGCCTCGGCCGTGGCCGATTTCACCGCGATGCGCCAAAAGCTGGCCGAGGTGATTCAATCGACCGGGCAAAACGCCACCGGCTATAATGATGAAAGCATTTTTGAGGCGCAGAATTTTTTGCGCTGGCTGGATCAGGATCATTTCGTATTTTTGGGCTACCGCGCCTATGTCTATGCCGAGGATGAAAAGCCCAAACATGTCGCCAATAGCGGATTGGGGATTTTACGTTCCTCGCAGCGGCGCGTGTTCGGCAATTTGCGCGATTTAACCGCGGCCTCGCCCGAAATTCAGGCATTTTTGGAAGAGGGAACCTTGATCGCCATCCGCAAATCGCATTCCCGCTCGCTGGTGCACCGCCCGGCCTATATGGATGTGATTAGCATCAAAATTTTCGACGCCGCCGGCAAAGCCGCGGGCGAGCACCGCTTCATCGGCCTGTTCACCAGCCAAGCCTATAACCGCGGAGTGCGCGACATTCCCTGGGTGCGGCAAAAATTAGAGCGGGTTTTAGAAAAAGCCGATTTTGTGCGCAACAGCCATAACGCCAAGGCGCTGGTCGATATCGTCAATAATTACCCGCGCGATGAATTGCTGCAAATGGAGGATGGCGAATTATACCGCCTGGCTTTAGGCATTTTGCTGTTAAAAGAGCGCCAGCGCACCGCCCTGTTTGTGCGCCCCGATAAATTCAACCGCTATATTTCGGCTTTGGTGTTTACGCCGCGCGACAGTTTTTCAACGACTTTGCGTGAAAAATTCGCGCAAATCCTGGAAAAGCGCTTTCACGGCAAGGTCGCCAACCACACGATGCAGGTCGGCGAAACGCCGCTTGCGCGGCTTCATTACATGATCGAGCTGGAAGCGGGGCAAGTGCCCTCTTACGACGTTAAGGTAATCGAGGCCGAATTGGCCCAAGCCGCCCGCGGCTGGGGCGATGCGCTGGCCAATGCCGGCCAGGGCTTGATTGACGGCGCGGTGCTTAACCGCTATGCCAACGCTTTTCCGGCAGCCTACCAGAATATTTACACCACCAGCGACGCCATTGGCGATATTCAAAAAATTGAATCCTTGGCCGCCGATGCCGGCGCCCTGGCGGTGCAGCTTTATACCGCTGAAAATTTTTACGGGGTAAGGCTGTACCAGCGCGACAAGCAAATTCCGCTTTCCGATATTTTGCCGATGCTGGAAAATTTGGGCCTGCGGGTGATTGACGAGTTTTCTTTCGCCATCAGCCCGCCCGGCGGCGAAGTGTGGCTGCATGATTTTACTTTCGAGCGCAGCGATGGCGGCGCTATCGACGTACCCCTGGTCAAAGAGCGTTTTGAAAATGCGCTGTTGGCGGTGTGGCATGAAGAATCGGAAGATGACGGTTTTAACCGCTTGGTGATGCTGGCCGGCTTAACCGCGCGCGAAGCCGCGATTTGCCGGGCCTATAGCAAATATTTGCAGCAAACCGGTTTTTCGATCCGCGAATCGGCGATTGAATATATTTTGGCCAAACACGCGCCGATCACCCGCTTGCTGGTGGACTTGTTCTTAACCAGCTTTGACCCGGCGCAAAAACCGGATGACGCCAAAACCATGCGGCTGTGCAAAGAGATCGAGGAAAAATTATCCTCGATCAGCAACGCCGATGAAGACCGCACTTTACGGCGCTATTTGAACTTGATCAAAGCCACCTTGCGCAGCAATTATTTTCAAGTTGGCGCGGATGGCAAACCAAAATCCTATTTGTCGTTCAAATTCGACAGCCGCAAGGTGGAAGCCTTGCCCGAACCAAAACCTTTTGTCGAAATTTTTGTCTATGCCCCAACGGTCGAGGCGATTCATTTGCGCGGCGGCAAGGTCGCCAGGGGCGGCATCCGCTGGTCGGATAGGCGCGATGATTTCCGCACCGAAGTGCTGGGCCTGCTTAAAGCCCAAACCGTCAAGAACACCGTGATTGTGCCGGTCGGCTCGAAGGGCGGCTTTGTGGTGAAAAACCTCCCTCCCCATGGCGACCGCGCCGAAACCGACAAAGCGGTTAAAGCCGCCTACCGGATTATGATGTGCGGCCTTTTGGATATTACCGATAATATTATCGACGGCAAAATAACGCCCCCCGCCAATGTTGTGCGCAAAGACGATGCCGATCCTTATTTGGTGGTGGCGGCCGATAAGGGCACCGCTAAATTTTCCGACATCGCCAATGGCATTGCCGGTGAATATAATTTCTGGCTGGGCGATGCTTTCGCTTCGGGCGGTTCGGCCGGTTACGATCATAAAGGCATGGCGATCACCGCCAAGGGCGCCTGGGAAGCCGTTCACCGCCATTTCCGCGAAATGGGCTTGGATTACCGGACCCAGGCTTTCACTTGCGTTGGCGTTGGCGATATGTCGGGCGATGTGTTCGGCAATGGGATGCTGCTGGATAAAAATTTGCGCTTGATCGCCGCTTTCGATCACCGCCATATTTTCATCGACCCTAACCCCGACCTGAAAACCGCCTATGCCGAGCGCGAGCGTTTATTTAATTTGCCCGTCTCTAGCTGGGCGGATTATGCGGAAGATAAAATTTCCAAGGGCGGGGGCGTTTATTCGCGCCAAGCGAAAATCATCAAGCTAAGCAAGGAAGCGCAAGCGGCGCTTGATACCGGCAAAGAAGAATTGACGCCACCCGAATTGATGCAGGAAATTTTAAAGGCGCCGGTTGATTTGCTGTGGCTTGGCGGCATCGGCACCTATATTAAATCGGCCGCGGAAAATAACGCCGAAGTCGGCGACCGCGCCAATGACCTGGCGCGCGTCAATGCCGACAATTTACGCTGCAAAGTGGTGGGCGAAGGCGCCAATTTGGGCTTCACCCAGCGCGCCCGCATCGATTACGCCGCTTTGGGCGGACGCATTAACACCGATGCGATCGATAATTCGGCGGGCGTTGACACCTCGGACCATGAAGTCAATATCAAGATTCTGCTGCAGCCGTTAATGCAGGATGGCAAACTGCCAAAGCCGGCGCGCGACGAATTGCTGCGCGCCATGACCGGTGAAGTGGCTTCCCTGGTGTTGCGCGATAATTATTTGCAAACCTTGGCTTTGTCGGTCGCGCAATCGATCAATGCCGATTATTTGGAAGATTACGGCGCGTTGATGCGCCATTTGGAAAAACAATTAAAGCTGAACCGCGTTTTGGAATTTTTACCAAAAGACGGCGAATTGGCGGAGCGCGCCCGCCAGGGCAGAGGTTTGACCCGCCCCGAATTAGCGGTGATTATGGCCTATGCCAAAATGGGCCTGAAGGATGATTTACAAAAATCAACCGTGCCCGATGAAGGGTATTTGTTCAAAGATTTGCTGGCTTATTTTCCGGCGCCCTTGCAGCAAAAATATGCCGGCGATATCGCCAAGCACCAGCTGCGCCGTGAAATTATTGTGACATCCCTGACCAATGATTTAATCAACCGCGTGGGCAGCACTTTTTGTTTGACGCTTGCGCAGCGCACCGGCGCCAATTTCGCCACTATCGCCCGCGCCTATGCCATCACCCGCGCGATATTCGGTTTGCCCGCCACCTATGCCGCGATCGAGGCTTTGGATCACCAAGTCGATTCCGCGACTCAAACCAAAAGCTTGCGCGCGCTTAGCAAGATGGTCGAGCGCGCCACCCAATGGTTCGCCACCCATTTATTGCGCGATAGCAGCATTGAGCAGGCGGTGGCGCATTATGCCCCCGGCATTGCCGAGATCCGCAAAAACATGCTGGCGCTTATTCCGGAAAACGATAAGGCGCTGTTCGAACGCAAAATCGGCGAATATAAAAAGAAAGGCGTTCCGGCCGAACTGGCAACCACTATTGTTTTGGCCAGGCTCAGCGGCGGGCTGCCTCCCATAATCGACGCCGCAATCGAAGCCAAGCAACCCCCGACCGACGCAGCCAGGCTTTATTTCGCCATTGGTGAAAGGTTTGGGCTTGATTGGATGCGCCGCCAGGCCAACCAGCGCCCCGCGGGCGTATGGGAAGAGCGGGCGCTTTCTTCCTTAACCGAAGATTTATTATCCATTCAAACCGAGCTGACCAAAATGCTGTTGAAAGAAGAAGGCAAGGACGGCTTGCTGGACCGTTTGAACCGCTGGTGCAAAACCAACCAATCGACGGTAAGCGCGATTGACGCTTTAATTCAAGAATTGCAAACCATGGCGCACTTGACCCCGGCGCAGCTTACCGTCGCCAGCCGGCAGGTGAGACGGTTGCTGGATTAAGCCTTAAAAAAATCCGTCACCCCCGCGAAAGCGGGGGTCCATCGTTCAAACAGTAGGGCGGCGGTATAATGGATTCCCGCTTACGCGGGAATGACGAAAAGAGTCAATAAAGACAAATTCTTTAAGCCGCCTTTTTCATTAAATTCCTAACCGGCGCGAAGCTTTGGCGGTGGGCCGGGCAAGGGCCATGGGCTTGCAGCGCGGCTAAATGTTTCGGCGTTAAATAACCTTTGTGAATCTCAAAACCGTAGGCAGGATATTGCGCGGCCAATTTTACCATCAAGCGATCCCGCGTTACTTTGGCCAAAATAGAAGCCGCGGCGATCGACCAGCTTAATTGATCGCCTTTAATAATAGTATGCGCCGCCATAGTAAGCGGCGGCGCTTTATTGCCGTCAATCAGCGCGCAAACCGGGGGTTCGGCCAAGGATTCCACCGCGCGGCGCATCGCCAAGAGGCTGGCCTGTAAAATATTCAAAGAATCGATTTCCGCGACGCTGGCTTCGGCAACGGCGCAAATGCAATGCCGGGTGATTTCACCAAATAATTCTTCGCGCGCGCTTTCGGTTAGTTTTTTTGAATCATTGACCGCCGCCGCCCAAGGGTGAATTTCAATATCGGCCGGCGCGATTACCGCCGCCGCGACGACGGGGCCGGCGCCCGGCCCCCTGCCCGCCTCGTCAACGCCGGCGAGTTTTTGCGGATAGGCTAAATCATGCCGCCAATTTTTCATCAGGCCGCCTTCGCCACACCCAATTCGGCTAATTTCTTTTGAATCGCCTGCAAATCTTGCCAGGCTTGGCGTTTGGCGGTTGGGGTGCGAAGCAGGAAAGCCGGGTGATAAGTTGGCATGACCGGAATTACCGCGCCGTCTGCGGTTTTGTATTCTAGCCAGGTCCCGCGCATTTTCATAATGCCGTCCTTCGGATTAAAAACGGCTTTCAACGCCACGCCGCCCAGCAGCACGATTACTTTCGGTTTATGCAATTCGATATGCCGTTCGAAAAACGGGCGGCAGCATTCGATTTCTTCCGGCGTTGGCGCCCTATTGCCCGGCGGGCGCCAATAAACCACATTGGTGATATAGGCGTTGCTTTGGCGGCTGAGATTGATTGCCGCCAGCATTTTATCCAGCAATTGCCCGCTGACGCCGACAAAGGGCTTGCCTTGTCTGTCTTCATCGGCGCCCGGCCCTTCGCCAATGAACATGATGGGGGAAGAAGCAACACCGTCACAGAAAACCGTGTTTTTAGCGCCCTTCTTTAAGGCGCAACCGTTGAAATTTTTTACCGCCGCTTCCAATTCGGGCAGGGTTTTAGCGGCAGCGGCTAAAGAAACGGCGGCGCTATGGTCTGCAGGAGACGGTTTTTTCGCCATGACGGACACCTTGCTTAATGCCGGCGCCTCCTTTGGCGGCGGCGCGGGGTTCAACCGGTAAAAGCCGGTTGGCTTTAAGGCCAAATGCTCGTCCGCACCCATTTCCTGCAGCCATTGTTGTGTCGTGATTAAATCGGTGGCATATGTCATAGGGGACACTATAGCAGGAAACTTTCGATGCGCGAAGCCATCCCTTATGACGTGGTGATTGTGGGAGCCGGCCCGGCCGGGCTTTCGGCCGCTATTCGCCTGAAACAATTGAATGCCGCGATAAGGGTCGCGGTTTTGGAAAAAGCGGCGGAAATCGGGGCGCATATTTTATCCGGCGCCGCTTTTGAACCGCGCGCCTTGAACGAGCTTATCCCCGATTGGCGGGAAAAGGGCGCGCCTTTAACTATTCCCGCCCTTCAGGATGAATTTCTTTTATTAACCGAAAAAACTTCCTGGCGCTTGCCGACGCCGCCTTTAATGAAAAATCATGGCAATTATATTATTTCCTTGGGCCGCCTGGTGCGCTGGCTGGGCGAGCAAGCGGCCGATTTGGGAATCGATCTTTTTCCGGGCTTTGCCGGCGCTGAAATTTTATTCGATGAAAATGGCGCGGTCAAAGGAATCGCCACCGGCGCAAAGGGCTTGACCAAAGAAGGCAAGCCCGGTGAAAGATTTGAAGCCGGAGTTGAACTCTCTGCCCCCGTCACTTTATTCGCCGAGGGCTGCCACGGCAGTTTAACCAAGCAATTAATCAAGCATTTCGATTTGCGTAAAAATAAATCGCCGCAAACTTATGGGATTGGCATTAAGGAATTATGGGAAATCAGCCCCGCCAGCCATCAGGCAGGGTTGATTTTGCACAGCATCGGCTGGCCGCTGGATCAAAAAACTTATGGCGGATCGTTTTTATATCATTGGGAAAAAAATATTGTTTCAACCGGTTTTGTGGTGGGGCTGGATTATCAAAACCCCTATCTAAACCCGTTCCAGGAATTTCAGCGCTGGAAACATCACCCCAAAATCCGCCCCATTTTCGAGGGCGGCAAAAGAATCGCTTACGGCGCCCGCGCGTTATCCGAGGGCGGGTGGCAGTCAATGCCGAAATTGTCTTTTCCGGGCGGGCTTTTAATTGGCGATGCCGCCGGATTCTTAAATGTGCCGAAAATCAAGGGCAGCCATACCGCGATGAAATCGGGCATGCTGGCGGCGGAATCCATTATCAATAAAAGCGATTATGAAGCGGCTTTAAAAAATTCCTGGGCAGGCAAAGAATTATATAAAGTCCGCAATATCCGCCCCGCCTTCCGGCATGGCCTGTGGGCGGGATTGGCCTATTCGGCGCTGGATGCTTACTTGTTGCGGGGCCATGCGCCTTGGACGTTCGCGCACCATCCTGATCATCAAAGCCTGAAATTGGCGGAAAAGGCGGGGCCAATCGCCTATCCCAAGCCGGATGGCCGTATTAGCTTCGATTTAATGTCTTCGGTATATCTGGCCAATATCCGCCATCATGAAGACCAGCCGAACCATTTGCTGCTGGAAGATAAAAGCTTGGCGATCAGCCATAATTTAGCGCACTACGCCGCCCCGGAAACCCGCTATTGCCCGGCCGGAGTGTATGAAATCGTGCATTTGGATAACCGCCCACAGCTTCAGATCAATTCGGCTAATTGCGTTCACTGTAAAAGCTGCGATATTAAAGACCCGCTGCAAAATATTACCTGGGCGCCGCCCGAAGGCGGCAGTGGCCCGAATTACGGGGATATGTGATGATCGGAAATAAAATTTTTAGGTGAGATTCATTTGAAAAAGCTTTTTTACTTTCTTGCGGTTTTTTCCTTTTTAACCGCTTGCGCCAACGAGGTGGAGGAGGCGGCCGCGAAGCCTGAGCTGGCGATTAGCGAAGCGCCGGCGCCCATGGCCGATGATTCCTCGCCGCTGCCTAAAGGCGTGGCCGGCAGTTATTTGGCCGGGCGCGCCGCCTATTTAAGTTCCGATGTGAAGGACGCCTTGCCCTATTTGCAGGAAACCCTGGCCGGCGATCCGGATAATACGGCGCTGCTTGACCGCGCGATTTTATTGCTGGCCGGCGCCGGGCGCATCAAAGAAGCCTTGCCGGTGGCCGATCATTTGGCGGAATTAAAGCCCAATGCCGCGATGGCGATTTTGCCGCGCCTGGCCGAGGCGGCGGCAAATAAGGAGTGGGATAAAGTCAAAAAATTGCTTGAGCCTTTGCCGCTGGAAAGTTTGAACTTATTATCCAAGCCCTTGGCCGGAGCTTGGGCCGCCGCCGCCAAAGGCGATAAGGCGGAGGCGCTTAGCAAACTCGAGCCCTTAGCCAAAAGCGATCCCAGCTTGAACATCGCCCTGCTTCACCGCGCGCTGATCGCCGATATTTTGAATGACGCCAAAATGGCCGATGGTTTTTATGGGCAAGTGTTGGCGCGCTTTAACAACCCGCCTTTGCGCTTGGTCTTATTGGCCGGAAATTTTTACGCCCGCCAGGGGAATACCGCAACCGCCCAGCGCCTGTATGAGGAGTTTAATGCGCGGGGCAGCGATTCCGCCCGCCTGGACAGCTTAATCGCGGCGCTTAAAACCGGAAGCAAGCCAACGCCTTTGATCGGCGACGCCAAGGCCGGCATGGCCGAGGCCTTCTTCGAATTGGCCGATGCGCTATCGGGCGACCGGCTGGCGCCGGCGGCGCTGTTTTACAGCCGCCTGTCCTTGCATTTGAAAAAGGATCATGTCTTCGCCAATTTATTGGCCGCCGAAGCGCTTGATACGATGGAGCGTTATAGCGAGGCCGCGCCTTTATATGAAAGTTTACAAAGCCACCCGGTTTTCGGCCAGCTTTCGCGCCTTGGCCTGGCGCGGAGCTTGCTGAGGGCCGGCAATATGACGGCGGCGCTGCAAAGCCTGGAAGAAACCTTGCGCCAATCGCCAAAATCGGCCGAGGCTTTGATGGTAAAGGGCGACATTCTGCGCCAGCAAAAAAATTATGCCGAGGCCGCCGCCGCCTATAGCCAGGCGATCGCCGCGGTCGATAAGGAAGAGCCCCGGCATTGGGCGTTATATTACGCGCGCGGCGTTTCGTTCGAACGGGCGAAAAATTGGCCGAAAGCCAAAGCGGATTTCGAACATGCGCTTACCTTAAACACCGATCAGGCCTATGTGCTGAATTATTTGGGCTATTCTTTGGTCGAGCGCGGCGAGGATTTGGAAAAAGCCAAATTGCTGCTAAGCCGCGCGGTGGAGCTGGAACCAAGCGACGGTTCGATCGTCGATTCCCTGGGCTGGGCGTATTTTAAAAGCGGCGATTTCCCGCAAAGTTTGGTTTATTTGCAGCGCGCCCTTGAACTGCGCCCGTTTGATCCCGTGATTATCGATCATGTCGGCGACGCTTTATGGCGGGTGAATAAACGTGAAGACGCCAAATTCAAATGGCTGCAGGCGCTCAAATTCTCGCCCGAGGATGAATTGAAAAGCCAAATCGAGAAAAAACTGCAGGCGGGCCTGCCTAAAATTTTATCCAAGATTGACAAGCCTGCCCCCCAAGGCGAAGCCAAAGCCCCTGCCGCCTTAACCCAATAATTTTTTTAAGGAATTTTATGTCCGCCCCCGCTTTCCAGCTGCAAAACGCGCCTGCTAAAATAAACCTTTTCCTGCATGTGGTGGGCAAACGCGAGGATGGTTACCACGATTTGCAATCCTTGGCGGTTTTTACCGAGCAGCTGCAAGACCGCCTGCGCGTGCAAAAATCGGATAAATGGAATTTGACCGTCTCCGGCCCCTTTGCCGATCACTTGCTGCCGGCCGAGGACAATATTTTAGAGCGGGCGCGGAATTTGCTGAGCGAAGGGTTTGGCGAAAATTTCGCCTATGACGTCAGCCTGGAAAAAAATATTCCCATCGCCGCCGGTTTGGGCGGCGCTTCGGCCGATGCGGCGGCGCTTTTGCGCATTGCCTGCGAGCGCTGGAAATTGCCGTTCTATTTTCCGAAATTAATGGCCATCGCCAAACAATTGGGCGCCGATGTGCCGGTATGCTTAAGCCACCAGGCGGCCTTCTTCGCCGGCCTGGGCGAGCGGATGTACCATATTCAGCAATTGCCGGAATTCTGGCTGCTGTTGGCCAAACCGCCCCAAGCGCTTTCCACCGCCGCCGTATTCGCCCGCTTTGCCGGAAAATTTTCGGAAAGCCGCGATGAAAAAAATTTCCCGCGCTCTTTCGCCAGCCTGGAAGAGCTGACCCAATTTTTGCAAAGCACCCGGAACGATTTGTTGCCGGCGGCCCAGGAGCTTTGCCCGGAAATTGCCCCCCTCCTTTCCGCCTTGCAAGCGTTAGAGAATGTTCGCCATAGCGGCCTGTCGGGCAGCGGCGCTACTTGCTTCGCGCTGTTTGCCGATCAAAGCGAGGCTAAAGCGGCGGAAGAAAAATTGAAAAGCGCTCATCCCCACGGGTGGCAGGCGGTGGCGCGGATTAAAGCGGTTAAATAGGAATCAATTTATGGACGGCGTAATTTTTGGTATTTTTCCAAATTCCATTGCATTTGCTGGGAATAATCGAGCGGCGGCAGCAAAGGTTTGCCGGCATCGCTTTCTATGAAGAAATTAACCGGCGCTGCTGTAGCGGGAGCTTTTTCTACGGCCGCATCAGCCACTGGCGTTATTTCTTTTGCGCCTTCGGCCACGCTGATTGTATTCAATTCCCTGGCTTGGGAAGCAGCCACTTGCCAGGCTTGGGTTTTGGCCTCTTCATTGGCGGTGATGCTGATTTCTTTAGGTGCGGACTCTGCCACTTGCACCGTTTCTTCTTTGCCATCCAGCAAGGCCAGCGCGTGATGCGCTAAATCCTTGCCGGTCGAATCGGTTACGATCGAATCAACTAAAGCCGCCATAAAACCGATGGGCCCGCCGAATAACATGCCGCCGATCATGCGCGCTGGCGCCGATACCGCCTTGTCGCTGACCGCGCGGTAAATTTGCCCGACGACCGGTATGTGCTGCAACGGATTTAAGGCGTCGACCAAATCGTCAAAGCCCAATTCGGCTTTCTTATTATTTTCTTCGCGCGACGCCATGGTTTTGGCCGGAAGCGCCGGCGTATTATTGTCATCGGCGATATCGCGCAGCATGGAACGGAATTGGCGCATCTCGCCGCCCTTGCCTTCCGGCTGACGGCCTAAGGCGGGAACGGGGGAAATCGGGGTTAAACCGGGTTCAATTGCGCTCATGACATACCTATCCACCTATTGTCTTTGCAATCTTCATGCCAGGAAAAATGGCGGATTTACTGGGTTTTTACGCCGCACACCGGGGTTTTCCGGTAAAAATTTCCTAAAGCTTTGCTACTTCTGGCTGGCTTTAAAAGGGGCAAAACGCTAAGTTAAAGAATGTTTAATTCTAATTTCTGTTTTCCGATTTCTGATTTCTGACCCATGCGCCGCCATATTTTATTGGTTGATGATGATGAAAGCTTGCGCCAATCCTTGGCCGAGCAATTGGAAATGTATGATGAATTCGCCGTAACCCAAGCGCCCCGCGCTTCGGCGGCGATTGATTTGGTCAAAGCCCAAGTATTCGATGCGGTGATTTTAGACGTCGGCCTGCCCGACATGGACGGGCGCGATACGTGCCGCCTGATCCGTAAAGCCGGCTTTAAAAATCCGATTATTATGTTAACCGGCCAGGCGACCGACGCCGATCAAATTCTGGGCCTGGATGCCGGCGCCAATGATTATATCGCAAAACCCTTCCGTGTGAATGTATTGCTGGCGCGCCTGCGCGCGCAATTGCGCCAAATGCAGCAAAGCGATGAGGCGCAAATTTCGCTGGGCGGTTTTTATTTTCAGCCCTCTTCCCGCACACTTTCAGTGAAAGACGGCGGCGATAAAATCCGCTTAACCGAAAAAGAAGCCGGGATTTTAAAATATCTCCACCGCGCCCAAGGCATGCTGGTGCCGCGCGAAGCGCTTTTAAGCGACGTATGGGGCTATGACAGCGAGGCCACCACCCACACGCTGGAAACCCATATTTACCGCTTAAGGCAAAAGTTGGAAAAAGTGGAAGTCGGCAAGAATTTGATTTTGACCGATCAGGGCGGATACCGGCTGAATATGGGCCAGGCCTGATTTATTTCTTCCCCACTACTTTCTTGGTATGTTTGGCCAGTTGCCGGTCATGAATATGGCTTAAGGTCAGTAAGGAAATGATGCTGCCCACCGTCGCCCAAAACATATCTTGCTGCGCATCCCACTGATCGCCTTGCATCGCCAGAAACTCGTGCGCGTTTTCGCCGACAATAACAGTGGCCCACCATTCGGCGAATTCATAGAGCATGCTTTTGGTCGCGCACATCGCCACCACCACAACAAACAGCCATTTTTCCAGCCGGAGGCCTGAGGTGCGAAGCAGCAATTCCCGGAAAATAATGGCCGGGATAAAGCCTTGGAAAAAATGCCCGAAGCGGTCGTAATAATTGCGCTCTAAACTAAAATTTTCTTTGAGTTCGTTAAACAACGGCACCCGCGCATAGGTGTAATGCGCGCCGATCAAAACCAAAATAGCGCCCAACGCCATCAGCCAATAGGCAAGCGGCGTAAAGGTAAAGCGGCGGTGAGTGGCTAAAAGAATCAGGAAAATAATAATGATGGGCGAGGCTTCTAAAAACCAGGTCATTAATTCATAGGGGTTGATGATGGACCAAATTCCCGTCATCACCACCAAAATAGCCGGAATAAGAAGGGGGTTCCTGTTTTTGGGCATAGAAAGAGAGTCTATCACTTTTTAAGGGGTTATTGAACCCTTGGAGATTTTAGAATTTGTTGAACCAGTTTTCCGTGGCTTCGCACAATTGGCGATGCGTATCGCCCAAGGTAAAAGCGTGATCGGCGCCGGGGATGGTGATTTTATCGGCTGGAACTTTGGCATAATCGCTATAAGTTTTTGAATTCCGGTATCCGCCCTCTTCCGCCTCGATCACGCGGAAAGGTGCTTTGCTGGCGGCGGCCAACTCCTGGCGGCGCTTAATGTCAAAATTTTTATTTTCTTCAACAAATTCCTTGGAAACAAGAATTTCGATTCCCCAATCTATTTTATAAGAATCCAACTCGGGTATAAATCTTAAATCCTGTTGAACAGAATTGGGATCAAAAGTGGGATCCCATAATGCCATGGCGGTTGCCTTGGGGTTAGCCAGCATCAAAGTCAACCCACCGTAAGAATGCCCGGCATAAAATACTTTTTTATAAGAAGGGATGAAGTGATCGATAATGATATTTAAATCGCTGATATAGTCTTTCAGCAGCGTTTGCGCGAAACGGCGGAATTTTTTACCTGAATAGGGAAAATCATATAAATTAAACCGCACCACGTCATAGCCTTGGGCGTTAAAATAATCTTTGGCCGCTACGAATATATGCTCTTTGAAATGCCCCGTCAGCCCATGCACCATGATCAGCAATTTATCGGCTTTTTTAGACGAGGCTTGGTTGACGATGCCATTAATCAGATGGCCGTCGGAAGTGGGGAGGGTGAAGGGGGTTTCGAGAGACATAAAAATATCTTTTACCAAAATCGTTTATTGGCAAAAGCTTTGCCAGAGCCAGATTTTAAATAATATTCAAACTCTTGGGCAGTGCGTTTATTTTCGAAAGCATGGTAGCTGATCAATTTCCATGGTTTATATTTTGCCGTGTGGATAGATTCGCCACCATTATGATCCTGCATACGGCGCTTTAAATCGCTGGTCAGGCCGATATAACGCTGTTCTGGAAAAGATCGGCTTCGGATTAAATAGACATAATGCATAGGTCAAAATCCACGCTCCATGCGGCAACCAGTCCTCCTACGCTAAAGCTTCGGAGGACATCCTTCGCTTCATTTTTGCTTCGGATAGCTTACGAAGGCGTAAGCCATCCGAGCTCCATGCGGCAACCAGTCCTCCTACGCTAAAGCTTCGGAGGACATCCTTCGCTTCATTTTTGCTTCGGATAGCTTACGAAGGCGTAAGCCATCCGAGCTCCATGCGGCAACCAGTCCTCCTACGCTAAAGCTTCGGAGGACATCCTTCGCTTCATTTTTGCTTCGGATAGCTTACGAAGGCGTAAGCCATCCGAAGCCACGTAGTGGCGAAGGATGGCTGGGGCGCTAGGATTCGAACCTAGGAATGGCGGTACCAAAAACCGCTGCCTTACCACTTGGCTACGCCCCAAAAATACACTATGATCCGCGATCTCTTAGGATCGGAAAGAAGATAGTATCTAGCCGTCCCAAGGGTTTTCCGCAAGGGTTTCGTAAAAGAGCCCTGAAAAGATAAAGCTTTGCAACGAGGATGTGAATGAAAGAAATCAAAAAACCCCGCTTGGATGCCGCCCATGAAGAGGCGGTCAAAGGCCCCTGGAGCGTGAAGGGCGTATCGCCGGCCGCCAGAAATTTGGCGCGGGAAAGCGCGCAAAATGCCGGGCTTAATGTGGGTGAATGGCTAAGCCAGGTGATTAAGGAATTCGCCCAATCATCCCCTGCCCCCGGCGGCGCGATCGGGCCTTTGCGCGCGGCTTTAAAAATTCCCCCTGCCTATGAGGGAAAGGGTGATGATTTCGATTATGAAAATGAGCTGGAAAAGCTGGGTATGCGCCTGAATAAATTGCAAAGTAGCGCCTCTCACCCGCTTAAGTTCAAAAAAATCAACTGATAATTCCAGTTCTACCCATTTTGCCATTTGAATTGCTTAAGTTTTTTTGGTAGTGCTTGAACCAAGAGGGAGCGCTATTTTGTCCAATCAACTGCCATGGAGCGTTAAAGGAGTCGATGCCGAGGCCAGGGCCTTGGCCAAAGCCAGCGCTAACCGGGCCGGTATGACCATGGGCGAATGGATTGAACAGGCTATTATGGCGGCCGCCAACCGCAATCCCGCCCCTTCTCCTGCCCCGGCGGCAAAAGTAGCGCCGGAAAAAATTCCCAGCCCCCTGATTAATCTGGGTAGTGCTGACCCTGCCGCCAAAGCCCAGCCCAAAGCGCCCCCCCTTAAGGGCGTTATTAAAAATGACCCGCCCAAGATGGCCGATTCCGCCTCGATGAAAACCTGGCGGGAGATGGATGATAAAATCCGCCAATTAACCGCCACGGTCGCGGGCCTAGAACAGCGCCTGCGGGAAGCCCATAGCGTTTCATCCGCCCCCGCCCCGGCGGCAGCGCCGGAAACCGCCGAATCCTTGACCACGCGCCATTTTATGCGCTGGGTATTGATGATCGCCTTGGCCGCTTTTATGGGCTGGAGCGCGTTTTTGCTGGGCCAGCAATTGGGCGGCGATATGGGCCAGGGAATTCCTTCGCGCTTTTTGGCCAGCCGCTAATTTTTAAATGGATCTTATTGTTACCGCCGCATCGGGCGCTCGGGGGGCCGCTGAAATCGGCGGGAAAAAATTTTCCTGCCAATTGGGGCGGGGCGGGGTTAGCGCCGTTAAAACCGAGGGTGATGGCATAACGCCGGTTGGGCGTTTTTTAATCCGCCGCCTGTGGCACCGGCAAGACCGTTTAAGCTTACCTGCCCTAGGCTTGGAAATTCGCGCCATTCAACCGCATGATGGCTGGTGCGATGACCCTTCTTCCAGCGACTATAACCGTGCGGTGCGCCTTCCCCATCCCGCCGCCCACGAAAAATTATGGCGCGAGGATCATGCCTATGATGTGTTTTTAGAAATCGGCTATAACGATGCGCCGGTCAAACCCCATCAAGGCAGCGCGATTTTCGTGCATTTAGCCCACGAAGATAACCGCCCGACCGCCGGCTGCGTGGCTTTTTCCCGCGCCGATATGATGGAAATTTTGCCGCTGCTCGATAAAACCAGCGCGGTGGTGATTAAGGCTTAAGCCGCGCGCCAAAAATAGCGCCCCCCACCCGTATATAAGTGGCCCCCGCCGCAACCGCCTCTTGCCAATCCCCGCTCATGCCCATGGAAAGCCCGGGTAAATTATGCCGCTTTGCCAGCGCCGCCAATTTTTGAAAATATATTTTTGCATCGCCCGTTTGCGGCGGGATGGTCATAAGGCCCGAAACCGGCAGGTTTGATTTTTTACACAGCGCCAATAAAGCCGGCAGCCCGGCCGGCGCGATCCCCGATTTTTGCGGCTCACCGCCTTGATTGACTTGCACAAGGAATTTGACGCCGCTTTTCTCTCGCGCCAAAGCCTCCACCAGCTTAGGGCGGTCGATGGTGTGAATCACATCAAAGAGCCCCAAAGCGTCTTTGACTTTGTTGGTTTGCAAAGGGCCGATTAAATGGAGCGTACTATCCGGATAGCGCGCCTTTAGAAGCGGCCATTTTTGCAAGGCCTCTTGCACCCTATTCTCCCCGAAATGGCGCTGCCCTGCGTCTAGCGCGGCCTGAATGGCCTCAATCCCCTGCCCTTTGCTGACGGCGATTAAAGTGACCGAGGCCGGCAATTGGCGGCGGAAAGTTTGTAAGGCAGCGGCAATATTGTTCATCTCAAAAGAAGAAGGGCGGCATTGCTGCCGCCCTTCCAATCTCATTCAAGTGAAATGATTGTTTAGATCATTAGAACTTGATCGAAGAACCAACCATGATGGCGGTGTCTTGATAGTCTGCCGTAGTCGACAAACCACCGATCGCCGCAGTGGCCGTACCATCACGATCGAAATCGTTGTGGGTAATGGCCGCATCCAAGGTGATGCCCGGGCCCAAAGCATAGGAGCCAGAGAATACCCAGGTGCTTAAAGTGGGTTCGTTGGTGGCGTTCACAGCATATTCACCTTCGCTGAAGCTGATGCCTACAGTGTAGGGGCCAGTTTCATAGGTGCCGCCGATGTTCCATACGGTGATGTCGTTGCCGTCAGCAGTTGCTGCCGTAACGCCTAAACCGCCCGCATCGCTGACTTTGCTGTAAGAACCGCCCAGCGCGAAGTTACGGAAACCAAAGCTTAAGCCAGCCGCCCAAGCCGATACGTCATCGGCATTGTTGGTTAAGCTGCCTTCGCGGTTGGAATCGGTGTAACCCAACGACGCCATGACCTTAACTTGGTCAAAGCGGCCGTCATAGTTACCAGCGAACGACCAGGCATGGGAGTTAATCAAGCCGGTGATCACGCCAACGGGGGTTGTACCCGCGTTGTTGTTGCCAATCGCATTGCCCGTCGGAGCGAAAGATACGCCGAGCGAGAAGCCGTTGAACGAGGGCGACAAGTAAACGATCTTAGCGCCGTCATTTTCAACATTGGGCAGGGTCGAGTTTTGGCCAGCTAAATTGTTCGCGAAGAAATTGCTTGCGGTGAACAATGTACCAACGCCACGCGAGAACGGGTTGTTGGTGAAAGCCAAGTGGGTGTTGTTGTAGTCATCGGAAGTGAAAACCTTCGAAGCTTGCGGGGCTACAACGCCTTTCAAGCGGCGAACGTCGTCTTCGTTACCGATGCGGATTTCCCCGAAGGAACCGCGCAGGTAAGCGAACACTTCATCGATTTGGCCAGCACCAGTAGCGGAAGCGGTTTGGTCAATGCCTTCGAGTTCAACACGGGCGCCGACGGTCAAGCCATTGTCCAAGGTGCTTTCGCCCATGAACCATACTTCAACGTCTTGCTTAACGGCGGTATCACGGGTGTTGGGAGCAAAACCAACAGCAGCCAATTGATTTACGTCGTCTTCAATGATTGAACCAACTGCACCTTTGTAGTAACCACCCAGGCCGAGGCGTACGCCCTGAGCGTCAGCGGCGTGCGCGAGTCCGGCAAAAGCCGAAGCTGCGATCAACGCTGTCGTAGCGAGTAAAAACTTCTTCATTAAAATCCTCCATCAGAAGTCACAAAACCTTGCCTGATGCCTGATGCTCTTAAAACCGGTTTACTGGTAGCGCCAAATTTGGAATTTGTCCTACTGCAGTGGAAACCGGGAATATGAGGCACCGGGCGAAGGCAACACTAAAGACAAAACATTATCCTCCAAGATGTGATCAGGGGTGATAACGCTCTTGTCTTATGGAGCTATCTTTACGGGTAGCCCCTTAATTTTCCAAGCGAAGCCGTGGCGCAGGGGCTATTCTTAACGCAACGAGTGGCAAGTATGTCACAAATCCTTAACCTGAACGCCACAGCTTAGCCCATGACCAAGCTATTGATAGGTAAAGATTTTTTACCTTTTGGGCTTGACGGTGCTTTAGGCCCAATGGTAAACAGGCCGGATAGTTTTGTGTTTTTTCAAGAAAAAGGTAGTTTTTCTCATGCCCCGCTTTGCCGCCAGCTTTTCAGCCCTACTTTTGATCTGCCTCTTTACTCTTGGTGTTACCGCCTGCGGTAGCGTCCGCAAAGGCACGGGCTACACCAATGAAACCGACGCGGTGAAACGCGCCCAAAGCGGCGGCAGCGTCTTGGGCGATGAGGGCGGTTTCCTTGCTTTCGGCAAAAG
>JBFXCK010000019.1:0-22446 GCA_050182275.1 Dongiaceae bacterium | reverse complement strand
AGCATCACGCCCTTTGGATTCCCCTCGGTGCCGGAGGTGTAGATAATGCAAGCGGTGTCGTCCAGCCCAATATCGACTTTCGGCAAATTACTAGGATCGCCTTTTTCCAAAGCATCAATTAACAGCACCGGCGCCTTAGAAGCTGCCTGCACCTTTGCGGCCAATGAAGGCGAAACAATCGCCAATTTCGCGCCGCTGTGATCCAGCAAATAGCGGTAATCTTCAACGCCATGCGTGGTATAGCCCGGCACGGTGATAGCGCCCAATTGCATGATAGCGAAATCAGCCACCAGCCATTCCGGGCGGCTTTCGGAAATTAAAACCACCCTGTCGCCTTTTTGAACGCCAAGCTTGTGCAACGTTGCCGCAACCGCCATGACATCATCGGCGATTTGATTCCAGGAAAAAGATTTATATTGGTCATTGATCTTATACCAAAGAAAGGGCGCATCAGCCCGTTCAACGGCGCGTGCCCAAAACATCGCGGGCAAATTGGGGTAAGACAAGGAAATCATATTAGACCTGTATTAAGGAATTACGCTTTACTATATAATCAATTTAAAGGAGTTCGTCATGACTAAAACCGCCCGTAAATCCCCCGCCAAAAAACCCGCCAATCTGCCGCGCTGGAATTTAAACGATTTATATAAGGGCATGACCGACCCCAAGCTGGAAAAAGACTTCAAATGGGCGGAAAGCCACGCCCAGGATTTCAAAAAAACTTATGAGGGCTATTTATCCACCTTAAACGGGGAGGCGCTCGCCGCCGCGATCGAGGCTTACGAAAAAATCGACGAGGTTTTGGGCCGCATCATGAGTTACGCCTATTTATTATATTCCACCAACCAGGAAGATTCCAAAATCGCCGGATTTTATCAAGGCGCCCAGGAAAGGGTAACGGCGATTTCAACCTTCACCCTGTTCTTCGCGCTGGAATTGAACAAGGTCGATGACGCTATTTTGCGCAAGCAACTGCAAAGCGCCGCCATTCAAAAATACGAACCCTGGATTCGTGATATCCGCGTTTTCCGCCCGCACCAGCTAAGCCAGGAAATCGAGCAGAAACTTCATGAAAAACGCGTGGTCGGAAGGGCCGCCTGGAACCGTTTGTTCGATGAAACTTTGGCGGGATTACGCTTTCCCTATCAAGGCAAAAAGCTGACCGAAGCCGAGATTTTAAATTTATTTTCTAATCCTAAGCGCGACATCCGCGCCAAGGCCGCCCACAGTTTTGCAAAAGTTTTGGGCGATAACATCAAGCTATTCGCGCTTATCACCAACACCTTGGCCAAGGATAAGGAAATCGAAGATACGTGGCGGAAATTTCCCAAACCCATTTCCTACCGCAATTTAAGCAACTTTGTTGAAGATGAGGTGGTTGAGGCGCTGGTCAGCAGCGTCAAGCGCGCCTATCCGCGCCTTTCGCACCGCTATTATCAAATGAAGGCGGGCTGGCTGAAATTAAAGAAGCTGGAATATTATGACCGCAACGCCCCCCTTCCCAAACAGGCCGATAAAATTATTCCCTGGCCCAAGGCGAAATCCATTGTGCTGGAATCTTACGGCCAATTTTCCAGCGATATTGCCGGCGTCGCCAAGCAGTTTTTCGATAAAAACTGGATTGATGTGCCAGCTGTGCCCGGCAAAACGTCGGGCGCCTTTGCCCACCCCACTGTGCCAAGCGCGCATCCCTATATCTTGCTCAACTACCAAGGCAAGCAGCGCGATGTGATGACCTTAGCGCATGAACTTGGCCATGGCATTCATCAGGTGCTGGCCGGCCAGGCGCAAGGGCATCTTTTAAGCGATACGCCCTTGACTTTGGCTGAAACCGCCAGCGTGTTCGGCGAAATGCTGACCTTCCAAAATTTATTGGCCGAAGAAAAAAATGCCGCAACCCGCCGCCACTTATTAGCGGGAAAGGTTGAAGACATGCTGAACACCGTTGTGCGCCAAATCGCTTTCTGCGAATTTGAACGCGGTGTGCATGAAGAACGCCGCAAGGGCGAATTAACGCCGGAACGTTTGGGCGAAATTTGGATCGCCAATCAAAAAGCGGCGCTTGGGCCGGCATTCAATTTCAAGGATGAATATAAAAATTTCTGGGCCTATATCCCGCATTTCATCCATTCGCCCTTCTATGTTTATGCCTATGCCTTCGGCGATTGTTTGGTGAACTCGCTTTATGCGCTGTACCAAAAAGGCACGCCCGCTTTCGCCAAAAAATATCACGCCATGTTATCGGCTGGCGGCAGTAAGCATCATAAGGAACTTTTGGCCCCCTTCGGCCTAAACGCGGCCGACCCGAAATTCTGGGATATGGGCCTTTCCATGCTAAGCTCCTTCATTGATGAGCTGGAGAATTTAGATTAAACTCATCTTCCGATGAGAGAAAGAAACACCCTGGCCAAGCGCGTCAAGCGCTATGCAAAAGTCTCAAGCAAAATGGGCGCAATCGCGGCCAAGACCGCGGGTCAGCGTTTGCTTGGTCAAAAAATCGACCATCAGCTTAAGGCCGATATGCTGAAAACGGCGCTGGGCAATTTAAAAGGCCCTTTGATGAAAGTCGCGCAAATCGCGGCCACTATTCCTGATGCGGTGCCCGAAACTTACGCCAATGCGTTTTTAGAATTGCAATCAAATGCGCCGCCGATGGGCTGGCCCTTTGTTAAGCGCCGCATGGAGGCCGAGCTTGGCAAAAACTGGCAAAGCAAATTTAAATCTTTCTCGCCCACTGCCGCTGCCGCCGCTTCGCTTGGCCAAGTGCATCAAGCAGTTGCAAAAGATGGCACGCTGTTAGCCTGCAAGCTGCAATATCCCGACATGCAAGGCGCGGTTGAGGCCGACTTAAAGCAATTGCGCCTATTATTCGGCATTTATCAAAGCACGGGCGGCGCTTTAAACACTTCCGAAGTGCAAAAGGAAATCGCCGACCGCCTGCGCGAAGAATTGGATTACAAGCTGGAAGCGCGGCATATTTCTTATTTCACGCAGATGCTGGGGGGCGAAAAAGACATTCATATCCCCAAAACCTATCCCAGCCTTTCCACCGCGCGCCTGCTTACCATGAGCTGGCTGGAAGGAAAACCGGTTTTGCATTTCCTGAAAGCGCCCTTAAAAGAACGCAATGTAATCGCCCAGCGCATTTTCCGCGCTTGGTATTTGCCCTTTTACCATTATGGGATTATCCATGCCGATCCGCATTTGGGCAATTACAGCGTGCGCGGGGATTTAGGCCTGAATTTGGTTGATTTCGGCTGCGTGCGGATTTTTCAAGATAAATTTGTGCAAGGCGTGCTTGATTTATATGACGCGCTTTATCGCAACAAGCCCGCCCAGGCAGTGGCCGCTTATGAAAGCTGGGGTTTTACCGATTTAACCAAAGAAAAAATCCGCATTCTGAATATGTGGGCCGAATTTTTATACCGTCCGATCATGACCGACAAAGTCATGACCATGGATGAAACCAATAGCGGCGCTTATGGCCGGGAAATGGCCGCCAAAGTGCATCAAGAATTGCGCAAAACCGGCGGCGTCAAACCGCCCCGCGAATTTGTGTTTATGGACAGAGCCGCGGTAGGCGTGGGCAGCGTTTTTTTGCGCTTGCGGGCGGAATTGAATTGGCACCAATTATTTCAGGAATTGGTGGCGGATTTTGATGGTAAAGAACTTGGCAAAAAACAGGCAAAATTACTGGGTCCTGCTTGAAAAATAAGGCACTAACGCTACGCTTGATGAAATTTCCTCTCTCTATGCGGGATAGTACTTCACAAACGCGCCTATTAAGGGCATGTTAAGCTTCATTTCTTATATTTGACCCTTCTTTTCTTTTCCAAGGGGTATTCCATGAAGCTTGCTGTATTAAAAGAACGCCGCGCCAATGAAACGCGGGTTGCCATTTCTCCCGAAACCGCGAAAAAATTTATCGGTCTTGGCTTTGAAGTCGCCATTGAAACGGGCGCCGGCGATAAAGCCTCATTGCCCGACTCCCTTTTCACCGCCGCTGGCGCCACGATTGCGCCGGATGCGAAAAGCGCCGCATCCAATGCCGATGTGGTTTTAAAAGTCCAGCGTCCCCTGGGCGCCGGTGAAGGGGAAATCGATGAAATTTCCTTAATTAAAAAAGGCGCGATATTGATCGGCATGCTCTCGCCCTATAATGCGCAGGCGCAGGCCCAAACTTACGCGCAAAACAACATCACCAGCTTCGCCATGGAATGGCTGCCGCGCATCACCCGCGCGCAGACGATGGACGTGCTTTCTTCGCAATCGAATTTGGCCGGCTACCGCGCCGTGATCGATGCGGCTGCGCAATTCAACCGCGCTTTGCCGATGATGATGACGGCAGCCGGCACCGTTGCCCCCGCCCGCGTCTTGATTTTGGGCGCCGGCGTAGCGGGCCTTCAAGCAATTGCCACCGCCAAGCGTTTGGGCGCGATTGTTTCGGCCTTCGACGTGCGCGCCGCGGTGAAAGAGCAAGTGCAATCACTGGGCGCCACCTTTGTTGAAGTCGATGCGGATGCCGCCAAAGCGGCTGAAACCGCCGGCGGCTATGCCAAGGAAATGAGCGAAGATTACAAGCGCAAGCAATCGGAAAAAATTCACGAAACATTGAAAAAAACCGATATCGCCATCTCAACTGCGCTAATCCCGGGTAAACCCGCCCCGGTATTAATCACCGAGGCGATGGTGAAAGATATGAAACCGGGTTCCATCATTGTCGATATGGCGGTCGAGCAAGGCGGCAATTGCCCTTTAAGCGAAGCCGGCAAGGTTGTCACCAAGCATGGCGTCACTTTAATTGGCTACACCAATATTCCCGGCCGCATTGCCTATGACGCCAGCCAGTTATATGCCCGCAATTTGTTCAACTTCCTAGGATTGCTGGTTGATAAAACCACCAAGCAATTGAAGATTGATACGAATGATGAAATCATCAAAGCAACCCTTCTGACCAAGGACGGCGCTTTGGTGCATGAACAATTAAAAGCCAAAGCAGCTTAAAGGAGCATCCCATGTCCACCCTCTCCCAAGAAGCAACCACCTTAAAACAGCAATTGCTGGAAGGCAGCCAAAAGCTGGCCGATATGGCGGCACAGGCCGATCAAATCGCGCTGAATGCCGCGCAAACGCACGGCGGGCCTGATCCTTTTTTAATCGGCTTAACCGTGTTCGTACTGGCCTGTTTCGTTGGCTATTATGTGGTGTGGCGCGTAACGCCCGCTTTGCACTCGCCTTTGATGGCGGTTACCAACGCCGTGTCGTCGGTTATTATTGTGGGTGCGATTTTGGCGGCTGGCGCCACCGCTGACGGCGGGATGGCGCAAACTTTAGGATTCTTTGCGGTGATTTTGGCCTCGGTCAATATTTTCGGCGGCTTTATTGTAACCCAGCGCATGCTGGCGATGTTCAAGAAGAAGGAGACTAAATAATGTTATCCGCGAATCTTTCGGCGCTGCTTTATCTAGTTGCATCCTTCTGCTTCATCATGGCCTTGCGCGGCCTCTCCCACCCGACCACCTCGCAAAACGGCAACCGTTATGGCATGGCGGGGATGGCGGTTGCGATTATCACCACCTTGCTTCAGCCCGGCGTTGAAAATTATTTCAATATCTTATTGGCGATTGCGATCGGCGGTTTAATTGGCGCCATCACCGCGAAAAAAATTCAAATGACCGCCTTGCCGCAATTGGTTGCGGCTTTTCACTCGCTGGTCGGCTTGGCCGCTGTATTTGTAGCAGGCGCCGTGCTGTATGCGCCGGAAAGCTTTGGCCATGGCATGGCTGGCCATATGCCGATGTCCACGCTTTTGGAAATCGGGCTTGGCGTTGCAATCGGCGCGATCACCTTCACCGGTTCGGTTATCGCCTTTGGCAAGCTGCAAGGCATTGTCAGCGGCAAACCCTTGGTATTCAAAGGCCAGCATAAATTAAACGCGGTAATCGGCCTTGCGATTGTGGCCCTGATCGGCATGTTCGTTTTAAGCGGCAATTTAAGCCTGTTCTGGCTTTTGGTAGCAATGTCTTTTGCGATCGGCATTCTATTGATTATGCCGATTGGCGGCGCCGATATGCCGGTTGTGGTTTCAATGCTGAATTCCTATTCCGGTTGGGCTGCTGCCGCTACCGGCTTTACGCTGGGCAATAATTTGCTGATTGTAACGGGCGCTTTGGTCGGCGCTTCGGGGGCGATTCTTTCCTATATTATGTGCAAAGGCATGAACCGCTCGATCATCAATGTTATTCTGGGCGGTTTTGGCGGTGAAGCCGCCGCCGCCAGCATAGGCGGCGCTAAAAACGACAAGCCGGTCAAGGCCGGCAGCGCCGATGATGCGGCCTTTATCTTAAAGAACGCCAGCGAAGTTATTATCGTGCCGGGTTACGGCATGGCGGTGGCGCAGGCTCAGCATGCGTTACGTGAAATGGCCGATATGCTGAAAAAAGAAGGTATTAAAGTGCGCTACGCAATTCATCCGGTCGCAGGCCGCATGCCGGGCCACATGAACGTGCTGCTGGCCGAGGCGAATGTGCCTTACGATGAAGTGTTTGAATTAGAAGACATCAACCGCGATTTTTCAACGGCTGACGTTGCCTTTGTTATCGGCGCCAATGACGTCACCAACCCCGCCGCCAAAACCGATCCGAAAAGCCCGATTTATGGCATGCCGATCTTGGATGTGGAAAAGGCCAAAACCGTTTTATTCATCAAACGCTCGATGGCCTCCGGCTATGCTGGCGTTGAAAACGAACTCTTCTTTCGCGATAACACCATGATGTTATTCGGCGATGCGAAGAAAGTGACTGAAGATTTGGTAAAAGGAATGGGTCACTAAACGATTTCAAAGCCCAACAAAAAAGCCGCCCTTTTAAGGCGGCTTTTTCTTTAGCTCAAAACCAATGGTTTAAATAACGCCATCGGCCATTAATTTTTTCCGTAAGGCTTTACGCCAGCGGCGAACGGCTTCCGATTTTTCACGGGCCCGTTTTTGGGAGGGTTTTTCATAATGCCTGCGGGTTTTAATTTCCCGGAAAATGCCTTCGCGCTGCATCTTTTTCTTTAAGACGCGCAAAGCCTGATCGACATTGTTATCACGAACAATAACTTCCACTTACAATCAACTCCTTCCCGAATAAATTTAGCTCCCAAACCTTACCTGCCAATATATCTATTGTTTAAAGCGGCTTGGGCCAGGCCATGATGTACCATACATTATAGCTTTTGCCAAGGGCGGCGCATTAAGCTATGATGAGCGCCTATCAAGGTAGGTGAACATGGTTAAAAAAGCTTCAAAACCCCGGTTTTCTTTGGAAAAAGAGCGTCAAAAATTGCTCCTGGCTATATTGCCCTATGCGGGGCTCTATGGCTGGAATGAGAAGGCTTTGACCGCCGGCGCTAAGGAAATCAAAATGAACGCCGCCACCGCCCGGCGGCTGTTTCCCGATATGCCGAACGATTTGCTTTCGGCCTATGCCGCCTGGGCCGATGACGCCATGACCAAAAAGCTTTCCAAGGCCAAATTGTTAAAAATGAAAGTGCGTGAACGCATTATACTGGCGGTTATGACCCGCCTGCAAATTATCGCACCTTATAAGGCAGCCGAAAAAAAGGCCATTACGTCGATTTTTCATAAGCGCCAGGGCTGGCTTGCAACCAAACTATTGTACCATACGGTTGACGCCATGTGGCGCGCGGCGGGCGACACCTCCAGCGATTGGAATTTCTACACCAAGCGTTTGCTTTTAGCCGGAGTGTATACATCGACCCTGGTGGTATGGCTGAATGACGACAGCAAAGATTTGGGAATGACCCGCGAATTTTTAAGCCACCGCATTGAAGACGTCATGAAAATCAACAAGCTGAAAGAGGGCTTTAAAGGCCTAAGCGCCGCCAATGATTTGATAGATATGTGGAAAAAGCGTAAAGCCGCCTAGTTATTTTTTAAACAGCGCCGCCGCCCCGGCTTTGACGTCTTTTTTGAGATTGATGGCGTCTTGCACGCGGGCGATTTCGGCCTTTAATTCCTCGATATATTCCTCTAATTCCTTGACCGAGAGGATTTTCAAATTGCGCGGGCTTTTAGCTTGCGGTTTCTTATCTTCATCATCCCACATGGCTTTTTCTCCTAAAAATTGCTAGAAAAAATTATGCGCGCGATTATTGCCGAAGGACAAGCTTTAAAAATCATCGACCGGGAGAAGCCTGTTCCGGGCCCGGGCGAAGTGTTGCTAAAAGTGCATGCCGCCGGATTAAACCGCCCCGATATTTTGCAGCGCCTGGGCAAATACCCGCCCCCGCCCGGCGCATCCGATATTTTGGGCCTGGAGGTGGCCGGGGAAATCGAAGGCACTGGCGAAAAAGTTTGCGCCCTAGTCACGGGCGGTGGTTACGCCGAATATTGCGTGGCCCATAAATCTTTGGCGCTGCCGGTTCCTAAAAATTTGACCATGGTTGAGGCGGCCGGAATTCCGGAAACTTTTTTCACCGTTTGGTTCAATTTATTCATGCTGGGGCAATTAAAGGCCGGCGAAACGGCGCTCATTCAAGGCGGCGCCAGCGGTATTGGCACGACAGCCATTCAACTGGCCAAGGCCTTCGGCGCAAAAACGATCGCCACCGCGGGCAGTGCTGAAAAATGCGCCGCCTTAAAAAAACTGGGCGCCGATCAAGTAATCAATTATAAAACCCACGATTATGCCAGTGAAATTACAGAAGAAGCCGATGTCATTCTCGATATGCTGGGCGGCCCGAATTTAGCTAAACATTTAAAACTGCTGAAATACAAGGGCCGCATTGTCCATATCGCCTTTATGCAAGGGCCAAAGGCCGAGATTGATATTCAAGAAATCATGAAAAAACATGCCATCATCACCGGCTCCCGCCTGCGGCCGCAAAGCGTTCCGGAAAAAACCGCCATCGCCGCCGAATTGAAGGCCAAGGTCTGGCCGCTTTTGGAAAGCGGTAAAATCAAGCCGGTGATTGATTCCACCTTCCCCTTTATTGATGCCGCCAAGGCCCACCAGCGAATGGAAGAAGGCGGCCATATCGGCAAAATTATCCTTAAACTTTAAAGGCTTACAAAACCCTTTCTTTTGGCCCGCGAAAGCCTTATATAAAGGGTACTCCCTAAACATGAAGTCCTTTAGGGGTGCCGGGCCAAAAACCCGCTCGGCGCTAAGGGGACAGGTGTAAAATTTAAAGAAAGCGAGTAAAAAATGGCCCAAAAATTATTAATGCCGAAGGCGACCGCCGTATGGCTGGTGAACCACACCACTTTAAGCTTCGAGCAAATCGCCGATTTTTGCGAATTACATGAATTGGAAGTCCAAGCGATCGCCGATGGCGAAGCCAGTGTCGGCATTCATGGCGCCGACCCAATCGTGGGTGGCCAATTAACCCGCGAGGAAATTGAACGTTGCGAAAAAGAACCGCGTGGCCGCCTGAAAATCGCCAAAAGCACTTTGCCACAGCCAAAGGCACGCTCAAGCGGCCCCCGCTATACGCCGGTCACCAAGCGCCAGGATAAACCCGATGGCATTGCCTGGCTGATTAAAAATCATCCCGAGCTTGGCGATTCGCAAATTGCCCGCCTGATCGGCACCACCAAGGCCACGATCGCCGCCATCCGCGACCGCAGCCATTGGAACAGCGCCAACATCAAAGCGCGCAACCCAGTTGCTTTAGGCCTGTGCGCCCAGCCTGATTTGGAATCGGCTTTGCGCCGCGCGCAACGGAAAGCGGAACGCCTTGCAAAAGCCGCTGGCACTTCTTTACCTGCAGCCAATGCCGAAACGCCGGTTGAACCGGCGTCTGCCGCGGAACCTGCTGCACCTGAAGAAACCCCAAAGCCGCATGATTTAGACGAAGCGATCTAGGCATGACCTCCTCCCTGTTGGACCAGCAACTATGCGAAGAGCTTGGGCTTGATAAAGCCAAGCTAAAGGCTGGCCAACGGGTGGTGAAAAGCCCCATCACCGGCGAAGAAATCGCCAAACTGGCCGATGACACGGCTGCTGACGTAACCAAAAAAATCGCCCTTAGCCACCAAGCCTATTTGAAATGGCGCAATGTCCCAGCTCCCAAACGCGGCGAATTAATCCGTATTTTTGGCGAAGTTTTACGGGAATATAAAACCGGACTGGGCAAGCTGGTAACGATTGAAGCCGGTAAAATCACCTCCGAGGGTTTGGGCGAAGTGCAGGAAATGATCGATATCTGCGATTTCGCCGTTGGCCTCTCGCGCCAGCTTTACGGGCTTACCATCGCCAGCGAACGCCCCAATCACCGTATGATGGAAACATGGCATCCGCTTGGTGTCATCGGTGTGATTAGCGCCTTTAATTTCCCGGTTGCGGTGTGGGCCTGGAATTTCTGTTTGGCGATTGTTTGCGGCAATGCGGTGGTTTGGAAACCTTCCGAAAAAACCCCATTAACCGCCCTTGCCTGCCAGCATTTATGGCAGGAAGCGCTAAAACGCTTTGGCAAAGCGCCCGAGGGTTTATCGGAAATTATTATCGGCGATAAAACCATTGGCGATGTGCTGGTGAATGACAAGCGCGTGCCCTTAATCAGCGCCACCGGCTCCACCCGCATGGGCAAGGAAGTAGCGCCCAAAGTGGCTTTGCGCCTGGGCCGTTCGCTCCTGGAATTGGGCGGCAATAACGCGATGATCGTTTGCCCATCGGCCGATTTGGAATTGGCCAAACGGGCGATTTTGTTCGCCGCTGTGGGCACCGCCGGGCAGCGCTGCACTACGCTCCGCCGCCTGATTGTTCATGAAGAAGCGGCTGATCGATTAACCGCCTCTTTGCAAAAATCTTATGCTTCGCTTCCCATCGGTTCGCCCTTGGAAAGCAAAACATTGATCGGCCCCTTAATTGACGGGGAGGCCTTTAAAAATATGCAGCATGCTTTAACCCAGGCGCAAAGCCAGGGCGGGAAAATTTTAGCCGGCGGCAAGCGCGTGTTAGAATCGCAATTCCCCCATGCCTATTATGTTGAACCGGCGCTTCTTTCCATGCCCAGCCAAACCGCGCAAGTAAAAGAAGAAGTCTTCGCCCCCATTTTATATGTCATGCGCTATAAGAATTTCGATGAAGCCTTAGCGATGCATAATGATGTAACGCAAGGCCTATCATCTTGCATTTTCACCCAAAATATCCGCGAAGCCGAACAATTCCTAAGCGCTCAAGGCAGCGATTGCGGCATTGCCAATGTCAATATCGGCCCTTCGGGCGCTGAAATCGGCGGCGCTTTTGGCGGGGAAAAAGAAACCGGCGGGGGCCGTGAATCGGGCAGCGATTCCTGGAAAAACTATATGCGAAGAGCCACCAATACCATCAATTACGGGGTTGATTTGCCCTTGGCCCAGGGCGTGAAGTTCGAGGCTTAAAATAAAAAGGGCCGTAAAATACGGCCCCTCCAGTATAAAATTTTTGAATTTTTACGAAGCGGCTTTAACAGCCATTCCGGCTTCAGCGTCGGCAATTTCTTCTTTCAAACGCAATCTTTTGCGCTTTAATTCGGTGATTACGAAAAAGTCTGGCATTGGCCGGGCGCTTTCAACCCGCACCGCCTCTTCCAATTGAGCGTGTTTAGCTTTCAGCATACGAATATGCTCCTGCATCATAGCATCCTCTTTCGTTAAAGTTGAAGCTTCAGGGTGTTCCATTCAAATCCCCCACCAATATCATCCGGCCCAAGCTGTCTTATGGCATTTTTATTACTTGCGCTTTGCCAGGCGCCCATGATTGATATTCATCAATCGATAATACAACCACTCTATTACGAACGTCTTAAAACCGCAATCGTATAGTAAAGCAAATTTTATAGATTATACCGAATTTTAAGTTTCAAAATTACTAATAACAGCAACTTTATTCTAGGCGATTTGAGCGATCTTAACTGCTTGATCTCCCAGGCAAATTCCAAGGCCGCGGGCGGTTTTAATTAATGCCCCATCCTTTTCCACTGCCCGGTAAGAGGCGATCGCCTCCTTGATCGGCACATCGACAACTTTACGATTTTGCCAGGCGACCATGCGGTCATATTTGCCTTCCGCTACTAAATCAACCGCATGAACGCCAAAGGCCGAGCCCAAAACACGGTCTAAAGGCGAAGGCTGACCGCCGCGCTGAACATGCCCCAGCACAGTAACACGGGTTTCAGCGCCGACTTCTTCGGAAATACGGGTGGCTAAATATTGGCCGATGCCGCCATAACGCACCTGCCCGCCATGCATGTTTTTCATCAGCGGTTCATTATTTTCTGTTTTCACCGCCTCGGCAACGATAACAAGCGCAAAGTTGCGCCCGCCTTGGCGCAATTCCTGCAGTTTTTGCTTAATCGAAGCCATGCTATAGGGGATTTCCGGAATTAAAATCACATCCGCCCCGCCGGCAATACCGGAAGCAAGCGCGATGTGCCCCGCATCGCGGCCCATTACTTCTAAAATCATCACGCGGTGATGGCTGGCTGCGGTGGGTTGCAAACGGTCGAGCGCCTCGGTCGCGACTTGCAAAGCTGTGTCATAACCGATCGAATTTTCGGTTGCGCCCAAATCATTATCGATGGTTTTGGGAACGCCCACTAAATTTAAGCCGCCTTGCTGCGCCAATTTGCGCAAAATCGCAAGCGAGCCGTCGCCCCCGGCGCAAATCATCGCCGATAGGCCCAATTGTTTGTAGCCTTCGATCACTTCATTCGAGCGGTCTTTTTTACTGCCATCTTGCATCGGAAAAGCGAACGGATCACCGTGATTAACCGTGCCCAAAAACGTGCCGCCTTGGCGCAGTAAATTGCTATCAACATCCGCCACGGTTAAACGGCGATACCGTAAAGGGCGGTCCATAAAGCCCTTGGTGCCATCCATAATGCCATAGACTTCCCAGCCATAGGTCAGGATCGCCCGGTGAACAACGGCCCGGGTGACGGCATTCAGCCCGCTGCAATCCCCCCCGCTGGTGAGTACCGCAATTTTTTTAGTATTTTCGCTCATAAAAATTCCTTGGTTATATGTCGTAAAACCTTGTTAATCCAATTGGTTAGCCATGTCTATGGGCAAGCGACAAAAGCATGGAATTTTGGCAAAATTTAGGGTATATAAGGTTTTTGGGGGCACGATAGAGAAGGAAAAGGGAGACGACCCTTTCGGGGATTTATGGTTCTAGATCAACGACATTTCCTACGCCAAAAGCTGGAAGATCTGCGCACCGAACACCGCGATCTGGACCGGCTTATTGCCGAGCTCATGGTCAGCGGTTCGGCCCTGGACCAGCTGCAGCTGCAACGCTGCAAAAAACGCAAGCTTTTATTAAAAGACCAGATTTCCAAGTTGGAGAGCTTATTGCTCGACGACATTATCGCCTAATTCTTATCCCTTCAACCCTGGGAATATTTTCTATTCCCACAACCTCTTTTATTACCGATGGCTAAACCTTCCCCTTCTATTGGTTTAATTATGGGCAGCAAATCCGACTGGAAGACGCTGCAGCACACTGCCAATATGCTGAAAAAATTCGGCATCCCCTTTGAAACCAAAGTTGTCTCGGCGCACCGCACCCCTAACCGGCTATATCAATATGCCAGCAACGCCGAGCAGCGGGGATTGAAAATTATCATCGCCGGCGCTGGGGGCGCCGCCCATTTACCCGGCATGGCTGCAGCTTTAACCAACCTTCCGGTATTGGGTGTTCCGGTTGAAAGCAGGACCTTAAAAGGGCTGGACAGTTTGCTGTCTATTGCGCAAATGCCGGCCGGAATCCCGGTTGCCACACTGGCGATCGGCGAGGCGGGCGCCATTAATGCCGCCTTATTGGCGGCCTCGATCCTGGCTTTGCACGATAGCAAGCTGGCCATCAAGCTTGCAAAATTCCGCCATAACCAAACCCAAGCGGTGAAAGAAAATCCCCGTGCGTGATACTGCGATACTTCCGCCCGGATCAACCATTGGAATTTTAGGCGGCGGCCAATTAGGCCGCATGACCGCTTTGGCGGCGGCCAATCTTGGCTATAAATGCCATATTTTTACCCCGGAAAAAGAATCGCCCGCATCCCAGGTCGCTTTCGCCACCACCATTGCCGATTACAGCGATGAAGCGGCGCTTGATCAGTTCGCCAAAAATGTTGATGTGGTGACGCTGGAATTTGAAAATGTGCCGGTAGAAACGCTTCGTTATCTAGCGAAAAAAGTTCCCGTGCGCCCCAATGCGAATGTGCTGGAAATTACTCAGCACCGGGTTAAGGAAAAAGATTTCGCGAATAAATTGGGCATTGCAACCGCCCCTTATGCCGCTTTGCGTAGTGCGGATGATCTGGCTAAAGCAATCAAAGGCATCGGCTATCCCGCCATTTTAAAAACCGCACGTCTTGGTTATGATGGCAAAGGTCAAATTAAAATCGACCGCAAAACGAATTTAAATGAAGCCTGGAAAAATTGCGTCGGCAATTCCGTAAAAGGCGAGGATATTCCAGCCATTTTAGAAGGCTATGTCCCCTTTCGCCTGGAAATATCGGTAATTGTCGCCCGCACCGCCAGCGGCGCGGTTGCGGTTTATCCTGCCGTGGAGAACCGGCACAAAAATCACATCCTGGACGAAACCATTGTCCCTGCTCCCATTACCCCTTCGCAAAGTAAAAAGGCGGCTACTATCGCGCGTAAAGTCGCCAACGCCTTAAAGCTTCATGGCTTGCTGGCGATTGAAATGTTCGTCGCCAAAGATGATGAAATCCTGATCAATGAGTTCGCCCCCCGTCCGCATAATTCAGGGCATTGGACGATGGATGGGTGCTTTACCAGTCAATTCGAACAATTAATCCGCGCCATATGCAACCTGCCGCTCGGCTCGACCGAGGCCAAAGGCCATGTACGCATGAAAAATTTATTGGGCGATGCGGTCGAAAATTACGCCGAAATCTTAAGCGACCCCCATGCCAAGCTCCATCTCTACGGCAAAGCCGAAGCCAGGGCGGGCCGTAAAATGGGCCATGTCACTAGGCTGGATAGAAAAAAATCTTAAAATTTGATTTTGGTTTTGGCGGCAAGAAATAAGACTGTTGCCAGCGCCCCCGGAAATATTGTCCAGCGCATATCGACAAAAGCCCCGCCGATAAACATCGCCGCATAAAGGGCGCCAACCGCTAGCAAAATAATAAACACCGCCTCATCGCGCTTGGGAATAAGGGTGGGCTTGCGCAAACTCAACAATGCGTATATTACCACCGGCAGCAAAATCGTTACCAAGGTACAAGCACCGAAAAGATAGGCAATAATATTTTGAATTAATGAAGAAAGAATCACCAATACCGCCAATAAAGCCCATACCGACCGCCGCATGAAACGCACTTGCTGTTGATCGGAAAAATCCTGCTTTCTCGCGCTATGCACCCAACGAAGCAAGGTCGACGAAAATAAAAATACTTGCGTATCCAGCGTCGATAAAGTAGCGGCCACAGTGAATACCGCTAACAAAGCCCGCCACGGCGCATCGATAGCCGGCGTAGTAAAAGCGGCAAAGAATACATCGGTGACCGGAACAGTAGGCAAGATTTCACGTAAAGAAAAGCCAATTAAAATTAGGCCAAAGCTAATAAGAGCGTAAACTGGCACCGCGATAATTAATCCTTTTCGAGCGGTTTGACCCGAGCGAGAAGAAAAAATCCGCTGCCATACATCGCCAATACATAACACGATCATAAAGGCGATTAGAGTCAGGCTCAGACTGATATCCGCCGGCATGGCTATGCCCTTAGGTGCTAACATTTCCCCATCGGGTAAACCGATTAAAAAAGGCAAAACCGCAATCGACATAATTACCAAAAATTCGAAAACATCGGTTGCGGTCACGGTGCGGTAACCACCCAAAGTTATATAGACTGCAACCAAGAAGGCGGCCAAGAAAATACCCGCCTGGGAAGAGCCACCTGCAATATCACCCAGCAATCGCCCGGCAACATACAATTGAGCGGCCGCAATTAAAAAAGCGGTGACTAGAATAATGAAAGATGTAGCTTGGGCGGTGCGCGAGCCGACATAATCGCGGATTACATCGGTGATGGATAAATAACCGCGCTCTTCCCCCAATCGCCGCAAAGTAGGCGCAAATATCGCCAGAATAAGAAGGGCGCAGCTTAGCCCCACCGTCATCGAAAAAGTGCCAAAACCATACAGATAAGCGAGCGATATCCAAGCCGCCAACCCCGCACCATCGCGCATTCCCGCCACCAATGAGGCGAGAGTGCGAAAAGTGCCGACTTTACGTTCAGCGATTAAAAAAGCGCTAGCCGAAGAACGGCGTGAAGAAATCCAGATAATGCTGATCAGAATGACGGTATAAAATAAAAACCCCAGCGCAGTATAATTATAATCCATCTATTAAACAGGGGGCGTTTGCGGAGGCTTTTTATCAAACTTGCAAGAGTTAAATCCCAATATGCGGTAAAGCATGCATTGGCCCAAGAGGCCGGAGGCGATTAACAGCAAGCCCAAAATTGCGATCCATTTCTCGGCGCCCGGCATTGACATGAAAAATCCAAAAATCAAAACGCCCAAAACTAAGCGCAGCATACGGTCGATTTGTCCGACATTCTTGTCCATCTTTTTCTCCTTAAAAATTAAAAAACTTAAGCCACCTGTTGTTGTGGCATTGATATAACGTTGTATTCGCGGCGGTGTAAACACCTGACACTATGCGCCTGCAGCAATTGTGATGCTTCACGTTGCAGCCAGGGCTCTTCGGTGACTAAATCGATGTTCAAAAATCCCTCGTTAAAGCTGGCGCCAGCCAGGCGGCAGGCGGCGGTCAAATAAAATAAATATTCGCAAGGCGCAGCCGAGGAATCCACCGGTTTGGCGGTGATCACCAGCACCGTGCCTTCGAGATGAATATCAACCAAAGGCTCGGGCGCGCAGGGCATTTCAACGGCGAGGCAAAAAGCCGAATCACTTAACCGTTCAAGGGAAAAAGGGGGATAAAGGGTCTTATCGCCCAGGCCGTAACCTGAGTCCGTCAACAACTGCCTTGAGCGCAACCAGCGCGATAGAGGATAGAACCCCATCAGCACCCTTTGCAAAGGACAGGAAACCAGAACCACCCGGTCTCGTTGCTGCAAGAAATACAAGAATGGCCATCAATGTCAATAGATAGGCTTCGCAAACGCAAAAAGCCCTACTGCTAGTAGGGCTTTGATAGCGCTTAAGCCTGAAAGAAGCTATTTCGCCGCTGGTTTTGCAGCCGGCTTGGCCTTGGGCGCCTCTTGCAGCGAATTGGCGGAATTAACGCCCAGCGAAGCAAAGCGCTTGTTAAAGCGGGCCAATTGGCCGCCGGTATCAACCAGTCTTTGCGCGCCGCCAGTATAGGCGGGGTGGGATTTACGGTCGACTTCCAGGCGCAAAGTATCGCCCGCCTTGCCCCAGGTAGAGCGGGTTTGATAACTGGTGCCATCCGTCAAAACAACGGTGATTTCATGATAGTCGGGATGAATGTTCGGTTTCATAGCTGCCTCTAGCGCTTTTATTGCCTGTACGAAAGGGCTTGTATAGCGGCAAAAGCCTTGATAGGCAAGGGCTATGAATCAAAAAAACTTCCCCTTACTGGCTGAAAAGGCCCTAAACCGGCTGTTTCAGCAGGCGGAAGCGGGCTTAAAAGCCGATATCGACCTGAAAGACGGGGTTTTAACCATTATCCTGGATAGTGGCGCAACCTATCTTTTAAACCGCCATTTGCCGAACCAGCAAATTTGGCTCTCTTCCCCCCAAAGCGGCGCTTCCCATTACGCCTTCGATGAGGCCAGCCAAGATTGGATTTCGACCCGCGCTGATAAAATAAGTTTAGTCGACCGCTTGAATGCGGAACTAACCCCCTCTCCCCCCTTTAGCAAAGTTTGAAATAATGGCCGATCATTTGCCCATTCAAAGAATCGGGATGTTGCGGCAATTATGGCCCTTCATCCGCCCCTACCGCAGCGATATTTTTTTCGCAAGCCTGGCGATTATGGTTTCATCGGGCGCGGTGCTGGCTTTCGGCATGGGCTTGCGCAATGTGGTCGATCAAGGATTAAGCAGCGCCAATACTGCCCATATCAATATTGTTTTTCTAACCTTGCTGGCGATTATTGTGGTTTTGGCGATGGCGGGATTCGCCCGGCTTTATTTTGTCAACCGGATCGGCGAAGGCGTAATTGCCGGCATCAGACGCGCTTTATATGAACATTTGCTAACCTTGGATGCGCCGTTTTTTGAAACCGCTAAAACCGGTGAAATTGTGGCGCGCCTTACTTCCGATGCTGCGCAAATTCAAACCGTGGTCGGCACCAGCTTGCCGATTGCGCTGCGCAATGGATTATTATTGCTGGGTGCGGGCAGCATGCTGGTTATCACCAGCGCGAAATTGACCGGCCTGGTGCTATTGGTGGCGCCCCTGGTGCTGATTCCTTTGATTTTCCTTGGCCGGAAGGTGCGGAAACTTTCCCGCCTGGCGCAAGACCGCATTGCCGATGTATCGGTTTACCTGGATGAAAGCCTGCATTTCATTAAAACCGTACAGGCTTTTACCCATGAAGCAATTGATCAAGCGCATTTTAGTCAGCGGGTGGAGCGCGCCTTCGACGCCGCGCTCAGCCGGACGCGGTTGCGGGCTTTGCTTTCTTCCCTATTAATCGGCCTGGTGCTGGGCGCAATTGCGATTGTGTTGTGGCTGGGCGCCTATAGCGTGATTGAAGGAACCTTAAGCGGCGGGGAATTGGCGGCATTTGTTTTCTATGCCGTAGTGGTAGCGGGCTCGGTTGCGGCCTTATCTGAAATCACCGGCGAATTGCAGCGCGCCGCCGGCTCAACTGAACGCATCATCGAGCTGCTTGACACCGCACCTGTGATTGTCACGCTTAATCCGGTGGCTTTGCCGCTGCCCCATCGCGGCGAGATTGAATTTAAAGAAGTGAGTTTTACTTATCCGGCCCGCCCCGGCCATTTGATTTTGCAAAATATCAATTTCACGGTTAAGACCGGCGAGCAATTGGGCATCATCGGCCCGTCGGGCAGCGGCAAGACCACCATTTTTCAATTACTCTTGCGCTTTTATGATCCGGCGCAAGGCCAAATTTTAATCGACGGCATTGATTGCAAAAATATTTTGCCGCAAGAATTGCGCAAATCCATCGGCCTGGTCAGCCAAGACCCGGTGATTTTCTCCACCAGTTTGCGCGAGAACATTTTATACGGACGGCCCGAAGCAAATGAAGATGAGTTGCGCCATGCCTGTGCCGCCGCCTTAATTGATGAATTCTTGCCCCGCCTTCCGGAAGGGCTTGATACTTTTGTCGGCGAAAAAGGGGTGCGCCTATCGGGCGGGCAGCGTCAGCGGATTTCGATTGCCCGCGCAATTTTGCGCAACCCGCCGATTCTTTTGCTGGATGAAGCCACCAGCCAATTGGATCAGGAAAATGAAAGCTTGGTTCAGCAAGCGCTCTATAAATTAATGCAAAAACGCACGACTTTGGTCATTACCCACCGCTTAAGCACCTTAAGAAACGCCGATCGTATAATGGTGTTAGAGCATGGAAAATTAACCCACCAAGGAAAACCGGCGGAAATCCTTGATTTGCGGGAATTGCCGCAATTGCTGCAGCGCGAAGCGAGCTGATTGTTTTAAAGCCGGAATTCCTATACAAAGCCCTCTTTGCCAAAAATAACGGAGGGTTACATGAGTATAGTTTCCACAGCGCCAACCGCTCAAGAAATGAATCTTGACGATGCCTTGCATCATGCAGAAAAAATTACAACCGAATTAGCACAGGGGGAAACTCATCTTCCCTATGAAGAAGCAGTTCCGCTTATCGAATTATTTGCCCACAGCATTAAAACCGGGGGCATGACTCACCAATCCCCCATTGTGCATCAAGCGCTGAAACAAGCGATCGAAGCCGATGCCGAGCTAAAAGACAGCGAATCTTCCGTTGGGTATTTGGACACTTTATTTATTGAGGCTTTTCAAATGCAGCTTGGCCGGGTGGGAACAGAAGCGGCTTACCTGCAATTGCTGGATTGGGGCATTACCCCTTCGGTGAATGCACAGCGCGCCTACCCGCTTCCCACAGAAAAATATGGCACATCCCCTTCTCTTGACCCAACTAACGCCATTGCTGCAGTTATAATATTTAACAAACTTCAGCGCGCCGCCTAATTAACGGCCAACCGCCACATCTACCCTATCGGGCGGGCCATTATCGGTTGCGATGCCCATGGCCTTGACGCTAAGCTGCGCGCCGGCGATGCCCATTTGAATTAAGGCGTTGCGCACCGCCAAAACGCGGCTATAGGCGGTGCGGCGCACGCGGCTTAAATCCTGGCCCTCGGCCGAGGCATAACCGAATAATTGCGCGCGGCCATTGCCATTTTTGATTTCATTGGCGGCGGTTTTCAATTTTTCAATCGCGCCATCGGGCAAATCGGTTTCACCAAATTCGAATTTAATGGCGGTCACGCTGCCCCCCGGCATTTCCATGCCCGGCATGCCATCGACCCGGCGGTGGCCCCATTCATTAGCCAGGTTGCGTTCCGGCCGTAAATTTTGATCATAGCCATAGGGCGCCACGCTAATTACGCGGCTGGGCAAAGTGGGCCAATTATCGGCGTTGCGTTTAGGTTTCGGCATTCCCATGCCATAGCCCTTGGGCGGCATAAGCGGCATGGATTCCCACATCACGCGGCTTTCCGGCATACGGGTAGCTTGAGCCATTGCCGGCGTAATTTCAGAAAATACGCCGCCTGGCTTGGCTTTCGAGGCCGGAATTACGCGGCTTTTCGGCATATGGCTAGGGGGCGCTTGCAAAGCCGAAGTAACGCCACGTTCCGGATATTCGGGAGAAAACGGATAATAACCGCCAACCCTTTCCGGCTGGGCCGAGCCGCCCTGGCGCCAAGCGATATACAAAGAAGCGGTATTGGGGGGCTGGCCCAAGGAATTCAATACATCTTGATCAACCGCTACGTTATTCATAGCCGCATAGGCCGGAAAAACGCCAAGCGTTCCCAAAAGACAGGCGGCAAGCAATAAAGGACGTAAATTAAGTACCAAACTAACTCCTGCGTTTTTCAACCGGAACAGCGTAGCAAAAGCGGAGCCCTGCCTCAATCGGTTTTCGAATCTGGCCTTATCATTTCCAATAATTGCGGGTAAACCGCCTTATTGGCGGCGATCACGCTGGAACTGACAGGCGTAATGGGGCCGCCGTTGATTTCGCTAATCATGCCTCCGGCTTCCTTAACCAGCAATTGCCCGGCCGCAACATCCCAGGGGTAGAATTTCCTGATCCACATCCCATCAAAGCGCCCCGCTGCTACATAGGCCATATCCAAGGTGCCCGAACCCATCGAGCGCATGCCGCGCCTTACATAAAGGGGGAAAACCCGGTCAAGATAGGCCGGTTCATCTTCGACATAGCCAAGCGCCAAAATGCAATCTTCGATTTTATCGCGCGCCGAAACTTTCAGGCGGCGCTGATTTAAAAAAGCGCCTTTGCCTTTTTCCGCCCAATAACGCTCATCCAATAAAGGCTGATAAACCAGGGCGGCGATAATTTCACCATTTTGCTCAACCCCGATCGACATCGCAAAATGCGGAATGCCATGCATAAAATTATGCGTGCCGTCAATCGGATCGACGATAAACCGGTGTTCGCCATCACCCTTTACTTCGCCAGTTTCTTCGCCCAACCAGCCAAAAGTGGGGCGCGCCTTTAGCAATTCATGACGGAGCGTGTCTTCGCATTTTTTATCGGCGGCAGTGACAAAATCGGCCGTGCCTTTGCGCGAGACTTGCAAATGCTCAACCTCATTAAAATCGCGCAAAACGCTGCGGGCGGCTTTACGCGCCGCCGCCTCGATCACGGTCATAAGGGGAGAGGGCTGACCCATTAGCCTTTGAACCGCTCGACATATTCGCGGGTAACGGTATTGACCACTACTTTTTCGCCGCTGGCGACAAAGGGCGGCACCATCACGCGGATGCCGTTCGACAATTTCGCGGGCTTATAGCCGCCGGCGGCGGTTTGGCCTTTGACCACGGGTTCGGATTCGACAATTTCCATCACTACGGTTTCGGGCAAAACAATGGAGATCGGTTTGCCTTCATGCATGGAAATATCGACCGTCATATTATCTTGCAGAAAATCGACCGAATCGCCCAGGAAATCGCGGTTGATAGTGATTTGCTCGTAATTTTCGTTATTCATAAAAGTATACACTTCGCCGTCATTATAAAGATATTGATAGGGAATCTCCTCGATGAAGGCGCGCTCGACCATTTCGGTTGAACTGAAGCGGAAATCGCGCTTGGTGCCCGATTGCACGTCTTTGGCTTCGACCTGCACGAAAGCGCGCAAATTGCCGGGGGTGCGGTGCTCGACGCGGACTACCAGCAATAATTTTTTATCGACTTCGATAACGTGGCCGGG
>JBFXCK010000018.1:0-26803 GCA_050182275.1 Dongiaceae bacterium | reverse complement strand
CTCGATGCGCCGCCGATCCGCGTGACGGGTAAAGATATCCCATTGCCTTATGCTGCAAACTTGGAAGCTATGTCGCTGCCGCAAGTGGCCGATGTGATTCAGGCCAGCAAGGCGGTTTTATATAGGAGTTAAACATGCGTTATTTTTTACTTTGCGTGTTATTGTTGTTTAGCCTTCCGGCAAGCGCTGAAATTATTTTTTCCTTCTCCGGCCCCTTTTCAGGCGATACCGCTGCTTATGGCGAGCAAATTAAGGCAGGCGCTGGCCTGGCGGTTGCCGATTTAAATGCCAAGGGCGGGCTTTTGGGCCAAAAAGTAATCGCCAAGATGGAAGATGATGGCTGTGACGCCAAGCAGGCGGTAGCGGTCGCCAACCGTGTAGCCGCGCAAAATCCGCGTCCGGCGATAATGTTTGGCAGCCTATGTTCCATGGCCGTAATTCCCACCATGGAAATTTATGCCGAAGAGCAAATTGTTCAATTCCCCTTCGGCACCAATGACAAAATCACCGAACCTGGAATTTCCTCTCTTTTCCGTATTACCGCGCCCGATCATTATCAAGCCGATATGATGGCGGCCCACCTTGCCAAATCATTTCAAGGCAAAAAAATAGCCTTGATTCACGATAAAAAAGTTTGGGGCAAGGGCATCATTGATGCGATCGAAGGAAAACTTGATAAAAAGAATTTCGCTAAAATCGAGACTTTTGCAATTAATGCGGGCGAGCGTGATTTCAGTGTGCTGGTCACCAAATTAAAGGCGGAAAAATTTGATGCCGTCGCCATGGGCTTATTTCCGATCGAGGCGGGCGGCATGATGCGCCAGGCCAATGATCAAGGCTATCAGGCGCAATTTTTTGGCTTTGATGCGCTGCTTACTTCCGAATTTTGGAGTGTAGCCGGCAAGGCAGGTAACGGCATTATTTTCACCGGTCCGCGCAATCCCGAATATGAACCGGGCGGCAAAGAGTTATTGGCGCGCTTTAAGGCTGCCGGTTATAAACCTGAAACCTATAGCTATTATGTCTATGCGGCGGTACAGGCAGCGGCGCAGGCTATTACCCGCAGCAATAGCGTTGATTTTACAAAACTATCCCGTACCCTGCATCAGGGTGAATTTGATACCATCTTAGGTAAAATTTCTTTTAATAAAACGGGGGAAGTTAGCGCCCCCATGATGCGTTTTTACGAATGGCGCGATGGCAAATACCGCTACGCCGATCTTAATTCTTAGGTGATTTGATGGCTTCCTCCGAACGCATATTTTCAACTCCCTTGGCCCGCCGCTTGGCCAAACAGGGCAATCTTGATTTAAAGGGCCTAAAGGGCACGGGCCCGCGCGGACGGATTGTAAAGGCCGATATCGAGGCCGCGCTTAAAGGCGGGGGCAGTAAAATGGCTTCGGCGCCCCAGGGTTTTTCGATTGCTCCCGCTGCTTCTATCGCATCTGGCGCCGGCCCGCAATTGATCCCGCATTCAATGATGCGCAAAGTGATAGCCAAACGTTTGACCGAATCCAAGCAAACGGTTCCGCATTTTTATCTAACGGTTGATTGCGAAATCGATTCGCTGCTTGATATGCGCCGTAAATTGAATGAACGCTTTAAAGAGGAAGGCGTTAAAATTTCGGTGAACGATATTGTGATTAAGGCCGCCGCCGCGGCATTGATGAAAGTTCCGAATGCGAACGTATCTTGGACCGAGCAGGGGCTTTTGCAATATTCAACGGTTGATATTTCTGTCGCAGTCGCCATTCCGGGCGGGTTGATCACCCCGGTTTTGCGCAGCATCGAGCAAAAGGGCTTAAAGCAAATCTCTCAAGAGATGGGCGCTTTGGCCGAACGCGCCCGCGCCGGTAAATTGCAGCCGGAAGAATATCAAGGCGGCAGTTTCAGCATTTCGAATTTGGGCATGTATGGCATCAAGGAATTTGGCGCCATCATCAACCCGCCGCAAGGCGCTATTTTGGCGGTAGGGGCGGGCGAACAGCGCCCAATTGTAAAAAATGGCGAACTTGCCATTGCCAATATCATGACCTGCACTTTGTCGGTTGACCATCGCGCGATCGATGGCGCGGTCGGCGCTGAATTTGTAAAGGCGTTTAAGGCTTTCATTGAAGAGCCTTATTTGATGGTTGCTTAAGATCAACGCTCATCCTTCGACAAGCTCAGGATGAGCTAGAGTAAAAATCGCTCATGGTGAGCTTGTCGAACCATGAGTAAGTATGTGGTAAGAATGGATACAAATTTCGATCTTATCGTTGTCGGCGGTGGCCCCGGCGGTTATGTCGCCGCTATCCGCGCCGCACAACTAAAAATGAAAGTGGCGCTGGTGGAGCGCGAGCATTTGGGCGGCATTTGCCTGAATTGGGGCTGTATTCCGACCAAGGCGTTGCTCCGCACTGCTGAGGTACACCATCTCATCAAACATGCCGACGCCTTCGGTATCGAAGTCGCTGCGCCTAAATTAAATTGGGCCAAAGTCATTTCCCGTTCGCGCGATGTATCGAAAAAACTTTCCGCCGGCATCGCCCATTTAATGAAAAAAAATAAAATCACTGTCTTTGACGGCCACGCCAAATTGGCGGGCAAGGGCAAGGTTTCGGTTACTAAAGATAACAAGCCAGTTGCTGAACTGACGGCGAAACATATTATTGTCGCCACCGGCGCGCGGCCGCGCGTTTTGCCTGGCTTGGAACCCGATGGCAAGCTGGTTTGGACTTCGCGCGAGGCCATGATCGCGCCCGAATTGCCCAAATCGCTTTTGGTAATTGGTTCCGGCGCTATCGGCATTGAATTCGCCTCCTTCTACCGCCATATGGGCAGCGAAGTGACCGTGGTGGAAGTGATTGACCGCATTTTGCCCGTGGAAGATGAAGAAATTTCCACCTTCGCCCGCAAAGCCTTTGAAAAACAGGGCATTAAGATTATTACCGGCGGTGCAGTTAAAAAGCTGGATAAAAGCGCCAATAATGTTAAGGCCACAATCGAAGTTGGCGGCAAGGCGCAGGAAATTGTATTTGACCGCGTCATCAGCGCGGTTGGCATTGTGGGGAACACCGAAAATTTAGGTTTGGAATCCACCAAGGTAAAAGTCGAAAAGGGCCATATCGTCACCAACGAATGGTGCGAAACGGCGGAGGCCGGCATTTATGCTATTGGTGACGTCACAGCGCCGCCCTGGTTGGCACATAAGGCAAGCCATGAAGGCGTGATTTGCGTCGAAAAAATCGCCAAGGTAAACGACGTCCACCCCTTAAAGCGCGAATTGATTCCGGGCTGCACCTATTCCTTGCCGCAAATCGCCAGTATTGGCTTAACCGAAAAGCGCGCCAAGGAACTGGGTTTGGATATTAAAATTGGCCGCTTCCCCTATATGGGCAATGGCAAGGCGATTGCCCTGGGCGAAGCTGAAGGCCTAATCAAAACCATTTTTGACGCCAAAACCGGTGAAATGCTGGGCGCCCATATGATTGGCGCGGAAGTCACCGAATTAATTCAAGGTTTCGGCATCGCCAAAACTTTGGAAGCAACAGAAGCTGATTTAATGCATACCGTTTTCCCGCATCCCACTTTGTCGGAAATGATGCATGAATCGGTGCTTGACGCCTATGGTAAGGTGATTCATTTTTAGAAAAGATGCTCATGGTGAGCTTGTCGAACCATGGGCACAAATATCCTTCGACAAGCTCAGGATAAGCTAGGTTTGAGTAAAAGATGATGGATGACGGCCTGACTTTACAAGATTTTATCATTTCGGCGCGCGAGGGCATGCCGGTTGAAACGCGCCTTCGTCATCCGGAAAAGGCGCATCGCCCGGATAATCCGATTAAGCGAAAACCCGAATGGATTCGGGTGAAGGCGCCGGTATCAAAGGAATATCACGAAACTCGCGAATTAATGCGCGATTTAAAACTTTATACAGTGTGTGAGGAGGCGGCATGCCCCAATATCGGCGAATGCTGGAGTAAAAAACACGCAACCTTCATGATTCTTGGCAGCGTTTGCACGCGCGCCTGCACCTTTTGCAATGTAGCGACCGGCAAACCCGACAAGCTTGATCCACATGAGCCGGATAATGTGGCAACGGCAGTCGCCAAGCTTGGCTTAAAGCATGTAGTGGTTACATCGGTTGATCGCGATGATTTAGATGATGGCGGGGCCGATCATTTTGCCCAAACCATCAATAAAATCCGCGCCCTTTCGCCTGGCACCACCATTGAAGTGCTAACGCCCGATTTTTTACGTAAAGATGGCGCACCCGACATTGTTATCAAAGCCCGGCCCGATGTATTCAATCATAATCTTGAAACCGTGCCACGTTTATATGCCAGCGTGCGTCCAGGTGCGCGGTATTTCAACAGCTTACAATTACTTCATTATGTAAAACAAAAAGATCCAAGCATGTTCACCAAATCTGGCATTATGGTGGGCTTGGGCGAATCGAAAGAAGAAGTCGCGCAAGTGATGGATGATTTACGCGCGGCTGATGTCGATTTCCTGACCATCGGCCAATATTTACAGCCCACGCCGAAACATCATGCGGTTGACCGTTTCGTTACACCCGAAGAATTCGAATCCTACGCCAAGCTCGCGCGCGGCAAGGGATTTTTGATGGTTTCTTCTTCGCCACTTACCCGTTCTTCCTATCATGCGGACAGCGATTTCCTAAAACTGCGCCAAGCGCGGGAAGAGATGCTGCAAGGCAAAAAATAACTTGCAAGCTCTTATTCCCAAACAAAAAATCCTGCTTTTATTGTTTTTCCTACCTCCCACCCTGTAAAGAAGTTAAAATATACCGATGGAGGGTCTTAAAGAATCGCTCGACGTGCTGTGGCTGGTCTTATGCGCCATCCTGGTTATTTTGATGCAGGCGGGTTTCGTTTGTATCGAAAGTGGTTTGGTGCGCGCGAAAAACTCGATTCACGTCGCCGGCAAAAACGTCGTCGATTTTTGCATCGCCTCGCTGGTTTTTTGGCTGACCGGCTTTGGCATTATGTTCGGCGCTACTTACTACGGCATTTACGGCACCAGCATGTTCGCCTTCTCGAACTTGGAATCGGGCTGGTTGTCGGCGTTCTTTCTATTCCAGATGGCGTTTTGCGGCGTTGCCGCCACCATTGTTTCAGGCGCCGTGGCTGAACGCATGCGTTTCTCCGGCTATATGGTCACTTCGATCATTTTATCGGGCGTGATTTACCCGGTTGCCGGCCACTGGGCCTGGGCCGGCACCATCGCCAATACCGAAGCCGGATTTTTAGGCGCGATGGGCTTTATCGATTTCGCCGGCGCCACCGTGGTGCATTCGGTCGGCGGCTGGTTCGCCTTAGCCGCGCTGATTATCATCGGCCCCCGCATTGGCCGTTTTGGCCCCGGCAACAGGCCAATTGAAGGATCCGACCTGCCTAAAGCAGGCCTTGGTTTGTTATTGCTATGGATCGGCTGGTTCGGCTTTACCGGCGGAAGTTTGCCGACTTTCAGCGTCAATCTAATCCCCACTATTATGATTAACACCGTCCTGGGCGGCGCCGGGGGCGGGATTATGGCGCTGATTTTATCCCGCATTCTAACCGGCCGCCCCAATGTGGTGCGCAGCATTAACGCAACTGTGGCAGGGTTGGTCAGTATTTCCGCCAGCGCCTACATGATTTCACCGGGCGACGCGTTTTTAATCGGCGGAATCGGCGGCGCGATTTGCTATGCCGCCACTCATTACATGATTTATGAAAAAATCGACGATGCGACCGGCGCAGTGCCTGCCCATCTATTCGCCGGAATTTGGGGTACGCTGGCGGTTGCGATTTTCCCCGACCCGGAAAACTTTTTAACCGGCCTAACAAGGTTTGAACAATTGCGGGTGCAGCTGCTGGGGATTATTATGATCGGCGCCTACAGCTTTTTCGTTGGCTATCTTTTTCTCTCCCTGGTTGACCGTTTATTCAAACTGCGGGTTGATCCGAATGCCGAAAAAATCGGCCTAAATATCGCCGAACACGGCGCTTCCACCGCCATCAATAATTTGCTGCAAGCGATGGAACATCAGCGTCAAGGCGGCGATTGGAGCAAAGTAGTCGAAGTCGAGCCTGCAACCGAGGCCGGGCAAATCGCCGCGCAATATAATTTGGTGGTCGATAAATTCAATACTGAAACCATCAAACGCGAAGAGGCGGTCAAAGAAATGCGCCGCGCCAAGGAGGTCGCGGAAACCGCCAACCGCACCAAAAGCCGGTTTCTAGCCAATGTCAGCCACGAGCTGCGCACGCCGTTAAATGCGATTATGGGTTTTTCCGAGGCGATTCAAACCCAAATTTTGGGGGAGGTTGGCAATAAACGCTATGTCGAATATGCCGATCATATTTTCAACAGCGGCCAGCATTTATTGACCTTGATTAAAGACATCCTCGATCTTTCCAAGATGGAGGAGGGGCGCTTTGATTTATTTGATGAGGCGGTCGATATTGGCGAAATTCTAAAACGCGTCACCGCTTTCCTGCATTTCGAGCTGCCTAAAAATAATTTAAAGCTGGATATTCAAATCGCCGAAAATTTCCCCAAGCTGAAAGCCGATAAGCGGGCGGTTACGCAAATTCTGACTAATCTGCTTTCCAACGCGGTGAAATTCAGCAAGCCCGACACCACTATTAAGGTAAATATCGCCTTACGGCCCGACCGGGGCATCCGCCTGCAAGTGCAAGATCAGGGCATTGGCATTGCCCCCGAAAATTTGGAACGGGCAATGGAGCCTTTTATTCAGGTCGATAGCGAAGTAGCCAGGCGCTTTAAGGGCACCGGCTTGGGCCTTCCCATCACCAAATCCCTGGTCGAGCTGCATGGCGGCACCCTGCATTTAGAAAGCGTGGTGGATAAGGGCACCACTGTAACTATTGATATGCCCCCCAGCCGGACCTTGGATTCTTAAAATTAGCGCCGGTTTTATAGTTTCCCTTTTGGAACAATTTAAGAATTAAATCTTCTATTTTATAAGCAATAAATAAATTATATTTCATATTAACCATTAATAATTATATTTTTATTATAAAATTAACTTTTGGCTTGACATGAAAAGACCGAAATGGTAACCTTGTAATAATACTAATAAAAATTACTTTAAACAGGTTTGGGGTGATGGCGAAAAATCTTAATTTCAACTTCAACACCGCTATTCTGGGAATTATCACCCTGCTTTTTGCCGCGCCGGTGCATGCGGAAGAATATTCTTCCGCCACCCGCATCGCCAATCCCACTATTTCCCAATATTATTCCGGCCCTAGCTTGACACGAAGCAGAATGGCCTATGTAAATGTTCCGGCTGTCAATTACCCTGTTTATTCTTCTTCCCGCGGACGGCGCAATCCCTTGGCCGAGGCAATCAAAGAAGTCACCGCCCAAGCCGATTATGCCGCCGAACAGCGCTATTCCCGCACCATGCCTTCTAAATCCGCCGCCGCTTTCGCCGCCGAACAACGCCGGCTAGCCAAGCAAGGTAATGGCAAATATCAAGCGCCGCCGGTGATGATTGCTAAGGCGCCATCTTCATCCTCTTCTTCCAGCAATGGAACGGTAATGGCCATTATGGCGCCGCCGCCACCTCCGCCGCCTGCGCCTTCGGGCAGTTCAAGCGCCGCCGGTATTCCCGCCAATTAAGGCCTAAATTTCTAAGAGTGGAAATTTAAGCGTAAAATTCCTATAACAGCGCATGCCCAGCCATACCGAGCATCGCCTTGTTCCTTTTAAACCCGCCCAAATGTATCAGTTGGTGGCGGATATTGAATCTTACCCGGCCTTTTTGCCTTGGTGCTTAGAGGCCAAAATCCTGGAAAGAAAGGAAACAGAAATAAAAGCCGCTTTAACGGTAGGCTGGAAAATCTTGCGTGAAAAATTCACCAGCCGCGTATTGCTAGAGCCGGGCCAAAAAATTACGGTCGAAGAAATTGCCGGGCCTTTCACGTATTTAAAAAACGAATGGGAATTTAAAGATCATGGCAAAGGCTGTATGATCCGTTTTGCGGTTGATTTCGAATTCCGCTCGGTCTTCTTACAAGGGGCGATGCAGCCTTTGTTTCACCAAGCCGTGCAGCGCATGGTCAAGGCATTTGAAAAGCGCGCGGAAGAATTATACGCTAAGCAATAGTTCCAAGGCTCTTTGAAGCGCGGCCAGGCGGATTTCCTGACGGCCGCCTTTAAACACGTGCCGTTCAACCATCACCGCATCGCCGCGCTTGGCCAAAGCAAGGAATACCAACCCAACCGGCTTTGCCGCGCTGCCGCCTGTGGGCCCGGCGATGCCGGTTACGCTTAAAGCGATTGGGGCGGAAGAGTTTTTAAACAGGCCTTGAATCAAGGCTTCGGCTGCTTCCGCGCTGACCGCGCCATGCTTTTCCAATATCCCCGGCGCAACATGCAAATCATCCATCTTGGCTTGATTGGCGTAACATACATAACCCCGTTCTACTACGGCCGAGGAACCGGGAATTTCGGTTAAAACCGCGGCAATCAACCCGCCAGTGCAAGACTCGGCTAAGGCCAATTGTTTTTTTTGCGCGGCATAGGTTTTGATAATTTCCGCTGCCTGGTTCAAAAAAGGAGCGGGGAAAAGCATGGCTTAAAGAAAAGCCTGGCCCAGCACGGCGACGGCAAAGCCGGCGATCACGCCCGCCACTACATCATCCAGCATGGCGCCGAGAGGGCTTTGCCATTTTTCTTCCACTATATTAATCGGCCAGGGTTTTAAAATATCCAGCGCCCGGAACACGCCAAAGCTGACAAAGGCAAGCCATGGCATAGCCAAGGCCGGCAGCATCGCAACCCATTGGCCAATCACTTCATCAATAACGATCCAAGAAGGGTCTTGATCCTCTTGGCCTTGCAAAACTTCTTCGCAGGCGCGCAAAGCAATCCAAGCCAATGCCACCAGCAAACCAATAAACAATAAAAATCCGATTAACCGCACCAGCACCAGCCCGGCCACCAGCGCGGCAAGCGAGGCCCAAGTGCCGGGCGCCGGCTGCATGCGCCCAATACCGCCGACCGTAACAATTCCAGGAGCAAGTTTGGGGTAACGGGCAAAAATCTCTTTAATCATCCTTCTATCCTTACACTGACGATAGCTTGCGCCGCAATCCCTTCGCCGCGCCCGATAAAGCCAAGCCCCTCAAGCGTGGTAGCTTTGACATTGATCGCGGTGCGCGGCAGCTGCAGAATTTCTGCCAAACGGTCGAGCATTTGATCGCGGTGCGGGCCGATTTTAGGCGCTTCGGCCAAAACCGTGATATCGGCCTGCTGCAAGCTAGCGTGGTTTTGCGCCAGTAATTTCAGGACTTCCGCCACCAGCACGGCGGAATCAACTCCGCGCCATTTTTCGTCATGTGGCGGAAAATGCACGCCAATATCGCCGGCGCTAATACAGCCCAGCATCGCATCACAAATCGCGTGCAGCACCACATCGGCGTCGGAATGGCCGTCCAGCGATTTGTCGAACGGAATGTCGATGCCGCCTAAGCGCACGCTTTTGCCTTTTTTAAAGCGGTGCACATCAAAGCCCTGGCCGAATTTTAGGCGGCTGGTGGGATATAGGTGCTGTTCCAGGCGTAAAATATCTTCCGGGCTGGTGATTTTGATATTGCGCGGATCGCCTTCCACAATTTGCGCCGGCGTGCCGAAAGCTTGAATCACCGCGACATCATCGGTGAAATCAACCGTAGCGGTCGCGGCTTTTTTATGCGCCTCGACAATCGCTTCAAAGAAAAATCCTTGCGGGGTTTGCGCCGCCGCCAAATATTGCCGCTCTAACAGCCGCTGGGTTTGGTTTTTTGGATTTTTTTGGTGAATCGTATCGGTCACCGCAAGCGCCGGCAGCACCGCTTTATGATCTTTCAGCGCGGCTAAAATGCGGTCGACCAATTCATTGGTGACAAAGGGCCTGACCGCATCGTGAATTAAAACAAAGCGCGGCGAATGATTTTTTAATTCCTCTAACCCGCGCGCGACCGATTCTTGGCGCGTGACGCCACCGACAATCGGGGGCAGCATTTTTTGTAAGCCATCGATGCATTCGGCGTAAATATCGATATCTTGCGGATGAACCACGACCGCGATTTTGGAAATTTCCGGATGGTTTTCAAATGCCTCTAAGCACCAGCGTAATACCGGCTTGCTGCCCAGCTTTTGATATTGCTTAGGAAGTCCACTTGGCGCAAAACGCGTGCCGCGGCCGGCGGCGACAATAAGGGCGATGGTTGACATGCAAAGCGCTTATAGAATCCTTATATCGCGCGGGCAATAAAATACCGCTTTTCATTTGCCTAAAATTTAGGCATATAGGCTCATGCTTTTAGAAAATTGCTGCACGACCGAAGAAGAGGCGGGGGAGGTTAGTGAAACTTCCACCCCAGAACCGCTTGAAGTTCTAGCGCGGCCTTTTACACCCATTAAAATCGGCCCTTTAAAAATCGATGCGCCGGTGATTTTAGCGCCGATGTCGGGCGTTACCGATTTGCCATTTCGTAAAATGGTCAAAAAATTGGGTGTGGGTTTGGTAGTCTCGGAAATGATCGCTAGCGAGGCCATGATCCGGGAAAGCCGCCAAGCTATCCGCATGGCGGAAAATGTGCCGGAAGAATTTCCGATGGCCGTGCAATTGGCGGGGTGCGAACCGGAAAGAATGGCTGAAGCCGCCAAATTAAACGAAGATAAGGGCGCCGCCATTATCGATATTAATTTCGGCTGTCCGGCCAAAAAAGTGGTGAATGGCTATGCTGGCTCGGCCCTGATGCGCGATGAATCCCATGCTGCGAAAATTTTAGAGGCGACCGTCAAGGCGGTAAAACTTCCTGTCACTTTAAAAATGCGCATGGGTTGGGATGACGCCAGCCGCAATGCTCCAAGCCTTGCCAAAATCGCCGAGGAATCCGGCATTCAGATGATTACGGTTCATGGCCGCACCCGTTGCCAGTTTTATAATGGCGATGCCGACTGGGAATTCATCCGTCAAGTGAAAGAAGCCGTGCGTTTGCCGGTGATCGTGAATGGCGATATCACCTCGATTCCCCGCGCGGTCAGCGCCCTTAATAAATCGCATGCCGATGGGGTGATGGTGGGCCGTGGCGCCTATGGGCGGCCGTGGTTTTTGAATCAGGTGACAGCTCATTTATCCGGCCGCCAAGCGCCGGATGATCCAGCGCCTTTGCAGCGATGGCAAATTATCCTGGAACATTACCGCGATATGCTCTCGCATTACGGCAAGGAATTGGGCGTGCGCATCGCCCGCAAGCATTTGGGCTGGTATTTAAAAGGCCTGCCCAATTCCGGCGAATTGAAAGTCAAAATCAACCAAACCGCCGATAGCGCCAAGGTTGAAGAATATTTAAACAATTTTTTCCAACCGCTGTTAGAAAAGGAAACGATCCATGTCTAGCCCGATTTTAGCGCAGCCTTTAATGCCAGAAATGAGCTTGAGCCAAAGCGTGGAATTGCATTTACGCCGCTTTTTTCAAAGCAACCCCGCCTCCTTAAGCGGCGGGCAGCTCTATGATTTAATCGTGCAGGAAGTCGAGCGCCCCTTAATCGCTTTAACCCTGGAAGCCACTCGCGGCAACCAATTGAAAGCGGCTAAATTACTTGGTATTAATCGCAACACCTTGCACAAAAAAATGCGTATTCTTGGATTAAAAACATGATCATCGCCGAACGCCGTTCCCGTCTTTTCCGCCGCTGGTGGTGGATCATCAGCAGCTTTATGCTGGGCCGCCAGGCGATTATTTTATTAACCGCGGCCTCGATCGCCTGCGGTATTTTTACTTATATCACGCTTACCAGCGTGCCGCCCTTTGGGCCGAATCCCAATAAGGTGATGGCGCTTTTGACCGTTAATTTCATTTTGCTGCTGCTGCTGGGCGCCGTAGTAGCCCGGCAGGTGGTTGGCATCATGGCCCAGCGTAAACAGGGCAGGGCGGGTTCACGTTTGCATGGCCGCTTGGTGCTGGTATCCAGTTTGCTTGCCGTTACGCCCACTATCGTGGTTGCAATTTTTTCCGCCTGGTTTTTTCATATGGGGGTCGAAGCCTGGTTCAGCGAGCGGGTGACAACGGCGTTACATGAATCGAACGCGGTTGCCGCCGCTTATTTGCGCGAACACCAAGAAAATATCCGCACCGACGTTATCGCTATCGCCAATGACATCAACCGTGAAGCGGCGGTATTGCGCTATGATCCAACATTGTTGAAAAAAATGCTGGAAACCCATGCCGCCTTGCGGTCGCTGCCGGAAGCCATTGTTTTTCAAAAAGACGGTCAAGTATTAGCCTCTGCCGGTTTGGTAATGGCGTTGGGCTTCGAACAAATTCCCCCCAATGCCTTCGATCAAGCCGATGATGGGGAAATTGGCATCGTCACCAGCGAGCGGGATGACAGGGTGCGTGCCTTAATCAAAGTCGATAATTTACCCGATGCTTATCTTTATATCGGCCGTTTTGTCGACCCCATTGTTATCAACCATATTCAACGCACCGACGAGGCGGTCGAGGCCTTTACCTCGCTGGCCGGCCAACGCGAACATTTGCAAATGCTTTTCGCCGCAATCTATGCGGTGGTGGCGCTCTTGCTGCTATTGGCCGCGGTTGGGGTAGGCTTGTTGTTAGCCAATAAATTAGTAACGCCGATTTCGAACCTTATTGATGCTTCAGGACGGGTTGCCGCCGGGGATTTAACCGTCCAAGTCGCGAACGCCGGCAGCGCCGATGAATTCGGCACGCTCGCCCGCGCCTTTAACCGCATGACCGGCCAATTGGAAAGCCAGCGCCGCGAACTGATCGAAGCTAACCGCCAAATCGACAACCGCCGCCGTTTCACCGAAGCGGTGTTATCAGGCGTTAGCGCAGGTATTATCGGCTTAGACGCCAAAGGCTTGATTCACTATCCAAATTCCCGCGCCGGGGAATTGCTGGGCGTCGATTTAGATCAACATTTGCTTGAGCCTTTAGAAAATATCGTGCCCGACATGGCGGAAGTTTTAAATGCCGCCACGCAACGTCCGCAGCGCATTAGCGAAAAACAAATCAAGCTGAATATTGATGGCATTACCCGCACCTTATTGGTGCGCGTCACTGTCGAAGCGGTGGGTGATGAAATTAAGGGCTATGTCGTTACTTTCGATGACATCACCCATATTGTTCAGGTGCAGCGGGTAGCGGCTTGGTCGGATGTGGCGCGGCGCCTGGCGCATGAAATCAGGAATCCGCTTACTCCTATTCAATTGGCGGCGGAACGCTTGAACCGCAAATATTTAAAGCAAATTCAAGAAGATCCTGAAACCTTTAAAGATTGCACCGATACCATTGTCCGCCAGGTCGGCGATTTGAACCGGATGCTCGAAGAATTCTCGGCCTTTGCGCGTATGCCATCGCCGCAAATGAAAGAAGAAAATCCGATTGCCTTGGCTCATGAAGCCACCATGCTGCACCGTCATGCGCATCAGGATATTCGATTTACTCTCGACTTGCCTGATACAGCCGATTTGATTCATTGCGACGCGCGGCAAATCCGCCAGGCGCTTACCAACCTCATTAAAAATTCGGTGGAAGCGATCGAGGCGCGCAAAGCTTTGGGCGATGAAACAGATGGGCATATTATTTTATCGCTGCAGCAAGACGCGCATGCCACGCGGCTTAGCGTAACTGATAACGGCATTGGCTTGCCGCAAGAAGGCCGCGAACGTTTAACCGAACCCTATGTCACCACCCGCAACAAAGGCACCGGCCTTGGCCTGGCGTTGGTGAAAAGAATTATGGAAGACCACGGCGGCAATGTCGTTCTGGAAGACGCGGACCCTAATCCACAGGAAAAATCAATTGCCAACATATCCACAGGGGGGGCCAAAGTTACTCTTGTGTTTTTTACGCCACAGCGCGATAAAGTGGCAACGGCTTCGTAATATTCGTGTCACTTAAATATCAACACTTGAGGAACGAATGAGCAAGGACATCAAAGACCTATCTAAAGACCCCATTAAAACCGCCAAAGACAATTCCAAACACGAAATCTTGATCGTCGATGATGAGAAAGATATCCGTTTTTTTCTTGAAAATATTCTAAAAGACGAGGGTTTCCAAATCCGCACGGCCGGCACCGATGCCGAGGCTATTCAAGCCGTGCGCGAACGCCGTCCCAGCTTGGTCATTCTCGACATTTGGCTACAGGGAAGCAAATTAGACGGCATCGGCCTTCTCGATAACTTCAAGCGTGAATACCCCACCATGCCGGCTGTCATGATTTCGGGCCATGGTTCGATCGAGGCCGCGGTCGCCGCAATCAAAAAAGGCGCCTATGAATTTATCGAAAAGCCTTTCAAATCGGATAAATTATTGCTGACTATTGAACGCGCTATTGAAGCTGCCCGGCTGCAGCGCGAAAATGAGGAGCTGCGCTTAAAAGTCGCCGCCGATACCAATTTCAACGGCTCCTCGCCGGTTGTGATGGGCATTAAGCAAACCATCGAGCGCGTGGCTCCCACCAACAGCCGTGTCTTCATTACCGGCCCGGCAGGTTCGGGCAAGGAACTGGTGGCGCGGATGCTGCATAAACAATCCAAGCGCGCCGATGGCCCGTTTGTTGTTTTAAATTGCGCTACGCTGCGCCCCGACCGTTTGGAAATCGAACTCTTCGGCACCGAAGCCGGCAAACGCGACACCGATGAAGTCCGCCCCGAAGGCATGCGGAAAATGGGCACGCTGGAGCAGGCGCATAACGGCACATTATTATTAGATGAAGTGGCCGATATGCCGCTGGAAACTCAAGGCAAAATCTTGCGTGTCTTGCAGGAACAAACCTTTCAGCGCGTCGGCGGCAATTCACCGGTCAAGGTTGATGTGCGGATTTTGGCCTCTAGCAATAAAAATCTTGCCGAAGTCATGGGCATTGGCCGATTCCGGCAAGATTTATATTACCGCTTGAATGTGGTGCCTATCCAAGTCCCGGCGCTTAAAGACCGCCGCGAAGATATTCCCGAACTTGCCAAATTCTTCATCGAAAAAATCGCCGAAGGGGCAGGGATGCCGATTCGCCGCTTGAAGGAAGATGCGATGGCGGCCTTACAAAGCTATAATTGGCCGGGCAATGTCCGCCAATTGCGCAACGTCATTGAATGGCTGTTGATCATGGCCAGCGGATCATCCTCCGAACCCATCGGCGCCGATTTATTGCCGCCGGAAATCAATGGCTCGACTTCGGAAGCGATCGGCTGGAATAAAACTGCCGAAATCATGACCTTGCCCTTGCGCGATGCCCGCGAAATATTCGAACGCGAATATTTGCTGGCGCAAGTCACCCGTTTTGGTGGTAACATTTCCCGCACTGCTTCTTTCATCGGCATGGAGCGTTCGGCCTTGCACCGTAAATTGAAGTCCTTAGGCGTCAATAACGGCCAGGCAACGCCGGAAGAAGAACCGATACGGCAGGCCAGTTAGGGCTAAAATCCATATAACTAGCCTTACTATCTCGCTTTTTGGCGTTGACGGGGGGTTGATTTTATTGTAATTGCAACTTATGATTTAACCCCGTTAACTTTCAATCACTAAGCAACAACCAAACTTTATTTCCTCGCAATCTCCGCCTCAAACAACAAAAAGGAACAGGCCTATGGCTCAAGAAAAAAATCAAAATGTCCAAGACGTTTTTCTGAATCACATCCGCAAGCAAAAAACCCCGGTCACCGTGTTTTTGGTGAACGGCGTCAAATTGCAGGGCATCATCACCTGGTTCGACAATTTTTCAATTCTGCTGCGGCGTGACGCGATGGCGCAATTGGTTTACAAGCACGCGATTTCCACCATCATGCCTGGCATGCCGGTATCGTTGTTTGAACCGAAAGAGGGCGAAGGCGCAGCCGCTCCGGGCAAACCCGAATCCGACGAAGCTGCGGCTTAACCGCGCTTTTCCCTTGAACTTTAGTATCGTATGACCGCGCCCGCCACCACGGGTTTGGCGTATATCGTCTTGCCTTTGCAAAAAAGCGAGCGGTTAAGCAACCGCAACGCCGAAACACGCCTGGAAGAAGCTAAAGGTTTGGCCAAGGCGATTAATTTGGAAATCATAGCAGCCGAAATCGTCAACCTGCCGCGCATTACGCCCTCAACATATTTGGGCAAAGGCGTGGTCGAACGTTTAAAAGCAATTATTGGCCAACAAAAAATCGAGCTTTGTTTTATCGACACCGCCTTATCGCCCGGCCAGCAGCGCAATTTGGAAGTCGAGCTGAAGTGCAAAGTGATCGACCGCACCGGCCTGATTTTGGAAATTTTCGGCGCTAGGGCGCAAACTCATGAAGGCCGCCTGCAAGTTGAATTGGCGGCGCTAAATTATCAAAAAAGCCGCCTGGTGCGCGCCTGGACCCACTTGGAACGGCAGCGCGGCGGTTTCGGTTTTATGGGCGGCCCCGGCGAACGGCAATTGGAAATGGATCGCCGGATGCTGGAAACCCGGATCAAGCGTATTTCGGCCGAACTAGCCGACGTGAAACGCACCCGCGGCGTGCAGCGCCAGGGGCGCAACCGTTTGGGCCTGCCTTTGGTGGCTTTGGTTGGCTATACCAACGCCGGCAAATCGACTTTGTTCAACCGCCTCACCTCAGCCAATGTCATGGCCGAAGATTTGTTGTTCGCGACATTGGATACTACCCACCGCCAGGTTACCTTGCCCAGCGGCTTTCAGTTTATTTTATCGGATACTGTTGGATTTATCGCCGATTTGCCGACCCATTTGGTGGCCGCTTTCCGCGCCACTTTGGAAGAAACCACCCAGGCCGATTTAATTTTGCATGTGCGCGACATTGCTTCAGAAGATACCGAGGCTCAAAAACAAGCGGTTGAAACCACCTTGGCCGATCTTGGCATTGACGCCGCCATGCAGCATCAAAAAATCCTGGAAGTTTGGAATAAGGCCGATCTTTTAGCGGGCGGCGAAAATTGGGAGCATCTGGCTGTCGGGCAGGGGAGTTTAAGCGGCCATGTGGCTATTTCGGCCTTGGCCGGACAGGGGATGGAACGCCTGATCGCCGAAATCGAAAAGCGCCTGAAACCGAATGCTATTTCTTTCACCCTGGCCCTGCCCGCCACGGAAGGAAAAGCCCTTGCCTGGCTGCATCAGGCGGGCGCTATCTTAAGGAAAGATTTACAAATCGAAGAGGGGTTAATCCTTTTGCAACTTCAGCTAAATCCCTCGCAAAATAAGGCGTTTTTCAAGGAATTTCCTCACCTGAAACAGCCAAAAAATTAGCCTGCATTAACTCTTTATTTAACCATTTCTTTTTCTTTTCCCGTCAAAATATACATAGAAAAAACAAAGAAGCTCGACAGGGATAGGTAGGAGAGAAATGGCTGCTAAACCGCCTGAAGCCGGCGATGCTACTGAATGGCGCCGCTGCCTAGCGCAAGTGCAAGATATGATGGCGCGCGCGGAAACGCGGCTTAATCCGGCCGGCTACAAACCTTTTATTGTCGGCGGCGGTTTTGATAAACGCAAAACCTTGGAAATTTTAAGCAAAATGCCGGATAATGAATTATTGGCCCGCTTGGTGGCCACTTTCAAAACTATTGAACGCGAAGCTGAAGCCAACCCGTCGTTCGATGGCATCAACGATACTTTAAGCCGTTCCAGCCTGGTGGGAATGGATTTTATCCGCCGGGAAATTGAACAGCGCGCCGGGAAGGGCAAGTTCCTTTCTTACGGCTTGCTAGGCTCCCTGGCTGATACCAGCCGCCATAATGACGCAACGCTTGATCCTAGAATCGAAGAATTCATCAAAGGCCATCCCAGCTGGAAGCGGGTGGAAAAACACGGCAGTCATCCCAATGGCCGTAAAGACAGCGGGCCCATTTCAGGACGCAAATTGATTGACGCCGCTCTGCAGCGCCATAATATCGACCGCTAAATAGCAATAAATATTAAGCCGATTTCTTTTTCTTTTCTTTATCCCAAAGCCTGTCCAGCTCTTTCAAACTTTGATCGCGCATTGATTTTTTGCGTTTTTTGAGTTCGTTTTCGATGCCGCGAAAACGCCGCTCGAATTTGAGATTGGTTTGGGCCAGCGCCTCTTCGGGATCAATTTTTAAATGCCGGGCGATATTGATAAGGGCAAAGAATAAATCACCCATCTCGTCTTTGATATTGTCTTTATTTTTATGTTTAATTTCATGTTTTAATTCACTGATTTCACTATAAAAAGATTTAAATGGCCCCTCAATATCCGGCCAATCAAATCCCTGATCGGCAGCTCGCCTTTGAATTTTATAGGCCCGAATCAAGGCTGGCAGGCTTTGCGGCACATCATCCAAGGCGCTTTGATGGCCTTTAGCCGAACGTTCCTTGGTTTTCCGCTCTTCCCACAGTTTATTGACCTGGCTAGCGGTTAAATTCAGGCTTTTGGCAAAAATATGCGGGTGACGGTCTTTAAGTTTAAAGCAAATGGCTTTTATTACGTCATTTAAATCAAATAATTTTTTTTCCTCGGCGATACGGGCTAGAAAAACGATTTGCAGCAATAGGTCGCCCAGTTCCTGGGCCAAATGCTTATAATCGCCCCGGCGCACCGTATCGGCGACCTCATAAGCCTCTTCAAGTGTGTAGGGGACGATAGTCTCAAAGCTTTGTTCAAGGTCCCAGGCGCAACCGGTTTTAGGATCGCGTAAAGCCGCCATAAGCCCATACAGTTCGTACATATTGCGCCCAAGCGGCTCTTTACCCAGTTTGGGAGAAGAAGCACGGCTTTTTGGCTTGGGTTTAGAGGATTTTGGCTTTTTAAGCTTTATCATAGTTTATATATTATGGAAAGCAGTGAATGTGTATAAGAAAAAATTAACGTGTGGGCTGTTGTTGAGAATTCTTTTTTCCAATCGTTTGGATCAACTCCTCTAGCATTTCATCCCCAGTATTAATTATTTTTGTATTCGGTTTGTAAGTAGGCCCATTAGGAGAAGGCGCCGCTGAAAATAACGGCGTTGTTTGTGGAGCTGGCGCCGGTTGCGGGCGCGGCGGGCTATTTTGTTGGCTAGGCGGTTGTGGGCTCGTGCCCAAAACAAGAATTTTCACCAAGACCGGAAAAGCAGCCGCTAATATGCTAAAAAAAATGGCAAAATTATTTCCCCGGCCAGGAAAAGGCTCGAGCATAGTATCATCCCCCTGCCCGGCGGGTTTTTCTTTTAAGGGCGGTAAAACGGATTCCGGGGCGCGGAAAATAGTTTCCGGCGCGTGGAATGGCGAATCAAATTCACTCATCATAACCTCCCATAAAATTTATATCTCGATAGCCATTCCATCATAGGCCGGCTCAACATGCGGCGGCAACTCTTTCTTTAAGGTTGCGTAATCCAGCCTGACGCCCATATGGGTTAAAATAGCACGTTCCGGCTTTACCCGCTCGATCCAAGCCAAAGTCTTATCTAAATGCGCATGGGTGAAATGCTGCTCACGGACAAAACAATCAACCACCCAAAGTTTGACGCCAGCCAATGCCGTAAAAGATTCTTCAGGCATATTCACCACATCGGTTGAATAGGCAAAGGCATTAAAGCGGAATCCTAAGGTTGAACACACGCCATGATCTTGATTAAAGGGCGTAATCTCCAAATTATGCAGCATAAATTTTTGCCCCGCAGCAATTTCATTAGGGGTTAATTGCGGGCGGAAATAACCATATTTTTCGGCATTGATTGGCTGGAATACATAGCCAAAAGCGGTGCGAATTTCCGTTAAAGTGGCTTGATCGGCATATATAGGAATTGGCTGCTTCATCAATTTATTGATGCCGCGCAAATCATCGATGCCATGCAAATGATCGGCATGGGCGTGGGTATATAAAACCGCGTCAATTTTATTGATATTGTTTGTCAGCAATTGTTCGCGCAAATCCGGCGAGGTATCGACGAGGAGGGTGCTTCCCCCCTCTTCCACCAATATCGACGGCCGCAAACGCCGGTTTTTGGGATTAGCCGGATCGCAGGCGCCCCACTGCCCGCCGATCATCGGCACGCCGCCTGAACCCCCGCAGCCAAGAATGGTGATTTTCATGAAGCGATTTTAGCTTTGCTAAACAGCCGCGTAAAGTTGGCGCTTGTTTGGTTGGCCATTTCTTTAGGACTCAGGCCTTTTAATTCGGCCAACAAAGCCAAAGTATGCACGATGAAGGCCGGCTCATTCGGCTTGCCGCGTTGCGGCACAGGGGCGAGGTAAGGCGCATCGGTTTCAACCAGAATACGCTCTAGCGGAGCCATTTTCACAACCTCCCGTAAATTTTCGGCGTTTTTATAGGTGGCGATGCCGGAGAAAGAAATATAGCACCCAGCCGCAATCCCACGCTTGGCCAATTCCATTCCGCCGGTAAAGCAATGCAGCAAACAGGGAAAAGCGCCCTTTTTCATTTCATTTTCAATGATTGCGGCAGTATCCTCATCCGCATCGCGAGTGTGAACGATTAGGGGCAATTGCACAGTGCGGGAAGCAGCGATATGGGTTAGAAATTGTTCCTTTTGCACATCACGGGGTGAATGGTCGTAATAATAATCAAGGCCCGCCTCGCCGATACCGATGACTTTGGGATGGTTGGCGAGTGTTACCAATTCTTCAGCGCTGACCTTCTTCTCCGAAGCCGCATTATGCGGGTGAATGCCGACCGAGCAAAAAATTTGTTCATTCTCTTCGGCAATTTTTTGCACGCGCGGAAATTCCGATAATTTGGTGCAGATAGTCAGCATATGCGAAACCCCGGCATTTTTCGCGCGCGCCAATACGCCGTTTAAATCATCAACCAGCGGCGGATAATCTAAATGGCAGTGGCTGTCGATAATCATGCCGCGATTTCTTCAAGCCGTGGAAAAACGCCCGTTGGCGCCGGCAATGCTGTCCCTGCCCTAACCGCATGGGCGATATCGCAAGCCTTAAAATCGCGCTGATCGGCCGGGATAACTAATTGATCCAAAATCTTAGCGCCCGATTGAGGCATAACCGGCTGAATCGTAATTCCCAAATTGCGGATCACTTCGATTAACACCCATAACACCACATTCAGGCGCGTTTGATCGGTTTTGCGGAGATTCCACGGCGCCTGCTCGTCAATATAGCGGTTGGCGGCGCTGACCACCTGGGCATGGGCTTCGATCGCCAAATGAAAAGCCTGGACATCAAAATGCTTGCGCATCACATTCACCAAATCATGGGCCGATTTTAGCAAAGCCATATCGGCGCTGTTAAGCTGGCCCGCATCGGGCGCACTACCCTCGTGATAGCGCTGCACCATAGAAAGCGAACGCTGCACTAAATTCCCGAAATCATTGGCCAAGGCGGTATTGATACGGCGGATGGCCGCGGCATGCGAAAAATCGCCATCCTGTCCAAAGGGCACTTCGCGCAACAGGAAATAACGGATAGGGTCAAGCCCGTACCTGGCTATCAAATCATGCGGATCAATCACATTGCCAAGAGATTTAGAAATTTTCTGCCCCTCATTGGTCCACCAGCCATGGGCGAAAACCCGCTTAGGCGGTTTGAGGCCGGCCGCCATTAAAAAAGCGGGCCAATAGACGGCGTGAAAGCGGATAATATCTTTACCCATCATATGCAAATCAGCCGGCCAGAATTGTTTAAAACTAGCGCTGTTGGTATCGGGGTAGCCGACGGCGGTTAGATAATTCGTCAACGCATCAACCCACACATACATAATATGCTCGGGCGCGCCCGGAATCGGCACGCCCCATTTAAAGGTGGTACGCGATACTGATAAATCTTTGAGGCCCGATTTAACAAAACTAATCACTTCATTGCGGCGGCTTTCAGGCGCGATAAAGCCGGGATTTTTTTCATAAAATTCCAGCAAACGGTCTTGCCAGGAAGCGAGTTTGAAAAAGTAACTCGGTTCCTCGACCCACTCCACATCGGCGCCTGTCGGAGCCTTGCCGTTCACCAATTCGCTTTCATCATAAAAGGCTTCATCGCGCACGGCATACCAGCCGGCGTAAGAGCCTAAATAAATATCGCCGCGCTTGACCATTTCATCCCATAAAGCCTGCGCCGCTTTAATATGGCGCGGTTCGGTGGTGCGGATAAAATTATCCTCGCTAAAATTCATTGCCCTGCCCAAATCGCGGAATTGCTGGGAGACTTTGTCGGTAAATTCTTGCGGGCTGATGCCGGCCGCCTTGGCCGATTTTTCCACTTTTTGCCCATGCTCGTCGGTGCCGGTTTGAAAATGCACCTGATAGCCGTCAAGCCGCTTAAAACGCGCCAGCACATCGCACGCCAGCGATGAATAGGCGTGCCCGATATGCGGCGCATCATTCACATAATAGATCGGAGTGGTGATGTAATAATTTTTTTTCATGCTGCTAATTTCTGAAAGGCCTGAAGCCAAGATTGCTTCCGGTCATAGCCCAGGGCCTCGCTTTCGGCAAACCATTCCTTTAAAACCTGCCAGCGTTCAAGGCCGGTCATGTCTTTTTTGCCTTGACGCGCCAATTGCCGCAATTGATCGGATATTTGGGTCAATAAAATATGCCGCGCCAATTCGTGAGTGCCGGCATTATCCTTAGCGCCTAATATTTCGGCCAATTCTTGCCGTTGCAAGGGATCAGCCGCCGCCGTAATCAAATTGGTGAATTTTTCTACTTCTTCCTCGGCCAATAATTGCGCCAGGAAGCCGGGGCTTCCCTGGGCCAATGGTAGAAGGGGTTTATAAGCGGCTTCGACTTTCATTAATTCCATCAGCCGCGTTAAATCTTGATCGCCTAAACGCTGCAAAGCCAGTTTACGGCAGCGGGAGCGAATGGTCGGCAGCAAACGCCCCAAAGTTATAGAGGTAAGAATCAGCAAAGATTGTTTGGGCGGCTCTTCCAAAATTTTAAGCAAGGCGTTGGCGGCGGCGCGGGTTAAAGTATCGGCGCCGTCGACAATCACAATGCGCCACCCGCCTTCTTGCGGCGTTGAGCGTAAAAATTGAATGCAATCGCGCACCTGGTCAATGCCGATTTCGCTTTTTACCTCTTCCCCCGTCCGTGGAATCACAAATAAATCGGGATGGGAATTATTAGCGACCAGGCGGAAGGCGCGGTGATCAGGCTTTACTTCCAAGCCAACCGCCGCAACCGGCGGCGGGGCGAATAATAAAGAATCATTATTGCCAGTTGCCGTATGCTGCGACAATAAAAAGCGCGCCAGGCGGTAAGCCAAAGTCGCTTTACCAATGCCTTTCGGCCCATAAAAAATCCATGCCTGGCCAAGACGGCCATTTTTATGCGCCTCGAATAAACTTTCTTCGGCCGCTCTATGCCCCAGCAGGTGTGGATTTTGGGCAGGATTCAACCATTCCATTTACGCCACCTTGGGCAAGGAAAGTTCTTGCTCCAGCGTTTTCAAAATGCGTTCTTGCACTTCCGGAATCGATCCGCTGCCGTCAATCAAGCGGTAGCGGATGGGATCGTTTTTCGCCAGCCGGTGAAAGCCCTGTTGAAACAGCTCTTGCGCGGCCACAAATTTTTCTTCCAACCGGTCAAGACCGGCGCGGCGACTTAGGCGCTTGGCCGCCACATCGAGGGGCACATCAATGATTAAGGTTAAATCGGGCACGATTTCGGGCAAAACCAATTTACGCAGTTCTTCCATTTTTTCCAGGCCCAAGCCTTTGACGATGCCCTGGTAGACCAAGGTGGAATCGGTAAAACGGTCGCAAATCACCCATTGGCCTTGGTTTAAAGCGGGAATGATTTTCTTATGCACGTGGCTGCGCCGCGCGGCGAAAAACAAAAGCGCCTCGCTCATCGGATCCCATTTATCGCCATCGCCTTTCAGCAAGATATTGCGAATCGCCTCGGCCTCGGGCGTACCGCCTGGTTCGCGCGTAAAAATCGCGCTGATATTGCGCTTGGTTAAATTTTCCAAAAGCAATTTGCCTTGCGTGCTTTTCCCCGCCGCCTCTCCGCCTTCCAGGGTAATGAATTTACCGATGGCTACCGGTTTCATGTTTTGCTTCCCGCCAATAAATAGGAAACATTGTGGAAAAAGCGCGCGAAAATATTTTGCCGTTCCACCGCCTGTTTGGCTTTTAGCGGCAGAGTGATGACAGGCTGTCCCGGCGCCTCGATACTGATTTGACCGATTTCCTGCCCCTCTTGCAAAGGCGCCGGCGCCGGTTTGGCATAGGCGACCTTGACTTTCACTTCGTCCACTTTATTGCGCGGCAAGGTTAGGACAATATCTTGGCCGCTGACGGCCTCAACTATTTCCCGCGTGCCTTGCCATACCGGAATTTTCACCAGCGTATCTTGGCTGGCGAAGAAACGGTAATTATCGAACTCCCTAAAGCCCCATTCCAATACCCTGACCGATTCTTCGGCGCGCGCCTTCATACTGGGCAGCCCGTTTAGCACCATAATCAGCCGCCTATCGCCACGCTTGGCGGTGCCGGTTAGGCCATAGCCAGCTTCCTCGGTATGGCCGGTTTTCAAGCCATCGCCGCCAGGAAAACCGTAAAGCAGCGGATTGCGGTTGCCTTGCTTGATTTTGTGATAGGTAAATTCTTTTTCCGAATAAAGCGGTAAATATTGCGGAAAATCGTTGATTATATGTTTCGCCAAAACGCTTAAATCACGCGCGGTCATTTTATGATCGGGGTCGGGCCAGCCGGTGGAATTGCGGAAAGTGCTGGAAGTCAAACCAATTTCCTTGGCGGTTTTTTCCAGCTCTTGCGCGAAAGCTTCCTCGCTGCCCGCCGCGCCTTCGGCCAAGACGATGCAAGCATCATTGCCCGATTGCACAATCACGCCGCGCAGCAAATCTTCGATCCGCACGCGCTCGCCATAGGGCACAAACATTTTCGAGCCCTGCATGCGCCAGGCTTTTTCGCTGACCGGCAGCGTATCATCCATTTTCATGCGCCCATCTTCCAAGCGCTGAAAAATCGCGTAGGCCGTCATCAATTTGCTCATGGAAGACGGATGCATCGGCTCATCGGCGTTTTTTTCAAATAATATCGCGCCGGTTCCGGCATCAATCATCATCGCCTGCTTCGCCTGGGTTTCCAGCGCATGGGCAGGTGCGATAAAGCCAATTAAAACAGCCAGTAAAACTAAGCGCCACATCATATTCTTTAAATCCTATCTTATTAATCCACGACAATCCGGGCATTGGAAATACCCGATTTCACCACCTGATCCAAGAGTTTATCAGCATGGCTGACCGATTGCATCGGCCCAAAACGCACCCGGTAAAATTGCCTGCCCTTGGAGGCGCTTTGAGTAACAGTCACCTTACCAAGTTTTTGTAATTTTTGCTGCAGTTTCAATGCATTTTCAGGGTTCGAAAAAGCGCCTGCTTGCACATAGAGGTTGGTCGGCTTCACCGGCACTTGGCGGACAATGCCATCCACCTTGCTAGGCGATGATGCCGCCGGGGGCGCAGGCGGGCTTAGCGGTTCGGCCCGGATAGCTGAATTCTCCCCCACTCCCGCCGGATTCAGCAAAGGCTGTTCATTGCCGGCAATGGCGGGCGGCGCATTAGAAGCCGGGATGATATTGCCCGGCAAGGGCGGTAAATCCTGGCTTTCCACCAGGGTCAGCGGCATAGCGGGTTTTGGTTCTTCCGGTTCTTGCTGCGCGAATTGCGGCCGCGCATTTTGACGGCGCGCCATTTGGATGGAATTAGGTGAACGCGGATCGAAGGTGGCGCCCGCCTCCCGCGCTACTTGGCGGCTTTCAATGGGCAAAACTTCGACCTTCACCCTGGCCGTGCCCTTAGAGCGGAAACCCAGCAATTCGGCAGCGCGGGCGGAAACGTCGATAATGCGGCCGCGTAAAAACGGCCCCCGGTCATTCACCCGTAAATTCAGCGCCCGGCCATTTTCTAAATTGGTGACCCGCACAATGCTGGGCAGCTGCAAAGTACGGTGAGCGGCGGTCAAGGAATTCATGTCATAAGATTCGCCGTTAGCGGTATATTTGCCGTGAAAATCATCGCCATACCAGGAAGCAATGCCGGTTTCGACATAGTTCCATTCTTCTTTCGGGTAGTACCAAGTGCCTTCCACCTGGTAGGGCTTGCCAATTTTATAGCCGCCCCGGTCATTGCCAAAGCCCAGCATTTTACCGCCTTGCGCCAAAAATTGCGTTTCTGCGCAAGCGCTTAAGGCAAAGAGTGCAAGTACTAGAAAAAGGCGCATCGACCCTCGTTTGTCCTGGTTATGTTATGGGGCAGAGTCTACGTTAAAAAGCGCTGCTAAAGCAAGTTAAGAGCTGGTGCGCCCGCTTGTGGATTTCTTTGCTTTTATCGCATCGGCAAGCTGCCCAACCGTGATTGCGAACAGGTGCGAGCGGTTCCAATTCAAAAATACCTGGTAGTTCGGCGCCAATAGGAAGTAATGCGGCGTATTACCCTCGATTTTAAGGAAATTAGGGTCATTGGAATATTGCGCCAAGCGCGGATCATTCGGGCTGATTTCCTGGCCCCAGCCTTGCCCATGCTTCCAGCCGGCGCCCTTGAGATAATTAGCGCCCGAAGTTAAAGCATCGGTTTTATTATTCCAAACATCGATTTTGCCATCGCCATTGCCGTCCACCCCATAGCGCTGCAAGGTGGTGGGCATGAATTGGGTTTGGCCCATGGCGCCCGCCCAGGAAGCCCGCATATCCTTGGCGCGGATTTTGCCGCTATCAATTAATTTCAACGAGGCGATCAATTCTTTTTCAAAATACGCCGCCCGCCGGCCTTCATAGGCCAAAGTGGCAAGCGCGCTTAACGCGTCAAACCCGCCCTTTACTTCGCCATAGCGGGTTTCAAT
>JBFXCK010000017.1:0-40593 GCA_050182275.1 Dongiaceae bacterium | reverse complement strand
CGCTGGGTTTGCTTGTTCATATTGTCTTCATGCACCAAAATGAAAGCGCGCTCGAACAGCGACATGAGAAGTTCGAAAATAATATGCTTGCGCTCTTTTTGCTCGGCCGTCAGTTTTTCATCCGCCACCACTTCGCCGCTCATCAGCCGCAAATCGGAGTTGGTTAAAAGCAATTGGCAAAAATCGGCATATTCATCCGACAGTTTTTGATAAATCTCCTCCTCCTCATTCTGCCGTTCGCGCTTTTGCTCGATATAAAACAGCGCCACCGCATAGGGCAAGCCGAAGACGGTCACCACATAGCTGGCCAATTCCCAAGTTTCAAGCGCAGAGAGGTTGTCGAGCATGGGGGGAGTATAGCCAAGCGCGGAATTAAAACAACTCCCCCTGTTTGCCGTCTTTTACCCGCCGGAAGGAGGCGATAGAGAGGGGAGGCAGGCGCTTATCCAACCCAAACTTCTTCTTATGCAGGTTAAAAAGCTGGTCGATTTGCCCGGCATGGTGGCCTATTCCCCGCATGCGTTCGCCGAATTCGCTGGCGTTCAATTTCCCGCCGCGCATTTCTTTAATGCGGTTGATGATTTTATCTTTGCGGTCGGGATAATGCTGGGTCAGCCAATCTTGGAATAAATCTTTTACGCCGTAAGGCAGGCGCAGCATGGTATAGCTGGCGGTGATGGCGCCGGCCTGGGCGGCGCTTTCCAAAATATTGGGAATCTCATATTCGGTTAGGCCGGGCAATACGGGGCCGATCATCACCCCAACCGGAATGCCGGCCCTGGCCAATTCCTCTACCGCGCGCAGGCGCAAGGCGGGCTGTGAAGCGCGCGGCTCCATAATTCTGGCCAGGCCGCTATCCAGCGTGGTGATGGAAATAAAGGCGCCTGCCGCCTGAAAATGCGCCAATTCCGCCAGCAAATCAAGATCGCGCGTAATCAACTGGTTTTTGGTGATGAAAAAAGCGGGATTGCGGAATTCGGCCAGCACCTCCAAACAGCCACGGGTTATTTTCAATTTGCGCTCAAGCGGTTGATAGGGGTCGGTGACGCCGCTTAAGGTAATCGTTTTGGGAATCCAGGATTTGGAAGATAATTTTTCCCGCAGCAGCCGGGGCGCATCGAATTTGGCGAAAATCTTGGTTTCAAAATCAAGCCCGGCCGACAGCCCTAAATATTCATGGGTCGGGCGGGCGTAACAATAAATACAGCCATGCTCGCACCCCCGGTACGGATTGACCGAGGCCTCGATGCCCACATCGGGGCTGTCATTGGTTGAGATAATGGTTTTACTGGTGTCACGGAAAATGCTGGTGGCGGGGCGGTTGTCTTCGCTTGCCTCTGTCTCATGAAGGCAAGCAAATTTTTCAAACCGCCCCGCCGGATTATTGGGCGCGCCGCGCCCCCCAAGCTTGGTATTTTTCGGCTGCATGGAGGAAGTATAATACCGTTGCCGGCAATGTTCAAGTTTTGTTCTTTTTTCCGGGTTCGGCGGCGATAAGGGTTCCGCCGCGCCGCAAGGCGGACAATTTTTTCACAACTGATAGTTGCGCATACTACCGCATGGAAAACCGCCATTTTATAGAATATATCCCGCTTTTTCCTAGCCATACACAACCTTCGGTAGTATAGTGCCCACATTCGGCGGTTTTGGCATGGGGATAAAAAGCGGTGAGGGGAGCAAGCGTGTTTAATCCAACTTCTGAACCGGTTTCCCTAGATTACCAAGCGCTGTTTGAATCGGCGCCCGACCTTTACCTGCTGCTTACCCCGGGGTTTTTTATTATCAACGCTTCGGAGGCTTATTTGCGCGCCACCATGACCAAACGCGAAGAAGTTATCGGGCGGCATATTTTTGACGTATTTCCCGATAACCCGAACGACCCTACCGCCACCGGGATGCATGATCTAACCGCCTCTTTAGAGCGGGTGTTAAAAAAACGCGCCGCCGATGCGATGGGCGTGCAAAAATATGATATCCGTAAACCGGAATCCGAAGGCGGCGCTTTCGAGGAACGCTATTGGAGCCCCATCAATGTGCCGGTTTTCGGCAAGAACAATAAAATTATCGCGATTCTTCACCGGGTCGAGGATATCACCGAGTTCGTTAAGCTGAAATACCAAGGCCAAGAGCAAATCAAAGAAAACAAAATCCTGCGCGACCGGACCGAAGAAATGGAAATCGAGATTTACCGGCGTTCCCGCCAGATATTCGAGGCCAATAAAAAGCTGGAAGCCGCTAACCAGGAATTGGAAAATTTAAATGAGACTATTCGGCAAAGCAGCGAAGCCCGCCTTAAAGCCGTGGTCGATCACGCGGTCGATGGTTTAATCACCATCAACGCCAAGGGCGTTATTGACAGTTTTAATCCGGCCTGCGAGCGCATTTTCGGCTATCAGGCCGGCGAAGTAATGGGAAAAAATATCAAGGTTTTAATGCCCGAACCTTATCATAGCGAGCATGATGGCTATATCGCCAATTATCACAAAACCGGCAAGCCGAAAATCATCGGCACCGCGGGGCGCGAAGTGAAAGCCAAGCGCAAAGATGGATCGGTGTTTCCGATGGATTTATCGATCAGCTCCTTCCGCGTCAATGGCCAGGAATATTTTTCCGGCATTATCCGCGATATCACCCAGCGCAAAGCGGCGGAGGCGGAATTGGCCCGCTATACCAAGAAACTGGAAATCAGCAATCAGGAATTGGATGATTTCGCCTATATCGCTTCCCACGATTTGAAGGAGCCTTTGCGCGGCCTGTTCAACCAGGCGACTTTTCTAATCGAGGATTATGCCGAACGGCTGGATGGGGAAGGCAAGCGCCGCCTGACCCGTTTGGCCGAATTGGTGCAGCGGATGGAAAGATTGATCAATGATTTATTGTATTTCTCCCGTTTGGGGCGGGCCGAATTGGCGATTCAGGAAACCGATCCAAACGCAGTGGTCGCCGAAATCGGGCAAATGCTGGAGTCTTTTTTAAAGGAAAAACATGCGCGGATCGTTATTCCCCGGCCGATGCCGCGCGTTATTTGCGATAAGCCGCGTATCACCGAGGTATTCCGCAACCTGATCACCAACGCCGTCAAATATAACGACAAGCCCGAACGGCTGGTTGAAATCGGCTTTTTAGAAAGCATAGCGGCGCCGCAGGGCAGGGAAGACAACGTGTTTTATGTCAAGGATAATGGCATCGGCATCGAGCCGCAATTTTTTGATGAAGTTTTCCGCATTTTCAGGCGCCTGCAGCAGGATGAAGGCAAAGAAGGCGGCACCGGCGTTGGCCTGACATTCGTGAAAAAAATTATCCAGCGCCATCAAGGGCGCATTTGGCTTGAATCGGAAAAGGGCAAAGGCACAACTTTTTATTTTACTTTAGAAAGGAAAGAATCATGACGGCTCATTTTCTCGCTACCCAATCCATCTTGATGGTCGAGGACAATCAGGACGATTACGAAGCCACTATGCGCGCTTTTAAGAAAGCCAATCTCTATAATCCGGTGTCTTGGTGCAAATCGGGGCAGGAGGCGCTTAATTTTCTGCAAACCAATTCCGGCAATTCCAACCGGCCGGGCCTGATCCTGCTCGATCTCAACATGCCGGGCTTGGACGGCCGCAAGACCTTGCAGGCGATCAAGGAAAATCCCGCCACCAAACGGATTCCGGTGCTGATTCTTACCACCTCCGCCGACGAACGCGATGTGCAGGCCTGTTATCAAATGGGCGCCAACACCTATATTCAAAAGCCGGTTAGTTTCGACGGGCTGATCAGCGCGATTCACCGCCTGAAGGAATATTGGTTTGAAATCGCCCTTTTGCCCAAGGATGGAAGCCATGTCTGACACCATTAAACTGCTGGTTATCGATGATAATGAAGACGACCGGCTGTTATATAGCCGCACTTTGCAGAAAATCGGCGGTTTCGCCATCACCGAAACCAGCGACGGCGAAGAAGGCTTGCGCCTGGTCGCCAAGCAGCAGCCCGATTGCGTGCTGCTCGATTATTCCATGCCGGGGCGGAACGGCATCGAGGTTTTAAAGTGCATTCGCAGCCAAAACCCCTTTGTGCCGGTGGTGATGATGACGGGGCAGGGCAGTGAAACGTTGGCCGTCACCGCCATGCAGGAAGGGGCGCAGAATTATATCGCCAAAGCCGCCATCACCCCGCAAACTTTGCAGCATGCGGTGCGCTCGGCGATTGAAAATTGCGCCATGCAAAAGCGCATCCACGAACAGCGCACCTCGCTTGAGATTTTCACCCGGGCGCTGGCGCATGATTTGAAAGAGCCGGTCGGCACGATCCGCTCTTTCATTGATTTAATCATCCATCAAGATCAGTTGACCGGGAAAACCAAGGAATATCTCGATTACATCCAGCAAGCCGCCGACCGCATGCTGAAATTAATCGACACGGTCTATTTTTACACCCGCCTGGATGATGCCGAACATCAAGCCGCCCTCGAGTTGTGCGACGCCGGAAAAGTGTGGGAAGACGTGCAGCAAAATCTAAGCGAGCTCATTCAAAAAAGCCAGGCCGCCATCACCACCGATCCGCTGCCTAGGGTGCATGTTAACCCCACTCACCTAATGCTGGTGCTTCAAAATTTACTAGGGAACGCCATTCATCATTGTGAAAAGACGCCGCAAATCCATCTTTCGGCGGCGTTGGTCAAAAACCAATGGGTTTTCCGCCTGGAAGATAACGGCCCCGGCATCGAGCCCCGGCACGCCGAGCGGATTTTCGAACCCTTCGCCCGCTTGGCGCGGCATAAATCAAACGGCCTTGGGCTGGGGCTGGCGATTTGCAAAAAAATTATTCAAACTCAAGGCGGCAAGATTTGGTTTGAATCCGCGCCCGAAACCGGCGCCGCCTTTTTATTCACCTTGCCCGCCACGCCGCAACTGCCGGCCGATGCCGAGCCGCCGGTAAAGGAATTCACCCATATCAGCACACCGGCCGCCAATGGCCATTCGCTCGCCAATATTTTGCTGGTCGAGGATAATAAGGCCGACGTCGAGCTGGCGCGGATTTATTTGATCGAAGAGCCACAAATGAATTGCAATCTCCTAGTCGCCAATGACGGCTACGAGGCGCTCTCGCTGCTGAAAGACGAAGCCAGGCAAGTCAAGCCGGTCGATTTGATTTTGCTCGACATTAACATGCCGCGGATGAACGGTTTCGAGCTGTTGGAAAAAATGCGCCAAGAACAATATTTAAGCAACATCCCGGTAATTATGTGCACTACCTCGAATTACGATAAGGATATTCAAAAAGCCAAATCCTTGGGCGCGATTGCCTATATGACCAAACCCGCCCGCATCGATAAATTCGAGTCCGCCGTCAGCAATATCGCCTCCTTGCATTTGGCGCGTGAAAAGCGCGGGTTTTCCCTGGTGCGCACACCCTAGGGCCGCCGGCGTTTTCTTGCGGATAATTGAAAGATAGCCGCATTAGGCGCTTAAAGCCGGAGCAATATCAACCACCAGCGCCGCGTGGTCGGAAAAGGGCTGTTTGATAATCCGCAAAGCGCTGCGCTTGGCCAGGCTTTCCGAACAAATACACAAATCCAGCGCCAATTTGCGGCGGTGGAAAATGAAAGTGTGTTCTTCTTCCTTATTCAAGATTTGTAAATCGGTGCCCTCCAGCAGCGGCAGTAATTCCTTAAAGCCTTGGAAAATGTTAAAATCGGCTAAAATCATTACTTCCCCTTTTATATTTTTTATCAGCGTATTTACTTCTTGAAATTGTTTGATTCGCACCTGGCGTTTCAAGGAAAAATGCGCGAAAAATAAGTGAATATCGCCGGGTAAAGTCAGGCGGTAGACCAGGCGCTTGGTGCCATAGGTAAAATATAAACGCTGAAAAGGGATTTCCTGCTTGGCAAGAAAGGCGTTGCTTTTGCCTTTATGCATCCACATTTTGCGCAACGGGCTGTTTTCCCCGTATTTTTCGGCAATGTCGTGAAATATGTATTCATGATCCATCAGCGCCTGAATTTGATTGAAGTAGGCGGAGTGAAACGAGCCCTGGTCGATTTCAACCAAGCAGCCCAAATCGGGTTTCTCACTATCGATAATAACTTTCAATTGCCGCAAGGCTTGTTCTTGCACGCTAAGCCCGCAATAAATATGGCGGTTCAGGCGGCAAATATGCTCCCATAATGTGCCGCCAATGCCCTTGGCGTAACCGATATTGCTGAATAATATTTTGTACCCCATGCTACATGATCTTTTTTAAGGAACGCCCTAAATAGCCGATGATTTTATGGTGGCGCGGGATTTTCCGCCAGAACTCCCAATTCGCTTCAATAGAATGGCTTAAATCATTTTTGAAGTGGGCCAGAAGCTCGGCGATAAGCGCCGGATCGCACGTAACGATATTGCCTTCCCTGTTGCGCAGCAAACTTAAGTAATCCATGTTGGTGCTGCCGATCGTAGCCCAATCATCATCGATAATCGAATATTTGGCATGCATAACATTTCTCCGGTACAAATGCAAATGCATGCCCAGCCCCAGCCAGCGCGGAAAGTAAGAATGGGAAACATGGTCGGTGAAAGAGGAATCGGTTTTTCCGCCCATGATAATGCGCACCTCGACTCCGCGCTTGATCGCCGCGCGCAAATGACGGCGCAAGCGCCAAGGCGGCAGGAAATAGGGGCTGACCAAATAAATCCGCTTTTTGGCCTGGCGGATTTTTAATAGCAATTCGGTATATAAGGGACTTGGATGCGCCCGCGATAAAGGCCGGCTTGCCACATAGCGCAAAGGTTCGTGCAAAGGAGGGTAGGGCCGGGGCTGCGTTTTAATGCCTTCCTTCACGCGCCGCCATATAGCGGTAAAATCTTCTTCGATATCTTTGACCATTTTACCGTTGATGCGTAATTGCGTGTCACGCCAATCGCACATTTCATCAGCAAAACAAACGCCGCCTAAATAAGCGGTTTTGGAATCGATAATAACGGTTTTCATATGGGTGCGCGGAAACCAGGTTTTGGGAAAAAACAAATTTAAAACACCGATCGGATTATAAAATTCAACTTGCCCGCCTTGTTTTTCCAGCTCATTAACCGCTACCGAACGGTATAATTTGCGCCCGCCAATCTTATCCAGGATCAAGCGCACTTTGATGCCTTCCTTGGCTTTGGCGATAAGCAAATTTAAAAAACGCTTGCCGATCTCATCATCTTGCAAAATATATTGTTCAAAATCGATCGTGGCGGCGGCGGCCTCGCAATCGCGGTACATCGCTTCCCAGGCTTCGCCCGATGTTAAATAAAATTGCAGCTGGGTGGCATTGTCGCTGGCGGGGACTTTTTTTTCCAATGAGGGTGTTAACGCAGCGGCAAGCATTTATGTTTCCTTTCTAAGCCGGGCAGAATCTATTTTATCCCCAATTTTATGATGCTGGACGAAAGCTGTTACTTACACTCTATCAGCTTTTGCTTCATGCTAAAAGGCAGGCGGCAGGGTAAGCCAGCCTTCAATTAATCTCGGCTTTTATTCCCCGGAACAGGGGAAGGGACATTTTTACCTTATAAAAGCGGTGGAGGAATTGGCTATGAATCAATCGATGAAACGTGGTTCACAAGAAACCATCACTTTATGGCAAGACCAAGCTGTAGCAGCGCCCGCTATCCCTTTACAAGAAAATTTAAAGACCGAGGTGGCGGTTATTGGCGCTGGAATTTCTGGTTTAAGCGTCGCTTATTTTTTGCAAAAAGCCGGAAAATCGGTCGCGGTTATCGACGCCTGGGGATTGGGCAGCGGCGATACATCCCGCACCTCGGCGCATTTAACCGCGGTGATCGATCAGCGTTATTACAAAACCGAAAGTTTATACGGGGAAAAAACCGCGCGGCTGGTTGCGGAAAGCCATATGGCGGCAATCAACCGCATTGAAACCATATGCCAGGAAGAAAAAATAGATTGCGACTTTATGCGCTTGCCCGGCTATTTAACAGCGGCAGGAGATGGAATACAAGATTTGGAAAAAGAACTTCCCGCGGTAAAACGGGCGGGGTTGAGCGATGCAAAGCTTCTCAATTTCATTCCGGAATTAGGTGAGAATAGCGCTCCGGCCCTTCTTTTTCCGCAACAAGCGCAATTTGATATCGCCAAATACCTAGCCGGATTGGCCGGCTGCTTTATCCAAAAGGGCGGGAAGATTTTCACCCATTCGCCGGTACGTGAAATTTCCGGCGGCAAGAAAGCTTATAGTAAAACCGAATCCGGTTACCGGATCGATGCGGATTCGATCGTGGTGGCGACCCACAGCCCGGTCAATGACTTGGTAACCATGCATACCAAGCAAGCGGCCTATCGCAGTTATATTATTGTTTGTGACATTGATAAAAATTTTCTCCCGCCTTTTTTATTCTGGGATACGATGGATCCCTACCATTATATCCGCTTGGTTAAAAACGGCGGTAAAGACATGGTTTTAATTGGCGGCGAAGATCATAAATGCGGCCAGGCGGACGACCAATTAGCGCGTTGGCAGCGCCTGGAAGCCTGGGCGCGGAATTTGCTGCCTGCTTTAGGCCCGGTGCGTTACCGCTGGTCGGGGCAAATAATGGAATCGGTCGATGGGCTTGCTTTTATCGGCCGCAATCCGTCGGGCGCTGATAATGTTTATATTGTCACCGGTACCGCAGGAAACGGCATAACCTATGGCACAATCGCCGGTTTTCTTATTAGCGATTTGATTTTGGGGCGCGATAATCCATGGGCCGGGATTTATGATCCCAGCCGCAAACCCTTTAAGGCGCTGGGAACTTATGTAAAAGAAAACACCAATTTCATGGGATGCATGGTTTCGGATTGGATGAAAGGCGGCGAAGTCCGTTCCGCCGATGACATTAAACCGGGGGAAGGGGCGATCATGCAGCAGGGCGCTTCCAAGATCGCCGTATACCGTGATGCAAGCGGAACTTTGCATGAATATTCCGCTTTATGTACGCATTTAAAATGTATTGTAAGATGGAACAAAGAAGAAAAAAGCTGGGATTGCCCATGCCATGGATCCCGCTTTACCCCCCAAGGGCAAGTATTGAATGGCCCGGCTCTTTATCCTTTGCCGCCCGCCACAGAAAAAATGGCTAAAAAAGCCGGATAGGAATTTGTATTCAGCGGCTACAAAAAACTCTTTTTTTCATTTCTTTCTTGGGAAAAAAGAAAAAATTTTTATGTTGGCGGTTTAAGTAAATCACCCGGCACGGCTTGCGCCTTTATTTCCGTTGATTTACGCTTAAAGAATAAGAACTCGATCTATTTGTCACCCTAACAAAGGAGAGAGCATTATGAAAAAACTACCTTTCGCCCTTACTACCCTGACGCTTGCCTTCTTTTTAACCGCTTGCGGCAGCACCACTTCCGACCGTGCGCTTAGCGGCGCTGGAATTGGCGCCGGCTTGGGCGCTGCGGGCAGCGCTATTACCGGCGGTAATGTCGGCACCGGCGCTTTAATCGGCGGCGCTGCGGGTGCGGCGGCCGGCGGGCTTACCAAACAGCGCGATGTCGATTTGGGCAAGCCCTGGTGGCGTTAAAACTTTAAGCCAGAGACCAAGAAAAGAGGGGCGGAAAGAAATTGCCGCCCCTCTTTATTATTTAAACAGCTTGCTTAGTAGCTTTGAGAGGTGCTGTCGCGGTCATTCGCCCAGCCCTTCAGCTCATTCCACCATTCACCAAGCTTGGCCTCGGTTTTTTGCAATATCGAAGGATCACGCTTATCAATGGTTTTTTCCAGCGACTTGATTTCCTGGCGCATGGCGCTGACGGTTTGACGGCGGGCTTGGTAGCGGTCATCGCGTTGCATTTCATCCAGCCCTTTATCGGCATGCTTTAAGGCATAGCGCGCGCCGCTATAGTTGCGGGCTTGGAGAAAGCTGCGGGTCAAAGCGATATTGTCGCGGGCTTTATCCAGCGGCAAGGATGCTACCTTTTCCATGTTGATGGTGTCGTCGATAATATTATCCAGTTTATTATCGGCTTTGCTTAAGTCGCCTTTGCTGACGGCGGTTTTGGCCTCTGTCAGGCTTTTCTTGGTATCGTCGATATCGCTGAGATCAAGGGTGATGTAAACCATCTCGGCATCGGTTACGGCAATTCCGCCTTCCCTTGCCCAGAAAGGGCCATCCTTGACCTTGGTCATTTTAACCTGGCCGGGCACGGGGAAATAACGGTATTCGTCATTGCCATAGCTTAGCCGGCTTGAGCTTAAGCGGCTAAAGCGGCGTTGCTCCGGCGTTAGGTTTTGCAGCTCGGTCAAGTTTTGGTTGGCTTTATCGATATATTGTTTGGCCGAAGATGAGTTTTTCATCGCCAATGCAACCCGGGCGGAATTGACATTTTCGATAAAGTTTTGCGCCGTCATCCGCAATCCCATCGAGCCTTCTTCACTTAAAGAGCGTTCGTTGTTTTGCATCGAGCCGGTGCTGGTATCGGCGGCTTGGACATAGGCATGGTCTCCCAGCACCACACCGGCGCTTAAGAGAGCGATTACAAGAATAATATATGCATTCATGGGTATGTTCCTTCGCAATAAGGTTAGGGTTGAAAAACCACCACAAGTACCTTCTATATTTACGCTTCCAAAGGCAAAAACCATAGCCAAGCCGGCCCTGGATTTTTAACCTTAGGCTCGTACACCCCTTTAAAATTTTTTATAGAAAGCGCCGCTTTAAAAGAAACCGGTAACCAAGTTTTTGGTTATCCGCTTTGGGCACGGTATTTATCTAATCACGATCAAGAATTGATGGCAAGGGGAATATTGCGCCTTTCTCAATAATGGGTTAAGCTTTTAAAATAACAAAAAAAATACTGCGGGAGCTTCTTTTAATATTATTCATATTAAGGAGCAAAACATGCATTTTTATAGCTGCTTTCAGGAATATGACCCCGGCCCCGCCATCCGCAGCGAAGCGGAAGACGAACTGCTGCAGGCTTTATTCCATAAGCAATTGGAAGGCAAACAGCAGAATTCGTTTATTAAGCGGATAATCTACGGTCACCGGCTGATTTAATCTTTTTACAGGAGAGAGATAAAGCGCGCTTAAATTTAAGATTAAGCACGTATGCCCCTGTTATTTTTTTAAGGAGATTGCCCATGTCGCGCATGGATATTGAAAAGCCCCTCAAAACCCCTTTGCCGCAGCATCAAAATCGCCAGCCGGGCGAAGAGGAAATCATGATCCCGCCTCCGCGCTCTTTTATGGAAGGATATAAAGCAGCCGGCAAATTAACGGGCAAAACCGCTCTGATCACCGGCGGCGACAGCGGAATTGGCCGCGCCACTGCTATCGGCATGGCCAAGGAAGGCGCCGATATCGCCATCATCTATTTGGAGGAAAACCGCGATGCCGAAATCACCAAGCAGCATGTTGAAAAAGAAGGGCGGCGTTGTTTATTGATCGAAGGCGATATCAGCCAGCCGGAATTTTGCCGGCAAGCGGTCAAAATCGCAGCGGAAGAATTAGGCGGCCTGAATATTTTGATCAATAACGCGGCGCAGCAATATGTTGAAAAAGATTTTGCCGAACTGGATATGAATCACATGGAAAAAACTTTCCGCACCAATATTTTTCCCTTGTTCTATTTAACCCAGGCGGCGCTGCAATATTTAAAAGAAGGCGATACAGTCATCAACACGGCTTCGATCACCGCTTATCAAGGGCATAAGGAATTGGTTGATTATTCCGCCACCAAGGGGGCGGTGGTGGCTTTTACCCGTTCGCTCGCGCTTAATTTGGCGCCACGGAAAATCCGCGTTAATGCCGTAGCGCCGGGGCCGATTTGGACGCCGCTGATTCCCGCTTCTTTTCCCGCCAGCAAAGTCATGATGTTCGGCAAAGACACGCCTTTAAAGCGCCCCGGCCAGCCGGACGAGGTCGCGCCATGCTACATTTTCCTGGCTTCCGATGATGCCTCTTATATGACCGGGCAAGTGCTGCATCCCAATGGCGGGGAAATCGTCAATGCTTAAGATGTTAAGCCCACTTTTTCAATATTTCGCCGATGTGTTCGGCCTTTAAGGGCTTGTTCAGGTAATCATCCATTCCGGCATTCAAGCATTTTTCACGGTCGCCAATCATTGCATCAGCGGTAAGGGCGACAATGACGGTGTGGCGGCCAAGCGGCTTTTCCCTCTCCCGGATAATGCGGGTGGCTTCGAAGCCGTCCATCTCCGGCATTTGGCAATCCATGAAAATTAAATCGTAATTTTGCGCCGCTGCTTTATCGATCGCTTCCTTGCCATTAATCGCGAAGGAAGTTTGACAGCCATGTTTTTCCAAAATCTTGGCCAGCAGCATCATATTGATTTTCATATCTTCCACTACCAGCACCTTGGTGCCGACGAAATCGGCGGGCGAGGCCAGCTGTTCGGTGTTTTTATTTTGCAGCATTTTAACGACGATGGCGCGGGTTAGGAAGGGCGCGGCCTTTCCTTCCCGTTTAGCGTCCCATAAAACTTGCAGCGCCGCTTTTAAATGGTCGGGATAAAAAGGCTTGGTAAAAAATCCGGAAAAGCCGCGGCTCATCAATACTTGCGAGGTCACTTCCTGGCCGTGGGCGGTTAGCATGATCAGGATGCTATCCGACAAATCGGGCGCCGAAGCCGATTTGATGTCTTTCGCCAATTGCAGGCCGTCGGCGCCGCCCAATTGATAATCAATCAAGATGAAATGATAGGGATTATTTTGAGCTGCGGCGGCCTTTATCATCTGCAACGCTTGTCCGGCCGATTCGCTCATATCGCAATTCATTCCCCAGGCGCGGACATATTGATAAATAATTTCGCGGCTAATAAGCGAATCGTCAACCACCAGCGCGCGCAAATTTTTAAGGGAATTTTCAGGCACGCCGCCGCCCGTTTCCTCCAGATTTTCGCCGCGGTTGAGCAGAATGTCGAAATAGAAAGTCGAGCCTTTCCCTTCTTCGGTGGTGAAGCCGATATGGCCTTCCATCATTTTCACCAATTTTTGGCAAATCGCCAAACCCAGCCCGGTGCCGCCAAAACGCCGGGTGGTCGATTCCTCGGCCTGGGTGAATTTGCCGAAAATCGTGTTAATTTTGCTGGCCGGAATGCCGATGCCGGTGTCCTCGATTTCAAAGAACAAGCGGATACGGTTGTTCTTTTCTTCCGCCGCATCAACCCGGATCAGCACATGGCCTTTTTCGGTGAATTTAATCGCATTGCCCGCCAGATTCAGCAAAATTTGCCGCACCCTGACCGGGTCGCCTATCACAAAACGCGGCAAATTGGAAGCAAACTTCACCAGAAAATCGATATCCTTTTCTTGCGATTTTAGCAGCAACAGGTCGGTGACTTCATTGATCGCGGTGAACAAATCGAAATTCACCGGTTCAAGCGTGAATTTATTGGCCTCGATTTTAGAAAAATCGAGAATGTCATTGATGATTTGCAGCAAATTTTCGCCCGAACGTTTAATAATCTCGGCCCATTCGCGCTGTTCGCTGGAAAGTTTGGTATCCAGCAGCAAGCCCGCCATGCCCAAGACGCCGTTCATCGGCGTGCGGATTTCATGGCTCATATTGGCCAAAAAGTCCGATTTCGCCGCATTGGCTTTTTCGGCGCTTTCCTTGGCTTTCATCGCTTCTTGCTGCGATAATTGCACCCTGCCGATATATTCTTGCAGCTGCTTTTCCATGCGCTCTTTCTCGGCGATGCGCAAATCCAAATTCCGGTTGGTGGTCAAGACTTCCTCGCGCCAGCGCTGCACGCTGCGGATCGAAAAAAACCAAATCACCACCAAGGCCGCCGCCATGCCCAAGATCAAATAGGCGATCGAATTCATATTTTTGGTTTGGGAGCGCAGCGTACTATAAGATAGATTGCTGCGCTTTAAAGAAATATCGCGGATATTATCGAAATAAATATCTTGCTGGCGCACATATGGTTCGCTTTCTAAAATTTTTTCCGCTTCAATTCCGTTCCCGGCGCGGAGAAAGGAAAATATTTTTTCCTCTATATCCGCCAATTGCACGCGGGCGGTAATCGCCTCTTTAATTAATTTTTGGTCCTCGGTGGTTGGCGATTGATTCTTTACCAGTTGCAAGGCGCGATAGACTTCTTCCCGTTGCTGGTAATAAGCGCTTTTATCGCCGGCATCGCCGTCTTTAGCGAGTTGACGAACCAGCTTATCAAGCGCTTCCCCGGCTTGCAGGGCCTGGGAAGTGATTTCGCCATCGTCGATCGAGCGGTGGATGCCTTCGCTTAATTGGGCGCTGGTATAAAGGCTGTTGCCGGCCGCCCATATAACGGCGCCGAAAGTCAGAATCATGGAAATCGCCAAAATTTGCGCCGGAAAAGCATAGCTTTGCTCTTGCCGCAGCGCCAGCTGGCGGTTGTAAATAATCAAAGTTAAAGCGATGCCCAAAATCAAACTGGTGATTACTGCAATCGCCAAGGCCATCGATTGAAAGCTTTGATGCGGATCAAACCGGCAGTCGGCGAAAGGAATAAAACGCGCCGCCGCCATACCGGTATAGTGCATGCCGCAAATCGCCGCCCCCATCACCAGCGCCGCTAAAATTTTCAGGCGCCAATCGCCCTTATATTGGCGGCCCAGCTTGAAAGCGATCCACAACGCCGCCCCCGAAGCCACCACCGCAATCAGCACCGAAAGCGCAAATAAACCGGGAAGATAGCGAAGCTCGGCGTCCATGCGCATGGCCGCCATGCCGGTGTAATGCATGGTGGCGATTCCGATGCCCAGCAAAATGGCGCTGGAAACCAGATGCGGCAGGGAAAGCGAATCGCGTTCCATCGCTTTTAGCACCCCTCCGGCGCTTAACACCGCTACCGCCATCGACATAAAAGTCAGGAAAGGGTCATATTCAACCACCATCTCCATGCGGTAGGCCAGCATGCCGATAAAATGCATCGACCAGATTCCGGCGCCCAAAGCAAAAGCGCCGCCGGTATAAATCAGCGGCTTATTCACCGCAAAGCGTTTATCGGTTAATTGATAGCCCAAGGCCAGAGCGGTATAAGAAGCAAAGCTGGCTACAATATAGGATAAGATAACCAGGGGAATCTCATACGTCCCCCTTTCCAAGTTGGGCGGCAAGTCGCTAAAGGCAAAAAAGGATTCTAATAATGCGGTCATCTCATCCAATCCCTATTCCCTTGCGTTGCGTTTGTACCGCATACGCCAATATGCGGGATTTTTTATGGTTTCTCATCGAAATTTAAGGCTTTCTACTCTATAAAAGCAAAAGGTTATTGATTATTAGCTAATAGAATTTACCCTGGCGTTTCATGCTGATTTCCCTTATCGCCGAAAAAGCCGAAAAAGAACTCATCGCCTTTATTGAAGAGGTGAACGAGCAAAATGCAGCTTGGGGGGCGCTATATTTGCGCTTTTCCCAAGTGCCGTTATTTCCGGCTGAAGAAGAAATGATCGAACTGGTGAATCCGGTGATGAAAGGCATTAAAACCAGCATTTTCTTTTGCGAGGACGGCGATTTATTTGTGGTATGGCGCGGCATGCGCCGCAATTTATTGCAGCAGCTAACCGATAGTATATATGAAGGGCTGAAAAACGATTTGGCCGAATTCGCCCGGGAAGACCTGTTCGCTTATTTCGATTTACTGGCGCATGGCGAAGAATTGCGCTTGATTTGCAAGAAAAAAATCGCGGCGGTTGCGCCGGCCAGCGCTCCCCTTGGCTCTTTCTCAACCACCGCCGCCCATGAAGCGGAGCCGTCAAAACCGCAGGAAATGGCGGGCGGGGTAAAACCTTTGCCGCGGCGCGAAAATGCGGCATCCTCCATCCGCACGCGGCAAACCGCCATTCCCGAGGAATATTTGGAAAGGCGGCGCCTGCGCAAGCAATTGGAAATCTTGGTGGTGGAAGATCAGTTTTTTTCGGTGCGGTTAATGATGAGCATTTTGGGCAATGAGTATAAAATCTATGCCGAAGGCACGGCCGAGACGGCGCTTGAGCGCTATTTCACCCATGTCCCCGATATGGTTTTTCTTGATATTGAATTGCCCGGCATGAACGGGCATGAATTGGCCGAGCGGATCAATGAGTTGGATCCCCACGCTTTTATCGTTATGGTGACGGCCAGCAAGGACGCCCATGATGCGGCGCGCGCCAAAGATAACCGCACCAAGGGTTTTGTGGTAAAACCCTATAGCCGGCAAAAAATTCTTGATTGCATGGAACGCTTCATGAATGAGAGAAAACCCAAAACAGAGGAAAAATAACCATGCCTGTCGATCTCACCAATTTCCGCGATATGATCAGCGGCGATAAGGAACTGGAAAAAGTTTTGTTTCATGAATTCTTTGCCGCCTTTGAAAAAGGAATCGAGAATTTGCGCGCGAATGATGGCGATAATCCTGAAGCCTGGCGCTTGCAGGCCCATGCCTTGAAGGGCACGGCGCTGAATCTGGGCGCGCAAGCTTTAAGCGATTTTTGCCGCAAAGCCCAGGAAAAACATACCGCCGCCGCCGAAGAAAAACGCCGCGTTTTGAAGGAAATCGAGCAGGAATATAAAACAGTCAAAGAATTCTTATTGGCTGAACTGGCCGGCTCTTAAAAATGGTCAAAGAACTTTTAAGCCTGATCGGAATTGCTATCGCCATATACGCCTATGTGCCTTATTTCCGCGGCATCTGGCGGGGTGAAACCAAGCCGCACGTTTTTTCCTGGTTTTTATGGGGAGTGCTGACAGGCATTGGCTGGGCCGCGCAATATGCCGAAAATGCGGGGCCGGGCGCCTGGATTACCGGCTTTACATCGCTTATGTGTTTGATTGTCGCCGTCATCGCCTTCCGCCAGGGTGAAAAAAACATCACCACAAGCGATTGGGTTAGTTTTATTGCGGCGCTGTGCAGCATTCCATTGTGGTACATCACCAAGGATCCGCTATGGGCGGTGATTTTAATCACGGTGATCGACGCGCTGGCCTTTTATCCGACTTTCCGCAAATCATGGCATAAGCCAGAGCAGGAAGTGACGCTTACCTACACCTTAAGCGGCGTTAAATTCGCCCTTGCCTTGCCGGCCTTGGAAAATTTCACTCTCACCACCGCTCTTTATCCGGCTTCGCTGGTGGTGATGAATTTTGGATTTGTCGCCATGGTGCTTGCCCGGCGCAAAACGGAAACAGTTCTTTAAAAAGCGCTTGTCAAGCAAGCCAAAAACTGTACAATTATTCATTGAAAACTTCTTCGATTCTTATTGCCGCACAAAAATAAGAAAATAATCCAGGCGGAGAAAAGATGCTCATAAAAACAAGCAATAACAGGAGCTTAAGAAGGAGCTGCCAATGGCTATTACCAACCGTAAAACGCCTTATGCGTTAAGTGTTGTTGCGATAAGCGCCCCTTTGCTGGCGGGGGCGGGCGGATGCCATGCTGTCAAATCTTCCGCCGAAAATTTTCATTCCGTCACCACCCGCAATCCCGCCAATATGATGGCGGCCCATACCGGCATGATGGCGATTTTACCAAGGGGCATAGATGGCCGCCGTGATTTGTTTTTGGCTTGGCCCAGCCAAACCGAGCCGGGGCGGCTATTGGTGTTTCAAGCCTCTCTGCCGCTTGAACGCTACCAGGAATTGACCGGGGTAACCCGCCAAAGCGCCGCCCGCACAAGGTTGAGCGGCGTTTTCAGCGCCAGCACCTATTTCAATATTCCCGAGGCCAAGCTGTTGCCATTGGCCGAAGCCAACCAGGCGGTGCGGCAAAAATTTCAGCCGCTTTTAACCATCGAGCGGGATAAGGCAAGCCAAGGCTCCATCGGCAATGCTCTAGAGCCGCATTTGATAGCTTTTGTGATCGATGGCGAAACTATTCAGCCAATCCGCAATCGCGGCGGCGATACCTACCAACTAAGAATTCAAAACCCCGTTGCGGCGGAAGGCGAAAAATTGATCCGGCAAATCGATCAAACTTCACGCTGGCTGCAGCCGGAGCCTTTTGTGGAGGCAGAAATATCGCGGGCATTTCTTATGCGGCAGCATCAGCGGGGTTGATTCATTTAAAGAAAGGAGACATGCATGCAGCGCAAGCAAACTTCTTTTTCCCGGAATTTAAGCATCGCCGCCGCCGGTGCCGGCGCTTTATTCGGAATCAGCAGGGCGAACGCGCAAAATAACGCCGCTGCCTTGGAAAATATTTTTAAAGCGGATCAGGTAACTATCGCGGCGGATTATTTTCCAACCGCTAAAGACTTGCGCACGCAAGAAGGGTTTTTAATCTCTATGCCGGAAGAGCAGGCCTATCTAATTTTGAAAGAGGCGATCTTGCGCGTTGATGATCTTCCCCTAAACGCGCTTTTAACCGAAGTTTATGCGGTGGCGTACCAAGCTTTTCCGCATTACCGCATTCCGCCCTTGCAAGTGATCGAGCGCGCCGCTACCGATAAGACCATGAGCCTGGCGGTTAAGCTGGCGGATGAAGATGAAATCGCCGGACTTCATCCCTATTTGGCCAAATTATCGCAAGGGCTGGACGATAACGCTTTGGCCCCCGAAACTCCCTTTGTTTTATTCACTTTCGAAGCGGATGATGTAGAGCTAACCCGGCAAGACGGCGTTTATTATCTATCGCAAATTGAAAATTTAAAACCGGCGGGAAAAACCCCCGTTCAAACGCGCCAAGCAATTTTGCGGGCCGATGCCGCTTTGGCCAAAGCCAGGCAAAATAACTTCCCATCGCGCTTGGCGGCAGACCATGGCCAGCCAATCATTCTTCATCAGCCGCGCATTATGGTGCAGCAGATTGTTCCGCCCAGCTTGGCGGAAGACAAAGCTCGTCCCGCTTCACAGCCCCAAGCACAGGCCGCGCCCGCGCCACATCAACCGCCGCCTGCTGCGCCCAATACTGCGCCCGATGCTGCTCCCAGTGAAAAGAATTGGATCGGCTGGCTGATAGGCGGATTAACAGCGGCGGCCTTGGCAGCTTGGAATTTAACTTTAAGCCGGAAATTGCGCCGCTTGCGCTTAAGCTACGAAGACTTGCTCAAAGAACACAAGACAGCCAACGCCACCTTGCAAGAGGTGCAAAAGAGCACAGGCGCTTTGCGCAAAGACCTTGATGATATGAAAGAAAATGTATCTTACAAGCGGAAAAAGAAACCTTCTTCTAGTAACGGCAGCCATCATCATAATAATAATGGCCATCATTCTTCACCGCCCCGCGGCCCGCGCGGCCGTTTTGTAAGGAAGGAAGGCTCTGCCGCCGAAGAAAGCCTTTCCTCTTCTTTAGATAAGGGCGTTCAAACCGCTATCGAAGAAGCGGAAAACGCCCGCCATTCTACAAAACGGCATAGCCCGGTCATTCCTTCACGTTCTCCTTCCCCGCCCTTAAAAGCAGCGCCGGATGTGTGCGCCTGCATCGCCGAACCGGTTTCTTTTACCAATGGCGCCGGGCGCTCCCGCAAAAAAGCGCCGGCGATTGATATTGAAAATGCCGTATTCATCAGCGGAGCTTATTTGCCCGCCATGTTAATGCGCCTGCGCCGCTGCCGTTAACCTTTGGGCTTCGATTTCCGCCGCCTTTTATTTCGTCATTAGAAAATTCATGGAAAAACCCCTTGCGCCTCTATAAAAAGAGTGTATAGTAATGCTCAAATAAAATCCCTTTTGAATACTGTATATCTTAAAAGGGAAAAATCATCAGGGTTAATCCAAGCGCCACCAGGCGCACATATATAAGGAGTAAAAGGATGGCGCAAGTAAAGAATCTCGGAATTCTGGCGGCTGGCACAATCGCGGCCGGTCAATTGGGCGGCTGTAATACGGTGCAAGATTACACCACCGGCACTGCCCGCGAAGTGCAGTCGGTTGTTGCAGGCAATCCGGAAAATTTTAAATATGAGGATGTCGGGGCGGTCATTCTGCAAGTGCAGCCCAGCGGCATCGCTTCTTATAAAGCATTTGTTATTGGGCAAAATTCGGCCAATGGCCAAACGCTTTTATTGGTCAGCACCAAAGATTTGAATTGGCAGCGTGAAGCCGAATTGCAAAAAATCAGCGCTAAAACCGGCGAACGTGCTGGCTTTAACGGGCTGTTTAATGAAAGCACCAGCTTTGCCTTGCCTTTTATGCGTCAAGTAACGGACGCTGAAAAAGAGCAAGCCGCCGCCGAAATCAAGCAAGAGTTGGAAAAGGCGCGCACGCTGGCGCTTGATCCCGATAGCGCCAACTCCACAAGCCGGGTTTTCTTATTTACCGTCTCTTCCAACTGGTTTACGCCAGTGCTGAACAAGCCGGGTGAAGTAGCGGTGCAATTGCGCAACCCCATCGCGCCCAAGGGCCAAGATTTGGCTAAACAAATCGATCAAATCACTCAATTTCTATTTCCGATGGATGGCACCAGCCGCGATATCGCCAAGCTGAACCGCCAGCCTTCCGTTACCGATAACCCTAAATTAGATGCCGCTTTGGCCAACAACCGGGCCAATCAGCGCGGCAGCCGCTAAGCTTCACTTTCATATAAAGGATAAGATCATGAGCAACAATTCCCGCCTTTCCACCCTCGCGGCTTTAAGCTTAAGCGCCAGCGGCGCTGTGGGCGTTATGAATTCTTCCGCGCAAGGGCAAGATTTCCCCTCCAGCGAGCAAGTACAAAGCCGCACCGGCTATTTGATTTACATGCCGGCGCAAGATGCGGGCGGGGCAGGCATGGCCTATGCGGTATTGGGCCGCGATAACGGCCATATTTTCCGCATTCCCGGATTGGCGCAAGCCGCGCTCGATCAAGAAGTCGCGGAAGTGAATAGCGGCAAATATGATAATTTTGAACCCGGCTTCTTTGGCCAATTGGCCGCGGTGAATGCCGCCGCTTTTGATGTCGAGCAAGTCACCGCTTTCAGCGAAGTAGTGTCGGTGCGCGATTATTTGGCCAATGTGGCGGCCCATCCTTCCGCCATGACCCCCTTTTACCGCTTTAACGCCAGCGAAGCCGAGCTGGTTGAGGGCAGGCTTTCAAATCTGCACAGCATGCGCGCCGCAACCGATGATGCCGAAGAGCAAATCGAACTGGCCTATGAATTGAGCGATAAGGTCAATATAGCTGGCGGCCCAATCATGATGGCCGAATTAAGCCGCATGAGCAATGTTCAAACCGCGGCTGTTCCTGCCGCCGATGCCGCGCCGATTATCGAGCAAGTCGCTAAGGGCGATATGCAGCCGCAATTATCGCCCGAACAAGTGGCGGCAATGTTCGCCAATGCTCCGGCGAATCAAAATGCCCCGGCCACTTTGGAAGATGGCACGGTCATGGCTAATGCGCCTGCCGCCAGCACGGCGCCGGTGCTTGCCCAAGCCGCGCCTGAAACCGTCCGCCCCGCTATGATTGATGGGGTGGTGATGGTGAATGCTATTCCCGCCGTTTCTTCGCCCGCTGCTCCGGCTACGATTGAAGCCGTCGCCACAGCGCGCCCGGCCATGATTGATGGGGTGGTGATGGTGAACGCCGTTCCCGCTTCGCCGGTGACGGCCGCGGTCAATCAACACCTTACGCCTGCCGCGCCGGTTGAAGATTTATCATCCGCTTTGGATGGTGCAGTAATGGTGAATGCGCCATTGCAACCGGCATCGCCGCCGGCCCCGGCCATTGAAGCCGCCGCTTTGCCCAATACTCCCGCCGTTATTGATGGCGCGGTGATGGTCAATGCCGAACCTGCTCCCAGCCCGGCTTTAACCGCTGAACCGCCGGCGCCGGAAATGACAAGCGCTCCGTCTGAACCGGCCAATGGTTTTTCGAAAATAGAGGCGGGGATGGCCGAAACCCCTGCTAATGAACAGCCTTCCCCGGCTAAAGAGGCGATCTCTCCCGCCGCCGGGCAGCCGCAAAGCAATGCGGAAAAACAGGCGTCTCCTGCCGTTTCATCCGCCGCTGAACAGGAATTGGCCGCGGTGAAAGAGGAATTGACCAAGGAAAAAGCCGCTGCTGCCGCCCAATCCAGCAAATCTTTCTGGACAATTTTTTCCGTCGGCCTGATTGCCGCGGGATCATTATTGATTAACGCACTGCAATTGCTCATTGCGCGGCAAGCCAAAAGATCTTTTGCCGCCGATATGAAAGCGATGGAAGAACGCTTGAGGGAAGAACATGCCGACGCTATGCAGGCCCAGGAACAGCGCTTGCTCCAGCGTATCGAAAAAAAGAACTCCTTGGCGGAACAAGAAACCAAGGTATATGCGGACAAGTCCCCAAAGCCGGACAACACAGAAGGGGATATATCGGTTTTCATGAATGATGATGACAATGCTGCCGGGGCTTCGGCTACAGGATTTGACACTGACGCGGAAAGCCTTATGGAATTAACGATGGGGAAGGACGAAGATGATGGCTGTTCGCCAACGCCTGCCTCCGCTCCGGTTAGCGCAGATATGGACGTAGCCGCTGCTTTACAAGATGCGCGTAACCGCAGCGCCTCATCCCAAAGTCCGATCGATTTTGGCGGTGATCCGGCGCAAAAAACCCGTGATGATGCTGTAGTAAACAGCTTTAAATCCAGACTTCCCAAAGTGGGGGCTGCTTCGCCCGCAATAGGGTTAAGCGCCAGTTTAGGCGCTGTGCTGATGGCGGGTTCTCCGGCCAGGGCGGAAGCGCCTATTCCGGTTCCGGCGATGGTTGCGGTTGAAAATATTTTCACCGCCAGCGTCAATGACAATGGCATTGCCACTTTAAGCGATGGTTCGGTGATTACTGGTTTGTACGTTAACAGCCTAGTACGCGCCCGCTAGATAAAAGCGCAACTTTTACCAGCCCCGGCCAGGGTTTGACCTGGCCGGGGCTTTTGATTATAGAAGGCAAAATGAAAACCGCATTAAAAACCCTGAAAACGCCTAAACCCCCTGCGCCCAAAATCGGCATGGTCAGCCTTGGCTGCGCCAAAGCGCTGGTTGATTCCGAGCGGATTTTAACCCAGCTTCGCGCCGAAGGCTATGAAGTCGCCGCCAATTACGACGGCGCCGATGTGGTGATTGTCAACACTTGCGGCTTTCTGGATTCGGCGCGCGAGGAATCGCTGGGCGCGATCGGCGAGGCGCTGGAATCAAACGGCAAGGTTATTGTCACCGGTTGTTTGGGTGCGGAACCCGATAAAATCCGCGAACGCCATCCCAATGTTTTGGCTATCACCGGCCCGCATCAATATGAAACGGTGGTAAAAGCGGTGCATGAGGTAGTGCCGCCCTTGCACGATCCGTATTTCGATTTAATTCCGCCGCAGGGCATTAAATTAACCCCGCGCCATTACGCCTATTTAAAAATTTCCGAAGGTTGCAATAACCGCTGTTCCTTTTGCATTATTCCAAAATTGCGCGGCGATTTGGTCAGCCGCCCCATTGACGAAGTGCTGCAAGAGGCCGAGCGCCTGGCCGAATCGGGCGTGCGCGAATTATTGGTCATTTCGCAAGACACCAGCGCCTATGGGCTGGATGTGAAATATGAATCGCGGACTTGGCGTAAAAAAGAATATCAAACCCGCTTTTTGGATTTATGCAATGCCTTGGCCGAATTGAAAATTTGGGTGCGCTTGCATTATGTTTATCCTTACCCGCATGTCGATGCGGTTATTCCTTTGATGGCCGAAGGTAAAATCCTGCCCTATCTTGATATTCCCTTCCAGCATGCCAGCCCCAATGTGCTGAAGGCCATGCGCCGCCCCGCGCATCAGGAAAAAACTTTAGAGCGGATTAAAGCGTGGCGCAACATTTGCCCTGACCTTACCATCCGCTCCACTTTCATCGCCGGTTTTCCTGGCGAAACGGAGGAAGATTTTCAATTCCTGCTCCATTGGCTGGAAGAAGCCGAGTTGGATAGGGTAGGCTGCTTCCAATATGAAGCGGTGGAAGGGGCCGCATCAAACGCCATCGCACCGCATGTGCCGCAAGAGGTAAAAGAAGAACGCTGGCACCGTTTCATGCAAGCCCAGCAAAAAATCAGCGCTAAACGCCTGGCCAAAAAAATAGGTAAAACCTTATCCGTGATGATCGATGAGATGGATGAAAACGGCTTTATCGGCCGCAGCGAAGGCGATGCGCCGGAAATTGATGGCAAAGTTTTCATCGCTCCCACCCGCCGCTTGCGGCCCGGCGAAATCGTTCAGGCCAAGATCACCAAGGCCGAGGCCTATGATTTGTGGGGCGAATTAACCGAAGTTAACTAGAAAAACAGTTAACAAATCCGGCCTGTTAAAGCCGTTTCCTTTTTGGTATAATGGGCAATAATTATTAGCAAGGGCGGGGCCGAGTTAAGGCGCATGACGCATTTCATTATCGATCACAGTTTATTGGGCATTGACGCTTTGCCAAAAAGCTCCGATGCTATGGCCTCTTACGCCGACAGCGAGCTGGAATTTATCCGCGATTTACTAAGCGGCGGCCGGAAAGGCCGGGCAGAATATGGCCCGGCGCTGGAACAGTTTGTTAAAGATAACACGGGCCATCGCGCTTCCTTGCATTATTTCTATGAATGGTGCCAAGAGCAAGGCCATCCGCAAAAAGCCTTGAAATATTTCGCCGCCGCCATCGAAGAATTTCCAAGCGATCTTGAACTAGCAGCCGATTATGGCGGCGTTTTGCGCCAGCTTGGTTTTTACGCCGAGGCGGTTAAAGTATTGGGGGAAGTGCTGACCCGCGAACCCCATCACCGCCGGGCGCAATTATTGATTATTGATGCGTTGCTTTACACCGGGCGCCTTGATGCCGCCTATTCCTTTGCCAAGGAATTAATCGAGGTTGGCTTCACCCAAGCCAAATACCTGCCATTTTTATATACGGTGCTGCTAACGATGGGCGACCATGACGCTCTGGCTAAGATCGATTTTTCCTGCATCCGGGGTTTTAGCCGCTGCTCGGTTTTAGCGGCGGCGCCGCATTTTTTGAATTTACTGAATGAAACAGGGGACGGCCAAGGACCTCACTCTATTATCAATACTTGGGGCCGCAATATTTCCTGCTTAGCTGAAGCCTTGCCGCAAGCGATCGATAAAAAGCAGGCCGGCCAAAAATTAAAAGTCGGTTTTTTATCGTCCGATTTCCGCGATCATCCGATGGGACGCTGGTTTTTGGAATTGGCCAAGCTGTATCAGGCCGGGCATATGCCAAACCTGGAATTTTATTGTTATGCCGGCGCCGCCAGCAATCCGGGCGATAGGGTGCATGAGCAAATTAAACAGGCGGCTGCGCATTTCGTCGATATTCATGATAAAAGCGATCAAGAAGCGGCCCAGCGCATTCGCAGCGATGGCGTCGATATTTTAATCGACTTAAACGGTCATGCCGGCGGCAATTATGTGGTCAATGGCCATACGGCGCGAAGCCGTTTAAGCGTTCTTGCCTATAAACCGGCGCCGGTGCAGGCCTTGCTTCTGGGCTGCATGAGTACGACCGGCTTATCAGCGGTCGATTATATTATGGTCGAGCCAGGGTATAAGCCGCTGCAAACGCAAAGTTACCGGGAAGGTTTTGCGATGCTGACCAAGCCCTATCCGGCGCCAATCCCCGATGCCGAAATTAAACCCCGCAACGGAAAAAAATTCACCATCGGCAGCATGTGCCGTCCTACTAAATTAACGCCCGATACAATTGATATGATCGGCTGCACCATGCGGCATTTACCGGAAGCTGAATTTTTATATGTGCGCCCCGAAGCAAGCAGCAAAAAGCTGCAAGAAAACATCATTCGCCAATTCGCGCTTCGCGGCATTCCCGCCAGCCGCCTGCGCTTTGAGACGAACAAGCCCGGCCAACATTTGGATTGGTATAATGAAATGGATATCAGTATCGATACTTATCCGCTATCGGGCGGCGCCACTACGATCGAGGCCTTGGGCATGGGTGTCCCTGTTTTCACATTACGCGGCAATGACATGGCTTCGCGGCAAAGCGCCCATTACATCGAGTTATTGGGATTAGGCGATTATTTGATAGGCCGCAACATACATGAAGTGGCTGTCAAAGCGGTGCATTTGGCGGCTAAAGGCGGTTTTCTAAAAACTTTGCGCCAAACTTTGCGCCCCACTATGCAAAATATATTCCACAGTGATCCAAAGGCGTTTGGTGAAGTTTTCCAAACCGTTTTGTGGCGCATGTATGATCAAAAATTCAATCAACTTTCCCGTGCAACGGCCAAGCATCTAGCCGATGGAATGGGCATCCGCCAAAGCGCTTAACCAATATTTTTACAGCTTGGCTTCAAGAGATGTAAAAACTATACTCTTGGAAGCCCGATGAAATTTTTCAAGAAAAAATCAGCCCCAGCCGCTGAAATCAAATTGGCCCCGCCCGGCGCCGGGATTCCGGCTTGGGAAGAAGCGGTTTTGCGCTATATCGTCCTGCCCATTTGGTACAAAAGCTATCATTGGGAAAGGGCGCTTGCCTATTTTCAAGAACAGGGCGCCATCATTTTGGAAATGTACCGCAAAATCGATCCGGCCAAGGCCACGCAGCGGGTTTTAATTCCCCGCACTCTCGCTCTCGAAGATAGTTCGCGCAACTGGTCAGCCGCGATGGTCTTAGAGCATCTAGCGATTGTCGATCGGGCGGTTATTGGAATTTTGCAATCCTTAGCCGCCGGTAAAGCGCCGGATGCGGTTGCATCAACGGCAGCGGTCAAGCCCAAGGGCGAATGGAGCGCCATTGAGGCCGATCAAAAATTCTTTCAAACCATTATCGATTACAGCCGGGCCGCTAAACTGGCGAATATGAATAAAGAGCCGCGCTATAGGCATCCCTGGTTTGGCGCGCTGCCAGCGCATGGCTGGCACGTTTTCACCAGCCTGCACCATCAAATCCACCGCAAGCAATTAGAAGAGATTATTAAGAGGTTGTAAGTTATTTCGTGTCGCGTCCTAGCTGTCTAATAGCATCCATAACCCGGGTATCGCCGGATGGATCGGATGTTTGGTATTTGATGAATACGCATTTTTCAAGCAAGCCGCGCTGGATTAAGGCATCTTTCAAGAATTGAGGATCCGAAATGGCCGGCACTTCAAAAGTAACCGAAACCCGCCATTGCCGGCCGGATTGTTCCGGCGAGGCATCGCAATAGACATGGCATAACTCCATCCCTAATTTCGGGTCTCCTGGGTTTACTTTATTCAAGGCGGGCTTTAGCACCTCTTCCATCCAGGAGCGGTATTGGCCGAATTGGCTGCCGGCAAATTGGTTCCATACATCCGATGCGAGTTCTAAGGTGTTATGCTGTTCAGGCGTTAAAATTTGCACCGGGCAGCGAATATCAATGCGCAAAGTTTTGCCATCTGGGCTGGGGCATAAACGGACAACAGTTTTATCGAGAGGTTCTTTGGCGGGGGTTAAAGTGCCTTGGCTCATCATCGGTCTCCTCTTGTTAAGCTTGTCAGCAATTTAGCATAATTGCCGCGCTTCACAAGAGGGCGGTGGCGGGTATCGGCACGAACCAAGGTGGAAGAATGGATTAAAGGCGGCGGGGTTAGGCCCATTTGGCGCAATTGGCGGTTTTGCCTTTTAACCAATTTATTAACGGCGCTGATCTCGCGGCGCTTGCGGTTTTGGGTCTTACGTTTTTCCGCCAAATAGGCCGTAACGTCTTCTTGCATCGCGGCTTTTATATTGCCTTCAAACAGCGCCGCTTCGCGCAGGCGGCGGTTATCCAGCCCCGAAAGCCGGCGCTGCTTGGATGATTTTTGCGTTTCATTTTTTAGGGCCGGGGACATGATTTCATTGGCGGCCTTGTCAAATTCGCCTTCACAAATAAAACCGGTTAATTTCGGCCCGATCAGGGCAGGGTTGTTAAACGCCATCGAAATCAGGGCGCATTGCTGGTTGGCATTCAGGCGGGAAAATATTTTCTTGCCACCCAAAAACCATTCGCGCTCGCTGCCTTGTTTGTTCTGCGCGTGCATGCCCAATTGGCGGCAGGCGGCATTGCGGGCTTTCATGATGCTGAATTCGAGCAATTGGCCGATTTGTCCGGCGCTTAAAGCTTGGCCGCCGCGCACCGCGTTAAATAGGGCCGGATCTTTTTGGCCAAGCGCTTGATTGAAATTTTTCCTTGCATCCGGCGCATCCATATTAAATCCGACGCCAATGGTGATTTTTCCGGCGGCGCATTCATTGGCGCGGCAAATCTCATTTTCATGGCAGGGCATTTTTAAGAATTCAATCAAGCGTCCGTAAGCATCGGCCGTTAGGCCTTCGATAGCGCTTGGGCGCTGGCGTTTGACAATATCCGGATTTTCGCTTTTAGCGGCAAAAGGAACGGGAATAAAAACCGGCGAAGAAGTTTCCATCGCCGGCGTTTCGGCCGGTAAAGATGGCTTTGACGCCGGCGGCAGCGTTTCCACCGCCCCGCTTTTTTCTTCGCTTAAAGCGGATAAAGCTTTGCTGGCAACGCCAATGCCGGTTGCAGCCGAGGCCATGCCCGCGCCCAGCAAGAAAGCTTGTTTGGTGGTAATTTTCATCCCGCGCCCTAAAATTAACCTTTTTGTCTCCGTTATTTCTAGAATATATCTTAAAAAGATATATATGGCTACAAAAAACTGTGCATAGATTGGTTAATGTCCTAGCGCGGCAAACGGGTTTATCTTAACAATCTCCCTTTGCATCTCATGGACATTCCTTTATTCATCAGCCGCTGGTTCCGCCAGCCCCGTAAAATGGGCTCGATATGGCCAAGCTCGAAAACCTTGGCCCGCCGGATCGCCAATTTGGTCGATATAGGGAATGCCCCGCTTGTGGTGGAATTGGGGCCGGGCATCGGCCCTTTGACCGATGCTTTGCTGGCGCAAGGGGTTAGCGCGCAGAATTTATATTTGATCGAAAAAGACGTGGTGCTGGTCGATCATTTGCGGGAACGTTTTCCCATGGCCGCTATTTTAACGGGCGATGCGCGCGATATCCAAAATCTTTTGCCCCACCTAAAAACCCGGGTGGATTATGTGGTTTCGGGCTTGCCCCTCTTGGCGATGCCGGAAGCTGTGCGCGAAGAAATTTTCACCGCCGCCATGGGCATGATGAAGGAGGGCGGAAAATTCATTCAATTCAGTTACGGGTTCAAGCCGCCGCTTATCCCGCCGCCCGGCATCCGCTTTGCCTTAAAGGGCCAAGTGTTCCGCAATTTGCCGCCGGCCCGGGTATGGGTTTATCAGAAAGCTTAGGCTTCCATTTCTTCCACCGGCGTTTCTTTGGCCAGGCGGTTGAACGACTGGTAGCTAAAGGGAATCGCCGCCAAATAAGCCAGCCCAATGGCGGTTAAGGTAAACCAAGGCTCGGTCACCAGCAAAGTCGCCAATACGCCGGCCGCCACCAAAATAAAGCGCAAATAGCCTTGGCGGATTTTGACCTTCTTCACAGCAAAGGTGGGGATTTTGCTGATCATTAGCACGCTGATAACCACCAGCCAGGCGGCGTTTAAATAAGGATTGCGCAAAATTTCATCGCCCACCTCAAAGCTTAAAATCAGCGGCAGAAGCGCTAAGCCCGCCCCTGCCGGCGTCGGCACGCCGCTGAAATAATTATAGGCATAAGACGGCATGTCGGGATCATAGGTTTGCGCGGTAAAGCGCGCCAGGCGGACGGCGCAGCACACCACGAAAATTAATGTCGCCGCCCAGCCGATCCGGCCAAGAGCATCGGTCGACCAAAAATAAATCATCAAGCTTGGCACCACGCCAAACGCCACCACATCGGATAATGAATCAAGCTGCGCGCCGAAGGGCGTTCCGCCCCCCATCAGGCGCGCAATCCTTCCATCCAGCGCATCGAAGATGCAGGCGACTACAATTGCGATCACCGCTTCGTGCCATTTCCCCTCCATGGCGAAGCGGATCGCGCTGAAACCGGCGCATAAGGCGAAAATGGTGACAATATTCGGAATAATGCGGTTTAAAGATAAACCCCTGCCATCCATGGTTTCTTCGGGGTCTTGGCGCATTTTCCGCCATTGGGGAAGTTTCGGTTTGATCATCATGGCATATTCCTTTGATTGTTCAAATCGCCAGCGCCTGGCGCGGGGCGGTTTTTGCGGCGCCCAAATCGGCCAATACCGTTTCGCCGGCGATGGCTTTTTGCCCCACACATACCAAGGGGGCGGCGCCTTCCGGTAAATACACATCGACTCTGCTGCCAAAGCGGATCAGGCCGATGCGCGATCCGGCCTCCAAAACATCGCCTTCTTTGACAAAGCTTTTGATGCGCCGCGCAACTAGACCTGCGATTTGCACCACCACCAGATTATTCCCATCGGGCAGGGAGCACAACAAGGAATTACGCTCGTTTTCATCGCTGGCTTTTTCCAATTCCGCGCTTAAGAATTTTCCCGGCTTGTAAATTTGCTTGGCGACCGTGCAGTTCATCGGCGCGCGGTTGATATGAACATCGAACACGCTCATGAAAATACTGATGCGGGGGCGTAAAGTATCGCCCAATTCCATCTCGCGCGGCGGCGCCGCCATAGCAATCATTTCAACCAAGCCATCGGCCGGGGAAACCGCCAGATTTTGGTCTTGCGGCACCTGGCGCTTAGGATCACGGAAGAAAAAGGCGCACCATAGGGTTAAAAGCGCGCCCACCCAGCCCAAATGCACATTCCATTTAGCCAGAAAAAAAGCGGCCACGGCGAAAACCGCCACAAAGGGCCAGCCTTGCGGGTGAATGGGGTGAAGGAATTTTTTGTATAAAGCGAGTTGCATGGCAAATTTCAGTTGTTAGGAAAAAAACGATTATATTCCGCTCTTCCTCATCTGACAACTAACATCTAGCCGTGATTAGGCGGGCGCAAAGCGGCGCCGGTTTCGCTTAATATGGCTTGATCTTCCAAATCTTTGCGGTGGTCGCGCGCCAGGAAAGTGTAAACCGGCGGCACCACAAATAAAGTCAGCAAAGTGCCGATACTCATGCCCCCCACAATCACCCAGCCCAATACTTGGCGGCTTTCGGCGCCGGCGCCATGCGCAATCGCCAAGGGAAGGGCGCCTAAGATGGTGGCGGCGGTGGTCATTAAAATCGGCCGCAGGCGCAAGGCCGCCGCCCTGATTACCGCCTCGGTTTTGTCGTGGCCCTCGGCTTGCTGATGATTGGCGAATTCGACAATCAAAATCCCGTGCTTGGTGATAAGGCCAACCAAAGTAATCAAACCGATTTGACTGTAAATATTCAGCGTGTTGCCGGTTAATTTAAGCGCCGCCATGGCGCCCAGCATGGTAAGCGGCACCGTGATCATGATGGTGATCGGGTCGATAAAGCTTTCAAACTGGGCGGCAAGCACCAGGAAAATAAACACCAGCGCCAGGAAAAAAACGAAATACAACCCGCCGCTTGATTCAACAAATTCGCGCGATTGGCCGTCCAAGGCGGTTAAGGAAGTCGGCGGCAAAATTTCCTTGGCCGTGCTTTGCAAATAACTCAACGCTTCGCCCAAAGAATAGCCGGGCGCCAAATTGGCGGTGACTTTAACCGCGCGCATGCGGTCGAAATGGTTTAATTCGCGCGGCGCCACGGTTGATTCAATGCGCGCCACGCTGGATAAAGGAATAAGCGAGCCATCGCCGGCGCGCAGGAAAATGCGGTCCAGCTGGCCGGGTTCGCTGCGCAAATCGCGCTCGATTTGCACCATAACGTCATATTGCTCGCCCGCCTGTTTAAAGCGGGTGACTTGGCGGCTGGCAAGCAGGCTTTCCAGCGTGCGCCCGACTTCGGCGACGCTAATGCCCAAATCGGCCAGCAAATCGCGGTTCAAATAAATGCGCAGCTGCGGCGTGTTGATGCGCAAATCGCTATCCACTCCGATTAAGTTCGGATTCTCGTGGATTTTTTCCAAGAACGCCGGAACGCTTTTCGCCAGGCTTTCATAAGTTACGTCTTTAATCACAAATTCAACCGGCTTAGAAGAAAAATTGGCGCCAAGCGAAGCGGGCAGGATGGGAAACGCCAAAACCCCCGGAATGCCGAATAATTTTGGCCCAATTTCGGCGACAATCATTTTGGCATTGCGCTCCCGCTCACCCCAATCGGTGAAACCCATAAAACCAAAGCCGTTGCTGGCGACGGGCAAGCGGCCCGAACCAATGCCGGCCACCAGCCCATAGCGGTCGATTTCCGGCACATTTTTGAAAATATCCTCGATTTGGCGGGCATAGGCCGACATATAATCGGTGGTGGCGCCTTCCGGCCCAATAAAGGCGACGAAGGCGGCGCCGCGGTCTTCCAATGGCGCCAATTCCGATGGCAAAGTAGTGAACACAAAGGCGGTTAAGGCCGCAACCAGCAGCAATACCGGGAACACCAAAATCCGCGCCTTTAAAATCCCGGTTAAAATTTTGCGGTAGCCGTGATCCAGCCGGTTAAGCCCATCGCCAATCGCGCGAGAAAGCCGGTTCGGTTTTTTTTGCGGGCGCAAAATCAAGCCGCACATCATGGGCGATAAGGTCAGCGCCACAAAACCCGAAATCACCACCGCGCCCGCCAAGGCCAGCGCGAATTCGGTGAATAATTTGCCGGTGCGCCCGGTCATGAAGGCGATCGGCAAATAGACGGCGGCCAAGGTTAAGGTCATCGCCACCACCGCAAAGCCGATTTCGCCGGCGCCTTTTAGGGCGGCGGCTTTGGGTTTCATGCCTTCTTCGATATGGCGGTAGATATTTTCCAGCATTACAATCGCATCATCCACCACCAGGCCGATCGCCAAAACCATGGCAAGCAGCGTCAGCGTGTTGATGGTGAAGCCCAGCGCCGCCATAATGGCGAAGGCGCCGATCAAGGAAACCGGAATCGTGACCAAGGGAATTAAGGTCGAGCGGCCCGAGCGCAAGAATAAAAAAATCACCGCCGCTACCAACAGCGTGGCCTCAATCAGCGCGCGGTAAACATTTTTGATCGAATTATTGATAAAAATCGAGGAATCATAGCCAACGTCAATTTCCACCCCTTCGGGCAATGACGATTTAATTTGCGGAAGGATTTTGCGGATATTATCGGAAATTTCCAAAGGGTTGGCGGTGGCCTGCTTGACAATGCCAAGCCCCACCGAATTTTTGGAATTATAGCGGAAAGAAATCCGGTCTTCCTTTACGCCCAAGCTAGCGCGGCCCACATCTTGCAGCCGCAATAAATGCCCGCCGCGGTTAGCGATGATAAGCTGGTTGAATTCATCGACCGTGCGCAAATCGGTATTGGTCAGCACCGTGAATTCACGCGCCGCGCCCTCGATCCGGCCGGTTGGCACATCCAGATTTTGAGCGCGCAAAGCGTTTTCAACATCCTGCACCGTGACGCCGTGCCCGGCCAGGCGTACCGGGTCCAGCCAAATGCGCATGGCATAGCGCCGTTCGCCGAAAATCGTGGCGTCGGCTACGCCCGGCACGGTTTGCAAGGGCTTTTGCACCAGGCGGTCGGCGAAATCGGTTAGCTGGGTTGGCGTGTATTTGCCGCTGCGCATCACCACATACATGATCGGATCGGAATCGGCCTGGACTTTGGCGATAATCGGCTCCTCGATTTCATCGGGCAATTGGCCGCGTACGCGGGCCACCCTGTCGCGCACGTCCGAAGCGGCGCTGTCGGGATCGCGCTCGGGCACAAAGATGATGGAAATCAGGCTTGCCCCTTCGCGGCTGACGGAAGACAGGGTTTTAATCCCCTCGATTCCGGCCAAGCTGTCTTCGATGATTTTGGTGATTTGGCTTTCCATGATCTCGGCGCTGGCGCCCGGATAAACCGTGGTCACGCTAACGCTGGGCTCATCGATTTTCGGATATTCACGCACCGACAGGCGCTGATAGCTGACAATCCCGACCAGGATAATCAGCAAGCTCATCACGGTTGCAAAGACCGGCCTGGTGATGCTGATGGAAGAAAGTTTCATCTTCTATTCGGCGCTTCTTCGGGGGGCTGGGTGATGGTGATCGGAGTTGGTTCCGCCACCGTAACCGGCATGCCGTCTTGCAGTTTTTGCTGGCCGGCGGTCACTACCATATCGCCCTCGTTCAGGCCCGCCAAAATTTCGGCTTTAAAATTGGCGCGCAATCCCACTTGCACTTCGATGCGCTGAACCTTGCCATCAACCACGCGGAAAACGAAATTTTGCTTGCCCAAAGGAATCAGCGCCTGATCGGGGATGGTCAGGGCGTTGGCGTGCACATCCAAAGGCAGAACCACCGTAACGAACTGCCCGGGGTAAAGCTTGCCGCTTTCATTCGCGCTTTGCGCCTGCAAGGAAAGGGCGCGGCTGTTGGGATCGATTTTCGGGTCGATCGCCGAAATTTTGGCCGGAAAAACTTCGCCCGGCCAGGCTTGAGACGTAAGAATCACCGAAACGCCTTCTTTAATTTGGGGCAAATAACGCTCGGGCACGGAAAACAGCACGCGGATGGGCGACATTTGCTCCATATTCACCAATTTTTCGCCGGCGCTTACCACATCGCCGATGCTCACCTGGCGGATGCCGGCGATACCATCGAACGGCGCCTTGATGATGGTTTTGGCTAAATTCGCCTCGGCCAGCGCCACATTGGCGCGCGCTAAGTTCAGCCGCGCAATAGCTTCTTCGATATTGACGCGCGCCACCGCGCCGGTGCCGGCCAGTTTATTATAGCGCTCGACATTATTCTGGCTTAAAGCCAAATCGGCGCGCGCCTGCGCCAGCGCCGCGCGCTGCACCGAATCATCCAGCTTGAACAGCACATCGCCCTTTTTGACCTTGCCGCCCTCGGTAAAATCGATCGCCACCACGCGCCCGGCGATTTCGGCGCTGATAACGGCCGATTCATTCGACAAGAGCGTGCCGGTGACATCCATTTCCTGGGTGATGGTTTCGCGGACGGCTTGCACCGCCTCTACTTTAATTGAAAAACCGCCGGGCGGCCCCGGCCCGCCCTGGGCTTGCGCCGGAAGGGTTGAAATGCCGTCGTAAATTCCAATCGCAAAAACCGCAAGGATAAGCAGGCCCAACAGGGGCAAAAAAGAATATTTTTTATTCATGCCCCAAGCCTTAGCACGCCTTTATATAAAGTGCAGCAAAACAGTAAGAGGCGCCGGCGATTTCCCCAGCTTTTGTGGGAATGGCGACGGGGGAGAAAGTTAGTGACTGCCTCGATTGCGGCGAAAAGCTAAAATCCCTAATGGCAAGGCCAGCAAAGGCCGTGCGAGATCAAGATTTATACTAGGCGATGGCGCGTAACCAAGATATTGAATAAATCTGCAATCAGGCTTTTCACGCCAGGTAGCTTTGTCTGCATTGGGGTCATCAGGATTTGTTGTAAATGAACGTCTCCACATTTTTGGATTCCAGGGCGGTCCGTAAGGATTTTTTGTGTCTTCTGCTAGCCCTTTAAAATCATCGCTATCAATTTCACCCCATTGGCCACGATAGTTTAGAATCAGCCAAGCAGAGTCGGAGGTGGAGGTTTCCAAATTCACCACTTTGCCCCAGGTATCATAACTAACTCCATGTCCTTCATGTTCGCGCACGACTTTATGTTCAGATCTTAGGCCTTCGCCACAGCCAAAATCTTTGGTGACCAATAAGCCTTGTGGCCACCCGCCAAAACCGCGAGTGCCGGCGTTGGGCCATAACTCATTGGTGCCTTTTTCCAAATATGCGTAAGGACGGCCAGTGGAAGTTGTTCGTAACATGGCTGGTTTTACAAGCAATACCCGTCCATGATTATGATAAAGCGCATATTCAATAGTCGATTTTTCCATCCGAGGCCTGCCATTTTCCTCCGGCACTCGGACTTGTAAATCAAGGCACAGCCAATCACCCTCATGATCGCCTTCGTCGTTTGAATAGGCTGTATCATTATAAGCTAGAAAAAGAAAATATTTAACGCTGTAAAATCCATTGCCTATAGGAATCACACACCCAAAAATCCCCTCACCATGAAAACGTTTTCTTTGGTTATGGCTGTCATCTAATACGCCCAAGGGTGGCCTAATTTCAAAATGTTCTGACCATTGACGCGCCGACTTTGTCACTTCTTTTCCCCGTATCGTCGTAGTCCACCCCCGATTTTCCCGAAGAAATTGAATAAATTCACCGCGTGTCCATTTTAAATTGCCGCTGGGGCTTAGCCACCAGAAATTTTCTCCTAAGGTGCATAAAACCTGACAGCCATTGACATAATCGGCCGGCTCGCAAATCGCTTTAGTTTCGCCGTTATCTCCGACAAAAATAGGAGAGTATTTATCCAGCAATTCTGCGCGCCCTTTTTCATCTAATTGAGCAAGTGAAGATTGAGTTCCAATAAAAACCATTGCAGCAGCGGCTAAAGCACGTGACATAAAATGGCCCCTTCCTTGGGTTGCAAGTGATTGCGTTAAGCCTAACAAAAAGAACCCAAGGCAGCCATTCAAGTTTCATGAATTATTTTTTAAGCGGTTTGAAAATTAGCAATCTTCGCATTTTTGTTGCGCCGGATGCGGATTGACGATTGCCGGAATAAGAATTACGATAATTTTAAACTAGATAATGCGCGCGTGTGCGGTGTAAAATAATTTACCGCGCCATCGCCAAAATTCGCGACAGCCACTTGCTCACTAGCCATTGATTAAGGCCGGAAAAGCGCGAACGAGAAGAAGGGCCTGCATCTATCACCAGACCATTCTCAAAGGGGCCTTTAATTTCCCAGCCATCTCTTGACTTAAGTTTATCCATCGCGCCCAGGCGCACCTGAATCGTGTATTTGGGATTATTCGGCATACTAATAAGAATCAAGCCTTGGCGGGGATCAATAATGTCTTGCCTTTCCAGTCCAAAGGCGCGTTTGAATTCATCAAGAGTAAAATCGCAACCGCCCCTTTTTACAGTGATAAGAACGCTGGTATTTTGGCTCATGAAACAACTCCTGTAAAATATTGTCTCTAACGCTGAAGGGATGGTTTTATACCCATTAACACGCGTATCTCTTGAACTTCAGAAAGGATTTCCTCATCAACTGCCGGTACAAAAGTTAAATGGCGGGCGGCAGTTTCAGTAATAGCTTGATTAGATACAGAGCCGCTTTCCCCCATTTTTCCCAGTTCGCGCCTGATTTCTTCAAGCGCATTTTCAGCTGCGCGGCGCTGATTGTTAGTAAGCGGAATTGGTGGTAGTGCAGTTGGCATCATACTCTCCTTATTATTGGCTGTTAGCGCGAACCTTTGCCATGTTTTTTATCTCTCGTTGCCGCTGCCGGAATATGTGGAAACCATCTAACGCTTTTCAGCGATGAAAGTGGCGGGCGTTCGGGCAAGATTTGCGCTGGCGGCAAAAAGGGTGTTGATGCCAATTTTTGAGAGGCGGGTTTTGTTTTGGCGGTCATGGCCTTGCTCCTTTGAGCGTATTATAAATTATGTTTAATAATAACTCAACATTTCGGCCGACGGGGGACATAAGAATTTCTAATTCGCTTTGCTCATAAGAAATTCTAATGGTGGACTCGATCGGGATCGAACCGACGACCTCCACAATGCCATTGTGGCGCTCTCCCAGCTGAGCTACGAGCCCTTTAGTTAAAAAATTGTATAGCGGATTTTTGGCCCCGTTACAATCGAAGAGTAGGGGATAGTTTAAACCCTTAAGGTCATCCTTCGACAGGCTCAGAATGAGCCGATTTTGAAGGATGCTCATGGTGAGCTTGGTCGAACCATGAGCTTAAATTTAAGGTTAAGCCACTTCCTCTTCCTCGGGCGCCACCACTTCTTCGACTTCGGCTTCGCCGGCGCCGAGATCGCTGGTGTCTTCGATGAACTCTTCTTCGCCGTCCTCGGTGTTTTCGATGTCTTCGCCTTCCAAGGGCGGGATGTCTTCTAGTTCGATTTCTTTTTTCTTGGCCTTTACTTCTTTCGGTTTTTCTTCAACTGGTGCGGCTTTGCGTTTGCCCTTGACCAGCACTTCGGGATCAAAAACCGTATCGCATTTCGGGCACACGATTTTGCTTTTTTTGAAATCGTAAAATTTGGTGGCGCAGGCGGCGCATAAACGCTTGGTTCCCCATTTGCTGTCGGCCATGGTTTATCTCCCTGTAACGGGGTTAAAATAAAGAAAAGTGACGCCTCCCTTGCCATGAAGCGCCGCCTCTGTCAAAAAGAAAATGCATGAAAAACCCTTCCCCCCCCATTATCGCGGTGGATGGCCCGGCCGCCTCGGGCAAAGGCACGCTCGCCAAGCGCCTGGCGGCCCATTTCGACTATGCCTATTTAGATACCGGCCTGATTTACCGGGCGGTAGCTGCCGCTATTTTAAAGGCCGGGCTTGACCCCCATGATGCCGCGATGAGCGAAAAAATCGCTAAAACCATTACCTGGCAAGATTTATCATCCCCTGATTTGCGCACCGAGGAGGTTTCCCAGGCCACTTCCATCAGCTCGCTTCATCCGGGCTTGCGGGCCGCGGTCTTGCAAATGCAGCGCGATTTCGCCAGCCGCCCCCCCAAAGCCAAGAAAGGGGCCGTATTAGATGGGCGGGATATCGGCACGGTGGTATGCCCCGATGCCCAAATAAAGCTTTTTATCACCGCCAGCCCCGAAATTCGGGCGGCCCGTCGCGTTAAAGAGTTGCAAAACAAAGGCATTCCGGCTATAGAAACCCAAGTTTTGGCTGATTTGCAACAACGCGATCGCCGCGATAGCACCAGGGCAGTGGCGCCTTTAAAGCCCGCCCCTGATGCCTATATTTTGGATACGTCTTCGCTCGATGCCGAAGAAGCTTTCCAAGCGGCGCTTGCTTATATAAACAGCCGAACGGCAGGGAAATTAAGTTAAGCCACCCCCCTTTTAAAGGCAGCTGTGTGGGCTTGATCTCCCTGTATTTGTTTTGAAAGTTTGAGGTTAATGAATAAATGGCTAGAAGTAACGCGGTACAAAAGAACGAAATGGATATGACAGAAAATTTTGCGGCCCTCTTGGAAGATTTCTACAGCACCCGGGAAACCAGGGAAGGCAATGTCGTCAAAGGGCGGATTGTCGGAATTGAAAACGACACCGTCACCGTCGATGTCGGCTTAAAATCGGAAGGGCGCATTTCTTTGCGCGAATTCGGGCAAGCAGGAAGCGATCCGGAAATTAAAATCGGCGATTTCGTCGAAGTTTATGTCGAGCGCCTGGAAGATAAAGACGGCAACGCCGTTCTAAGCCGCGAAAAAGCGCGGCGCGAGGAATCGTGGGTGGTGCTGGAAGAAGCATTCCAAAAACAACAGCGCGTCACCGGCGTTATTTTCGGCCGCGTCAAAGGCGGCTTTACCGTTGATTTGGCCGGCGCGGTTGCGTTTTTGCCCGCCAGCCAGGTCGATATCCGCCCGGTGCGCGATATCAGCCCCTTAATTGGCCAGGCCCAACCCTTCCAAATTTTGAAAATGGACCGCAAGCGCGGCAACATCGTTGTCTCGCGCCGCGCCGTTTTGGAAGAAAGCCGCGCCGAAGCCCGTTCGGAATTGGTCTCGAATTTAAGCGAAGGCCAGATTTTGACTGGTACCGTCAAGAACATCACCGATTACGGCGCCTTCATTGATCTGGGCGGCGTTGATGGGTTGCTCCATGTCACCGACATTGCTTGGAAGCGCGTCAATCACCCCTCCGAGGCTTTGAATGTTGGCCAGCAAGTAAAAGTGCAGGTCATCCGCTTCAATGCCGAAACCCAGCGTATTTCGCTTGGCATGAAGCAGCTTGAATCCGATCCGTGGGAAGGCGTTGGCGCCAAATACCCGGTCGGCGCCAAGTTAAAGGGCCGCATCACCAACATCACCGATTACGGCGCGTTCGTGGAGCTCGAAGCCGGTGTTGAAGGTTTGGTGCACGTCTCTGAAATGAGCTGGACCAAGAAAAACATTCATCCCAACAAGCTGGTTTCCTCAAGCCAGGAAGTTGAAGTGATGGTGTTGGATGTCGATCCGGCCAAGCGGCGTATTTCCTTGGGCTTGAAGCAAGTTCAGGATAATCCGTGGGAAAAATTGACCGGCCAGTTCAAAGTCGGCGATGAACTTGAAGGCGAAGTGCGCAACGTCACCGAATTCGGTTTATTCGTGGGCGTGACCAACGATATCGACGGCATGGTGCATATTTCCGACCTCGATTGGAAAACGCCCGGTGAAGAGGCGATCAAGGCCTATAAAAAGGGCGATAAGATCAAGGTTAAAATCCTTGACATCGATCCGCCGAAGGAACGCATCTCGCTTGGCGTCAAGCAATTGGCGGAAGACCCGTATGGGGCAGCTTCGGCCAAATACAAGAAGGGCGATATAGTCACCTGCACCGTCACCAAAATTACCGATGGCGGGATTGAGGTATCGTTCGGCGAAGACGGTTCTTCCGGCTTCATCCGCAAAGGCGATTTGTCGCGCGACCGCAGCGAGCAGCGGGCCGACCGTTTCGCCGTCGGTGAAAAGGTTGACGCCAAAATCACCACCATCGATAAATCGGGCCGCAAGATCGGTCTTTCCATCAAATCGCGTGAAATCGACGAGGAGAAGGAAGCCATGGCCGAATATGGCTCGAGCGATTCGGGCGCGCGTCTGGGCGATATTCTGGGCGCTGCAATCGGCAAAGGGGCGAAGAAAGCCGATAAGGCCGATGACGCCGACAAGCCTGCTAAGCCTAAGGCAAAGAAGGCCAAGGCAAAAGACGAAGATAACGACGAGTAATCTTCCGCTTTTA
>JBFXCK010000016.1:0-41882 GCA_050182275.1 Dongiaceae bacterium | reverse complement strand
GGCGCTGCAATCGGCAAAGGGGCGAAGAAAGCCGATAAGGCCGATGACGCCGACAAGCCTGCTAAGCCTAAGGCAAAGAAGGCCAAGGCAAAAGACGAAGATAACGACGAGTAATCTTCCGCTTTTAGCGTCCAATATAAAAAGGGGGCTGGATTTCCAGCCCCCTGGGCCGAAGTTAAAAGCAGGCCATATCCTCCCAATTTGGGCTGATTTTACGTTAAAATCCCCATTTCAAGACATTTTATTTCAATCTTTCACCCGCTTCTTGCTCTTGGATTCAGTTTTTGCTAATAAATCAAGGGCTTGGCAGCAAGCCAAGATTATGCTTGTCTCTGGGCCACGACTTATACGTATTTCATTTTCTCCGTCTGTCTATTTGAATTTTCTTTTTCCTTCAAAAGGTTGATAGCGATGACACGTTCGGAACTGATAGCAAAGCTGGCGGAACGCCAACCGCATTTAATGCAGCGCGACATCGAGCGCTTGATTACCACTTTATTCGAAGAAGTCGCCAAAGCGCTCGAACGTGGCCAGCGGGTCGAGCTGCGCGGTTTCGGCGCCTTTTCGACACGCGGGCGCAAAGCGCGCCTTGGCCGCAACCCCAGAACCGGCGATCAAGTTTCGGTTGCCGAAAAGCGCGTGCCGTTCTTTAAAACCGGCAAAGAATTGCGCGAACGTTTGAACAAATCAACCGCGCCGATTCCGGTTGATGACGAAGACGACGTTTAAGTATGAGCTTGGCGATGACCGCTCCTGCATCCTCTTCCTTTGCCTGGTTTAAAAATCTCTTACGCTGGGTAGTGGGGGTGCCGCTTTTGTTTTTGGTGGTGGCCTTCGTCGCCAGCAACCCGCAAATGGTGGAAGTGAATTTATGGCCTTTGCCTTACGCCACGTCCTTTTCATTAAGCTTATTAATTGTGCTGATGGTGGTTATCGGCTATGCCTTAGGCCGTTTGCTGGGCTGGGCGGAATTGCGCCGCTGGCGCAAAGAAAACAAGCGTTTGCGCCGGCAGCTCGATCAGCCGCCGGGCAGCAAATGGTAGGGAATTAAAAATATGGCTAAGCTTTCGGCTTCTGAGCGGATTATTTGCGCGGTCGATACGCCCGATTTGGCGGCCGCCGTCAATTTGGCCAAGGCGTTAAAAGGCCAGGTCGGCTTTTTCAAATTAGGGTTGGAATTTTTTACGGCGCAAGGCCCGGAAGGCTTGAAAAAAATCCAAGAGCTGGGCGTGCCGATCATGCTCGATTTGAAATATTACGATATCCCGAACACGGTTGCGGGCGCCGTGCGCGCCGCCAGCCGCTTGGGCGTTGGCATGATGACCATGCACACCGGCGGCAGCACCGATATGATGCGCGCCGCAGTCGATGCCGCCGATTCGGTGGCCAAGGAAACCGGCAAGCCCAAGCCTAAATTGCTGGGCGTCACCGTTCTTACCAGCTTGGATGACGGCGATATGAGCTTGCTCGGCCTAAAGCAAAAAACCGCCGACCGCGTCAAGCGTTTGGCGGAATTGGCGCAGTTGAATGGGCTGGATGGGGTGGTGGCTTCCCCGCGTGAATTATCGCTATTGCGCGAGCAAAAGGGCAAGAATTTCCGCTTGGTGACGCCCGGCATCCGCCCCGCTTGGGCGAATGAAGCGGGCGATCAAAAACGCGTTTGGACCCCGGCCGATGCAATTAAAGAGGGCGCCGATTATTTGGTGATCGGCCGCCCCATTACACAGGCGCAAGACCCGAAAGCGGCGGCCAAACGCGTGGCCGAAGAAATCGCCGCGGTATTGTAAAGAGCCGGAACCGATAGGAAATGTAGGGACATTATGAGTTGGCTGACGCGCGTTGTTCGTCCGAAAATTAGGGCGCTGGTAGGGCAAAAAGATATTCCGGATAATCTCTGGAAGAAATGCCCGGTTTGCGGCCAATTAATTTTTCACCGCGATCTGGAAACCAATTTGCATGTCTGCCCGCATTGCCAGCATCATTTGCGTTTAACGGTCGATCAGCGTTTGGCGTTGCTGTTCGATAACGGCAAATGGGAAAGCCTGCCCTTGCCCGCTGTTGCGGCCGATCCGCTGAAATTCAAAGACCGCAAACGTTATGCCGACCGCTTAAAAGAAGCGCGCGAGCAAACCAAAAAGCAAGACGCCATCCAAGCCGGCTATGGCCGCATCAACGGCATTCCGGCGGTGATCGCGGCGTTCGATTTTTCCTTCATGGGCGGTTCGATGGGAACGGCGGTGGGCGAAGGTTTATTGGTGGCGGCCGAAGCGGCGCTTCAGCACCGCTGCCCCCTGATCGCCATTCCGGCCTCGGGCGGGGCCCGCATGCAGGAAGGGATTTTATCTTTGATGCAAATGCCGCGCTCGATCATCGCCTCGGAAAAATTAAAGCAGGCGAGATTGCCCTATTTGGTGATTTTAACCGATCCTACCACGGGCGGCGTTAGCGCTTCCTTCGCCATGGTGGGCGATATCACTTTGGCTGAACCCGGCTCGGTCATCGGCTTTGCCGGCGCCCGCGTGATCGAGGAAACCATCCGTCAAAAACTGCCCGAAGGTTTCCAGCGCGCCGAATATTTACGCGATCACGGCATGGTGGATATCGTGGTGCCGCGCAAAGAATTGAAAACCAGGCTTTCCTCGCTATTGGCGATGTTGCTGAATCTTAAGGGAAGCCCCGCCTTGGCGAAAGTATAAGCCATGAGCATCGCGCTTGAAGCCGACAGCCCGCTTCATGCCAAGCTCTTGGACTTGGCGCTGAGATTGCGCCAATCTTTTCCCAACGATATCGATCTGGGGGTGGCGCGCACCCAAAAACTGCTCGATAAATTGGGCAACCCCGAACGTAAAATCCCGCCCGCCATTCATGTCGCCGGCACCAACGGCAAGGGGTCAACCATTGCCTATTTGCGCGCGATCCTCGAGGCATCCGGGCGTCAAGTGCATGTCTATACCTCGCCGCATTTGGTGCGCTTTAACGAGCGCATCCGCCTTCGCGGCGCCTTGGTGAGCGATGAGGCCTTAGAGGCGGCGCTGGAAGAAGCGCAATCCGCCGCCGGCCATGAGCCGGTGACTTTTTTTGAGCTTGCCACGGCCGCGGCGTTTTTGCTGTTCAGCAAAGTGCCGGGCGATGTGACGCTCCTGGAAACCGGCCTGGGCGGCAGGCTGGATGCAACCAACGTCATCGACCAGCCTTTGGCGACCGTGATTACGCCGGTTTCCCTCGATCATACCCATTTATTGGGCGAGACATTGGCGGCAATCGCTTATGAAAAAGCCTGCATTCAAAAACCGGGATCTGTTTCGATTGTCGGCCCGCAATTGCCCGAGGCGGCCAAGGTGATCGTCGATTATGCGCTCGAGCGCCGTATCCCGCTTTACCGCTGCGGAGTCGAGTGGTGGGGCTATAGCGCGGGCGAACGGTTGATATTCAAATCGCGCGATGAACAATTATCCTTGCCGTCTCCGGCGTTAAGGGGGCCGCACCAAATCGACAATGCGGCGACAGCAGTGGCCGCCATCAGAAAAATCCGCGCCTTCCCGGTGCGCGACGAGGCGATTTACCGCGGATTGTTAAGCGCCGTTTGGCCGGCGCGCTTGCAGCGCCTTAAAAGCGGCCCGCTAACATCTTTTTTACCGCCTTCAATCGAGGCATGGCTGGACGGCGCGCATAATACGGCGGGCGCGTTGGCGTTGGCGCAAACTTTAAAAACCTGGCGCGATAAGCCGCTTTATTTAATTCTGGGCATGTTGAACACCAAAGACGCCGCCGCTTTTATCAAAGCCTTGGGCGCTTATGCGGAAAAAATCTATACCGTGCCGATTGCGGGAGAGCCCAATTCTTTCGGCGCCGATGAATTGGCGGCGCTGTTTGGCAGGGAAGGGTTTGCCGCCGCTTCCTGCTTGGATGTCAAGGAAGCTTTCAAGCGTATTATTGCGCATAATAGCAACGCCGGACGCATCATCATCACCGGCTCGCTGTATTTGGCGGGAAAAGTATTAAAGGCTAATCAGGAATATCCGGCTTAAAACGCCACGAAAGAATCCAGCACCTCGATGCGGGCGGGGCTGACGGTTGGGCCGGTGACAATCGGGAAAGTAAAGCTTGGTTTGGCGCCAAGCCCGGCCAGCAAAACACGCTGCATCAAGGCCTGGCCGTTTTCCGGGCTGCGGGTGAAAAAAATCAAATGGCTGTAATCGGGGCTGAAGACAATTAAACTGACAAAACGCTCTTGCTCCTCGCCCTCGCTGGCGATGACGCTGGGCGCCTGGCTGGTGACTTCGACCCGCTGGCCGTTAACAAGCAAGCGCACGGTATGCACGCGGCCGGGATCAATATTTTGCGCGCCCAGCAAGGTTTGCTGCAGCAAATAGGCCTCTTTTCCGCCCCTTTTTTCACCCTGGTTAAAAAAGTACCCAACCTTGGCGCAGGCGCTCAGCGCCGCTAAGCAAGTGAACAGAAGAAGGAAGCGTTTCATCATTTAAAAATCCTGGCGGACGGGGGTTCTTTTTTTCTCGGCTTCAATTTCGCTTTTATAGGGCAGTTTCTGATCGGGCACATCGGGCAAATGACGCTGCAAATAATAGCGCATGCCTTTAACAGCATCGGGCCTGTCGGGGCGGCGCTCAACGCTAATAATTTGGACGGGCAGCATTTTCAATTTTCCATCGCGAATGATGGGAAAGCTGAATTCAGGATAGGTTTTCACATCTTCCAGCGGAATAATCGCCCTAAAGCCTTCGCCATTTTGCGGATTGCGGGAAAAAAGATGGATTTCATTTTGATCGTAAGAAAACCGCGCAATCGAATAGGCTTCCTCATCCCCCCGGCCAAGGCGCCCTAAGACCAAGGGCGCCCTGGTGGTGATGGTTTTATCTTGCCCATTGATGCGCAAATGCGCGCGGTAGTAACGGTCGGAATCGCCGGCATTTGCCTCCAGCATGCCTTCTTGCGCGGTGCGGGCGGCCGAAGAATGCAGCCAGCTTAAATAAACCGGGGGCATAGGCGGCAAGGGCGCGCAAGCTTGCAAGCCCATTACTAAAACGCCAAGCAGTAAAAAATAACGCATCGGAATTCCCTTGAAAAAATCAGGCCTTAAGATAAAAGCCTTTCCTTAAATGCGCAAGCCTTAAGGAATAGAAAGGGTAAAAAGATACCGGTCGTGCTTGGGCAATTTAGTGATTTGCGGGGCGGGGCCGGCAAGCGATTGCGCCCAGCCCGCAACGCTTTCTTGCGCATTGCTGCTCATCAGGCCGCTGATGGTTAGCTGGTTATTGGCATAATCCAAGCGGTCGATCGAAACGCCGTCGGGCAAGGTTTTAAAAACTTGGCGCAGTTTTTGCTGCAAGGCGGGGTGGCCTAAGGCGGCCGATTGATCGGCTGCCAGCATTGTTTGCCAGAATTTTAAATTTTCGGCTTGGCTTATCGGCACGCTTAAATTTTGAGCCAATAGTTGATTGGCCTTTTGCGTGCTGGCATACATGCTTTTGCCGTACCATTGGCTGATATATAAGCCGCCGGCCAGAATTAAAATAAAAATCAGGCTCAAGCGCAAAAACCGGTCTTGCGCCGGGTGCCGCAAAGCGGTGGCGGGTTGCTGTAAATCATTGGCCTGGCCCAATTCAAGCCGCGTATCAAGCGCCGCGGTAAGGGCCGCAACATTATTTTCCGCGACAATAATGCCAAGCGGCGGTTGCTTTAAATCCTGGGCGAAATGCGCCAAATCGCCTTTAGGCATGGCATAGGCGGTAAAGCCGCCTTCAGGCCTGGGGCTGGCGGCGTAATGCGTATCTTCCGGCGGGAAGGGAAATAAATCGGGCGCTTGGCGTTTTGCTTCATCGATATTCTTGGCCTCGGCCCCGGCATGGCGCTGGTAAGGAAGCGAAGGGTCAAGCGCTAAGATATAATTTTCATTGGCGCCCCTTAACGCCAAGCCCGGCATGCTTTCAATCCGCCAAGCGCCTATCAAATTGCGCTGAAGGCGGAAATGCTGCGCCTTGCGGGTGGCGTCGATGGCGATCAAACGATGGGGCAGGCTGGCGCTCATGGGCCTTAATTAGCCTGGGCCGGCGCGGGCGCTAAGGTCGGACGTCCGCGGGGGGAGCCGGGACTGCGCGGCTGATAGCGGTCTTCCGCCGTTATATCGGGGGAAGGCGGCGGCGCCGGCGGGGTTTGTTCCGGCATGTTTAAGCTAGATTCCGGCAAAGCATCGGGCGGGGCCGGCAAACTGCGCGGCGTTTCCAAAGGCCTTGGCGCAGATTTCCGCACCGCCTTGGCGGGCTTAGGCGCGGGCGGCGGCGGCGCTTCCACCGCCGTTGGCTGCGCCGCGCCTAGATATAAACCGGGCGCCTCGGCATTGCGCGCCATGTCGGGATTCAGCATCGCCATGTTCGAAACCGCTTCGCTCAACAATTTAGCCGACATTTCATCGCTGGCCAAATAGGGCGTTAGGAACACGATCAATTCGGTGCGCTGGTTTTCATCGGCTAAGTTGCGGAACGCATCGCCGATCAAGGGCAGATTGCCGAAGAACGGGATTTTTTGCCGTTCGCGGCTTAAATTGTTTTTAATCAAGCCGCCGATCAGAATGGTTTGGCCGTTTTGGCTTAACAGTTCGGTGTTGACTTCGCGCACATTGAAGGTGGGTTGCGATTCGCCGCTGCTGGTATCATTCGCCCCTTGGCGGGAATCTTCGATTTTTACATTCATATTAATGCTGCCATCTTCGGCGATGCGCGGCGTGACTTGCAAGGTGATGCCGACATCTTTTTCCTCAAATTCCCGTCTAGGGATATTGCTGCCGCCGACCGTGACGTCGGTGGTCAAAACCGATTTCAAAACCCGCACCTGGTCGATGCTTTTAATTGTGGCGGTCGAGCGGTTTTTCACCAAAATCCTGGGCCGCGATAAAACCCGCAAATTGGTTTCGCTGGCCAGCAGATTCAAAGTTGCCCGTGAATCCCACTGCGACGACAGCAGTTTGATTTGCCCCGGCACGGGGGAGGGAATATTCAACGGGTTGCCCAAATTCACCGCAGCGGTGTTGACCAAATCGCCCTCCCGCCCGCGCAGGAACCATTCAACGCCGTAAGCCAAAGAATCGTTCAATTGCACTTCGACAATGGTGGCGTCGATCATCACACTGGGGATGCGGTAATCCAGGCGGTCGATGATTTTGCGCAATTCATAATATTGATCGGCGGTGGCGCTGATCATCAACGCATTAGACGGCGTATTGGCGACCAAAGTAATTTCCGCTGGATCAGGAATAATGCCGGGCAGAAGCGCGGTTAAGGCGTTGCGCAAATCTTCGGCGGTTTGGTTGCGCAGCGAATAAAAGAAAACCTGGCGGGGATGGGCGGTTGGCGTATCGACCTGGTCGATGTAGCGCAAAATCGCCTCCCGGCTGCCGGCAGAATCGGCCACGATCACCAAGCGGCGCGTGCCGCCGATTAAAGCCGCCTCGATTTGGCGTTTGCCTTCCGATGTGTTCAAGCCCAGCTGTTGCGGCAAATTTTGCAGCAAGGTCAGCATTCCTTCGGCGCTGACATAGCGCGGCCCGTAAATAATCACGCGCTTGGCGGCGAAATCGGGCACATCCAGGATTTGCAGGAATTTATCGACGGCGCGGATCTCGGCCGGCCCGCCAATGACGGTCAGCACATTGCGGCGGTCCAGCACTTGCACCCGCTCGGCGCCGCCGATAAAGGGCCGCACCACTTGCGCGGCTTCAACCGCATCCACGGCGCGCAAGCGCCACACGCCGTAATTTTGACTGACAGCGCTCATCGGTTTGGCGCCATCGCCATTGCTGCTGATAATATAAATCCCGTCGCGTTCGGCAATGCGGACGCCTTGCGCGGTTAAAAAAGTTTCCAATAATTGGCGCACTTCTTTGGGCGTAAAGTCGCCCGAAACGCTCCAACTCACTTCATTGTCTTGAAAATCGGGGGCGATGACATAGGGGCGCTTGATATAGCGGGCGAACACCGCGTCAATCACGCCGCGTAAAGAGGCATTGGTGAAAAGAATTTCAACGGTTTCTTCTTTAGTGCCCTCGCCCTTAGGCGCTGGCAAAGCGGCGCGGTTGCTGATGCCCGAAGCGGCGCCATCGAAAGAAAATTCGCCGATCACGCCGCCATCGGCTCTTGGCAATTGGCCGGCCAGGGGTGAATCATATTCCATTGCCTGGTCCAGCAAAGGCGGGGCTTGCTGGCGTTCTAACCTAACGCCGCCCTGGCGCGCCAATTCTTCTTTGCTGGGCAAAGGATGGTTGGCCAAATAGCGCTCGCTGCAGGCGGTGATTAAAAGAAGGATCAAAAGGAAAGGAAAAAGCTTTTTATGCATGGTTTCAATCGGCCTTGGGCGTGGTGCGAATCTCGATACCTTGGGTGGATGGGGCAGGCTGCGTTAATTTCAGGCTTTCGGCCCCGGAAGGCTTTTGTATCATGACTTGACCTTTTCCTACAGCCTGAATTTCACCCCCCATCGCGCTGCCGCCAATAGGGACAAAACGGTCGCCCGCAATAACGCCTTTTAAGCCCGGAATTTGAATAAGCCCTTGAATCGCGCCGGGATTTGCGGGGGATGCGGCGGCGGCTTGAGCCGGTTTTTTAACACCCTCCCCCCAAAATTGGCCATCAAGAGCGAAAATATTACGCACCGGTTCTTCCATTACCGGGGAAACGGGCGGGGCGGTAAAGGGCGGCAAGGTAAGGCTGCTTTGCCCGTGCACACTCAGCATGACCCACACAGGCAAGGCTGCCAGCGCCGCCACAACCAGGGCGCTTAAGATCAGCAAAATTTGATTAAGGCGGATCAAGCTTGGCATGCTTACCCTTCCGCCCTGGCTAAAAATTGCAAACGGCCTTTTAAGGTGATCTCGCGGCTTGCCGCATCGGCCGCCAGATGGAATTCTTGCCAGGCCAAACCCAGGCGCGGCAAGGTTAACAGCGCTTCCTGCGCCGCCTGGTCATGCCGGAAAGATAAATCAACCGCAATTGCGCCCTGGGCAAGGGGCCCCAGGATTTGACCCTCATTGCTGGTGACTTCAACGCGGGTGACGCCGGCCAAATTTTGCAATTCCTGGCGCAGCTGATTTTCCAATTGCCGGCGGCCAACAAAATTTTCCGCGCCCAATTGGCGGTAGCGGGAAGCGATTTCGGCCTGATTGGCCTCGATGCTTTTCAATTCTTGGGTTAATTTGGTTTCCTGGAACAGCGGGCGCAAATTGGCGTTCACCAGCGGCAGCGCCAGCCGGTCGAAAACCAGCCACAGCGCCAGCAAAAAAGCGGCGGTCAATAACAGGAAAGGGCGTTTTTGGGTCACCATTTTTTGTAGCGATTTGCCAGGATAAAGGGAAGGGGGCCTAAACAAAAGCCCCTATTTCTCATAAATACTGCGCCAGGAATGAATCGCCGGGTCATAGACCGCGGTAAAGGCAAGGCCGCCGCCGCTTAACTCCACCAAAAGCCAGGGGCGCTCGGGGGTTTTTTCTTGCACATAGCGCCGCCAAATCGCGGCATTTTTCTGACCCAGCAGACCGAACAAGCTGGCGCCGGGCGGAAATAAACCGCGCTCGGCGGCAAAGCTGGCGGCTTGTTTTACCAGATCGATTTCCAAGCCGGTGACTGCCGCCAGAGTTTCTGGCTTTACATAGGCGGGATCCAATTTCACGTTCGACGGCGCTAGGGCGAAATAATTTTGCAGAAAATATAATAAATCGGGGCCGCTATGGGGAATGGATAAAATATCCTCCCATTCCTGCCAGCCTTTCTTGGCTTCGGTTAATTGATCGTCTTGTTCCCGGAGCTCGGATTGCGCCAAGGCCTTGGCTAGATTTTTGGCGTTTTTTTCGGGCAAACCCCGAAAACGCAAATATCTTTCAAGCGCTTCTTCGTCCAGCAAATTTAAATTGACTTGCGCATTGATGGGCTTGACCGACAGCAAGTAATTTTTTTTATCAACGGTAAAATTATAAGGCGCCGCCCGCGGCGTAAAATTTTGCGCGTAAGAAAAAGAGCCTTGCCCCGGCTTGGCGTTCGCCAATTCCATTTTGGCCTTGGCGATTTCCTGGCTCAGCTGGTTTTCCCGGATATCGCCAAGGCGTACCCCCAATTGGGCCAGCATATCGCGCAAACTCCCCATCGCCGAAGCCGGATTCGCCAAATTTTGCATGGCCTGTTCCAGCGCATAGACGCGGTAGGCTTTTTCCCAGCGCGCATCAACCGCGCGTGGCGCCGGATCAAGCTGCGGAAGAACGATATAATTCAGCACCGCCAAATTTTGCTGCTTGATAATGCTATAGCTTAATTGCGGCTCGATCCGCTTGGCCGCCGCTGGCGCATAAGCCAGCGCCACCGCCAGAAGCGCGGTTAGACTGGCGATCAGCCCAACCGTTAGAAGGAGGGCAGCGCCACGACGATGCGCATTTCCGCCTGGCCTTTTTTGGTCCAGCGGAGTTCGGCAAGCGTGGGCAAAGAAGCGGGATCGCGCCATTCATTCAGCCATTGTTGAGTTGAAGCATCGAAATATTTCCATTCAACGGCATTGACGCCGCTGAAAATTACGGTTTGCCAAGCGCCATGGTTTTTTTGCAAAGCGGCTTCTTCATAATGCAATATTTGGGCGCCTGCATCAAACCGGTAAGTTACGTGCGCCGGTTCGCCAAGCGCGGTTGAAGCGCTGATGAATTTAATTTCCTGGCGCTTGCCGCTGAAGGCGCTCATTTTCCGCGTTAAAGGGGCGTTGATATTGCTTAATTGCTGGCGGACAAATTGTTCGGTGGCGATTTCCTCATCGGCCGCCAATAATTGCGCAGTCGAGCTAACCACGCCGCGGTATAAGGAAAGCGCGAAAACCAGCACAAGGGCGGTGATGGCCAAGCCCAACACCGCTTCTAATAAAGTAAAGCCTTTATTCAGCGGGGCCATTTCGGCGCTCCTTGGGTATCGGGAAGCAGGCCCGGTTCAACCACGCGCAAGCGCAAGCTTTCCAAACCGATTTCGGGGCCGCTGTAATCGAAAATTTGCGCAGGCGCCAACGCTTTCACCGCCGGCGGGGCAAAGCCTTGGTAAGGCAAATTTTCAATGCGCGCTAAAATTTTACCGCCATCCGCCATTTCCCAGGTGCGCGCAGTGGCCGTGAAGCGGATTTTTTTTGAAGCTTCAATCGCCGCCTGGTTGTTCAAAGATTCCTGCACGAATTGCTGCTGGCGGCGGCTTTGCAAAGCTTCCCGCTGCAATTGATGCAATTGCCCCAGCAACAAAGCGGCCGACAAGCTTAACACCGCCAGGGCTAAAATCGCATCCATCAATAAAAAGCCGCGCATTACCGGACCGCGCCGGTGATGGAGTAGACGGCCAGAATCATGCCGGCGACCGTAACCGCTACAATCAAGCCTAAGCCCAGCAGCACCGCCGGGCCGATCAGCGCCGCCAAAGTTTTGGTGCGGGAAAGCCATTGGTTTTGCGCTTCAAGCGCGGCGCGCGAGGCAAGCTCGGCCAATTTGCCGGTTTCCTCGCCAATGGCGATATAGCGCAACGCCACCGGCGGAAATTCGGGAATATTGCCAAGCGCCTTGGCAAGGGTTACGCCCCTTCGCACCTGTTGTTCGGCATTTTGCCAATGATCTTGCCATAAGGCAGGATCGCTTTGCTTGGCCAGCAAATTCAGCGCATTGCTTAAAGTCACGCCATAGGTTAGCTGCAGCGCCAAAATGCGCAACGCTTGCACAATTTCGGCTTTGCGGCGCCAGCGCCGCAGATAGGGAAAAATTTTCATGCTGTTGGCGCGGGCGGCGCCTTGGCCCCAAAACGCCCATACGCCCAAGGCCAAACCAGCCACCGCCATAAAAGGCGCAACCCAGCGCAAACCCTTGGCAAAGGCGAACACGGCCGAACTTAACAGCGGCAAACTGGCCGCGCGGCCTTCGAATAATTCCTCGAAAACCGGAATGACGCCATAAGCCAGGCCTAACAGCACCAATAAACCCACCGCCGCCAAAATCAGCGGATAGGTTAAGCTTGCCATCACTTCACGCCGCCAAGCCTGGCGGGCGGTGAAATATTTATCCAAGGCCTCCACGCTCACGCCCAATTGCCCCGCCGCTTCCCCGGCTTGCAATAACGCGCCGGTCAAAGGCTCTACCGCCACATGGGCGCTTAAGGATTGGCTGAAGGAAGATCCGCGCTTCATTTGATCGCGCGCCTTGCCGGCAAGGCCGGCGACATCGCTTGATTCGCTATCCTGGGCGATGAAGGAAAGCGCTTTTTCCGCCGCAATGCCGCTTTGCAGCATCGGCGCTAATTGCGCGAAAAACCGCTGCCAGGAAGAGGAAGGGAAATTTTTTAAATTGGCCGCAGCCATTTTACCCGGCCACACGCCACACCTCATCCATGGTGGTAAGGCCCGCCAAAACTTTTTGTTTGCCGTCTTCCAGCAGCGCTTTATAGCCTTGGCGGCCGGCGATCGCCGCCAAATTTTCCGGCGTTGGATCGGCGGCGATGGCTTGGCGCAACTCCGGCGTAATCGTCAAAAATTCGCCCAAGGGAAGGCGGCCCTTATAGCCCGTGCCAAAACATTGATCACAAGCCCCTGCTTGATACACATGGGCGGTTGAAGGCAAATTCCATGACGGGTCGGGCGAAATTTGCTTGCGGCATTGCAGGCATAATTTCCGCACCAAGCGCTGACCGGTGATGGCCAGCAAGCTGGAAGATAATAAATAATCGGCCACGCCCATTTGAATCAGGCGGGCGATCGCGGCGGGCGCGCTGTTGGTGTGAACGGTTGATAACACCAAATGGCCGGTAAGCGCGGCTTGCACCGCGATTTCCGCCGTTTCTTTGTCGCGGATTTCGCCGACCAAAATCACATCAGGGTCATGGCGCAAAATCGAGCGAAGCGCCGAGGCGAATCCCATGCCGATGTCGGCATTGACCGGAACTTGGGTGATGCCCGGAATGTCATATTCCACCGGGTCTTCAACGGTGATGATTTTTTTCATGCCGTCAATAATGCTGCCAAGCGCGGAGTATAAGGTGGTGGTTTTTCCCGAACCGGTGGGGCCGGTGACCAGAATCAAGCCATGGCTGCGGCGCAGGACATCCCGCAACGGGCTGGTCACCGCCTTATCCAGCCCCAGCGAATCCAGCGCCAATAATTCTTTTTTCTGATCCAAAAGGCGCAAGGCGACGTCTTCGCCAAAGGGCGTCGGCATGGTGCTAAGGCGGATATCGACATCGCGCCCGCTGGCCTTCAAGGAAAAGCGCCCATCTTGCGGGAGGCGCCGTTCGGCGATATCCAAATTCGCCAGAATTTTAAGCCTGCTGACCAGCGCCGGATATTCTTCGGATTTAGGGCCGGGCCTTGTTTGCAGCACGCCGTCAATCCGGTAGCGTAAGACCACTTGGCCTTTTAACGGCTCCAAATGAATATCGCTGGCGCCGATTTTAACGCCCATCAAAATCAAATCATTCACTTGGCGGATAATGGGGGCTTCCAAGGCCAAGTCTTTTAAATATTCAACGTCCAAAGCGCCGCCGCTTTCAATCTTGGCGCCCTTCGCGGAATTTTGCTGCAAATAAAATTGAATGTCGCTGGCCGGCGCGATCGCTAGTTGCGCCTGCGGGTACATGCGGTGAAGCAAATCGATTAAACCCCGGTCTTCGGCATCGGCCAAGACCAAATAAATCCCATCGGGCGCGCGCCAGGCCAGCACATTATTTTGCTGCATGAATTGCGGCGATAAATCGGAATCGCCTAATGGTTCCCCATTTTTTTGCCAGCGCGGCAGGCCGGTTAGTTCGCTGTAAGCGCCGTATAATTGCTCATCGCTTAAAGCGCCCATATCCATCAAGGTGGTGCCAAGGCCGCGGCCGGTTTGGCGCGCCAATTGCGCGGCTTGCGATAAAAGTTCGGGGCTGCACCAGCCGTTTTTTTGTAAAAGCGCGGCCAGGTTTTGGGGAAACTCGCTACCAGTTGCCAATATCGGCATTCTCACCTTCTCCTCCGGGCGCGCCATCTTGGCCCATGGAATATAAATCGTAATCGATTCCCTTGCGCGGGGGAATCACATAAATGAAATCATTGCCCCAGGCGTCTTTGGGCAGCGTTCTTTTATCCAAATACGGCCCGCGCCATGTTGGGATTGCGCCCGGTTTTTCGACCAAAGCTTGCAAGTTTTCCGTTTGATTGGGATAACGGCCATTATCCAGGCGAAAGGCATCAAGGCCGCGCTGCAATAACGCCAGTTGCGCGCGCGTAGCGGTGGCCTGGCTTTGGCCATATTGACCCAATAGCCGCGGTGCTACCAGCGCCGCCAGCAGCGCGATGATCGCCATCACGATCACCAATTCCAATAATGAAAATCCGGCGTTCGGTTTAAAGCGGGGCAAGACTGACTCGGCCATGAAACGGGTGAACCTCTACTCTATATTTGGTCGCCCCGTTTTCACTTACCGTAATTTGCGAAAGCAGGGCGGTGCCATCGGGAAAGAACACGGCGATCAGACGCCGCGGTAAATACGCCGTTGGCTTAGGATGCAGTATATCGAGCTTCCAGCTTTCGGGTAAAGCCATCTCGGACGAGGGCGGGTCGGTATAAAGCCCTTTGGGTTGTTCTTCATACACTTTAACCGCTTGATGGCTTTCGATCGCTTGCAAGCGGGCGGCGCGCAAATAATTGATCACGGCTTCCTGGCCCGCGATTTTAGGAGTAAGGCGGGGCAGGGTTAAAGCCGCGCCTAAAGCCACAATGCCCAGCACCAACAGCATCTCAAGCAAAGAAAAACCGCGCCGTAAAGCCATGAAAAACCTTGAATTTGCCTTAAAAAAGCCTTGGAAGAAATGCTTAAGTTTTCAAGTTCAACCTGCTATAGTACGGCTCTGAAAGCAAGCTTATAAGGAGAAAAAATGCGCTACTTTGTCTTGGCGGTTCTGATATGGGTAGGGGTTGCGGGCGCAGCACAGGCGCAAAATACCGTGCCCCTTAATTTGGTCAGCCAGTGGCAAGCGGTCGATGTTTCGATCGCGCGCCTGATCAGCAGCAATTATAATGTGGTCGGCAGCGAGGTCGCCCGCATTGATGGCGGGATTATGGTCAGCGTCACCTATTTGCAAGGGGTGAACACGCAAAACAATGCAAGGCAGTTATTCCGTTGTGTTGAATATGTGCGTGAATTTCAGTTCGAGACGATTTCAACCGCCTGTTTCATTGCGCTCGAGCCGCGCGTCAATCAGCCGGCCCGCCGCTAATAACAAGGAGTTTAAAGATGGCAGCACGTTTAGCTTTGGTCGATGATGACCGCAATTTTTTACAATCGCTTTCCATCGCCCTGCAATCGGAGGGCTTTGAAACCACCACTTTCAGCGATGGGGAATCCGCGCTGAAAGGCTTAACCGCCAAGAATTACGATTTGGCGATTTTGGACATTAAAATGCCGCGGCTTGACGGCCTTGAATTATTAGGGCGTTTGCGCAAAAACAGCTCGATGCCGGTGATTTTCTTAACCTCGAAAGACGAGCAGGTTGATGAAATTCTGGGCTTGCGCTATGGCGCCGACGATTATATCAGAAAGCCCGTGGCGCAGCGTTTATTGATCGAGCGCATCCGGGCGCTCTTGCGCCGCCAGCAATTGGCGCAAAGCGCGCCGCCTCAGGAAAAGAACGATAATGTAATGGTGCGCGGCCAATTGGCGCTGGATACGGCGCGCCACCGTTGCAGCTGGAAAGGGCAAGACATTGATTTAACCGTCACCGAATTTTTGCTTCTCAAGGCGCTGGCGCACCGCCCTGGCCATGTGAAAAGCCGCGACCAATTGATCGACGGCGCTTACGGCGAGCATATTTATGTCGATGACCGCACCATCGACAGCCACATCAAGCGCATGCGGCGCAAATTTAAAGAAGCCGATGACAGTTTCGCCCATATCGAAACTTTATATGGCGTCGGCTACCGCTACCGCGAGGGGGATGTTTAACCAAAACCCCAATGGTTGAATTTTCCGCCTACCGCCGGAAATTCCGTATTTCCCCTTTAACCCGCCGCGTGCTGACCATTAATTTGGTGGCGCTGGCGATATTGCTGGGCGGGTTTTTATATTTAACCCAGTACCGCAGCAGCCTGATCAAGGCCGAAATCGAGGCGCTGACCATCCAGGCGCAAATGATCGCGAACGCCTTGGGCGAAGCTTCAACCGAGCGGCCCAGCGACGGCGAGGTAACGCTTTCCACTTCCACCGCGCGCGATATTATGCGCCGCATGACCAACCCGATCCGCGCCCGCGCCAGGCTATTCAACCTAAACGGCCATGTGGTGATCGACACCCGCGTCATGGGCGGCCCCAAAGGGCGCTATGGCGGCGTTGTGCAAATGGAGGAATTGAATATTCCGCCGCAAAACGCCTTGATGAAATTGTACGAGGAGATCGAAAAAGCTTTCAGCCGCTTTAACCGCCTGCCGCGCTATAGGGAGCGGGCGCCGGCCAATGTTCAATCCTATCCCGAGGCGCGCGAGGCTTTGGAAGGCGAAATCGCCTCTTCTTTGCGCGAAGACAATAAGGGCCGCTGGGTGCTGTCGGTGGCGGTGCCGGTGCAATATTACCGCCAAGTCCTAGGCGCTTTGATGCTGTCAACCCCGGGCGATGAACTGGAAGAAACCTTGCGCCAGGTGCGCTTTGACGTGCTGCGCGTTTCACTATTGGCGTTTTTGATCACCAGTTTGCTCTCGATTTATTTGGCGAATAATTTATCGCGCCCCATCCGTTTGCTGGCCCAGGCGGCCGACAGGGTGCGGGGCGCCAGAAGCCGTGGCGCGCGCATTCCCGACTTTTCCAGGCGCAAGGATGAAATCGGCGAATTGTCATCCGCCTTGCAGGAAATGACCGACACGCTTTGGCAGCGCATGGATGCGATCGAGCGTTTCGCCGCCGACGTCGCGCATGAAATCAAAAACCCCCTTAACAGTTTGCGCAGCGCCGTTGAAACCGCCTCCCGCGTTCAAGACGAAGCTTCGCGCCAAAAATTGCTGGATATTATCGTGCAAGATGTGATGCGCCTTGACCGCCTGATCAGCGACATCGCCGAGGCTTCGCGCGTCGATGCCGAGCTCAGCCGCCAGCCCTTAACCATGGTGGATTTAACCGCCTTATGCGCCGGCCTGGAGCAGGCCCATCAGGCCGGGCGCGGGCCGGGCGCGGCAAAACTGGTTTTCGATATTGCGCCCAATTTGCGCCTGCCCGCCGTGGAGGGGCGCTTGGCCCAAGTATTGCGCAATTTGATCGATAATGCGCTGTCTTTCTCGCCGCCGGAAGGCGTGATCGCCATCGCCGCCTGGCGCGAAGCAAAAAATATTATCATTGAAGTGCGCGATCAAGGCCCCGGCATTCCCGAAGACAGGCTCGAGCAAATTTTCAGCCGTTTTTACACCGACCGCCCCGACGGCGAAAAATTCGGCGAACATTCCGGCCTGGGTTTGTCAATCGCCCGCCAAATCGTCACCGCCATGGGCGGCAAAATCACCGCTTATAATATCAAGGCTGCCGATGGAAAAATTTCAGGCGCTTGCTTTCGGATTGAACTGCCGCTGGAAGCTTAATTTTTTGACCCCGGCGGATTACGGTCAGTGTAAAAACGGTTGAGAATTTGCGACGGCGAAGAACCCAGAAAATCGGAAACCAAATAGGGAATAGAAGAATAATAACAAAGGGCGAAAGAACGAATGCGGCCCATGTTAAGTGGGAAAATTCCCTATAATAGGGGCCAATAATGGTATAACCGTTATCTGCAATGTGAAAATCGGTTTTTGTTTTTACGTCTGCCCTCTCTTCAGTGATGTCTATATGGGTATGATAGCTAAATATTTGCTTTTGTTTGTAATGCAAAGTTGATTCTCTTGATGACTTATTTCCGGAATAAACGCTAAAGGTTTTATTTGGTAGCCAGTCCATAAAACGCCATAAATAATAATCCAAAGCAGGAAAAGAGCTGCTAGAATTTTCAACCATTTCCATCTTTGAATGGAGGTGAGCCGCAGCCAGGACTTAAAGGATTTAATCGGTGGGGTCGATTTTATCATTGGAACATCCTATCAATAATGTTCCTGATATGTACTACAACCTTTGCTTGAAAACAATCCCTTAAAAAGATAATAGTGCGGTATGCAGAAAGTCTTTATGATGCGGGCTTAATCATGCTCCTCCACGCCACCACTGTTGAATATAAGGGCCGCGGCATTGTCATTACCGGCAAGCCGCAGTCCGGAAAATCGTCGCTGGCGTTGTGCTTGATCGAACGGGGCGCAATGCTGGTGGCCGATGATCAAACCGAAATCGAATTGATTGATGAAAAACTCATCGCCCGCGCGCCGGAAGCTTTGGCGGGGCTGATCGAAATTCACGGGCTGGGGATTTGCCGGTTTCCTTACCTGCGGCGCGTTTCTTTGCATCTGGCGGTTGAGCTTTTGCCCGCATCCTCGGTCGAGCGCATGCCCCCGCCTGACGAATTGCCGCTTTTGGGGGTTTCTTTACCCTTGTTGCGCCTGGATTCCGCCAAGGAATTGGGGGTAATTAAGATACAACAAACCCTCGCTAGTTTGGCCTGAATGTTTTAGAATGCCGCCGCTATGAGTGAACCGCCAGCCAAAGCCAAAACCAATGAAGGCCGTATTTTGCTGATCACCGGCATGTGTGGCGCCGGGCGTTCCAGCACACTTAGGCTTCTTGAAGACACCGGCTATGAAACCATCGACAATTTGCCGCTGTATTTGTTGCCCGATTTGCTGCGGCCCATTCAATTATTCCGCCGCCCAATTGCGATCGGCATCGACATCCGCACGCGCGATTTCAACGCCGATTCGCTGGTGCAAATCACCCAGCAGCTGCGCCAAAGCAATGCGCCGGTATCGCTGATTTTCCTGGATTGCGCCGATGAAGTTTTGCAAGCGCGCTTCACCGAAACCAGGCGCCGCCATCCTTTGGCCGAAGACCGGCCCCTGGCCGATGGCATTCGCCATGAACGGGTGGCGATGGAGCCCGCCAAAGTCTATAGCGATCTGGTGATCGATACCACCCAGCTTTCTTTGCCCGATTTGCGGCGCATCGTGCAGGGCTATTTCGCCTTTGCCGCCGCGCCCGGCATGAGATTATCGGTGATGTCATTCGCCTATAAACACGGCACGCCGCGCGAAGCCGATATGATTTTCGATTTGCGTTTTTTGCGCAATCCGCATTACGACGCCAATTTGCGCCCTTTAACCGGCAAAGACGCCAAGGTCGGCGAATTTATCGAGCAAGACCCCGATTTCGGGCGTTTTTTCGACGACGCCACGCGGCTTTTAACGCCCTTAATTCCGCGCTATCAGCAGGAAGGTAAAAGCTATTTGACCATTGCTTTCGGCTGCACCGGCGGGCGTCATCGCAGCGTCTATGCCGCCACCAAGCTGGCGCAATGGCTGCAGCAAAATTATAAACGCGTAACGCTTTTTCACCGCGATATCGACCGCCAACCCGTTCACCAAATAGAGGAAAACGCCGCATGATCGGATTACTCATCGTTTCCCACAGCCGTTTGGCCGAAGAATTCGCCTCGGCTCTGACCCATATTGTCGGCCCGCAAACCCAATTGGCGACCGTGTGCATCGGCCCCAATGACGATGCCGAAAAAAAGCGCGAAGAAATTTTGCAAAAAGTGAAAGAGGTTGATTCCGGCGCCGGGGTGATTGTCTTAACCGATATGTTTGGCGGCACGCCGTCGAATCTGGCGATTTCGGTTCTAGAAAAAGCCCCGATCGAAGTCATCGCCGGGGTCAATTTGCCGATGCTGATTAAATTGGCCTCAATCCGTAAAACCGGCACAATGAAAGAGGCGGTCGCGGCGGCGCAAGAATCGGGCAAGCGCTATATCAACGTCGCCTCGCAATTATTGGCGGGTGAAAAACCGTGATCGCGAAACCCTCTATTTCTTCCGCCCCCGCCGCCAGCGATGGTTTAACGCAAAACGCCACGATCGTGAATGAGCGGGGTTTGCATGCCCGGGCGGCCGCGAAGTTCGTAAAACTGGCCGGCGCTTTTCCGGCCGATATGCGCGTTACGGCGAAAGGTTTCGACGTTTCGGCCCTATCCATTATGGGGCTGTTGCTTTTGGCCGCCAGCAAAGGCACAACTATCACTATCAGTGCCAGCGGCAATCAGGCAAAAGAAGCGTTAGAGGCGCTTTGCGGCCTTATTGCCCGCGGCTTTGATGAATAATTCGATTCTAACAATAAGGAGCATTTCATGACCATTTCCACCGCCAAAGCCGTCAATCAAGATTATAAGGTCAAAGACATTACCTTGGCCGAATGGGGACGCCGCGAAATTGCGATCGCCGAAAGTGAAATGCCGGGCTTGATGAGCTTGCGCGCCGAATATGGCAAAAGCCAGCCCTTAAAGGGCGCCCGCATCGCCGGTTGCCTGCATATGACGATTCAAACCGCCGTATTGATTGAGACCTTGCAAGCCTTGGGCGCCGATGTGCGCTGGAGTTCATGCAATATTTTTTCAACCCAAGATCACGCCGCCGCCGCAATCGCCGCCAAGGGCACGCCGGTATTCGCCTGGCGCGGGCTAACAGAGGAAGAATATGAATGGTGCATCGTGCAAACCATTTTTGGGCAAAATAATTGGAAGCCTAATATGCTATTGGATGATGGCGGCGATTTAACCCGCCTGGTGCATGAAAAATATCCGGAATTGATCAAAGATATCCGCGGCGTGTCGGAAGAAACCACAACGGGCGTTCACCGTCTTTTGCAAATGGAAAAGGCCGGCACGTTAAAAATGCCCGCCTTTAACGTGAATGATTCGGTCACCAAATCGAAATTCGATAATTACTATGGCTGCCGGGAAAGCTTGGTCGACGGCATCAAGCAAGCCACCGCCACTATGATCGCCGGTAAAATCGCGGTTGTCGCCGGTTATGGCGATGTCGGCAAAGGTTCGGCCGAGGCCTTGCGCGGCCAGGGCGCCCGCGTGCTGATTACCGAAATCGATCCGATTTGCGCGCTGCAAGCGGCGATGGAGGGTTTCGAAGTAGTTACCATGGAAGAGGCGGCGCCAATCGCCGATATTTTCGTAACCGCGACCGGCTGTGTCGATGTCATCACCATCGAGCACATGCGTAAAATGAAAGACCGCGCCATTGTTTGCAATATCGGCCATTTCGATTCGGAAATCCAAATCGCCTCTCTCCAAAATTACAAATGGGAAGAAGTCAAACCGCAAGTCGATGAAGTGATTTTCCCCGATGGCAAGCGCTTGATCGTTCTTGCCAAGGGCAGGCTGGTTAATTTGGGCTGCGCTTCGGGCCACCCCAGTTTCGTGATGAGCTCGTCTTTCACCAATCAAACCTTGGCGCAAATCGAGTTGTGGCAAAACCACGGCAAGTACCAAAACAAAGTCTATTTGCTGCCTAAGGCCTTGGATGAGAAAGTGGCAAGGCTACACTTGGGCAAGCTTGGCGTGAAGCTCACCAAGCTGACCAAGGCGCAAGCCGATTATTTGCATGTGCCGACCGAAGGCCCCTATAAGCCGGAGAATTACAAATATTAGATGTTTGAACTCTTCGCCGCGCAAGACCCGAACAGCGTATTGCTTGGCGCCGTTTTAGGCGGTGCGGCGGCGACGCTTTTAACCGGCGCGGTGATTAATTGGTGGCTGGCGCCTAAATTGCTGGAAGCCCGGCAAGCCGCCAAAAGCGAAGCTGAAATAACCGCGCTTTGGCGCAATGTTTTGGATTCCGCGCCGAAAGCCCTGCTGCTATGGCCGCCCGAAAGCCGGCCGGCTTTTCCTTCCGGTGAAATCGCCACCAAAAAACTGGGTGAGTTACTGGGGATCCAGGCGCTTACCCGCGCCATCGGTTTTGCCGATGTCTTGAATACCTTAGAAGGCAATGCGCGGCACGAATTGGATGGCGCGGTGCATGCGTTGCGCAATCAGGGCACGCCGTTCCGCATGAACCTGACCACCGCGCGCACCCGGCGCATTATCAATTTCCAAGGCATGCGCGCTTTTGATGAAAAAAACCGCCCCTTGATCGATATGCTATGGCTGACCGACCGCACCGATGAATTGGGCGAATTATCCCGCGCCGTGCAATTGGCGCAAACCGCGCAGGAAAAAATGCTCCGCTATGAGCAGATTTTAGATCATTTGCCGCTTCCGGTTTGGCTGCGCGATCAGAATTTGCGCATTGTCGCCTGCAACCGCGCGTATAAATTCGCGGTCGAGGGGGATCCGACTCAATTCAGCGACAGCAAATATGAAATCGCCGCCGGTGTTTTAGGCAATGACGGGCGGCAATTGGCCGGGCGGGTTTTGCAATCATTGAAGAAAGGGGCCGAGCGCCAGCATTTAATCGTCCAGGGCAAGCGGCGCTGGATGGAAATTCATGAAATTCCCGGGCCGCAAGGCGCCTCGATCACCGGCTGCGCCATCGACATCACCCCCCTGGAGGAAGCGGAAATCGAACGCAAGCGCCAGGAAGACGCGCAAGGCGAGCTGCTGGAAGCGCTGGATTCAGGCGTGGCGATTTTCGGCGGCGACAAGCGCTTGCGCTTCTTTAACACCTCTTTCGCCGAATTATTCAAGCTGGAAGCAACCTATCTCGATCAAAAGCCCGATCTTGGCGAAGTGCTGGAAACCTTGCGCCAGCGGCGGTTATTGCCCGAAGTCACCAACTTCCCCGAATATAAAAAGGAATGGCTGCAGCTTTTCACCAATTTGCTGGAAGCCAGCGATGAATTGCTGCATCTGCCCGATGGCCGAACCTTGCGCCGCCTGGTGACGCCGCATCCTTTGGGCGGGTTGATGTTCTTATTCGATGACGTCACCGTGCGCTTCAAGCTGGAGGAATCGCACAATATTCTGGTGGCGGTGCAGCGCGAAACGCTGGACAATTTGCACGAAGCTATCGCCGTGTTCGGCGAAGATGGCCGCTTAAGGCTGTCCAATCCCATTTTCGCGCGGATGTGGAAATTAAAAGACGCGCAATTGCAAAACAGCCCGCATTTAAGCGATGTGCTGGCCGCCTGCCAGCCGCAATTTAAAACCGAGGCTTTTGCAGGGGAAACCCGCGAGCGCTTTGTCCGCGCGCTCGCCGCCCGCGAGCAGGAAAATGGCCGCCTGGAATTGAAGGACGGCACGGTTTTATCCTATTCAATCGTGCCCTTGCCTGATGGCGGATCGCTCTTCAGTTTCGTCGATGTCAGCGATACGGTGAATGTGGAAAAAGCTTTACGCGAAAGAACGCAAGCCTTAGAGGCCGCCGATCAATTAAAATCGGAATTTATCGCCAACGTATCTTATGGTTTGCGGGCGCCCCTAACCTCGATCATCGGGTTCACCGAAATTTTAAGCAACGATTATTTCGGCAAGCTGAACGCCAAACAGCGCGAATATTCCGGCGGCATTCTGGATGCCTCGCAGCGCTTGCTGGCGCTAATCAACGATTTGCTCGATCTGGCCGAAATCGAAGCCGGCTATATGAGCCTGCATTACGGCAGCTTCAATTTGCACACGCTGCTTGCCAGCTCGATCAATCTGGTGCGCGATAGGGCCGAAGCGCAAGGCCTGCAAATTGATTTTACTTGCCCCGCCGATATTGGCGCGATTACCGCCGATGAGCGCCGCTTGCGCCAAGTAGTGTTTAATTTATTGAACAATGCGGTTAAATTCACTCCGCCCGGCGGCAAGGTTACGCTTGAAGCAGCCAAGCAAAAGAATAAAGTGATGATCATGGTGCGCGATACCGGCTCTGGCATTGCGCCCGAAGAATTGGCCAAAGTGTTCGATAAATTCACCCGCGGCCAAAGCCGCCAGGCCGGCGCCGGCCTTGGCCTGGCCCTGGTCAAAAGCCTGGTCGAATTGCATGGCGGGAAAATCGATATTATGTCCAAGCCCGGCAAGGGCACGACCGTCACCTGCGTCCTGCCCGTAAAGCCGGATAAGGCTGCGAAGGCGGCCTAAGCCGCCTTGGGCGCTATTCCCTGCACGCCTTTGGTGGTGGAATATTCAAAATGCAATTCCTGGCCGGGATGAACGCGGGAATAAAGCGCATGTGCGGCCATGGCGGATTCGGCGAAGCCGGTTAAAATCAACTTTAATTTTCCGGGATAGCGCGCAATGTCGCCAATCGCATAAATGCCGGGAATGGTGGTGGCGCAACTATCCGGCGCAACGGCGATATGGTTTTTATCCAAACCCAAACCCCATTCGGCGATCGGGCCTAAATTCATCGACAGGCCAAAGAAGGGAAGAAGCGTATCGGCGGCTAATGATTTTTTGTTGCCGTCTAAATCTTCGACAATCACATTCCGTAAATTGCCGCCTTCGCCCTCGATAGCGGATAATTGATAGGGGGTCACCAATTCAATTTTTCCGGCGGCGGCCAAGGCCTTTAAACGCTCCACCGATTCCGGCGCGCCGCGGAATTTGTCGCGGCGGTGAATCATATAAATATGGCCGGCGATGTCGCTTAAAGAAATGGCCCAATCCAATGCCGAATCGCCGCCGCCGGCAATGGCGATGCGCTTGCCTTTAAAATCATCGCGGCGTTGAACCATGTAAAAGACGCTTTTGCCCTCGAATTCCTCTAACCGCGCCAGCGGCGGGCGGTTGGGGCCAAAGGCGCCGGCGCCGGCGGCGATAATCACGCCCTTGGCTTTAATAATGGTGCCGGCCGAGGTTTCCAGCGTGAATTGGCCGTTTTCTTGGCTGAATTTCTCGACCCTTTGTTCCAAATGATAGGTTGGATTAAAGGGGGCGGCCTGTTCTTTCAAGCGTTCAATCAAATCGCCCGCCATAATATGGGGATAGCCCGGAATATCATAGATCGGCTTTTCCGGATAAAGCGCCACGCATTGCCCGCCGGCCGCGGGCAGGGCATCAATCAAATGGCATTTCATTTTCAACATGCCGCATTCAAATACGGCGAACAGGCCAACAGGCCCCGCGCCAATAATGGCGATATCGGTGGTATGGGTCGTTTTGCTCATCAGTTTCTTGTTCCTTAAACTCTTGCCTTCGCCTCAGATATAGGCTTGATTGCCCATAATGGCAAATCAAGTTTTTGATGAAAAGGGCTTAAATAGGCTTGCGCTTTCCCTGGCCCCCGTCTTAAAGGCGGGGGATTCAATCGCGCTTTATGGCGAATTGGGCGCCGGCAAAACCACTTTCGCTAGGAGCCTGCTTCGCGCCTTGGGCGTCACCGAAGATATTCCCAGCCCCACCTTTACCTTAGTGCAAAGCTATGAAACCGCTTTGGGCCAGGTGTGGCATCTAGACCTATACCGCCTGGAGGCGGCGGAAGAGGCGTTCAGTTTAGGCATCGAAGAAGCGTTTGAAGAGGTTATAACTATTATCGAATGGCCCGAGCGGCTGGGGGGCTTATTGCCGAAGGAAGCCTTGAAAATCGAGCTTAAATTTGTCGCTAATCCAGCTAAAAGAGAAGTGACAATACATGTAACGCCAGAATGGCAAAAACGTATTGGCTCATGGTTCGACAAGCTCACCATGAGCCAGAAAAATCTAAGCTCATCCTGAGCTTGTCGAAGGATGAGCTTTACCGCATAATCAGGAGCATCTTATGAAACCCCGCGATCAAGTCATTGAAGAATTTTTGCTGAAAAATGGTTTCGGCCAGGCGAAGCTTGTTAAAACCATCGGCGATGCGTCGGGCCGGCGCTATTTCCGGTACGGCTTGAATGGCAAAACAATTATTATCATGGATGCGCCAGCCCCTTATGAAGAAATAGGCGAGTTTCAATGGAAAGCGGAAATGTTCCGCAGCTATGGCTGGCGCGTGCCGGTAATTCACGCGGGCGACCAGGCGCTGGGCCTGTTAATGCTGGAAGATTTCGGCGATCAATCCTTCACCCATCAATTGCAGCAAGGCGCTAAGCTTGGCGATTTATTCATGCTGGCGACCGAGGCCTTGATTCATTTGCACCGGCAACCGAACGAAGCGGCAAAAAAATTGCCGCCTTACGATGATGTGCGCCTGGCCTGCGAGGCGCTATGGGCAACCGAATGGTATGTGCCGCTTGTGCTGCCAAAGCCCTTGGGCCTTACCATTCGTGAGGAATATATCGATTTATGGGTCAAAACTTTCGAGTTAGCGCGCCAAGCGGGGGAACATGCGATTCACCGCGATTTTCATGTCGATAATCTCATGCTTTTGCCCAATGAAACCGGCATCGCCCGCTGCGGCATGCTCGATTTTCAAGATGCGGTTTATGGCTCGATTGCTTACGATTTAGTTTCGTTATTGCAAGATGCGCGGCTTGATGTGCCGGAAGATGTGGTCGAGGCCTGTTTGCAAAAATACTTATCGTCGCTGCCTAAATCCAAACATGAAGATTTCATGATGGCCTATGCCATTTTAGGGGCGCAGCGCGCCGCCAAAATTCTGGGCAATTTCACGCGCCTGAAAGTGCGCGATGATAAGGGCTATTTGCTGTGCCATATTCCGCGCGTATGGGGCTATATCGAGCGCAATGTCAAACACCCCGCGCTTAAAGACATTAAAGAATGGTTCGATTTCCATGTGCCGCCCGAATATCGCGGCCTTAAGGGAAGGCTGGCGGCTTAATGATCGACCAGGCGATGATTTTGGCGGCGGGGCTGGGTACGCGCATGCGCCCTTTGACCGATGAGATTCCCAAACCGCTGGTGCAAGTGAAGGGCCGCCCTATCATCGATCATATTCTAGAGCGCGTTCAAGCCAGCGGCATTGAAAAAATCATCGTCAATACGCATTACCGCGCCGAAATGATGCAAAATCATTTAACGGGGCGCGGCGTGATTATTTCGCATGAGCCGAAATTATTGGATAGCGGCGGCGGGCTTAAATTGGCTTTGCCCCATTTTGCCGAGCGGCCTTTTTTCGCCATTAATGCCGATAGTTTATGGCAAGATAATAAGGAAAATGCTTTTCAAGTTTTAACCAAAAAATATGACGCGGCGAAAATGGATGCGCTTTTACTTTTATATCCGCGCGAAAATTCCACCAATGTCAGCGCGATGGGCGATGTGCTGATGAATGGCGATGGCCGCATTTCTTTCCGCGAAGGGGCAACCCAAGCGCCCTATAATTATATGGGTATCCAAATTCTTCATCCCCGGCTGTTTGCCGGCGCTCCCGAAGGGCCGTTTTCGGTGCGGATTTTATGGCAAAAGGCGGTCGCGGCGGGCCGCGCCTACGGCCATTTATATAGCGGAAAATGGTGGCATGTAGGCAGCATCGATGAATTAAAGGCTGCCGAAACAAGCTTTCCTTCGCTATAATCCAGGCCTATGGCAGGAGTATATACTATCCCGGCGGAAGATGATTTTTTCCGCGAGCTGGCAATAGCGCTCTGGCAAGAAGTCAAAGCGCCGGAGGAGCTAAGCCGCTATTTGCTTTTGCTCCCCACGCGCCATAACGCGCGCGATTTACAAGAAATATTTTTGGAATTGGCCGGCGGCAATCCGGTTTTGCCGCCCTCTATCATTCCGCTTGGCGAGAATGAGGAAAATGATTTGCGTTTTTACGAGGAGGCCGAACTTGCCATCCCTCCCGCCATCGACCGCCTAAGCCGCCAATGGCAATTGGCGGCCCTGATCGGCGCGCAACGCCGCCATAGCGGAGCGCCGCCCTTAAGCCTGGCGGTCACGCTGGATTTGGCTTACGATTTGGGCGGGCTGCTTGATCAATTGGAACAACAAGGCGCTACACTTGGCGACATTCAAAAGCTGGTGCCGGAAGATTTGGCGGAACATTGGCAGCGCACGGTTGACTTTCTCAATCTGCTTCAAACCGCCTGGCCGGAAAAATTAAAAGCGCAAAATTTACTGAATCCGGCCGAGCGCCATAACCGCTTGCTGCGCAGCCAGGCGGCAAGCTGGGCCGAAAACCCGCCGTCCTTTCCCATCATCGCCGCCGGTGCTATGGGCTTGGAACCCGCCATCGCCGATATGCTGGCGGTAATCGCCAAGCTGCCTACCGGCCGGGTGGTGCTGCCGGGCTTGGATCAGGGCATGGATCAAGAATCATGGGAAGCAGTTGGGCCTTTGCACCCGCACTATGCGTTGAAAAACTTATTACAGCGCTTGGAGCTAGAGCGGGATAAGGTCAAGCCATGGGCCGGGAAAAAACCGGCGTCCGCGCGCGCCATATTGTGGCGCGAAGTCATGCGCCCGGCCGAAGTCAGCGATGGGTGGCAGCGCTTAAAGGACAAAGTCGAATTCACCGGCCTGCAATTATTGGAATGCGCAACGCCCGAAGAAGAGGCGGCCCTGATCGCCCTGCTCATGCGCGAAGAGTGGGAAAAAAATGAAAGCGCCACCGCCGCCTTAGTTACCGCCAACCGCGATTTGGCGTTACGCGTCATTGCGCAATTAAAACGCTGGGGCATCGACGTGGAAGACGGGGCCGGGCAAAATTTTGCCGCCACCCCCTTGGGCCAATTTTTGGCCGGCACTTCGTTATTGTTTGCCGGGGAAATTGAAATCGCCGATGTCTTAAGCGTGCTGAAGCATCCTTTATGCAGGATGGGCCGGCCCAAGGGCGCGGTTGCGGCGATCGCGCAAAATATGGAAAAAGAAGTTTTGCGCATCAAGGGCGCGCCAAAAACATTGGGTTTATTATTGGAAGATGGCGACCTGGCCGAAGACCAGCGCCGCCTTTTAAGCCAATTATTGGAATGGCGCGGCGCCATAGCAGAGCGCCACAGCTTGGCGGCGATGGTGAAAAAACATTTGGATTTTGTCACCAAGCTGGCCGCGACCGATCAAGCGCCGGGCGGGCAAATTTTATGGCTTGGCTCCGCCGGCGAGGCGGCCAGCGAATTTTTCACCAAGCTGCCCGATGAAAGAAGCCTCGATCAAAAAATCGATGCCGAGGATTATGCCGCCGTCTTGCCCTTGTTGTGGCAGCGCTTGAATTTGCGCGAACCCCTTAGCCCCAACCGGTTATTTGTCTGGGGTTTGGCCGAAGCCCGGTTGAAGCGCGCCCGGCGCATGATCTTAGGCGGCCTCAATGAAAATAGCTGGCCCGATGCGCCCGACAGCGGCCCCTGGCTGAACCGCGCGATGCGCAAAAAAACCGGCTTGCCCGATATTGACTGCAAAATCGGCCTCGCCGCGCATGATTTCATCATGGCGGCGCAAGGAAATGAGGTTTTTTTAACCCGCTCGCTGCGTGAAGGCGGCCGGCCGGCGACGCCGTCGCGCTGGCTGCAGCGCTTGAAGGCGGTAGCCAAGGCGGCCGGCGCTGAGCAGGAATTGCAGCAAGAAAACGGAAAATATTTTTCTTGGCTCAGGCAGTTGGATGAAGCGCCGTTAAACCCCCGGCCGTCCCCGATGCCCAAACCGCCGCTTGCCGCGCGCCCGAAAAAACTATCGGTTAGTGAAATCGAATTATGGATGCGCGATCCTTACGCGCTCTATGCCCGCAAGATTTTAAACATCAAGCCTTTGCCTATGCTGGGGACGGAAGCCGGGGCCGATACTTACGGCAATTTGGTGCATCAAGTGCTGCAGCAAGTAACTCAAAACAACCCGGGCGCGCCGGCGAATATTATCCATCAAGAATTGCTAAAGGCGGGCAAGGAAGTTTTTTCCCGGCATCTCCGGCAGGGCGGCTTGGCCAGCTTGTGGCTGCCGCGCTTTGAAAACAGCGCCGCCTGGCTGGCGCAACTATTGGCCGGGCGTGAGAAAAACCTGCAGGAAGTTTTAATCGAGCAGCGCGGCGAAATCACCTTGGGCGGCTTTACCTTAACCGCCCGCGCCGACCGCATCGAATTAAAGAAAAATGGCAAGCTGGCGATCATTGATATTAAAACCGGCGCGCTTCCTTCAATGCCGCAAATCAAAGCCGGGTTCAGCCCGCAATTGCCTTTAGAGGCTTTGATCGCCTTTAAAGGCGGTTTTAGCAAAGTGGGCAAGAAAGAAAGCGATGAATTAATTTATTGGAAACCGCGCCCTACGGAAGAAGGCGGCGAAGATAAAGTGTTTGATAAAAACATCGGCCTATTGGTGGAAGAAAGCCGCGAAGGGCTGGAAAAATTGGTGGCGGCCTTTGCCGATCCCCATCAGGCTTATGCCGCCGCCAACGCCAGGGAAGCGCGCTTTAGCGAAAAAGATTACGCGCATTTGGTGCGCCGCCAGGAATGGGGCGGTTATGAAGAGGGAGAGGAGGAAGACGAATGAGCAACGCCGCATTACGCATCTTCCCTCCGCCGGTTGACCGCAGCGCGTTGAATCCGGCGGCTTCGGTATGGGTCGAGGCATCGGCCGGATCGGGCAAAACCAATGTTTTAACGCAGCGGGTGTTAAGCTTGCTGCTTGAAGGATTTAAACCGGACAGCATTTTGTGTTTGACTTATACCAAGGCGGCCGCCGCCGAAATGCTGGAGCGCGTTCAAAGCAAGCTGGCCGAATGGGCGGTGATGCGTCCGGTTGATTTGGAAAAAACCTTATCCCGCGATTTTGGTTTGGATGGCGGCGATCAAACCCTTTCCCGCGCCCGGCGGTTATTTGCGCTAAGCTTGGAAGCGCCGGGCGGATTGAATATTTTAACCTTGCACGGTTTTTGCCAAAGGCTGTTGCAGCGTTTTCCTTTAGAGGCGGAATTAGCCCCCCATTTCGCCGTGCTGGAAGACCGCGATGCGCTGGAATTATTTCAAGCCGCGCGCGACGCCGTTTTACGCCAGGCCGATCAAGCGCCGGAAACCAAGCTGGGGCAAGCCTTGCGCTATATCAGCCTGTGGGTGCATGATGGCGGCCTGGATAGGGTATTGGACGAATATTTTTTCCATGAAGCCAAATTGGCGGGAAAAAATGTTTCACCAGCCGCGGCGGCGGAAGTGAATGCATTTTTAAATCTGGCCCCCGGCTTAACCCAGGAAAAATTGATCGGCCAATTTTTGCATGAAATGCCGGTAAAAGATTTAGAAAAAGCCGCCGCCATTTTGCAAGAAGGCAGCCCCAAGGATCAAGAGCGGGGCAGCATAATTTTAAGCTTCCTCAAAGAAGGCGGATCATTTGATAAATACAGGCTGGCCTTTCTTACCAAGGAAAATGAGAAGCGGGCTACCTTGATTACCAAGCCTTTGGCCTTGAAAAACCCGGCTATCCCGGAAATTTTAAATAACGAAGCCTTGCGCCTGCAGCGCTATGCCAAAACCAAGCAAACGCTGACCGTAGCCGAGGCGACCGCCCAATTGAAAATCCTGGCAAGCGCCATCGATGACGCCTACCGCTTGCGCAAAGAGCGCCTGCATGCGCTGGATTATGACGATTTAATCGAAAAAACCTTATATCTTTTGGCCCGCCCCGGCATTGCGCCCTGGGTATTGTTCAAACTGGACAGCGCGATTGACCATATTCTCATCGACGAGGCGCAAGACACCAGCGCCGCGCAATGGCAAATTGTTAAAACCATCGCCGGGGAATTTTTCAGCGGCCAGGGCGCTAAAAACTATCCGCGCACTATATTCGTGGTCGGCGATCCCAAACAATCGATTTACAGTTTCCAGCATGCCGAGCCAGGCGCTTTCCGCCAAAGCCGGCGCGAATTTGATGAAAATGTGCGAAATGCCCGCCAAGAGTGGGAAGTGCTTCCCCTTCACGTATCTTACCGTTCGGCGCCGGCTATTTTAAATTTTGTCGATGGGGTTTTCGCGAATTACCCGGCCCGTCAAGGCGTGGCGCCCGAGGCGGATATTTTAAAACATCAGGCCCTGCCCAATGCCCCTTCCGGCATCGTTGAAATTTGGCCGCTGTTAAGCGCGCCGGAAAAACCGGAATTGCAACCATGGGCCATGCCGGTTCAGCAAAGCCAGCACATAAAGCCCTTGCCGCGTTTGGCCGCCGCCATTGCCGCCAAAGTGGCCGATTTAACGGGGGGGCAAGATAAATTATCGAGCAACGGAAAAATCATCAGCCCCGGCGACGTGATGATTTTGGTGCGCGATCGCAAGGGAATTTTCAATCCCTTGGTCACGGCGTTGAAACAGGCGGGCGTGCCGATTGCGGGCGCCGACCGTTTAATCCTAACCCAGGAATTGGGCGTGCTGGATTTACTGGCTTTGGCCGATTTCGTGCTATTGCCGCAAGATGATTATAATTTGGCGGCGCTCTTAAAATCTCCTTTGTGCAATATCAGCGAGGAACAGCTTTTTACCTTGGCTTTTAACCGCGTAACTTCCTTATGGAATTGCGTGCAAGACAGCAAAGACGCAGCGCTTATCCCTGCCAAAGAATTTTTGCTCGAAGCCATAGAACGTTCAACGGCAAGCCCTTATGATTTTTTCAGCTGGGCGCTGTATGATAGGGGCGGCAAATTTAACTTGCTGGGGCGCCTTGGCCATGAATCATGGGATGCAATTGAAGAATTACTGCACCAGGCGCTGTCTTTCCAAAACCGCCATTTGCCGCATTTGCAGCGCTTTATACCGTGGCTTCGCCGCCAGGAAGTCGAAATCAAGCGCGATTTCGCGAAGGCTGAACGCGATGAGATAAGAATTCTTACCATTCATGGCGCCAAAGGGTTGGAGGCGCCAATCGTGATTTTACCCAATACCGTCGGCGTCAAGCAGTTTAAGGATAAAATCCTGTGGGACGAAAATTTGCGCCAGCCCATTTGGCTGCCGCGCACCGGTATGGCCGAAGCGCTGGAAGCAACGCGCGAGCGGCAAAAGGCCGCCGGAGAAGAGGAAAGCCACCGGCTTTTATATGTCGCGCTGACGCGCGCTAAGGAGCGGCTTTATATCGCCGGCTATGAAAAAGAAAAAAATGAAAAAGGCGAAAGCTGGTATGATTTATTGCGGCAAGGAGCCGAAAGCGCCGGGGCCGAGGAAATCGATTTTAATTTAGAGAATTTCTATCCCGGCTGGCGGGGCAAGGGCTGGCGCTTGGCCGATGTTAAACAAAAATTTCCCTTAGCATCCCCGGAAATAAAAACCGAAGCCAAATCCTTTCCTTTGCCGCTATGGGCCAGGGAAAAAATTACTCCCTTAGAGCAGCCCGTGAATTTAATTCCTTCCCGGCAGGAGCGGAATTTGGAACTCTATTTGCCGCCCGAAGCGCCATCGCCCGGCGTTTTAAGCGGGCGCGAGCGGGGGAATTTGATTCACGCCGCTTTTCATTATTTATCCCGCCAGCCGGCCATGGGCCGCCAGGCCGCCTTGCAGCAATTGCTGGCCCGCAAAGCGCCCTGGCTAGGCGAGGCGGAAAAACAAACCTTAAGCCAGGAAATTTTATCGGTCATGAGCGATGAACGCTTTAGCCAAGTATTTGATAAAGCGGCGCGGGGCGAAGTGCCTATCATCGGGCGCATCAATGGCCGGCTGATCAGCGGGGTAATGGATCGCTTGTTAATAACGCCGGATAAGATTTTATTGGTCGATTTTAAAACCAACCGTCCGGCTCCCCAAAGTTTGGCGGAAGTGCCGCTTAGCTACCGCCGGCAAATGGCGGCCTATGCCGGCCTGCTTCGCCAAATTTATCCCCAGCGCCAGGTGGTTTCGGCCCTGCTTTGGACCGCAATTCCCAAGCTTATGCCTTTACCGGAGCACTGGCTGGCCCTTGACCAGAATCCAATTCATACCTAAGTAATAGGGTATAAAGAAAGGAATCCCATGCCACGCAATATTACCGATCAAGAATTTGAAACCGCCGTTTTAAAATCCGACAAACCCGTATTGGTCGATTTCTGGGCCGAATGGTGCGGCCCCTGCAAAATGATCGCGCCGGTATTAGAGGAATTGTCAAAAGATTTCGCCGGCAAGGTTGAAATCGTTAAAGTCAATATCGACGAGAATATGATGACCCCCGGTAAATACGGCGTGCGTTCCATTCCCACCTTGATGATTTTTAAGAATGGCGAATTGAAAGGCCAGGAAGTCGGCAATCAGTCCAAGGCCAAATTGACCAATTGGTTGAATTCGGTTTTGGCCGCTTAAGCGATTCTAGAAAAGAAAAAGCCCGGAAAATATTTTCCGGGCTTTTTTATTGGTAAAAAATTTCCTTATCTCCGGTCGCCCATCAGGCGCAACAGATTCAGGAAAATATTCAAGAAATCCAAATACAGCATTAAAGCGCCGAACACCGACTTTTTACCGGCAATCTCAGCGCTATCGCCACCATAATAGAATTCCTTGATGCGCTGGGTGTCATAGGCGGTTAGGCCTACGAAAATCAAAACGCCGATCGCGCTTAACGCCAGGCCGAAGGGGGTGCTTTGTACGAACAGATTGACGATCATCGCCAAAATCAAGCCCCATAGGCCCATAATCAGGAACGAGCCAAGGCCGGTTAAATCGCGCTTGGTGGCATAGCCGTAAATGCTCATGCCGGCGAAAGTGCCGCCGGAGATGAAAAATACGCGGGCGATGCTTTCACTGGTATAGACAATGAAAATCGGCGCCAAGCTTAACCCCACTAAAGCGGCGTATAGCCATAATAAATTCCGCGCGGTGCTAAAGGACAGCGATTGAAAGCGGAAGCTTAGATAAAACACCAAAGCCAAGGGCGCCAGCAACACCACCCACATTAAGCCGGTGGTGAATAAAGTTTGCATCAGTGCCGCATTGGTCGAAACGAAAAAAGCGACCAGACCGGTGATGCCAAGCGCCGCCGCCATATAATTATAAACGCCCAGCATATACCGGCGTAAACCGGCATCAACCGCGGGAATCGCGCGGCTTACCGGGTTTGAAAAACGTTCAGCCATTAGATACTCCTTGTGTTAAAACTCTTCCTCGATTTCCTTAATATGGCGTTTTTTTACCCGGCTGCAAGCTAAACCGGTTCTAAAACAATGAATTCCGCATAATTTTTATAAAGTAATTTTGTTACGCTGTGAATTAAAAAAAAGCAAAAAAGCGGTGTTTAAGCAGAGAATTGATTATTTACATTTCTTCTTCCATGCTATAGCGTTCCCTTATCAACTCAACCAAAAGGGAGCTTTTCTGATGAGATTTTTATATCTTCTTCCCGTTTTTCTAATGAGCGTCTTTTTACTGCACAGCACCCCGGCCTATGCTGGCGGCAGCGGCGTCGATTGCGAATTAACGCCCGATGATTGGCGTTGCGCTTTCGCGCAAAGCAAGCCGGATCCAGCAACCAACAATCCAGGCAATGGCGGCGGTTGGACCACCACCCGCAGCCGCACCTGGGCCACGCCGAATGGTAATCAAAGAATTGATTATCAGCGCAGTGATCGCGGCTATTGCCGTCAAATCATGACCACGCCCGATGGCCGCAAATTATGGCGCGAGCATGATGGCGATGGCTGGATGTGCTATAGCAGCTAAGCTGAATCATTGATTCAAGGAAAACCCCGCTGTAACAAGCGGGGTTTTTTATTGGCCGCCGCGCTGTTTTTGATTGGCGGCTGTAATCTGCTCATCGGCGTCATGCGCCCAAGGGCTAATTTTGCCTTGCCAGACCGGGCGCAATATATTCTTGGTTGGCATTTCCACTTTAATGCCGGCCACATTCGGAACTAAATCGGTCAAGCCGAATTGCCGCACCAAGCGCCCGCTGCCGCGCAGCATGTCATTGACCAAAACAGGATCGGGGCCGTTATCAACGCAAGGGCGGCCCTGTTCATCAATGGCGGCAACCCCTTCAGGTTCAAAAATGCCGGGGTTGAAAACAAGAATTTGGAAATTACCGCTTAGTTTTTTTGCATCGCGGTCTTTGATATAGGACCCCCAAGCCTTTGCATGCAGCTTGTCCAGTTCGCGGTACAATGTCTCCTCATCCAGCCTTGTAGCGGCCGCCATTTCCGCCACTAAATCGCTGGGATAAATAAATTTCACCGCGTTCGGATCGCGCGCAATCAGCACATGAGGGCGGGCGGGATCGCTTTCTAAAAGATTTTTATCAACCAGCACATCGACATATTCCGGCGCTGCAGCAGCCTCGGCCTGTTCGGGGGTGCGGCCATTGATAATGCTAAAGCGGCGCAAAGATAAAAAAGTATGGCCGCGCCATTCAAAGGAGGAAGTCGCCTCGGCGGCGATTAAAACATCGGGAAAAGTATCGCGGAAAAAACGGGGTTGGTTGGCAAGCTCGCTCATTCCTTGTTTTATTCCGGCAGCGCCATTGTCCAGTGCCGCCAGCGGCCGGCTGAAAATTCCCAATTCACGGTGCAAGACGCCGCCTAAAATTCCCAGGCTAAGGGCGGCTGCGCCGGTTGCGGCGGCGGTTTTACGGTAACGCGGCGTGCGCCCCGACCATAAGGCTTTAACAAAAGCGCCGCCGCCTTTGGCCAAGGGGGCAAAGGTGGGAAAAGAGGGTTTAGACCGCACAGGGCTTACACGAGTCATTGTTCTTTGTTGCATCCCCAATCTTTAGAGGGAAAATATTCCAGCCGCGGAAAGCTTCTTATACCATGAAAGAGGGCCGGTTTCAAAAGCTAGTTTTGGCGGCTTCGTTAACTTTTGCCCAAATAAAAACCCAGGAAAACCAACGCAATAGTGCCGATCACCGAGGCGGCGGCATAGCTTAAGGCCGCCAGCATTTCCCCCCGTTGGAGCATGGTGGCGGTTTCCAGTGAAAAAGCCGAAAAGGTGGTAAAGCCGCCCAGAATGCCGGTGATTAAAAAATACCGCCCCCAATCCGCAGAAGTTTCGCGCCCGCCAAGATAGGCGGTTAAATAGCCGATTATCAAAGCGCCCAAAAGATTCACGCTTAAAGTAGCCCAGGGAAAATGGGCTTGCGGCCAAAGCCGCAAAAAACTTGCGCCGGTTAAAAACCGTAAAGCCGCGCCTAGCGCGCCGCCTAAGGCTACCGCCAATAAATGCGAGGGGATAAAAATCGGCATGGGTGCTCTATAGCCTTACTTGGAAGGGGTGTAAATTGAAAAGCTTGCCAGAGCTTTGAAAATGGCGCTAAATTACATTTGTACAAATAATAATTATACATCTGTATGAGTGTTTATAGAAATATTACTATAAACCGGAGGGGGAAGTTGATTCTATAGTGCGGGAATGAGTTCTTCTTTAGCCCGGCTATTGGGCGTTAATGTCAAAAAAATGCGTTTGGCGCGCGGCTTAACTCAAGCGGCGCTCGCCAAAACTTTGCGCAAAACGGTGGCGACGATATCGAATATTGAAAATGGCCGCTCAACACCCTCATTCGCGTCGTTGGAAAAATTGTGCGAGGCCTTGCAGTGCAATCCGGTGTCGCTGTTTGAAAATCCGGCGCCCGAGCATGAAATGATCACCGTGGTAACGCTGCCGCAAAACCGCGCCGAGGCCAATTTGCTGCAAGATTGGCGGAAATTGAATTACAAGGACCGGCGGATGATACAGCGTTTGCTGCATTCCTTGGTGGCGCATATCAAGAAACCATTGCCTCCAGGAACCAAAAAATAGTAAGGCTTTTGGATGGTGCGTTTATTCGTGGGCTTGCGCTTTCCGTTTTTGGTGCAAGAACAATTACACAGCATTGCGAATGGTTTGCCCGGCGCCACTTGGCTGCCGCCGGAAAATTATCATTTGACCTTGCGCTTCATCGGCGAGGTGGATAATGGCAAGGCCGAAGATATCGACACCATGCTGCTGCAAATCCAGGCGCCGGCCTTTGAATTGATTTTACGCGGGGTCGCCCAATTCGGGCCGCTGGAATCGGCGCACAGCGTCTGGGCCAGCGTTGAACGCAGCGACGCTTTATATCATTTACGCGATAAGGTGGAATCCGCCGTGGTGCGGGCCGGGGCCGAGCCCGATCACCGCCGTTTTACCCCGCACGTGACTTTGGGCAGATTAAAATATTCGCCGCCCGACCGGTTAGAGCAATATCTAAGCTATCATCAAGGCTTTAAAACACCGCCGGTTTCCGTTAACGATTTCGTGCTTTATTCCAGCCATCTGGGTTCAAAGGGCGCTTCTTACGAGCAACTCGCCGTTTATCCCTTGCAGAAGCCGTAACTGTTATATTATAACAATCATGGTTTAACCGCCGCACTCATGCGTCATTCCCGCGAAAGCGGGGATGACAAAATAGGGATGGGGCGTAAGGAATAATATAGAGGAAGGGATTCAATCATGACGTTGCTCGTTGGCAAACCCGCGCCCAATTTCACGGCGCTGGCCTTAATGCCGGATAATTCGGTCAATACCGAATTTAATCTCGATCAATATATCACCGGCAAGGTCGGCGTGGTTTTTTTCTATGCGCTGAATTTTTCCTATGTATGCCCGACCGAAATCATCGCGCTGAACAACCGCATGGCCGAATTCCAGGCGCGCGGCGCGCAAGTGGTTGGCGTTTCGGTTGATTCGCATCTTTCGCACATCTGGTGGAAAAACTTGCCCGTGGCGCGCGGCGGCATTGGGCAAATCCAATTCCCGCTTGTATCCGATCTCACCCGCCGCGTGGCGCAAGGCTATGACGTGCTGGTGAATGACAGTTTGTGCTTACGCGCCACTTTCATTATCGATAAAATCGGCGTGGTGCGGTATCAGGCCGTTCACGATCTCCCCATTGGCCGCAACATCGATGAAATCTTGCGCACCATCGACGCCCTGCAGCATCATGAACAAACCGGCTATGTCTGCCCCGCCAATTGGAGCAAAGGCAAAGAAGCGGTCAAACCCGATGTCGATGGGCTGGCGCAGTTCATGAATAAGAATGCGGGGAGTTTGTAAGGGTTAGCGAATTTTAAATAAGCAGGGCGTTTGAATCTGCAAGATTCTCTTCCTCGTGAACGAAGAGTTGCATAATAAAATTGTCTAGATACTCAAATCCAGCATCGGGAATGAAGACCCCTGGTATTTCAATAATATTCTTTGGATCATTATCATGGGGTATAACGGGCTTCCACCCTGTTCCATAGGGAATCCGGCCCTCGGCATTCATGAATAGTAATTTAGGCTTCAGCGTGTTTTCTATTCCATATATTTCGGCCATTATAAAAACCGGAATTTGCTTAAGTGGATGAAGCACATGGCATAAGCCATAAGGCGGATTAGTATCCAGATTATCAGGGTCGGGCTTTATTCGGCTTATGAAAAGCGCATTCTGCACGAAATCCCTATAGTGCTTCCATTCTTCTATATCTTCTTCTTTTTTAAGCGGACGGCTGACTGGTGGATACATAGGATGCGCCCATATTTCGGCGACGGCGGACATACACATAGGAGTATTAATGTGGCTAAAACGTGGGCGAGCTAAAGTATATTGCGCGGTCTTATTATTATCCCATATTTCAGCAAGAGTGCGAATAGAAAGGGTTTTTACAGCTTCTTCCATAGCCGCATGAACCTGCGCTGTTAGTGCAAGAGGCGGCCACTGCCGGTTCTGCAGTATCGCTTTAGAGAGCATAAAATCATCTAAAGTATCGATCATGCTAAGTCCTTATCCATAATAAACTATCATCTTTCTCAATATAAAGAAGAATGCGGGGAATTTATAGGTTAGCGGCCTTTAGCCAATTCAGCCTGTCTAGCTAAAAACGCCTTCTTTTTTGCACCACATTGATGCTGGGGATTATGAGCATGATCTTCCCGTTCAATAATAGTAGCAGCTAGTTGAGCCATTTCAGCGGCAGTCATAATTATATTTGATTGAAAGATTTGAGCGGATTCGCCATAGGCAAGTCCTCGTTTGCCGAAGATGAATTGCAAGTTTGGAATAAGGGATTGATCGCCCGGCAATTTAAAGCGGGCAACGAAAAATCCATCAGCACCATTATATACAAGCACGCGTTTTTGACCGGGGATATAGATATAGGCCACCATATAACGCCCATCATCGGGAAAATTTGGATGCTCGAACAGGGAAATTTCAATTATTTGCCCCTGGGTATCTTTGTCCCTGAAAGTTTCAAGGACTGGTTTGAAAACTAATGCTGAGGTTTCTTTAATAAAGGCTCCCCAGGTCGCGTCATCTAGCCCGCCTATTTCAGCCAGTTGCCGGTTTAAATCGGCGGCATCAAAATTCACCGTGCCTACGGCAATGGGAGCAAACTGGTTTGTTTGATGGGCGACATTTGCTGTATCTGATCTGCGCAATGTTAGGCCGATCAATACTGGTTTATTGGCCGCAGGGGCAGCCATAGCTGACGCTGGAATCGCACTACTCATCTAACCTTCTCCTTAAAAAAGTTTTTTACTTAATTACTTTGGGCTTGTTGCCGTCTTAATTCTGCTAAACGCGCTCTTGCCGCCTCGGCCGCGTCAACTCTCGGTTCTTCAATGGTTGCCACGGTTGATTGTTTACCTTGGCAAGATTCTTTGCTGGGGCATCCGCCGCAACTACCATTGCAAGTCGAAGGGGTAGGCGGAAGAACTGGAACAGGCGGTTGTTCTTGGGTAGGTGTGGGCACCGTGTAATATTCTTTGGCTTCCGTATCAATGCGGTTATGTTCGCCGCAAGTGCAGGGATGGCCGCCACAACCAGCTTTATGGCCGTTTTTCGCAACTTGCACATTTACATCTTGTTTAACTGCATCATCTTTCAAGGCGCCATCGCGGGGCGAGACGATATATTCCGGCGGTCGTTGATCGTGATCATGTTTTTCGGCAGGTTGTTCTTGTTTCTTGGCTTCGGGTTGTGCCACTGGCTCATCGCGCGGTGGCTGCGCAGTTGGCCTTGCATCAATAGGTTCTTCTCTACTGCGTTCTGGAGTTGGAGGAGGCGGAGTTTCTAAAGGCCTATCAACAGCAGGCGGAGTAGCATCGATAGGCGGTTTTCTTTCCGGTTCGGAAGGGGGCGTGTAGATCGGCTCAGGCTGTCTGAAATCACGCACCGGCTCAGATGGTGCTGTTTCAATAATAGGCGGCCGACTTTGTTCAACAGGGGGGTTGTAATTTTCAACCGGAGGAGCAAGGCGTTCTTCCACGCGCAGTGCTTCTGGTGTTGGCGTTCTATCAATCACGGGTTCGGAAACTTGACGTACAGGCTCAGGCGCAATGAAATCATTCACTGGTGTTGATGGTCTTGGTGCTTCGATAAAGGGTTCAGTAACTTGCCGCGCCACATTAAAGGCAACCGATTCAACACGATTATCCATCATCACTGGCGGTGGGACAAAATTATTATTGTTTTGATTAACCGGCTCTAACGGCACAAAGGCGTCAATCCGGGCGGTGCGTTCAGGGCCAGCCATGCGGAAAGCCTGTTGATTCAAAGCTGCCTCGGTCAATCTGTTATCTAGGCGCGGCGTTTCAACCTTAGGATTTTCATTGCTGTTTTTCTTCACCACCTGCAGCACTGTATCCTGCTGCATCTCAACCCGCAACAACTCCGCCGCCGTTTTAGGCCTGGCCACCTCATTTTCCAGCACCGCTTGAACAGGACGCCGCCCGCGGCGCAGGCGCAAGGTTTCGTTGCGTTGCTGCTGCAATTGAATGGCGCGGCTGCGTCTAGCGCGGATTAGGCGCGCCATTTGGCGGGCTTGCTGGTTGAATTGCTGGCGGTCAACGGTGCGTAAAGCGCGCATGCTGGTGTCAAGGGTGCGGCGCAGCTCGGGCAAATTCTTTTGGAATTGGGTTTGGAAGCTTTTGACATCAACGCCTAAAGTTTGCGCCAAGCGTTCAGCCATTTGATTCAGGCGCATCATATTCATTTGGTTATTTTGCTGCTGCGAGAGCATCATCACATATAAAAACGCCGTCCATTCCAGCGCCCGCACCGCTTGCTGCGCTTGATAGGGGCGGCGGTTAATGAAAGTATCCATATCGCGCGTAAGCAATTGATCAAGCGCAATGCCTTCGCGTTCGGCCTGTTCAAGCAATGCCAAAATATCTTTGACATCCAGCCCTACCAAAGCCTGGCTGCCCAAAGTTTCTTCCAAGAGCGCCATCATTTGCTGCAGGCGCGGGTCTTTTAACAATTCTTCGAATTTCTTTT
>JBFXCK010000015.1:0-42458 GCA_050182275.1 Dongiaceae bacterium | reverse complement strand
GCGTTGTAACTTGTAACCGCCCTGTAACCCGTTTCGCGCGCCAGACGCTAGAAAAGCAAAACGCCTCGCCCGCCCGCATTGGTTTTCGGCCAGGAAGGACCCAAGATTTCAAATGGTTAGAGGGGGGATCGCTTTGGGGCGTCGGTGCTGCGCCCGCACGTCCCGCGATGATAGGTTACATCCTGCCAGAAAATGTTGCGCTTGTCTCATGCCAAAGTGTTGCAACAACTTTTCGTCAGTCTTTCAAGTTGTTAAGCCGCACGCTGATCTTGGTGAGCGCGATCACCCATTTGCGCCACGCCGTGGTGCGGTCGCAGCCCAGCTCCCAGCACAAAGTCTTCCACCGCACGCGCGCCGCACGCTTCCACACCAGCTTGCGTTCCTCAACCTCCAGCCACGTCATCCAGCCCAGCGTTTCTTCCATGCGGTCGATGGCGTCCGGCAGCGCGCGCAGACGCATCGGCAGCTTTTCCATCTGCATGACTTCCATGTCGGTGTATTTGATGGCGGGCCAAAGGTTGAAATATCCCTGCACCTTGACGGGCGGGAGGCGGCGCAACGTCCGGACGGATTCTTCGAGGCGGTCAGCGACCATCTTGGCTGTCCATTTTTCCATTACGCGCCTCGCTGTTCCGCGTGCTGTTGCTTGGCCCAATAGAGGATGGCGAGCGCATCGGCCTCGTTGTCGTCCTCTGGCGTGTGGCCGCGCGCCTTGATTGCAGCGATGACAGCGTCCTTATCGGCATTGCCTTTGCCCGCGATGAAGCGTTTGATCGTGCCGACGGGAACGCCCTCGTAGGGGATGGCGTGGTGTTCGCACCAGGCCGTAAGATGGGCAAGAAAACCGCCATAGGCATGGGCGGCATCCACGCCGACATGGCGGCGGACTTCCTCGAAATACACGGCGTCGATTTGCCCTGCGACGTTCTTGGTTTCCGTGAGCCAGCGTTTGAAACGCAGATACCGCATGCCGCCGCCCTCAAAACGGCGCGGCCTGAATTGCGCCGTACCGGATGCGATCGAGCCGTATTCGTTGAGCAGCGCCCATCCGGTCGCGGTTCCGAGATCGAGGCAGAGCAAGGTGGGATTCGTGGCGTGGGTCATGGGCAGCATCCTCCGGTTCGGGGTGGGAAAATCGGGGCCGGAGAAAACGCCACATGCGGGCAAACCGTGTGCGGTTTTGCCCACATGTAATGTGGGGAGTTTCTCCAGAATCTGGGACGGCGCGGAAAGTCTTTCAGGACAAAGACTTGCACCAGATTTCTAGATTGACGGCCAGATTGCGCGTCAATCTGGGAACGCACCGCAAAGCCTTGTGAAACGGGGCTTTCAGCGCGATTGCAGATTGCGGCAGATTTCAGATTGACGAAATCTGGGCCAGATTGACGATGCAAAATCATGCCGCTTCCTCCTCCGGATAGACCCAGACGGAGGGGTTTTCGACAGGCAGGATCGCGCCGTTCCCAGGCTGCTTGAAATGCGTCGGCAGGAGCGGCTTCATGGCTTGGGAGACTTCGCCCGTGTCCGGATCAACGGTCTCGTCGCCCGTGGGGATTTCCATGCCCTCGACGCACATCACGCCATATTTGCTTTTGGCGGCGTTGTCTTTGTTGAATTTGATGTAGCCCTTGGTGGCCAGCACATCGATACGGTCGCGGATGGAGTGATTGCCGCCCAGGCCAGCCTTGTTTTCAAATGCCTGACAGAACTGGCTCGGCGTGTAGAGCGCGCTCCTGCGGCCTTCATCGAACAGCAATTGCAGGATGACATCGTGACGGCGGCGGCGTTCGTTATCGAGCCGCTCCCCGTAATCTTTGTTCACAAGGCGCGCAGAATGGTGATCCATCTCGCGCCAGCGCCCGTCGATTTTATCGACCCATTTGGGCGGGATGCCTTCGCCGTTGCGCAGCTCGAACATGAGCTGGCGCAGGGATTGATGCTCGTCGGGGCGGAACAGGATCATGCCCGTGGAATAGAAGCTACGTAAGGAGCCAGCGCCGCTCAAACCCTGAAACGGATCATCCTCCAGCATTTTCTTGCTGATCTTCTTGGTGTGGTGGGCAAGGATGATGCCGAGGTCGGGGTTGACCAGAAAACGCAGCCGCTCCACGCGATCCTGCAAAAAGGTCAGCATGGCAGTATTGTCGTTTTCGCCTTCGCCGTCATAGACGTTGCGCAAGGGATCGATGGCGATGATGTCGAGCAGCCGTGGATCGAAATGGCGCAGGATGGCCTCACGCACCATCTCCACGCCTTTTTCATCCAGCAGCATCCGCACCTGGGGCGTGATGATCAGGTTTTGCCGCACAAGCGGCAGAAATCGCGGATCAAAATTGATCTGCCGCAGGCGTTCGCGCAGATAGTGGTAGCCGATCTCTGCCTGAAAGAAGAAGATTTTGAGCGGTTTGCGCGGACGCATGCCGAGAAACGGCAATCCCGCCGCCATGTGCGCCAACAGGCACAGCAGGAAATCCGTCTTGCCGACCTTCGGCGCGCCGCCCAGCACCAGCAAGCCACCAGGCGTCAGCACGCGCGGGGCGATGATATCGTCCGGCATGGGGCTGTCGTCATCGAGCAGATAACCGACGCTGAAAGCCGGCAGCGCGGAGGCTGGCGGGATCGTCATGCGCGGCGCGGAAGCGAGAAACGCCGGAACATCTATGCCCTCGGCCACGGCGTCGGCAACATCCCATTTTTCCGGTTTGTCTTCAGGCGGAACCAGGATGGAAAGCGAAGCCACGCCAAGCGTGCGCAGCCTGTTCGCCACCGCATCGGCGTAATGCTTTCCGGCCTCGTCGTGATCCGGCCAGATCATCACATGCTTGGACAGCAGCGGCGACCAGTCGGTTTTGTCCACGGGCGCGTTTGCGCCATTCATGGCCGTGGTGGCGCAAATGCCGAGCGCAATCAAGGCATCCGCGCATTTTTCGCCCTCGACAAGAATGACGCTGTATGCGCTGGCGATCCCTGGCTGGTTGTAGAGCGGCCTCGGTTCCGGCGTGCGTTTTTTCCGCGCCTTCACGTCCCATGGGCGGAATTCCTTACCCGACGGCGTGTCGTAGCGATAGACGCAGGCAATCAGGTCGCCTTGTGCGTTGAGATAATCCCACTTCGCGCTGTGCGGCCCTAAATCCTCGCTTTCCTCGGCTTTGCTTTTGGGAATGGGCCGGGCAGCAGTGCCGAGCCATTCATGGACGGCGCTGACAATGTCGGGAAAGCGATGACGGACATCAAGCCCATGGACAGCGCCCCAGAGGGAGAGAATATCGCCGCCGTCGCCGGTGGCGAAATCGTGCCACATGCCGATCTTCGTGCCGGACAGCTCGACGGTCAGGCTGTCGCCCTTGCTGCCATGGATATCGCCCACGACAAATTTGCCGTTGCGGATTTTGCCGTTCGGCAACAGATAGAATAATGCCTCGCGCAAGCGTCCGTGCAGGCGCTCCTTCAGATCGTCCGTCGTCAACCGCTCTTCCGGCTTCGGGCGGATCTGCCCACGCAGATCATCTGGCGCGTCGTTGAAATCCTGCCATGCGCCCGTCATGCCGACACCTGCCAGCATCGTTCACGGTAAGGGCAAAAGACGCATTCAAAATGGTCTTCGCTCGTGGCGACGCGCGGCAGGGTTTCTCCGGCCTCGGTCGCGCGGATCAGATTGACGGCACGGTCGCTGGCTTCCTGCGCAAGCGCGGCGTCGAACGGCACAAGCTCGTGATAAATCTCCGCCGTGTCCTTGTTGACGGCGGTGAACAACGCGGGATTTTTGGAAATGCCAGGGACGTTGCCTTCCATGTATGCCTGGTAGGTGGCGACCTGTACGGCGTAGACGGGCTTGGATTTTTTCAGGCCGTGCTTGACGGTATCGCGCCAGGATTTTGCGTTAAGCGATTTGCATTCCCAGATCGCAGGAAAGCGCATACCGAGATCAGCGGGCGCGGCGTCGATGATACCGTCCACATGCCCGCGAATTCTGCCGCCTGCGACGGAAAAGCCGAAGGGCTTGCCATCAGGCTTTTCCGTGAACACGGTGAAGCCAGATTGCCGCAGCCATGAGAGAGCTAATGCCTCGAAAGCATGACCAATCTCAAAAATGCGCAGGGTCTGGCCTTTGAATTCCTCATCTTTGGGTGTTTTCATGTATTCGTATTGCAGTGCGCGCGCGCAGGAGACGCCCAGACGCGACGCGCCCAGATAGTCGCGCTCCGGCTGTGCGGCGCGTGCCTGGATCGCGGCATCGATGTGCGCGTTGATCTGATCGGCAACGGTCGGGCGATGATTGAAATCGAGCATTTAAAAAGGAATCCCTGTGTCTTCATGGCGTGGCTGGCTTAACGCGAGGAAGGTCTGGTAATTGCCGACAACGACTTCGATCAGCGTCAGGACTTCGGCGCGGGTATATTCGGCTAAGGGTTTGTGCATCCCGATTTCGGCCACGACCTCGCCAAGCGGCTGGAGTGTGCGTTCCATGCATTGTTTTTCGATGTTGGTCGCGTCGATCATCAGGCACCTCGCGCGGATTGAATGGCGCGCTGGATGCCATCGCGGTTGAAACGCATGGTCATCAGGGTCGATGCCTTGTAGCGGGTCATGCCGAAGTCGTTGCGATGATCGGGCAGATATTGAAGCTGCTTGTCCGTCGCGGGCTGATGCACCCACGAGCGCGTCTTGTGCGCCGTTTCATCCGTTTCGTTGACGTTCAGCCAGTCATCGGCGGCGGCGAAGCAGACGATGCGTTCCCCGACCGCCAGCAATTTTGGCGCATGGTTTTTCTTGCCGCCCACGGCATGCCATTCGCCGTCCTTGAAGAACACGCCGCCCCAGGCATTGAAGCCCGTGGCGAGGAAATAACGGTCGTTCTGCTGCAAATCGACCCAGAGAAAGCTGGAGCGTTTGAGCAGATCGATCTCGGCCATGACGAAGCCGTTTTCCGCCAATTCCTTCGCGGCGGCCTGCGCCTGCCATTCGTAGCCGCACAAGGGGCATTCCTTAACAGCGGCGGGGACTTCCGCGCCGCATTCCGGACATTCCTTGGTGGGCGCGTCGCCCACGCCAAGCTGATCGTCAAGGTTGACATCCTGTTCTAGCGACCCGTGCAGCAGCGTGGAGGTGCCAAAATCAAGAACGATGCAATCTTTTTTGAGGATGTCGGGATATTCAGCCGGATCAACGGTGCGCAGGCCGCGCCCGATCATCTGGATCATTGTCGATTTATAGGAGCTGGGGCGCAGCAACACGACGCAGGACGTTGGCGGATGATCCCAGCCTTCCGTCAGCACCGCAACATTGACGATGACTTGCGCTTCGCCGTCGGTATATTCCGACAGGACGGCGTTACGCTCGGCATCTGTCATCTGGCCATGGACGAATACGGTGGGGATGCCCGCGCCGTTAAAGCTCTTGGCCACGTCTTCGGCGTGCTGGACGGTGGAGCAGAACACGACGGTTTTGCGGTCTCCGGCTTTTTGATGCCAGTGCTTGACCACGGCATCGTTAATCGGGCGTGTGTTCATGATCGCCGACACAGCTCCCATGTCGAAATCGCTGGCGGTCTTTTTCACCTGGCGCAGCTCGTCCTGCACGCCCACATCCATGACAAAGGTGCGCGGCGGCACGAGGTGGCCGGAGGCGATCAGCTCCTTGACCGTGATCTGGTCGGAGACATTGGAAAAAACGGGGCGCAGACCTTTCTTGTCGCCGCGATTGGGCGTGGCCGTCATGCCCAGCAGTTTCACGCCCTTGTTTGTCGCCTTGACGCGCTCGATTACGCGCATGTAACTGTCGGCGCGGGCATGGTGCGCTTCGTCGATGACCAGAATATCCATCGGCGGCATGGCCGCGAGGTTATTCTCGCGCGAGAGCGTCTGCACCATTGCGAAGGTGACGTCGCCCTTCCACGATTTGACCGCAGCATCGAAAACGCTGGTCGAAAGATCGGGATTGACGCGCTTGAATTTATCCTCGTTCTGGAATGTCAGCTCGTCACGGTGCGCCAGCACACAGGCTTTGCCTGGTTTGTGCTTGAACATCTCGCCGATGATCGCGGAGAGCATGATCGTCTTGCCCGCGCCGGTGGGCGCAACGGCCAGCGTGTTGCTGTGCGCGTTCAGCGCGGCAACGGTGCGCGTGACCAGCTCCTTTTGCCTTGGCCTCAACAACATGCTTCACCTCACCGCGCCCAGGAGGGAAGATTGGCGGCAGGAGCCGATGCCGTGGCGGGCGGGGTTTGTGCGGGCGGCGTGGATCCACCGCCGCCTTTGCCTGCGTCCTTGGAATCCTTGGTGACCGCCGTTTTGATGACGTTCTTGTCTTCGCCATGCTGGTTTTTCTCGATGTCGATGCGGGCGGTAAACTCGATACCATCCAGATCGCCGATGCCGTTGATGCGGCGCGCGGCCATGGCCTGCGGGCTGTCATCCTTGGCAGAAAATCCGCGCGCGGAGTTGAGGATGCCCTTGATGAAAGAGCGTCCCATATTGGCGTAGGTCGGGCCTTTCGGGCTGTGCAGGCCGATCAGGCTCCACACCTTGCGCCGTGCAAACGGCCCTTCGGTGACGACGAATTCGCAGTTGAGGTAAACCGCGCCGCTATCGCCGAGCGTGGCATAGCCGCCCGTCCAGCCCTGATCGGGATCGTTATAGCCACCAGGCTTGATCGTCATGCGCACGCGGGCGGTGGTGCCTTTGGGGATGACGTCGAAAGACTGCTGATCTTCGGCGCTGCTGAAATCTTTCCATACGGACATGGCTATTCTCCTTGCTTCTGGGTGTCGGTTGTCTGGGGACGGGCGTAGGTCAGCCGCTCGGCGGCGGGCTTGACCGCTCCGGCGATCTTTTCCATCAGGCGTCCGAGATGCGGTTCTTCGACCATGTCGAGCCGACCGCTGCGATCCTTGGCGGGGAAGCCGTATGGATTGAGCGTGTGGCAGACGAAAGCGCGGTACGGCGTTTCATCGTCGGCCTTCAACTCTGCCATGGTGATGACCTGATCGACGATCCCAGGCAGTTCCAGCCCCGTTTTCGAGCCTTCGATCTGCGGCTGGAAGAAGCGGCGGTTGAAATCATCCAGCTTCTCGTCGAGGATGCCGACGAACCAGATGTTTTTGCCGCGCGCATGCTGGAGATGCGTGAGCCAGGCGATCATTTCCTGACCGTGCAGGCCGTAGGCGCCGCGCGTGTCGGGCTTTCCGGTCTTGTCGCTGAAGGCTTGCGGCTGCCCCTTGCACCATTGGAAGCACAGGCGTCCGGCCACGGTGATGGAATCCACGAACACCGTGTCGTATTTGGCGATGGCGGCGGGATCGCCGAAGCGTTCCTTGACCGCGTCGAAATGCGCCTGACTGTAGGGCTGGTCTTCGCGCAGGGCCGGATTGGGGCCGCCGATGAACACCGCGAAGTCGCGGCATTCCTGCCAGGTGCGCGGACGAATGGCGTCGCCCGCCCAGCCTTCGATGGCGAGGTCTCCAGCCTCAAGATCGAAGAACAGCGTTTTTTCGGGCGGCAGCGTCCAAAGCAGCGACGTTTTGCCGATGCCGGATTTGCCGAAGATGCAGCCCTTGATGCCGCGTTTTTCGGCAAGCCGTTCGTCGGCGGAAATGATGGGAAGCGTCATTACGCACCCCCGATCTTGCGGGTGACCGCTTCGATGATGTTGTCCCTACCGAGCGCGCCTCTGGTGCGGGCTTCCTTGTAGAGGCGTTGCAGGGCGTAAAGCTCGTCACGCAGCGTATCGGCTTTTTTGTCGAGGGCTTGCGCGGCGAAGGCGATGTCGTCCAGCGTCGCCTGTTCGATCGGCTTGACGACATCCGTGCGGTTCTCGCCGAGCGGCGGGATGTGGATGCTGTCCGGCACGTTGCGCGCCAGATAGGTGTCACCGAAAAGTTTTTCGAGTTTCTTGCTCATTGTTTGCCTCCTTTTTGGGTTTTCAGTCGCAGCGCGCCGCGCAGCCAGCGGCAGACCAGTTCGGCCTTGGCCAGCAATCGGCGCAGTTCGGTTTCGTCCATCTCCAGCAACTGCCCGACGGGCGTGCCGAAGACGGCGTCGAGAGATGGCGGTGTATCGCTCATTCGATGCTCCTTGGTTTCGTGTTGCTCCTGATTGCCGCGTGCATTGCTGCTGTCGGGCCTTGGCGCCGCCAAAGAGCGAGAGCGGTCGCGGTATTTCCCCGAAGGGTGTTGCGTTCCCGCGAAGGCCCGACATGAATTCCGTTTGCGAAGGGGTTACATACGGGGCCGTCGCGGGAAGCGTCTGGGGTGCTCAGTGCAGATATTCGTGGAGACCGCGCGCGCTGAAATCGCGCCGGATCCGGCCCATGGCCTCGTAGACCGTGGACGGATGCCGATCATGGATTTTGCAGAGCGTGCGGACGGGCAAATCCTGCATCAACATCGCGCAGTAAAAGCGCGTGGCCTCCGACAGGGCGGCAACCGCGGCCCGCACATCGACCACGATATCTTCCTGACGCGAAGGGTCGGATCGCGCGCCCCAGACGCTCATGCTTTCCGGAACATCCTCGCGGTCGCCATCCTCCAGCCAGGAATTCAGCGACGTGGCCTGCAAGCCACCGTTGCGTTTCTGGGCTGTTGCCGCCTTAATCATCTCGGCGCATTTGTGGCGCAGGATGCGGTCAGCGAAGGTGTTGCGACAGGATTTTTCGGGATCGAAGGATTGAATTCTGGAAAGGTAATCGAGCATTAATTCCTGCTCGATGTCCTCGATTTCCATTCCGGCCATGGCATGGTGCCGGAACATTTGACGGGAGTGATAACGGACTTGGGAAACGACATACGGATCGATGCCGTCATAACGGTTTTTACTTCTGCTCATTGTTTTCGCCTTTGTTTTGCGGTGACGGCCACGCACGGGCCGGACAAAGGGACTGGCGAAAACTCACTGGCAGGCTGGGCTTGCGGGCTTTTTCAGCCCGCCTGAAAAGAAAAAAGCCGCCTGTGCGGCGGCTTTCGGGGTGAAAATATTTTTGATTTTTTTTCAGGGTGTCCGGTGAAAATTCACCGGACAGGACAGCCGACCCGTCAGGCGATCAGGCTGAAAAAGCGGCGCTGGGCCTGCCAGTCGTCGGGAAAGGGCTTGAGCATCTCGGACAGCTTCATGGTTTTGGGCTGGGTGCCGTCCAGGATCATTTCCTTGATGTCCGGCGCCAGCAGATTGAGCCGGATGATGCGGGAGACGTAGGACGGGTTGATTTCATTCTCCACGGCAAGCTGATCGACGCTTTTGACCTTGCCGGATTCCAGCCACTGGCTCCATTTATGGGCGCGGGCCAGGGCTTTGAGCAGTTTGTCGTCCTTGTGCGTCGTGGTGACGAAGGGAATGTTGTCGCCTTCGGTGGGTGGCACGATCATGTAGCGGCGTCCGAATTTGCGGGTGAAATTCACCGGAACGCTGATGACGACGATATTGCCGTCCAGGGAAACAGAGGATTTTTTCATGCGGCCTCCTTGGTCTTGTGGACGTATTCGATGTCACGGATCAGGCTGTTCAAGCCTTCGGCCTGGACGCGGATGTCGATACGGTCGTGGTTGACGATGATTTTTTCGATCAGGAGCCGCAACAGCCGCGCCTGCTCAAGCGGGAACAATTCGTCCCAGATCAGGTGCATGTTTTGCAACCCGTCGCGCACCTGTTGTTCGGTGATGCCGTGATCTTCCTTGATCGCTTCGCGCCAGACCCGCACCATCATTTCCGGTGTGCAGAGCGCGATCCGGACTTGATTGAGGACGATATTTTCCAGCTCTCCAGCCGGAACGGGGCCAACGGGGCAGTCTTCACATTCGTTCTTCAAATGTGCGCTGGGTTTGTAATAGCGGTAAACTCTGCCGTTGGGTTTTTTGGAATGGGTCGGCGTCATGGAGGACTGACAGCCGCCGCACACGCACAGCCCCTGCAACAGCGCCGTGGACAGGCCGCGCGTCCGGATTTGCCGCTTGCGCGGGTTTTCCTTCATGACGGAGCGCGTCTTTTCCCACAGGGCGTGAGAAATAATCGGCTTGTGCTGGCCTGGATAGTTATTGCCGAGGTGGTTGATCTCGCCAAGGTAGGTACGGTTATTGAGCAGCTTATATAAGAAGCCCTTGGTGATGACTTCGCCGCCACACGACTTGCCAGTTTTGGTGATCCAGCTTTTTGTGCGGTAGCCCTGGTCGCGCAATTCCTTCGCCAGAAGCGTCATCGATTGCAAAACCGTGAAGCGTTCAAAAATCAGGCGGACAAGCGCGGCCTCCTTATCTTCGATGACCAGCTTTTTGTCCTTCGTGACATAGCCCAGCGGGGGCTGACCGCCCGTCCACATGCCTTTGCGTTTCGTCGCGGCGATCTTGTCGCGGATGCGTTCCCCGATTACTTCGCGCTCGAATTGCGCGAAGGACAAAAGGATGTTGAGCGTCAACCGTCCCATGGACGTGGTGGTATTGAATTGCTGGGTGACGGAGACGAAGCTGACATTGTACTTGTCGAAAAGATCGATCAGCTTGGCAAAATCGGCCAGGGAGCGCGACAGGCGATCCACTTTATAAACAACGACCACATCGACCAGACCTTTTTCGATGTCGCGCATGAGTTTTTGTAACGCGGGACGCTCCATGGAGCCGCCGGAAAAACCGCCGTCATCGTAATAGTCCGGCAGCAGCGTCCAGCCTTCATGGCGCTGGGATGTGATATAGGATTCTCCGGCCTCGCGCTGGGCGTCGAGGCTGTTGAATTCCATGTCGAGACCTTCCTCGGTGGATTTGCGCGTGTAAATCGCGCAACGTGTGCGCTTCTTCGGCTCCGTCATTCCTTGTCCTCTTTGTTTTTGCTGTTGCGTACCAGGCCGAAGAAGGCTGGGCCTGACCAATGCGCGCCCGTGATTTCCCGCGCGATCTGCGACAGGCTTTTGTAACGCGCGCCGTTATATTCAAAACCGTGATCGAGGACGGTGACGCGGTGTTCGACACCATAGTATTCGCGCACCAGCCGCGTTCCGGCGACGGGCATGTGGATGCCTTTGCCGCGCGTCTTGCGCAGATTTTCCGAAAGACTTTCCTTGGCATATTGTTCAAGGCGTTTTTCGATAATCCCGCTATCGATATTGTGGGCAATTTCCTGCAGGCGGTAGGCCAGCCGCTTGACCAGATAGGGTTTGTTGTATTTCGGGGCCTTGGCCTGAAAAAGCTCTTCCCACATCACCGCCAGCTCGGCCATGGGCATCTGCGGCAGCGCCGCGACTCTTGCTAACACATTGTTTTTCATTAGTTATTTTCCTCCTCTCGGTTTTTTGCATGAATGCTTCCGGCAGGGGGAAAGTCCAGTGAATAGTCTCTCATGTCCTTGGTTTGGCTTGATTTCAGCTTTTGCTGCCGCCGTGCGATGCCTCGGCTGAGGATGAGGCCGATTTCGCTCAAGCGTTCATCGGCAGTCATCAGGTTTGGGTCTAATCGGCTCATGGTCACCTCCGTACTGTTCCATGCGCCATTACCTACGGAAGGTGTAGGGGAAGCGTCTGGATAAGTACGGGATTGACAGTGATTATCCTTGAAATAAGATAATCTAACCTAATAAAAATAAGGGAACAACATTAGGAAGGAGATTCGCATGGCTACCAATCCACCCAAAGGCGACGGCCACCGCAACGGCGCGGTGCGCGATCGCTCCCAGGTTCTAAACCCCAAGACGGGACATTACACCAAGCGCGACGGTGACACGGGCCGCTTCATGGATGTGAAGTCGGACAGCGGAAAATTCAAGGGCGTGAGAACCGAGAAAAAGAAATGAAAGCCGCGAAAAAACTTCCCAATGCTGAAAACCTGACGCCCACCCAGGAGGAGGCGTTGCGTGCGATCGGCACATTCATGAATCGGCGCGGCGTTGCCCCGACGGTCCAGGAATTGGCAGACGTTCTTTCCATCCAGCCTCCCAGCGCACACGAGCTGCTGGGTCGTCTGGAAGAAAAAGGCTATATCCAGCGTGAGCCGCGCAAGGCGCGCACGCTCACGGTGGTGAAAGACTTCACGCCGCGCATGCGGCAGATGGTGGGTGTTCCCATCCTCGGCAAAGTCGCCGCAGGCACGCCGATCCTCGCCATCGAAAACAAGGTCGGCGAAATCATGGTCGATGCCATGGTCGCGCGCGGCAATTGCTTCGCCCTGGAAGTCAGCGGCGACAGCATGATCGACGTGGATATCAACGACGGCGACTACGTCGTCGTCAGACAACAAAAACTCGCGGAATCGGGGGATATCGTCGTGGCTATGCGCGACGGCGAAGCCACGGTGAAGCGGTTGTTCATCGCGGATCACCGCATCGAATTGAGGCCCGAAAACAAAAGACTGAAGCCCATCGTTATCAGCCATGATGACGACTTCGCCATTCTGGGGAAGGTCGTCACGGTTTGTTCCAGATCCGATCCCATCAAAAAAACAGAGGAGGCTTAGGATGGCGACTTACAGTCTGAGAAAATTTGCACAGCCGGATGTTTTGAAAAACATCCACGAGGATAACCTTTTGCGGTTCCTGACCCCGTACACCGCCTATTTGGAAGGGCGCGGGTTCAAGCTGCAAAAGAATGGCAGCGGCCAGCTTGATTACGGGTTGCTCTGCCAGATTCTGATGCAGCCGACCGAAGGCATCCCGCCCGCCATGGTGGATGCCCTTTACTTTGTGCAGGAAGTCTCGGACGACGATATGTTCGATGAGCTGCTAGAAATGGCCAAGTCGGGCAATGTCGATGTGCCTGCCGATTCTACGCCCGCCGATCTTGCCGTGCTGCTGTGGCTCAAGGATCCGGAGCTGATCAAGAAGCCGCACGCCGAGGCGTTGATGATGAAGCCCAAGAGCTTCAACAGCTTCCAGTCCAAGGAAGCCAAGGGCAAAAAGCTCGATCTCTCGGACAGCAACATCGATGCGCTGGAACACGACATGGATGAATGGTTCGAGGAAAATAAGCGCGGCAACGGCTGCGAGGTCACGCCGTTTGAAACCGCCGCCGAGAACAAGGTTTATTTCCTCGTGCGCCATGGCATGCCGTTCAAGCGCGAGGGAAAGATCGAAGCTGGCGAAACAGGCAGCGTGTTCTACCGCCCTGAATTCCACGACGTGGTCGTTTACGACCGCGACGCCAACGAGCTTCAGATTTACAACAAGTCGGGCGGCAAGAAAGAGCGCCAGATGTATCTGGCCGCCTTCGGCCTGCGCTTTTTCGGCGACGCGGAGTATTTCCCAGAAGAGGATAAATACACGTTGCAACCGCTCCTCAATGACGGGCCGGATTCCCTCAGTTGCCACGATATCGCTGGCCTTGAGGAAATCCGGCTGACGGAGGTGCAGTTGCAATTCAGGGGGCCGTATAACGACCGTTCGATTTTCCGGTCGAAAGACCTGTTCTCGTCGTTGCAGGATCGCAGCAAGGATTTGCCGAGGTTCGGCAATCTGGTCGCGGCCAGCTTCCAGGTAAAATTCGAGAGCAGCTCCAAGCCGCGCACAATTAAAATCAAAACGCCAAACGTCGCCAGCTTCGACCGCAAGGAAGATGCCCATATCATCGAGACGTGGATGAAGGCGCGCGGCTTCATTAAACCGCAGGAACCGCCTGCGCTGGAAGAAAGACCGACCGATCATGTTGTTGAACAGGCCGCCGTGGCATACGCTTAGTCAGCTTTCCGGCGTACGCGGCGTTAAGGCGGATTGGTCTGGGTTCCCTGAAAATCTGCTGAAACCGACGCAGCAGCTTGCGGAATCCTATCCGTGTGCGGGCAAATGCGGCGGGTACATGGATGTCGTCCGGCACGGTGACGGCCAATATGTCGGCATCTGTTCCTGCGGTAGACCCAAGCGCACGTTGCAGAAAACCGACCTGATCATTTACCGCCCCGATTTCACGACCATTTTTTCCGGTCTGGCGCAGGCGTTCGGTGTCAGCGGCGCAGCACACACGGAAATCGACGGCCTTCCGGCCTGCTGGTACATCGGCGAATACAACCCTGCCGCCAGCTACCGTTTTCCGGTGGTCACATTGATCGAGGCGCAGACCAGTAAGATCGAGCGCACCATCGGCCAGCTTGCGGTCAGATTCCAGAAGCAGTTTTTTGTCCTGCTACCATCGGCGTGCGCCGTGACACAATCCGTCCAGGACGTCGCGCTGCGGAATGCGGCCAAGGTGTTCGCCTATGAAGATCTGATCGAATTTGCCAATAACGCGATCCAGGTCAGGGGCAACGCCGCCAGCCTCCTGACGGAGATTGTCTCTGGCTGGATCAGGCTCATTGACGATGCGCCAGGGGAAACACGCTACCCGACACCCGCAGGCGCGAAATGGGAAGATTTTGTGCTGGAATTCACCGCCGACGAGATGATCACCGTTTCCTGCAAGGGCCAAGGCCATAAGCAGTTCAGCGCGGAAGACCTGCAAATGCGCGACAAGCGCACGAAGAAACCGAAACAGGCATGGACGTTCCTGCAAGCCATGGCTATGGCGAACGGCAATATGTCGGTCAGCGACATCGACAAGGTGAAAAAGACCAAGCAGGAAGTCTCGGCCAATCTCCAGCGCGTGTTTCAGCTTCTGGATGACGACCCGATTATCTGGTCGGGCGAGGACACGGCCTACAAAACCAAATTCATCATCCGTGGTGGTGATAAGCTAACTCTTGCAGGCAAAACACGAAAAACCGCTGCCGTGTAAATCATTGAAACCTCATGACCAAAAGCTGTGAACATGACTGCAATCGGTACGGAGGTTTCTGAGGAAAAAGGCCCATAGAGAGAGGAACGGGCCAAGTTTTCGCCGCCAGGGCAAAAACCATGTCAGGAGTTTTTCGCGGAACACGTTGCGGTAATGGGGGTTCTTTCAACGCCCTCTAAAAAGATAGAGGGACGTTTTTTTAAATAATGGCGGAGGGGAGAGGATTCGAACCTCCGATACGCCTTTTCAAGCGTATAGCGGTTTAGCAAACCGCCGCCTTCAGCCACTCGGCCACCCCCCCAACCTTCGCTGCTATCGCAGCTTCGGTTGGCTGACGCCCGTCAGACAAACGAAGCAAAAACAAAGTGAAGGTTGTCCTCCGAAGCCAAAGGCGCAGGAGGACAAGCTGAAGGAGGAAATTACCTTAATCCCCCCCAAAAGTCACGGGCGATCTTTTGAGGCTTGGGGTACGCTTGTCAACAAGCCATAGGCCACCACAAAAAACCCGATAATTGGCGGTAAAATCCAGCGTTGTTCGCCGGTAAGGGCGGCTAAAACCGCGACCAAAGCAGGCCCCAAAAACGAGGTGGCCCTGCCCGATAAGGCAAGGGCGCCGAACAATTCGGTGCGCCGCTCAACGGGGGCCTGGCGGGCGATATAGGTGCGGGCCGATGATTGCAACGGCCCGAAAAACAGCGACATTATCATGGTAACCGCCCAAAATTGATATTTGCCGGAAGCCACGAACAAAAGCCCGGCGCAAACCGCAACCGCGATCAGCCCGGTTTGCAAAACAAATAATGACCCTTTGCGGTCATCCACCTTGGCGAAAACAACCGCCCCGATCCCGGCCATGATGTTTAAGGTTATCCCCAGCGCCAGCAATTCGCCGGTATTAAAGCCAAAACTTCCCGCCGCATACATGCCGCCGAAAGTGAACAAGGTGGAAAGCCCATCCATGAACAGCATATGGGCGATCAAAAACCGCAACATGCCTGGCGTGTTTTTGATTAAACGCCAGCTGTGAAGAAAATTATATCCGCCTAATGCAGCCGCATCTTTCTCCCGCTTTGGTTCCGGCACATATAAAAACAGCGGCACGGCGAAGGCGGCGAACCACAAGGCCGAGGCGATCAGCATATTTGGCACGCCGTTTGAACCGTGGGGAAACAGCGCCAAGCATAAAATCAATATGCAAAGCCCGCCCAAATAGCCAAGGCCAAAGGCCAGCCCCGATGCCCTGCCGTAATGGCTGGGCGCCGAAACGCTGGGCAGCAAAGCATTATAAAAAACAATGCCCAATTCAAAACCGGCGTAAGTTAAAATAATCAATATAAAGGCATAAGCAATGCTGGATGATTCCGGCGGCAGCAAAGCCATCATTATCACCCCTGCAATCGCAATGATGCTGGAACCGGCTAAAAATATTTTGCGGTTATGAAAATGATCGGCCTTAGCGCCCAAAAACGGCGCAGCAACCGCGATCAACAAAGCCGCCAATGAAGTCGCCTGCCCCATCAGCACGGTGCCTTTGACCGTGTCCCCTACAATAGCGCCGGCAAAATAAGCGGGAAATACAAAGGTTGCGACAATCGCCGAATAGCTGGAATTGGCCCAGTCATACAAGGCCCATGACCACAAAGAGCGTTTCGATTTATCCAATTTTCTTCTTCAGCAAATCGTTCAGCATTTGCGGGTTGGCTTTGCCGCCCATCGCCTTCATCACCTGGCCGACGAAGAAGCCGAATAATTTATCCTTGCCCGATTTATATTCGGCGACCTTATCGGGGTTGGCGGCCAGGATTTCGTCAATAACCTTTTCAATCGCGCCGGTATCCAAAACTTGGCGCAAGCCCTTGGCCTCGACAATCGCGGCGGCATCCTTGCCGGTTTCCAGCATTTCGGCGAATACGTCTTTGGCGATTTTGCCGGAAATGGTGTTATCAGAAATCAAATCAATCAATCCGCCCAACTGCTCAGGCGAGATCGGCGATTGCGAAATTTCTTTACCCAGCTTATTCAATGCGCTGAATAATTCGCTGGTCAGCCAATTGGCGCATAATTTGGCGTCGCGCTTGTTCCCGCGCATTTTTTCATAAAAGTCGGCGACTTCTTTTTCTTCGCACAACACGCCGGCATCATAGGCAGAGAGGCCCAAATCCTTTTGATAGCGCGCCTTTTTCTGGTCAGGCAATTCGGGCAAGGTCGCCTTGATTTTGGCGATATAATCAGCCGTTAATTTCAAGGGCAGCAAATCGGGATCGGGGAAATAGCGGTAATCTTGCGCGTCTTCCTTAACGCGAAGGGTGCGGGTTTCACCCTTGGCGGCATCGAACAGCCGCGTTTCCTGGCGAATCACCCCGCCGCCCTCGATAATTTCAATTTGACGGCGCGCTTCAAATTCAATCGCCTGGGTGATATAGCGGATGGAATTGACGTTCTTAATTTCACAGCGCGTGCCAAGCTTATCGCCGACTTTCCGCACCGATAAATTCACGTCGCAGCGCATATTGCCTTCTTCCATATTGCCATCGCAAGTGCCAAGATAACGCACGATCGAACGCAGCTTTTTCACATAGGCGCTGGCTTCCTCGGCCGATCTAATATCGGGCTCGGAAACAATCTCCATCAACGCCACCCCCGCCCGGTTCAAATCGACGAAGGAAAGGGTTGGGTGCTGATCATGCAGGCTTTTCCCGGCGTCTTGTTCAAGATGCAGGCGGGTAATGCCGATGGTTTTGGTGCGCCCGCCCGGCAAATCAACCACAATTTCGCCCTTGCCCACAATCGGGTGCTGATATTGCGAAATTTGATACCCCGTGGGCAGATCGGGATAAAAATAATTCTTGCGCTCGAACACCGAAACCATATTAATTTCCGCCTGCAAGCCTAACCCGGTACGCACCGCCTGCTCAACGCATTTTTCATTCAGCACGGGCAGCATGCCGGGAAAACCGGCATCAATGAAGGAAACTTGCGCATTCGGTTCGGCGCCAAAGGCGGTGGAAGCGCCGGAAAATAATTTAGAATTGGAAATCACTTGGGCATGAACCTCAAGCCCAATCACCATTTCCCAATCTCCCGTTTCGCCTTTGATTAAATTGCTCATGCCAAATCTCCTGCCACAAATTGCGGCTTGGCGGTGAAATTGGCGGCGGTTTCGATAACATGCGCCACTTTTAAAGTGGTGGCCTCATCAAAATGCTTGCCAATAATTTGCAGGCCCAACGGTAAACCATCGCTGGCCAAACCCGCCGGCACCGAAATTGCCGGAATCCCGGCCAAATCGGCGGGCGAGGTGAACACGTCTTCCAAAAACATTTTGATCGGATCATCCATTTTATCGCCAATGGCAAAAGCGGTGCCGGGCGAAGTCGGCGTTAACAGCACATCAACCTTCTTAAACGCCTCGATATAATCGTTGGTAATCAGGCGGCGGATTTTTTGCGCCTTTACATAATAAGCATCGAAATAGCCAGCCGATAATACATAAGTGCCGATCAGAATGCGCCGCGTGACTTCGGGCCCAAAACCGGCGGCGCGGGTGTTTTCATACATCTCATCAGGCGTCTTGCCCTCAACGCGCAAGCCAAAGCGCACGCCGTCATAGCGTTCTAAATTGCTGGAAGTTTCGGCCGGCGCCAAAATATAATAAACCGGCATGGCATATTTGGTATGGGGCAAAGACACATCAACAATTTCGGCCCCCGCCGCTTTCAGCCACGACATCCCCTGCTGCCACATTTTATCGATTTCCGCCGACATGCCATCGATCCGGTATTCCTTGGGAATGCCAACCTTCAAGCCGCGGATATCGCCGGTTAAGGCCTTTTCAAAATCAGGCACCGGCACATTGGCGGATGTCGATTCTTTCGGGTCATACCCGCTCATTTCCCGAAGCATAATCGCGGCATCCTGCACCGAGCGCGTCATCGGCCCCGGATGGTCAAGTGAAGAGACAAAAGCAATAACGCCCCAGCGCGAACAGCGGCCATAGGTGGGCTTCATCCCGACAATGCCGGAATAAGAAGCCGGCTGACGGATTGATCCGCCGGTATCAGTGCCAGTCGCCCCCATCACACAACGCGCCGCTAAGGCCGCAGCCGAACCGCCGCTGGAACCGCCCGGCACCAATGGCCGGTCATCACCCCTCTTTTTCCAGGGGCTTTTCACCGCGCCATAGGCGCTGGTTTGATTGCTGGAGCCCATAGCGAATTCATCCAGGCTGGTTTTGCCAATGAACACCGCGCCCGCATTCAACAACTTTTGAGTAACGGTTGATTCATAAGGCGGAATGAAATTTTCCAAAATTTTGGAAGAGGCGGTTGAGCGGATATTTTTAGTGCAAAAAATATCCTTGATCGCCAAGGGAACGCCTTCTAATGCCCGCACCTTGCCCTGGCTAATGCGTTCGTCCGATTGTTTCGCGGCGGCGCGCGCCGCATCAAAAGATTCGGTGATAAACGCATTCAAATCGCGCGCTTTTTCGGTGGCCTTGATATGCGCTTCAGTTAGCTCCACCGCTGAAAATTGTTTTTGTTTTAAGCCATTCACCGCTTCGGCAATGGTTAAATCGGTCAAGCGGGTGGCTTCGGTTTTTAAAGCGGCTTTTGTCATTGTTATTCAACCACCGTTGGCACCGTGAAAAAGCCGTGCTTGGCATCGGGCGCATTTTTAAGGATATCATCGCGATAACCACCGTCGGTCACCTTATCTTCGCGCAAGGGCAAAGGGAAATCGCCTACACTGGTCATTGGTTCGACTTTGGAAGTATCAACTTCTTGGATTTGATCAATCCATTTCATGATGCCGGTTACTTGTTGGGCCATATAGCTTTGCTTTTCAGCCGGAATTTTAATCCGCGCCAATTTCGCGATACGCACCACATCTGCTTCGGTAATAGCCATAAGATTCTCCTGATCACCATAATTAGCCTAGGCAAAGCCGGGAGGGAAGAGCTATTGTGCCTTCATGAAAAAACGCCTGCTCGGCCTTGATATCGGCACGAAAACGATTGGGATCGCGGTCTCGGACAGCCGGGGCAAGCTGGCCAGCCCCGTTACCACTATTCACCGCCAAAAACTTGCCAAGGATATCGAGGCTTTGGAAAAATTAATCGCCGAATATAAAGCCGAAGGCCTGGTTTTGGGCCTGCCGCTGAATATGGACGGCAGTGAGGGCCCGCGCTGCCAATCGGTGCGTCAATTCGCCAAGAATATCGAACCTCGCATAGCCCTGCCCATGGTTTTTTGGGATGAACGGCTTTCGACATCCGCGGTCGAGCGGGAAATGATCGCCGCCGACGTTTCCCGCGCCAAACGCGATAAAGCTATTGATAAATTGGCGGCAGCCTATATTTTACAGGGCTATCTGGATGCGCAACATGACAATTAAACATTTCCTCTCCACCAAAAATTTAAGCAAGGCTGAAATTTCGGCTTTGTTAAATGCCGCCGATAATTTTGCCAAGAAAAACCCGCCGCCTAAAGTTGGCAAAACCATCGGCACTTTATTTTTTGAAGATTCGACCCGCACCAAACTGTCTTTTGAAATGGCGGCCTTGCGCTTGGGAATTCACCCCTTAAGCTTGAATGTGGCCACTTCCTCGGTGCAAAAGGGTGAAACGGTTTTGGATACCGCCCAGGCGCTTGCCGCGATGGGCATTAATGCGCTGGTCGTACGCCATCAAGAATCGGGCCTGCCGGAATTTTTATCCAAAAATTTGCCCTGCGCCGTTATTAATGCGGGCGATGGAATTAATGAACATCCAACCCAGGCGCTGCTTGATGCGCTTACCATCCGCCAGCACAAGGGCAAAATCGAAGGTCTAAAAATTGCGATTTGCGGTGATATCAAACATTCCCGCGTCGCGCGCTCGAATTTGCATTTGCTGAAAACAATGGGCGCTGAGATTGTATTATGCGGCCCCCCTGCTCTTTTGCCTGCAAATATGGAAGTAAAGGCGCCGTTGATTCCAAGCCTGGAAGAAGCCATCAAAGATGCCGATGTGATCATGGGCTTGCGCATTCAAAAAGAACGGATGGAAAAAGCGGCGATCCCCTCGGGCGATTGGTACTTCCAGCATTACGGCCTCACCCATGAAAAAATCAAAGGCGCCAAACCCGATGTTATTGTAATGCATCCCGGCCCGATGAATCGCGGGGTGGAGATTGATACCAAACTGGCCGATGATCCAAAATACAGCGTCATCCAAACCCAAATCGCCAATGGCGTCGCCGCCCGCATGGCGGTGTTGGATTTGTTGTTGAGCTAAATATTTTTCTCTCCCCCGCAAGGGGGAGGAATAGGAAACCAAAAAACGCCAGCATTTCCAAGGCTTTGAACAACCCCGCTTGCCGAACAAGGCAAGAACGACTACAACCTTATATATGCTCGACCTTCTTACATCGGTAAACGCCCTTCTCGCTATCGCGCTTGCTTATTTAATCGGCACGATTCCGTTTGGCTTATTGCTTACCCGCGCGGCGGGGCTTGGCGACATTCGCCATATTGGCTCGGGCAATATTGGCGCCACCAACGTTTTGCGTACGGGCCGTACAGAATTGGCGATCGCGACTTTATTATTGGACGGCTTCAAGGGTTTTCTGGCCGTGCTATTGGTGCGCTTTTTAGCGCCGGAAGTCATTACCATCGCCGCCTTGGCGGTGGTTGCCGGGCATGTTTTTCCGCTCTGGCTGAAATTCAAAGGCGGCAAGGGCGTTGCCACCGCGATCGGGGCTTTATTGTCGCTGCATCTTTCAACCGGCTTGATTGTATGCTTGGTTTGGATAGTGGTGGCTTTGATTTTTAAATATTCATCGCTGTCGGCGATTGTGGCGCTGGCCGCAGCGCCTTTTGTGTACTGGCATTATACCCAAAGCCCATCGACCTTATTTATTATAATAATGGCCTTGCTGGTTATTTGGCGTCATCACAGCAATATCCGCCGCTTAATGAAAGGCGAAGAAAGCAAAATCGGGAAGGAAAATTTATGACATTGGCCATCTTACGGGAAACTGCACCATCAGCCGCCACGCTTTCAGCTAAGGAACGTATGGAATGGCTGCGCTTAAGCCGTTCGGAAAATATTGGGCCGATTACTTTCTTTCAGCTGCTAAGCCGCTTTGGCACCGCCGCCAAGGCGTTGGAAGCCGTGCCGGAATTGGCCAAGCGCGGCGGAAAAATCCGCCCGCTTAAACTTGCCAGTGCGGCGGATGCCGAAGCTGAAATCGCCGCCCACGAAAAAATCGGCGCGCGGTTAATTGCTAAGGTCGAGGCCGATTACCCGCCCTACCTGGCGCCGCTCGATGATGCGCCGCCTTTAATCTCGGTCTTAGGCCATCCGCAATTAATGCAAAAGCCCTGCGTCGCCATGGTCGGCGCCAGAAACGCCAGCGCCAATGCTAAAAAATTCGCCGAAGAACTGGCGAAGCAATTAGGCCAGGCCGATTATATTGTGGTCTCGGGCCTGGCGCGCGGGATTGATACGCATGTTCATCAAGGCGCCTTAGCCACCGGCACGGTTGCCGTTTTGGCCGGCGGGGTTGATAATATTTACCCGCCTGAAAATAAAGCGCTTTATAAAGAAATCGCTGCAAGAGGCTGTATTATCAGTGAAATGCCGCTTGGCGCCGAACCCATGGCCGCCTATTTCCCCCGCCGTAACCGCATCATTTCCGGCATCTCCCGCGGCGTTGTCGTAGTTGAAGCCGCGTTGAAATCAGGCTCTCTTATCACCGCCCGTTTCGCCGCCGAACAGGGCCGCGAAGTCATGGCTATTCCCGGCTCGCCGCTTGATCCGCGCTGCCAGGGTACCAATAAATTGCTAAAAGACGGCGCGACTTTAATTGAAAGCGCGCAAGACATTCTTGACGCGCTGGCCCAGCAAAATCCGAATGTTTTGCGCCAACGCAATGATAATTACCAAACACCTGTCGCGACAGCCCCTAGCGAGCAGGAAATCACCGAGGCGCAACGCATTATTTTAGAGGCCCTAAGCTCATCCCCCATTGCCGTTGATGAGCTGGTAAGAGCCACAAAACTCGAGACTTCTTTGGTGCTGGCCGTGCTTTTAGAACTCGAGCTGGCGGGCCGGATCGAGCGCTACCGTGGTAATCAGGTTGCCTTAACCTATATTTAAGGTGTATGAAGCCACATTCGACCTGTTCCAGCAAAAGGCAAAATCGTGACTAAAATTGTCGTTGTCGAGTCCCCCGCCAAGGCCAAGACTATTAATAAGTACTTGGGCGATGATTTTCGCGTCATCGCTTCCTATGGCCACATCCGCGATTTGCCTTCGAAGGACGGTTCGGTTGACCCCGAGGCCGATTTCGCCATGCGTTGGGAATTGGATGAACGCGGCGATGAACGCATTCGTGAAATCACCAAATTATTAAACAGCGCCAGCCATCTTTATCTCGCCACCGACCCCGACCGCGAGGGGGAGGCGATTTCCTGGCACATCCAAGAAGTTCTAAAAGAAAACCGCGCGCTAAAAGGCGGGCTTGATGTTAAGCGTGTCGTATTCAATGAAATCACCAAAAATGCTATCCGCGCCGCCTTCGATCATCCGCGCGAATTAGACGCGCGCCTGATCGAGGCCTATTTGGCTAGACGGGCTTTGGATTATTTGGTCGGTTTTACTTTATCGCCCGTATTATGGCGCAAATTGCCGGGCTCGAAATCGGCAGGCCGTGTGCAATCGGTCGCGCTGCGTTTAATCGCCGAACGCGAATCGGAAATCGAGGCCTTCAAACCGCAAGAATATTGGTCGATTCTGGGTGATTTTTTAACGCAAGGCGGCCAGCCCTTCACCGCGCGCCTAACGCATTTGAATGGCAAAAAATTAGAAAAATTTTCGATCACGCAAAAGGCCGAGGCTGATGCGGCTGTTGCGGCGCTGCGCAATCAGGCCTACAGCATTGCCTCGATCGAAAGCAAAAACGTCAAGCGCAATCCGCCCCCGCCCTTCATGACCTCAACCATGCAAATGGAAGCCTCGCGCAAATTGGGCTTTGGCGCCAGCCGCACCATGCGCCTAGCCCAGCAGCTCTATGAAGGCGTCGATATCGGCGGCGAAACCGTTGGTTTAATCACCTATATGCGTACCGATGGTTTGGATTTATCGCAAGAAGCCATCCAGGGCTGCCGCCAAGTGATTGGCCAAGATTTCGGCAATAATTATTTGCCCGATTCTCCCCGCGTTTATAAAAGCAAATTGAAAAACGCGCAGGAAGCCCATGAAGCCGTACGCCCAACCGACTTATCGCGCCGCCCCGAGCAAATGCGCCGCTATCTTGATCCCGATCAGTTCAAATTATATGAATTGATTTGGAAGCGCACGCTCGCCTCGCAAATGGCGCAGGCAAGTTTGGAACAAGTCGCGGTCGATGTCGCAACATCTGACGGTAAAAATGTTTTCCGTGCAACGGGAAGCATCGTTCTATTCGATGGTTTCTTAAAATTATATCAAGAAGATTTTGACGATCCGAACGAAGACGAGGAACAGCGCCGCCTGCCGAAAATGGCCAAGGATGAAGCGGCCAAAATGAATGATCTAAAGGGCGAACAGCATTTCACCCAGCCCCCGCCCCGCTATAGCGAAGCCAGCCTGGTCAAACGCCTGGAGGAACTCGGCATTGGCCGCCCCTCGACTTACGCCTCGATCATTCAAGTGCTACAGGACCGCAAATATGTGCGCCTGGATAAAAAACGTTTTATCCCAGAAGACCGCGGCCGTGTAGTTACGACCTTTCTAATCCAATATTTCCCGCGTTATGTCGAATATGGCTTTACCGCCGATATGGAAGAACAGCTCGACATGATTTCCGACGGCAGCCGCGATTGGCGCCAGGTATTGCACGAATTCTGGGAAGGTTTCAGCGCCGCGGTCGGCAAAACCAAAGATTTAACCATCACCCAAGTTATTGATGCGTTGGACGCCGAACTTGGCCCCCATTTTTTCCCAACCCGTGAAGATGGCAGCGATCCGCGCCTTTGCACCGCCTGCGGCGGACGTCTAGGTTTAAAACTCGGCAAATTTGGTGCCTTTATCGGCTGCTCGAATTATCCCGAATGCAAAAACACGCGGCCCCTAACCGTCGATCAACCCACCAATGAAGATGGCACGCCGGTGATTGATGTCCCGGTGCCAAAAGATTTGGGCATTGATCCCGCCAGCCAATTGATGATCACCTTGCGCAAAGGGCCCTATGGCTATTACGTGCAATTGGGCGAGGCAACCGGCAAGGGCAAGACTGCCGTCAAACCCAAACGCGCCCCTGTTTTAAAAAATATTCCTCCCACGGAAGTCGATTTAGAAAAGGCACTGGCGCTGTTAAGCCTGCCGCGCGAAGTCGGTAAACATCCTGAATCGGGCGAAATGATTTACGCCGGTGTCGGGCGTTTTGGCCCTTACCTGAAATATGGCAGCCAATACGCCACCCTGCCGACGGATGATGATGTGTTAAGCATTGGCCTCAACCGCGCCGTCATCGTCATCGCCGAAAAACCCGCCAAGGGTCAGCGCCGTGGCGGAGCCCCCGCTACCCCTGCCCGCGTGGTTGGCAATTACAGCGATGGCAAACCAATTAAACAAGGCACTGGCCGCTTCGGCCCTTACGTTCAGCACGGCAAAACCTATGCCTCTATCCCAAAAGATATGAATCCGGAATTAATCACCCAGGAAGAAGCGATCGAACTTATCGATAAAAAACTGGCCAAGGGCAAAAAGCCTAAAAAAGAGGCCGCCGAGGCAGCGCCAAAGGCCAAAAAGCCGAGGGCTAAGAAGACCAAGCCAGAGGCTGAATAGCTTTCGCTAACCCCCCGTTAACCTTTAAAAATTTCCTTTTGTTAGCGAAATAGAAACTTCTCTATTTTATGATGAATATTCGGCGTCATGTAGGCCCGAAAATAAGCACAGGAGGTGCAAGTATGTCCCCCCGTTCCCACACAATTTCCAGCCGCTTTTGGCGCTTGCTATGGCAAAGCGGGCTTATGCTCGTGCTCTTAGCCGGCGTTTTGCTCCATAGTTTTCAGGCTTTTGGCTATTTTTCGTCTTTCCACCTCTCCACTTTACCCTACAAACCGGCCCCGGTTCATTCGGAGCTGTCTGACGGAGTGTAGCGCCGTCACGCCTTAGGTAGCCTTTTTACCCAAGTTTTGAGGGGAGAACTCGGCCAATGCGAGGTTTAACAAAACCTTGCATTGGCCCCTTATTTTTCTTTATTTCCCGGGATTGCTTGACATTCGCCTATTTTCCTTTAAAAGATACCTTCCTTAAAAAAACGAGGCAAAATATGGCGAAATCGAATATTTTATTGATTAAAATGGTAAGCACGGCCGGAACCGGCTTTACCTACACCAAGAAAAAGAATCCGCGCACCAAGACGGAAAAATTCCGTATGCGCAAATACGACCCAATCGCCGGCGAACATGTCGATTTTGAAGAGCAAAAGCTGAAATCGTAAACCCCGGCTCATCCTGAGCTCGCCGAAGGATATGGTTCGACAAGCTCACCATAAGCGAAATTAAAAAAAAATCAGGCCGCAATCATCACCCGGTTGCGGCCTTGCTTTTTGGCCTCATACAGCAAAATATCCGCGGTTTTCATTAAATTATGGGCGACATCTTCTCCGCCGCCGGGTGAAAGCGCCAAACCCAAACTGATGGTCACGGTTAAGGGTGGATGGCCGTCGCCCACTTCAATTGGCTCATTAGCGATAGCCAAACGCAGGCGTTCGGCGATGTTTTGGGCAATCTCCATATTGGTATCAGGCATGACAACGGCGAATTCCTCGCCGCCCAGGCGCGCCACCAAATCAACATGGCGGATCGAACGGTTGATGCGCGCGGCGACTTCCTTTAATACACGGTCGCCTGCCGGATGGCCGAAACGGTCATTGACCGATTTGAAATGATCGATGTCGATCATAATAAGGCCCAAGGTTTTATCGCTGTTTTTGGCGCGTAAGAGCATTTCCTCGAAATGGGTATTGAAATACCGGCGGTTATAAACCCCGGTTAAAGTATCGGTCAGCGCCAAGGACAGGCTTTGTTCATAATTCTGCCGCAAGCGGTCTTGGAAACGGCGGCGCTTGACCTGCGTGCGGCAACGGGCCAGCAATTCATCGCGCTCGATCGGATTGACGATATAATCGCTTACCCCTAGATCCAGGGATTTAGCCAAGCGCTCTTTGTCGTCTTCATCGGCGACCAGCAAAATGGGCGTGTTGCGCGCCCGCTCGATATTGCGCAGCTGCACCGACAGGCGCAAGGCGGTGTCTTCCGCCAGCGCCACGCCCACAATGATTAAATCAAAGGTTTTTTCAGCGGCCAGGCGCAGGCCATCTTCGATGCTGTTGACGCCTTGCAATTGATGGCCGTCTTCCTTGACGATTTCAATAATATTGCTGGCCTCAATCGGGTTGGTTTCAATCAGCAAGATCATCGCCTTCTTGCCATCGTCATCGGCCGCGGCCTGCGCCAAAGGCAGGGCGCCGAATTGCTGCGCGGTTTGTTCGCGCAAGCGCCATTCCTCGATCGTCATTTTCAGGCGGATGAGCGAGCGCACCCGCGCAAACAGCGCTATATCATTGACCGGCTTGGTCAAAAAATCATCGGCGCCCGCCTGCAAGCCCTGCACCCGGTCGTGAATTTCGGACAAGGCCGTTACCAGCACCACGGGAATATGGGCTGTCATGCGGTTTTCCTTTAATTTACGGCAAACGGTAAAGCCGTCCATGCCGGGCATCATGACATCGAGCAAAATAACATCGGGCGCACTGCTTTCCGCCAATTGTAAAGCGGTTAAACCGTCGGCAGCGGTGACGACGTCGAAAAACTCCTGGGTAAGCTTGGCTTCCAGTAATTTTACGTTCGCCGGAACATCATCGACTACAAGTACGCGGCCAGGCATGGAATATTTAATCCTTTAATCGGGGAATTTTAAAAATTTCGCCACGGTCTCTAAAAAATGCGGCAGGGAAATCGGTTTAGTCATGTAATATTCGCAACCGCTTTCACGAATGCGCCGCTCTTCTTCCTTCATAGCATGGGCGGTCACCGCTATCACGGGAATATCTTTTAAATCGGGATCGGCCTTGAACCATTTAATGACTTCGGTGCCGGTGACTTCGGGCAGCTGAATATCCATCAACACCAAATCGGGCTTTTGCTTTTTAGCCTGTTCCATCGCATCATAGCCATTGCGGCTTTGCATGACTTCATAGCCGGTGACTTCCAGCAGATCGTTGAACAATTTCATGTTCATCTCGTTGTCTTCGACCACCAAAATTCTTTTTACAGTTTTGGCGGCGGCTTTGCGCGACATGCTCGCTCCTTATGGACAAACGGGGATGGGAAGATCTTCCGACCGGTTAAGCGTGAATTCTAGAACAAAATCCTTATAATCAACAATGTAATGCTGCATCATCCCCCCATAATTTATATTCATGGTGATTTCATACTGGGGCTTATCATCGCCGCGCCGCGCCGGTTCCGCTCCGAAATAGGCGATTTGCACCGGTTGCCGCCAAGCGCTGTCAACGATTGATTGATTCGCCTTGCCTAATACGGCCGAATAAAGCACGGCGCCGCCCACTTCACTGCCATCAAATACATTGGCATGAAAAAGGCGTTCCGGTTTTTGGCTTTGTTCTAAAAGACGCTGCATAAATTGGATGGGATAAAGCGTGTCGCCGGCCAGCTTGAATTGCCGCTTTTGCGGCTGGCTAAAACTGGCGATGAAACTGCCATCGCTATGGCGCGATGCCGCGCCTTTCACCGCTTTAGCAGGCGAAGTTTTATCGCGCTGCTGAAAAATATATTCGCTGCCATCCTTGCGCTCAAAGCCGATAAAATTATTATCAAGCCGCACCATTTGCCCGGTTTGGGTAGCCAAGGTGACATCCATTTTATCTTGGCTGGCCCAGCCCTCGCACGATTCACTGATTTCGCTGGATGAAGTGCCGGAAGCGCCGATAATAGGGGTGCCGGCGCGGGCATGATACAAGGAGACATCGTAAAAAGCGCGATGCGGCTTTAAGGCCGGCATTGCCGCCGCCTTCGCCGGCGGGGCAAAAATCAGCAATAAGAGGCAAAGGGGAAATCCATAGCGCATTTACTTTTTTTAACCCTTTAATCCTAAAGAATAGCTAACAATTTTGCATCCCGGAAGGGCGGCAATTAGGTTTCTCCCTTTGGCAAATTTTGCCTTCTTTTCGGCTCCAGAGAGATCCGCTAACCCATTGATAAATAAAGATGAATACTGGCATACGTTTTGCATACTCAAGGATAGGAGAACAATTTCAGGGCAAGGGAGAGATGTATCATGACGTATCGCACTCAACCTCGGAAGAATCTTTCGGATGAATTGGGCAAAGTTCTGCCCTTTGATCTGTGGCACAGCCGCAAGCAATTAGAGCAATTGGCCAAACAAGATGCCAATGGCGAAAACTCGCTTTGGCGCGCCGCCTTATGGATGCTGAGCGAAGCGCAAGCGCAAATCGCCGGTCAAAAAAAACGCATCAAGGAATTGGAAGAATTGGCGATGACCGATGCCGCAACCGGTCTATTAAACCGCCGCGGCTTTGAATTTTATATCGGCAAAATTATGCGCCGCCTGCAACGCCACTCCAGCCGCAAAATCGACCGCCGCCAAAGCCATGGCGTGGTGATGATGGTGGATTTAGACGGTTTCAAGCAAATTAACGACCGCTATGGTCATGCCGCCGGCGATATGATGTTGCTTCAACTTTCCAAGACGCTGTCGGAAAATGTCCGCGATAGCGATCTGGTCGCCCGCTTAGGGGGCGATGAATTCGCCGTTGTCTTAACCGATACCAATATCGAAAGAGCAACCGAACGGGCGCAGAAACTGGGTAAAGTCATCAATCGCAGCTCGATTCTATGGCAAGGCGCCGATATCCCCCTTTCCGCCAGCATCGGCCTTACCTCCATCGAAGCGGATATGGATTTAAGCACCCTGCTCACCCGTGCCGATGCCGCCATGTACGCACGAAAAGAGCAACGCCGCCTGCATTAAATTCTAGGCTGGGGCGGCCAAATCCGCTAAGCTTGGATTATGAAATTCCTGCGTATTATTTATCCCGCCGATTTTACTTGCGATCAATTCGACCCCCCCGCGGTTGAGGGTGAATGGGCCGTCTCCGGCACCTTTACTTTCGATGAAGTTGATTCCAGCAACGAACCCGAAGGGGAAATCGACAATGCCTGGCTGGGCACCGACAGTTTTGGCGGCGCGCAATTCGCCGTCGTGAGTGAAATGTCGGAAAAAGATTACAATATTCTGCTTAACCGGCTTTCCCACCAGCTAGTGGAGCGCGGCTTTTGCAATGATAAAGAAAAAAGCGTCACCCGCGCGACCGAGGAATTGCAGCACACTATTTTGCTGATTCAAAAACATCCGATTGGCAATATCTTATCTTTAGAACGGGAAATCAGCCCGAACGGCGTCATTGAACGCTATCACATTGCCCGGCGCGCCGGTTAATTTTAGGCGGCGCTTTCAATTTTTTTCTTTGGCAATTCCAGCTTGATATGAAGCTCTTTTAAACGCGCCGCATCAACTTCGGCGGGCGCGTTCATTAACAAATCCTCGGCCTTTTGCGTCATCGGAAAAGCGATAATCTCGCGGATATTGGGTTCATCGGCCAATAGCATCACAATTCGGTCAACGCCGGGCGCAGAGCCGCCGTGAGGCGGCGGGCCGTATTTAAAGGCATTCAGCAAGCCGCCGAAACGGCTTTCGACATCGGCCTTACTGTATCCGGCGACTTCAAAAGCGCGGTACATAACTTCGGGCAAGTGATTACGGATAGCGCCGCTGGAAAGCTCAACGCCATTGCATACAATGTCATACTGGAACGCTTTGATAGTCAGCGGGTCTTGGGTATTAAGCGCCTCTAACCCGCCCTGCGGCATAGAAAAGGGGTTGTGGCCGAATTCGATTTTCTTGGTGTCTTCATTATATTCATACATCGGAAAATCAACGACCCAGCAGAATTCAAAGCGGTTCTTATCGATTAAATTCAGCTCATCGCCCAATTTCTTGATCACGGCGCCCACCAGCTTAACCGCATCAGCCTTCTTGCCGGCGGCGAAAAATACCGTATCGCCATCCTTGGCCGCGGTTTTATCGCGTAATTGCTTTTGCCTTCCCTCATCCAAGAATTTGGCGATTGGCCCTTTGCCCTGCCCTTCGGCGAAGGTGATATAGCCCAAGCCCGGCGCGCCCTGTTCTTGCGCCCAGCCATTCAATTTATCAAAGAAACTTCGTGGTTGACTGGCCGTGCCCGGCGCTTTAATTGCCCGCGCCACGCCGCCGCTATCGATAATTTTTTCAAAAGCCGAAAAGCCGCTGCCCTTGAAAATCTCACTAACATCTTCGGCACGCAAAGGGTTGCGCAAATCGGGTTTATCGCTGCCATAATGCAATAGCGCCTCATCATATTTAATCCGCGGAAATGGCAAAGAAGAAACCTTCTTGCCATTGGCGAATTCTTCAAATACGCCGTGCAGCACGGGCGAGATGGTATTAAATACATCTTCCTGCGTAACAAACGACATTTCAAAATCAAGCTGGTAAAACTCGCCGGGGCTGCGGTCGGCCCTTGCATCTTCGTCCCTGAAACAAGGCGCGATTTGAAAATAGCGGTCAAAACCCGCCACCATCAGCAATTGCTTGAACATTTGCGGCGCTTGCGGCAGCGCATAAAACTTACCCGGATGCACGCGTGAGGGAACCAAATAATCCCTGGCCCCTTCCGGCGAGGAAGCGGTTAAAATTGGCGTTTGGAATTCGGTAAAACCGGCCTCGATCATGCGCCGGCGCAAAGAAGAAATCACTTGGCTTCGCAAAACAATATTTTGATGGATTTTTTCCCGGCGTAAATCAAGGAAACGGTATTTTAGGCGGGTTTCTTCCGGAAATTCTAAATCGCTGTTCACTTGAAGCGGCAAAGCATCAGCCACCGAATTTACTTTAAGTTCAGCAATGACCAACTCGATTTTGCCGGTCGGCAATTTTGCATTAACAGTGTCCGGCGTGCGGGCGACCACCTTGCCCGTAACGGTAATAACGCTTTCTGCCTTCAATTCAGTAGCGCTGGCGAATAAGGGGCTGTTGCTATCCAATACGCATTGGGTCAATCCATAATGATCGCGCAGATCGATGAACATCAATTGCCCATGGTCGCGCTTGCGGTGTACCCAGCCCGACAGACGGACGGTTTGATCAACGTGGCTTTCGCGCAATTGGCCACAATGGTGGGTACGATACATATGCATTCTTTAAAACTCCTTATTACTCAGTTCTAATATCTTTTAGCCGAGCCTGCGTTTTTACGCTAGCGCCTTTGCAACAACCGGGTTATAGGCTTTTCATGCCTTTATTGACCACCACCGCCGATGTAGCGGCCTTTTGCCAAACCCTGCCTAAATCCGGCTTTATTACGGTTGATACCGAATTCATGCGCGACCGCACCTATTGGTCGCAGCTATGCCTCATCCAAGTGGGCGGCCCCGGGCAGGCCAAGGCCATCGACCCCTTGGCCAAGGGCCTGAATCTGGAACCCTTATGGGAAGTATTGCAAAACCCGAATTTAACCAAAGTTTTTCATGCCGCCCGCCAAGATATTGAAATCTTCGTGCAATTGGGTGGGTTTATTCCGGCGCCGATTTTAGACACTCAAGTCATGGCCATGGTCTGCGGCTTTGGCGAGCAAGCCAGTTACGAAAGCCTGGTGCAGAAAATTTTGGGGCAATCGCTGGATAAAAGCCAGCGCTTTACCGATTGGGGCCGCCGCCCGCTAAACCCCGAACAAGTGCAATATGCCTTGGATGATGTTATTCATTTACGGCCGATTTACGAGCATTTACAAAAACAATTGGAAGAACGCAAACGCGAAGAATGGGTGGCGGAAGAAATGGATATTTTACGCGACCCGGCCGCCTATGAAACCGATCCTGAAAAATCATGGGAACGCTTGCGCCCCCGCACCACCAACCCCAAATTCTTGGGCGTTTTGCAAACCATCGCCGCCTGGCGCGAACGCGAAGCCCAGCGCCGCAATATCCCGCGCGGCCGCTTATTAAAAGACGATATGGTGCTGGAATTGGCCGCCCGCCCGCCGCAAAGCATGGAAGATTTCGGCAAATTGCGCCGCCTTCCGCCTCTTGATCAAGAAAACAAGCAATCGCTGCTGTCCGCCTTGCAAGATGCCAAAAAATTACCCCCCGCCAAACTGGCCCTGCCCCCTTTAAAGCCGCCCCTAAATGCGCGCCAAAGCGCCATGCTGGAATTGCTGCGGGTTCTTTTACGCCTGAAATGCGAGCAGCATGATGTAGCGGCGAAATTGGTTGCCAATAGCGAAGATTTAGAAAATTTTGCCCGCGGTGAAAAAGACAATTTGCCCTTCTTGCACGGCTGGCGTTATCAAATATTCGGCGAAGATGCCGAAAAACTGGCCGCCGGAAAATTAGCCCTAGGGCTTAATGGCAAGGGCCTGGCGCTTATCAATGCTGCCTAGAATTATGCCCGGCCAGCGCCAAGCCCAATTTATTCGCCCGCTGTAACGACCCCGCGCCAATCAAGCTTTCAATATGCAAGCGCTCAAGCGTCGGGAAATCGCGCCTTGCGTAATAGCTGTAAAGCGCTACGCCCAAAAACATTTTTTGCGGGTGGGTTAGATGGCGCAAACGGCTTTCCAATACCATGTTATAGGCGCGCCGGGCTTTTTCGCGCCCTGGCGCCAAGGGCGCCTCAGTCAGCATCGAGGAAAGAATGGCAAGCAACGGATCGGATTGTTTTAAGCGGGCGCTTAATTGTTGATAGCGTTCTTGCGCGTGCTTTAAATCGCCGCCCTCTTCTTCCACCCAGCGCTTAACCGAGGCGATGGCTGGGTTATCGCCATTCGGCTTTACCAGGCGGCTGACAATTTCGCCATCGCGCACCCCGGCTTCGGAAAATTGCACGGCGCGGAAACCACCCTTGTCTAAAATCGTTTTCATCACCGCCGCGACATAGGGCATGGCCAAGCGCCGGTCGGGCTTTACTCCGCGCACCAGCGGGCTTTTTTGATAACCACCGCACATGACTTGGGTTAAGAAAGGAGTGAATTGCGCAGTAGAGGCCTTAAACCCCTGCACCTCGAATAAAGGATAAGCATGCGCTTGCATGCATAACCGCGCCAAATAACGGAAAGAACCGCCTACCGCCAATAGAGTCCGGGTTTCTTGATCGGTTTGTAGCCATGAAACTCTTTCTAAGCGGGGCCGCAATATAGCGGCGATTTTACTGGGATCATGGGATGAGACGCGCGGCAAAGCCAAATGTCCCAAGTCAAGGCTGGCGACCCGGCCGATTTTTCCGCTATTTACCTGCACCAATTCCAAAGAGCTGCCGCCTAAATCGATGACCAAATAACTTTCTTTCACCGGCGGCGGCAAATTCGATAAAGCGCCGAGCGCCGATAATTTTCCTTCCTCCCTCCCGCTAAGAATGCGCACTTTAATACTGGTTTGATGGTGAATACGCCGAACAAAGTCTTTCCCGTCCCTAGCGCGGCGGATGGCGGCGGTGCCAACCACGCTATATTTTTTAACGCCGCGCCGGCGCATATATTTCTTGCAGCGTTTTAAAAATTTCAGCGTGCGTTCCGCGCCTCTTTGATACAATTTCCCGGTTTTATCGATCTCGAGGCCAAGGCGGGCCTTGATGCTTTTTTGAAAAGGCGGGGAGGCGGGGCTGGAAGGGACTTCTTGAATCACCAAACGCACAGAATTCGACCCAATATCGATACAGGCGACGGGTGCGGAAAAACGCGGCTTGCGGAACATATTTATCCCCCTGGCTTGGCGCGGTGAGCTTTCTTTTTACTGCGCGCGGCCAAACTACCACGGCCAGAGAGGCTTTGATGAGCTAAAAAATAATCCTGGGCGGAAAAACCGCCACTTAACCGTTGATAAGTCCCGTCATTGGTTAATTCCCAACTTTGCGCGGCATCTTCCAAGCAATGGGTCATGATTTCTTGCAAGACTTGCTGATGCACGGTCGGATTTTCCACCGGCACCATGACTTCCAGGCGGCCATTCAAATTGCGCGGCATCCAATCGGCGGAGGAAATAAACACCTTGGCCTCGGGAGCGGGCAAGCCATGGCCATCGCCAAAGCATACAATGCGCGAATGCTCTAAAAAGCGCCCTACTATGCTTTTGACCTTAATATTTTCCGATAGGCCCTTAACGCCGGGGCGCAAACAGCAGATACCCCGTACGATCAAATTAATATTTACGCCGGCGTTTGATGCCTCGTATAAGGCTCGGATAATTTCGGCATCAACCAAAGAATTCATCTTGGCCCAAATCGCGCCCGGCTTGCCGGCCTTAACATGCGCGATTTCTTTGGCGATCAATTCCAGCAAAGATTTCCGCATGGCCAAAGGCGCGATAATTAATTTTTCCATTTTTTCCGGCTTGGCATAGCCGGTCATGAAATTGAACAGCTTGGTCGCATCATTGCATAAAGCCGGATCGGCGGAAAACAGGGATAAATCGGTGTAAACGCGCGAGGTAATCGAATTGTAATTGCCGGTGCCAAAATGCACGTAAGACCGTAATCCATCGCCTTCACGCCTTGTAACCAACGCGATTTTGGCGTGGGTTTTTAAGTCGATGAAACCGAAGATCACTTGCGCTCCGGCGCGCTCTAAATTACGCGCCCAGCGCAAATTAGCTTCTTCATCAAAGCGCGCCTTTAATTCTACCATCACGGTGACCGACTTTCCCGCCTCCGCCGCTTCGATCAGCGCGCGCATGACCGAAGAATCTTGGCTAGTGCGGTATAAGGTTTGACGGATCGCCACCACATGGGGGTCTTGCGCCGCTTGCTGCAAAAACTGCACCACCACATCGAAACTTTCATAAGGATGGTGCAAAATAATATCCTTAGCTTTAATCGCGGCGAAAATATCGCCATTGAAATCACGCACCCGTTCGGGGTAACGCGGGGTGAAAGCGGGAAATTTTAAATCATTGCGCTCTATCTTCACCAATTCCTGCAAATCCATCAACCCGATTACGCCATCAACTTCCAGCACATCAACCGGCTGAACGCGCAATTCGCGCAACAGCAAGGCGTGCAAATCGGCCGGCATATTTTTGCGCACAATTAGACGGATAACATCGCCGCGTTTGCGCAACTTTAACAGCCTTTCATAATAGCCTACCAAATCGTCGGTTTCCTCGGTCGCCTCAACTTCGCTGTCGCGTAAGATGCGGAAAACCCCGGTATCGGTTGCGGTGAAATTGGGGAATAGTTTATCTAAAAACAGCGCCACTACATCTTCGACCAACATGAAGGAGTGCTCGTTGGCTTCGGCGATCAGCGGCACAAAACGGTGAATTTGCGGCGGCATCGGTACAATCGCCCGCAAAACTTTCGCCTCTTTGGTGTTTTCGGTCAAATGCATAATCAAGGCAAAGCCCCTGTTCGGCATATGCGGAAAGGGATGCGCCGGATCAATCGCCAGCGGCGTTAACACCGGAAAAATATGCTCTTGAAAATAGGCTTCCAGTTTTTCGCGCTGCGGAGCGGTTAAAGCCTCCGCCTTTACCAAGCGGATATTTTCTTTATCCAGCAAAGGCTGCAATTGCCTCCAGGAATTTTGCGCCTCCTGGCCCAAGGCGGCTACCGCCTCGCGGATAGCGGCCAATTGGGCCTCGGGCGTTAAGCCGTCATCGCTAATAGAGGTAGTGCTGGCAGCGACTTGATCGCGCAAACTGGCCACGCGCACATTAGTGAATTCATCCAGATTGCTGCCGACAATCGCTAAGAAGCGCACCCGTTCTAATAGCGGATTGGCTTTGTTATTGGCTTCCTCCAATACGCGGCGGTTGAAAGCGATCGAAGAAAGTTCGCGATTTAAAAATTGGGTAGGGCTAGAGGGGTTCATGACATGGCTCTGGGATTAAGATTCCGCCCCCGGAAAAAGCACTTCGCGCACTAAAGCGGTGGTGATGGTGCGCTTGGTGGTAAGTGCGGCCGCATCTAATGCCTCGACCGCTTTTTGCGCGGCGGCGAAGGAACGTTCAAGGCGCTGGACCAAATAATCAATCACGTTAGGTTCCACCCGGATTTGCCGGTCGCTAAATAATTTTTGAATCACCGCCGTCAGCAATAAATCATCGGGCGGCTGAATCGCGGCTGCCGGCAATGCCAGAAGCCGCGAACGCCAATCCGCCAATTCAACCGGCCACAGGCTGGGCGCCTGCTGTGCGATAAGCAATATCGAAAGGCCTTGTTCTTGGCAGATATTATGGAGATGAAACAGCAGCTGATCGTCGCGAATGCGCTCGGCCGATTCCACCACCAGACATCTTCCAGTTTCGCGCCAAGACGTTAAGAAAGCGTTAGTAAGTTGCCCTTCCTCTACCCGCACCGCCTGGCTTTTTGCCTGCCATACGCAAGAAAGGTGGGTTTTTCCCGAGGCTTTCGGACCGTATAAGACCAGCCCGACCGAGGGCCATTTCGGCCAAGCGTCGATCCAGGTTACCGCTTCTTGGTTGCTGGGGGTGACAATAAAATCTTCCCGCCCCAAAGCCGGGCGGTGCGGCAATTGCAGCGTCATTTGCCGCATTCTTTCAGAGTCCGCGCTCATTACCTATGCTTTCCCCCGGTACAGCGAGGACCGCCGGTAACGGCTAACAATTACCCGCACCGTCACTCCTACGACCGCGGCTACAGGCACCGATAATAAAACGCCGATAAATCCGAATAAGCTGCCGCCCGCCATCAAAGCAAACAAAATCCATACCGGATGCAGGCCCACGCTGGTGCCCAGGAATTTCGGCGATAAATAAGCGGATTCCAAGACCTGCCCGGCCAGGAAAATCGCCAGCACCGCCGCAATTCTTTCCCACGAATCAAATTGAATGGCGCTTAGCAGCAAACTGGTGATCATCCCAAACGCCGCCCCGACATAAGGAATAAACGACAATATTCCGATCATTAATCCCAGCATTAATCCAAAATGCAGCCCCGCCAAGGACAGCCCTATGCCATAAAAAATCCCCAAGCTTAAACACACTAAGCTTTGGCCGCGCAAAAAAGCTGATAATACGTTGTTGATTTCCCGCAAATGGCCGCGGATAGAAGCAACCTGGCCGCGCGGCAGCAAATCATCCAAAAGCTTTAGAATATTGTTCCAATCCCGCAACATGAAAAACGCCACCAAAGGCATCACCAACCCTAAAGACAGCAAATTGGCGATTGCCGCCCATCCCGACAATACGCCTTGTAAAGACTGAACGATAAAATTGATAATATTGCCCGCATGAGCGGTCGCAAATTCTTGAAGTTTAGTAATCCGCGCTTCGGTGATATTGCCCTCAAACCATTGAATCCAGCGGGTTAAAAAAGTATTCACCCGCTCTAAATATTGGGGCATATCCGCTAAAAGCTTTGTGATTTGAACTTTAAAAATTGGCACCAGCGCAAAACCTAGCGCCACAACCAATAAAAAGAATACTGTTAATACAATAAATGCGCCTGCGGTACGGGAGATTTTATGCCGTTCCAGCCTATCAACCATTGGATTTAGCAAATAAGCGATAACCATCCCGGCGACAAACGGCAGCAACATTTCATGAAATATATATACGATAGCGATAAAACCCAGCGCTAAACCGCCCCAGAATGTCATTGATTGCCGCTGATTCATAATTGCCCCTCTTCCTTAGTCAAAAAAACCGCCTCTGTCTTGACGCAACAAATAATAACCGCCGCGGTTAAGCAAACTTAATTGCTGCTGGCGCAATGCGGCTTCGACTTGGGCCTGATCGCCGATAATTTGCCAGATCATTTGCACCTTGTCATGCGACATGGCGCGAATAGTGATTTGCCGCAAAATATTGATTTGCTTTAAACGCTGGCGCACCGCGACCCAATCGGGCAAACTTTCAACCGGAAACACCACTTCGATGGTTTGCGGATAATCCCCCGCCCGCGCGGTCAAGCGCTTCCAGCTTTCTTCCAAAGCGGCCTTTACCGCTTGCGCCGCCTTGTTCAAAGTATCTTGCGGTGAAATACCATTGGCGGGCGCGATGCCTAAAGTTTCACCATTGCTTTTCCGCAAAATAGTTTCGGCGCGGAAAATTCCTTGCTCATTTTGCCGCAAGCTGGTTTCGGCGATATAGGTTTCACCGGCATCATATTTTTGAGCCAGCGCGTCAAGGCTTTGCGGATCAAGCGCCATTACCTGTTCAGCCGGCGCTTGCTGCAAATCATTCATATCGCCCAAGGGAATTATGACCGGCACCAGGCCGGCAGCGATCAAGGGATTGGCCAGCGCCTGTTTCCACAAATTATTTTCTTCCCATAATAACTTGCCGCCCTGATACTCCAATACCGGCAGCAGCAAAACGGGGCGGCTTTTCACCTCGGAAAAACGCACGCCATTGTCGCGCAGCAATTGACGGATGGCGTCGGGATAAAAACTGACGGCAAAAGAACCGATGTAGCGGACGGTTGAGGACTTTTCCTGCTCCACTTCCATTCCCTTCACATAGGAGCCGATATTTTTCTTATCCACATTGGGCAAATTATTGGGATCGGCGCTGAGCGAGGCGAGCAATTGCGCCAAAGCCCGGTTTTGCGCTTCGCTCATCGCCTGGTCGCGCGCGGCTGAAGCAGACGCCGCGGTGACGTCAACCTGCACGCCCCGTACGGTGAAAAGGTCGTCGGCGGCTTCGGCTACCCCTAAAAAGAGGAAAAAAACGCTGAAAATAATAAAAATACCCTTGGTCACTTGGCTCTCTTTCGCTATGGTCGGCGCATTCTTATACCCTAAAGACAAGGCCTTGTCATGATTCGACGCACCTATAAGCAAGCCGGCGTGGATATTGAAGCCGGGAATACCCTGGTAGAGGTAATCAAACCTTTGACCCGCGGCACTGCGCGGCCGGGCGCCGATGGCTCGCTGGGCGGCTTTGGCGCGATTTTCGACTTGCAAGCGGCGGGCTATAAAGACCCCCTGCTCGTTTCCACCACCGACGGGGTGGGCACCAAGCTTAAAATCGCCATTTTGGCCGAAAAGCACGATACGATCGGTATCGATTTGGTCGCCATGTGTGTGAATGATTTGATTGTCCAGGGCGCCGAGCCGCTTATTTTCCTCGATTACTATGCCTGCGGCAAATTGGAAGTTGAAGTGGCGCGCGAAGTCATCGCCGGCATTGCCGCCGGCTGCCGGATTGCCGGCTGCGCCTTGGTAGGCGGGGAAACCGCCGAAATGCCCGGCATGTACAAAAGCGAAGATTATGATCTGGCCGGATTCGCTGTGGGCGCGGTAGAACGCAGCATGCTGCTTGATGGCCGCACGATTGGGGCAGGCGATGTCATTTTGGGCCTGGCCTCGGACGGTGTGCATTCGAATGGCTTTTCTTTGGTGCGTAAAATCGTGGAAGATTTAAAACTATCTTATAATTCCCCGGCCCCCTTCGCCCTTGACCGCAATTTGGGCGAAGCGCTTTTAACCCCGACCCGCATTTATGTGCAAAGCATTTTGCCCTTAATCCGCCAAGGCAAAATCAAAGGCCTGGCGCATATCACCGGCGGCGGCTTGCTGGAAAATATTCCGCGCGTGCTTCCGGCCCATTTGCGCGCTGAAATTGATTTAAAGAGCTGGCATTTGCCACCCGTTTTCCAATGGCTAAAGAACGCGGGCAATGTGCCCGATGAAGACATGGCCCGCACCTTTAATTGCGGCATCGGCATGATGGCGGTGGTTGCCGCCAGCGAGGCAGCTATTGTCACCGCCGATCTAACCCGCTCCGGGGAAAAAGTTTATCAAATCGGACGCATCATGCCGCGTCAAGGCAGCGAAGGTCCGGTTGACCTGAAATATTTGGGCAGCGCGTGGCCCGCCTAAGAGCCGCCGTTTTAATTTCCGGCCGCGGCAGCAATATGCAGGCGCTGCACCAGGCCACCCTCGCACCCGATTTTCCGGCGGAAATTGCCCTCATTATCAGCAATCAGGGCGATGCCGCTGGGTTGGATTACGCCGCCGAACATAAAATTCCGGCGGTGGTGATGGATGATCCGGCCTTTAAAAAACGCGCCGCTTTTGACGCCAAGCTGGATGAAATCTTACAAAAAACCGGTATCGAATTTATTTGCCTGGCCGGTTTCATGCGCCTGCTCAGCCATGAGTTTGTGGAAAAATGGCATGATAAAATCATTAATATCCACCCCTCTCTCCTGCCAGCTTTTAAGGGGGTCGAAGCCCCCGCCCAGGCGTTTGCCGCGGGGGTTAAAATCGCCGGCTGCACGGTTCATTTTGTCCGCAGCGAAATGGATGCCGGGCCCATTATTATGCAGGCTTCTTGCCCGGTTTTGCCTAATGATACGGTTGATACCCTAGCGGCGCGGATTTTAAAATTAGAGCATGAAATTTATCCCAAAGCCCTTGCCGCCATCGCGGCAGGCAAGGTAAAAGTTATTGATAATAAAACGGTAATTGCTTAAAGGAGAAACCCATGGCCCATCATGCCCCCCCTTCCCATTCCAATGACGACAAAGAGGTTTATCACGCAACCGCCAAAATCATGTGGGGAAATTTTATCCGTATGGCGGCTTACATCGCCGTTGGAACGGTAGCGATTTTATTGATTTTGGCCTTTTTCCTGATCGACAGCCCTCACCGCGAAAATGCGCCCGAAGGAACAATTGTAAAAGAATCCCACTAAAATAGCTTTTTGTTTTTTATTAACCAAGCAGGAGATACGATATGCCTACCCAACAAGCAACCGCTCAAAGACAAGAAGAACAAGCCGCCCGTTTAACGGTTTCCAGCATTGCCAAGCAATTTGGCTCTAATTGGGAAAAAAACCCAAGCGTGCCAAAAGACCGCCGCAACGCAGCCCTGGCCGCCAAGCGTTTGCTTGATGGACGAGCCGCCCGGAACTAACCGACAATCTCTTCCGGCTTAAAGAAGAACGCGATTTCGGTCTTGGCATTGTCCAGGCTGTCGCTGCCATGCACGGAATTGGCGCCGACGCTTTCGGCGAATTCCTTGCGGATGGTGCCGGGCGCGGCATTCGCCGGATTGGTGGCGCCCATTACTTCCCGGTTTTTGGCAACGGCGTTTTCGCCTTCTAGCACTTGAACCACCACGGGGCCGGAGCTCATAAATTCACATAATTCGCCGAAGAAGGGGCGGTCTTTATGAACCGCGTAAAAACCTTCAGCTTGCTGACGGGTCAGTTTCATGCGCTTTTGCGCGACAATGCGCAAACCCGCATCCTCAAATTTTGCATTAATTTTGCCGGTGAGATTGCGCCGCGTGGCATCCGGTTTAATAATGGAAAGAGTGCGTTCTAAAGCCATGAAATCGTTCCTTTTGTTTTGAACAAGTTGGGCGCTTCTTATAGCGGCTGCGGCGTAAAAAGGCAAGTTTCGGCTTTAAGCTGCCTGTTTCCACCCCATCCCCTCTTGCTGCTGGAAATATTTGACCTCAAAACCCGCCTGTTTATAGCGCTGCCAGCGCGCTCTCGCCGCGGCCAAAGATTCCTCGTTCATGCCATCGAAAATATCCAGGCATTTGGCGTAATCGCTAATTTCACCCTCAACCCCGTCGATTAAAATCAAAAGCTCCGCTCCATTGGGCTTTTCATCGCCCGTGGTTAAATAAATCGGCTGCGCCGCCGCATTGCCATCCTTAGCGGCGCCATGAGGTAAAAAGCTGTTGGGATCGAATACCCATAAAAAATTA
>JBFXCK010000014.1:0-44296 GCA_050182275.1 Dongiaceae bacterium | reverse complement strand
ACAGTATTTGGTTATGCAGGGCAATAATGCTACCAATAGCCATGCTGTAGCGGCAATAAGCTATTTATAGCGGTTATAAACCACCAGGTTCGCCATCGGCGCAGCTTCCGCCGGCTTAGAGCAAACTCTAGTTAACTATTTAGATAATTTACCGCGCCAGTGCCGGCCTTCTTTGAAACATCAGCCATTTTTGATCGGGCGAAAGGCGGTTGCGCAAGCGCCGCAAAATTGGGTGGCCGATTTCACCCGTTAAACGGTGCCGCAAAGCGGCTTTGTCAGGAGTAACCGCCAAAGCCGGGCTTTGGGCGGTTGTTTCATCTTTTACAACAACAGAGAATCCATTCATGCAGTCGGGCAAATTATAACGGACATAACCGGCGCTGCCGAACCGCGTTTCCACCAGCAACTTAATTTCATTATTATCCCAAATAAATCCAAACCCTAAAACGCCGGGCTGGCGCAAAATCACCGGCGCATCGGACTGCATAATGGTTTCCATTCTCTCGGCATGAAGGTCGGCGGCCTGGTTAAATCTGTTCATGGTCTTTGCCTTTGGTTGGCGCTCAATATTTCCAAGCTGGCCGGTATTTTCGACGGGCGCGGAGAAAACACAAAACGCATATCCGGCCGGTATGATTTTCTTCGGCCGCCTGATTGGGGGTTTCTTAAGGTTGGCCAGGCGGTTGCAAATTTCCGGGTGGATACCAAGGCAACCCCCTCGGCGGTTAAAGCCAATTTTTTTTCGCCTTCAGACCCTTCAATCTCTATCCAGCCTTCGCGCTGTGCCCGCTTTATAAATGTTTGCATAGGAGGCAGCGTGGCCGCAACGCCCGATGAATAGTGCTCCACCGCATCAATAAAAACCACCTGCTGTTTTTGGTGGCCAGCTTGCAAGGCGCGCAAAAAAACAACCATCCCGCGCGACAAGTCCGCAATCCGACTGGCATAGCCCGATTTATAAGGAATTTTGATAATGCCCCGCAGCATGCGCTGGCGCAAACCCATAGGGCGGGTGATGGGGCGGCGGGAAGAGGTTTTTTGTTGAATTGGCATAGGAACTCCTGAGTTTTTGATTAACCAGCCCATCTTCGCTTCCGCTTCGTCATGGCTGACTGGCGTCAGCCAGCCGAAGCCGCTTTAGCGGCGAAGGCTGGAGCGGGCGAGGGGATTTGAACCCTTGAGCCCTCAAATTGGCAACTATCGATGCGCTATCTTCATCTTTCAACTGGAGCGGGCGAAGGGATTTGAACCCTCGACCCTCACGTTGGCAACGTGATGCTCTACCACTGAGCTACGCCCGCGACTCCATTGGGGTGGGATAATAGGGATTCGGCTTGAATTTGGCAAGGGGTTGATAAAACGCTTTAAATCCGCGAAAATCTTGTTAATTTTCTCCTTCTTGCTACAAATCGCCATGGCCAATTCCGCCCCCAAAATTTCTTTAACTGATATCAGCCCGGATGAGGCGCGGTTATTTGCGCTGTTCGATCAATTGGGTATTGTTCACGAAACTTTTGCGCATCCACCCTTGTTCACGGTCGAGGAGGGGCGCGAATGGCATGCCAGAATCCCGGGCCAGCATTGCAAGAATTTATTTTTGAAAGATAAAAAGGATAAATTCTATTTGGCGGTGATGGGCGGCGATAAGCGCGCGAAATTGGGCGCGCTGGAAAAACGCATCGGCGCCGCGCGCCTTTCTTTCGGGCGGGAGGAATTGTTAAAGGAAGTTTTGGGCATTCCGGCCGGTTCGGTGACGCCCTTTGCTTTGATCAATGATGCATCGCGCCAGGTGCTGCCGATTTTGGATGAAGAGATGATGAAGGCGGAATTGGTCAATTACCACCCTTTGCGCAACGACCGCACCACCGTCATTAAAAGCGCGGATTTATTGAAATTTTTGCAGCATTTGTCCTATCGCCCTCTGATCGAAAATTGCGGGGAATAGAGTGGAATAAAACGCCCGCCTTATGATAGAATGCCATCCATGGACGCAATTTTAAATTCCGTTTCGCCAACGCCATCGCCGCATATTAAAGACAGCGATACCGCGCGCTTTATGGCCGATGTGATCGAGGCTTCGAAACAGCAGCCCGTCGTGGTCGATTTTTGGGCGCCTTGGTGCGGGCCGTGCAAGCAATTGGGGCCGGCTTTAGAAAAAATCGTCAATGAAAAAAACGGCGCAATCAAGATGGTCAAAATCGATGTCGATAAAAACCAGGCATTGGCGGCGCAATTGCAGGTGCAATCGATTCCGGCGGTATTCGTGTTCGTCGATGGCCAGCCGGTTGACGGTTTCATGGGCAATTTGCCGGAAGGCCAGTTGCGCCAGTTTTTGGATGGCTTCGCCAAGGGCGGCAAGGCCGATCCGGCGGCGATATTGGCGCAAGCGCAAAAAGAACTGACGGCCGGCAATGTGGCGGGCGCCGCCGTTTTGTACCGGCAATTATTGGCGGCAGATCAAACCAATCCGAAAGCCTTGGCCGGCCTGGCGCAGTGCTTTTTGAAATCGGGCGATGTGGCGCGCGCTGAATCAACGCTTGAGCAAGTCAAGGAAGAAGATAAAAGCGATGACGCGGTGCAGGCGGTGCAAGCCGCGCTCGATTTAATGGGCAAGGGGGGCGATTTGGCGGCCCTGCAAGCGGCGCAGCAGCAAGACCCGAACGATCATCAAAAACGCTATGATTTAGCAGAAGCGCTGTTCGCCGCCAACCGGGTGGAAGAGGCGATCGCGCATTTACTGTTCATTTTGAAACAGAATCGCAAATGGAATGAAGACGCCGCCAAGAATTTATTGTTAAAAATTTTCCAGGCGCTTGGGTTCGATGATCCCAGGGCGGTTGAGGGGCGGCGGCGGATGAGCGCGCTGCTATTTGCCTGATGCCCATCAAAAAATGGTTTGACGCCATAGTGCCGGTCAAGGAATTTCCGGTTTTTCCTTTGCCGGGCGCCTTGCTTTTGCCGCGGGCTAAATTGCCACTCACCATTTTCGAGCCGCGCTATATTCATATGATCGAAGATGCTTTGGCGGCGGGCCACCGCACCATCGGCATGATCCAGCCTTTGGACGGACAGTCGATCGCCGATGACGCGCCGCTTTACAAAACCGGCTGTGCCGGGCGCATTACTTCGTTTAATGAAACCGATGACGGGCGTTTCTTAATCACGCTAACCGGCATTGCGCGGTTCGATGTAAAGCAAGATCATTTAACCAAGCGCGGTTACCGTTTGGCCGAACCCGATTTTACCCCCTATGCCCGCGATGTCGAGGCGCCGGGCGCAATCGCCATCGACCGCGAACGCTTAATCAAATCGTTGCGCGAATATTTCGCCGGGGTGCATGATGTGCAGCTCAGCATGCAAGCTTTGCAAGACACCACGGATGAAATCTTAATAACTTCGCTTGCGATCATTTGCCCGTTCGAGCCTAAGGAAAAACAGGCGATTCTAGAAGCCCCCGATTTCGCGGCCAGAGCCACTATTGTTTTGACTTTATTGGAAATGCTGACATTATCCACCAATAACCCCGGCAATACCGGGACGGTGAATTGAAGGAAAAATCATGCCCGCTGTTGATCCGAAATTATTAGAAATCCTGGTTTGCCCCTTGGCCAAAACGCCGCTCCGTTATGACGCCGAAAAACAGGAATTGATTAGCGAGAAGGCCAAGCTTGCTTATCCTATCCGCGACGGCATTCCCATCATGCTGCCCGATGAAGCCAGGAAATTGCCATGACGCCGAATGCCGCCCAGCCGCGCTTGGTCGACCGTCCTTGGCCGGTTGAAATAAAATTAAAAAAATCCGAGCGCATTTTATGGATCGCCTTTAATGACGGGCTGGCTTTTTCTTTGGGCGCCGAATTGTTGCGTGTCTACAGCCCCTCGGCCGAGGCGGAACAAATTGCCGGCGGCAAGAAATATGTCGCGATTACCCAGCTAGAGCCGGTTGGCAATTATGCGCTTCGCCCGATTTTCGATGATGGCCATACCACCGGCATTTATACATGGGATTATTTATACGAATTGGGCGCTAACGCGGCATCCAAATGGCGGGAATATGAGGAAAAGTTGGCGGCCAGTAAATTAAGCCGCGAATAAATTTCTAGGCCGGTTTCTTTTTGTTTTTTGGCAACCCCATCGCCTGGCGCATGAAATAACGCCGCACGGGCGGCAATTGCTGCACCATTCCCAAACCCCATTGGCGGGCATTGCGGATCAAGGAATTGTCATTAGAAAAAAGGCGGTTAAAGCCGTCGGTCGCCGCCACCATCGCTACGACATCGCCGGCGCGCCTTTTATTATATTCCGCAGTCACAAACGCATCGCCGGCTCTTAGGCCAAGAGCGCGGGATTTAATTAGAATTTCGGTCAAGCTTTCCACGTCGCGCAAGCCCAGATTCAGCCCTTGGCCCGCGATCGGGTGAATCGCATGGGCAGCGTCGGCAATTAATACAGTGCGGGGGGCGCTGTAACGATGGGCGTGGGTGAGATCGAGTTTATAGAGCGCTCTTTTTCCGGCCAGCTTCATGTCACCAAGACTTCCGCCAAATTGTTCGGCCACTAAGCTTGCAAAAATTTCCGGTTCAATTTCCAGGCAATCTTGGGCGGCTTGATGGTCTTGCGTCCATACCAGGGCGGAATGATTATTTTCCATCGGCAAAAGCGCAATCGGCCCTTTGGGCAAAAATCTCTCATGGGCGATGTGATGATGGGGCAATTGATGAGAAAGCACCGCCACAATCGCGCTTTGCTTATAATCGATGGTTTTACATTCAATACCGCTTAAAGTGCGCACCGTTGAAAATTTGCCGTCAGCCCCGGCCAGCAATTGGGCGGTAATTTTTTTTCCATCGCTTAAAGTAACTTCGATTTCCGTATCCTTGTTCTCCATGGCCCTCACCTCCGCCCGGCCCAGAACGGCAACGCCGGCGCGCTTGGCCGCAGCCAGCAATTTTTCACGCAAAATTGAATTCAAGATGATATGGCCCATCGACTCGTCGCCCACCTCATCCGAATCAAAATGCAAAAAAACTGGCGCCTTGCCGTCGGAAACGCGGATATCCAAAATCGGCGTGGTGTGGGGCTCTAGTTCCCGCCAAATATTAAGCTTGGTTAAAATCGCCTTGGCGCCCGCGGAAAGCGCGGTCGTGCGCAAATCATCCTTGGCGCGGGTTAAGTCTTTTTCCGCATCGCGGTCCAGCAAAATACAGGCGAAATTTTCTTGAGCCAATGACAGCGCCAGCGTTAACCCGGCCAATCCGGCCCCGGCGATAGCGATTTCGGATGTAAGATTTTGCGGTTTCATTCCTTTCTTTATGGCCCCATCATGGGGCGGAATGCAAGATTTCTTCTTGTTATGCCTTGCGATTCCGCCCTTGAAGCCTTACCATGGGCGCCACTCAAAGGAAGGCAATAAGAATGGCCCGCTACCGCGCCCGCAGCAAAAATTGGAATTTGCCTAAGCCTCTCGCGCACACATGGCGCGAAATCAAGCAAGTTTTTGCCTGGACCTTGCCCATCGCCATCGGCATGGCGCTGGCGCTGGCGTTAATTTCCTACCGCTCCTTCGATCCGTCGTGGAACGCCACGGGGGCGGGCGAGGTGCAAAATTGGCTGGGCAAACCGGGCGCTTTAATCGCCGATTTTCTGTTGCAAAGTTTCGGCATGGCTTCAGCCCTGTTGGCGGTGGCTTTTATTATGTGGGGCTGGCGCCGCCGGCTTGAACAAGATATTCCCAGCAAATGGCTGCGCCTTTTATACACGCCGGCCTTATTATTGCTGGTTGCTTTATTTTCCTCGACCTTGCCAATCCCCGATGCTTGGCCTTTCGCCGGCGGCCTCGGCGGCCTGGTGGGCGGTTTATTGCTGGGAAAAACTTTAAGCTTAATCCCCTTTCATTCCCCTTTGGCGGGATTTGGCGTCGGGATTTTGGCTTTCGCCGCTAGCGCCGGTTTATTGTTGTTGACTCTGGGCATGAGCTGGCAAGAAAGCAAAAATTTATTTCATGGCATTGTTTCTTACAGCATCTGGGCTTTTTCCTACGGCGTTTATTGGCTAAAGCGCGCGCATGCCATTACCGCCAATTTGCTAAAGCGCGAGGCCGCCAGCATCGCGCCGCCACTGCCGCTTGAAGCTGCCGCTCCGCCGCCGCCGCCGCCGCCCGAGATCAAGAAAAAAGCCATTATCGTCGAAGCGCCGGTTAAGCCCAAGCGCGAGCCGGTGCAAACCAAGCTTGACCTTGCCAGCAGCGATGATTTCCAGCTTCCCCCGGCCGATTTGCTGGCCAAGCCCACGCGCAAAGCCACCGAATATTTAAGCCCCGAAGCGCTCGAGGCCAATGCCAGGCTTTTGGAATCGGTGTTAAATCATTACGGCGTCAAAGGCGAGATTGTGAAGGTGCGCCCAGGGCCGGTTGTGACTTTATATGAATTAGAGCCCGTGCCCGGCACCAAATCGGCGCGGGTGATTTCTTTGGCCGATGATATTGCGCGCTCGATGAGCGCAACGTCGGTGCGGGTTGCCGTCATCCCGGGGCGCAGCGTGATGGGCATCGAACTTCCCAATCGCAACCGGGAAGCGGTGGCGATGCGCGACTTGCTGGAAGATAAAGCCTATAGCGAGGCGCCCGCCGCCCTGCCTTTGATTTTGGGCAAGGATATTGGCGGCCTTCCCATCATTGTCGATTTATCGCGCATGCCGCATTTGCTGATTGCCGGCACCACCGGTTCGGGCAAATCGGTTGCGGTGAATGCGATGATTTTATCTTTGCTTTACCGCCTGACCCCCGAACAATGCCGCCTGATTTTGATCGATCCCAAAATGCTGGAATTATCGGCCTATGAAGATATTCCCCATTTGCTCACCCCCGTTGTCACCGATCCGAAAAAGGCGGTGGTGGCGTTGAAATGGACGGTCAAGGAAATGGAATCGCGCTATCGCGCTATGTCGAAATTGGGCGTGCGTAATATCGAGGGCTATAATGTCCGCCTGCAAGAGGCGCGCGAAAAGGGCGAAGTTCTTATCCGTTCAACCCAAACCGGTTTCGATCCCGAAACCGGCAAGCCCATTTTCGAAGACCAGCCGCTTGATTTGCAGCCGCTGCCCTATATCGTGGTGGTGGTGGATGAAATGGCCGATCTGATGATGGTGGCGGGCAAGGAAATCGAGGGCGCCATCCAGCGCTTGGCGCAAATGGCCAGAGCCGCCGGTATTCACTTGCTGATGGCGACCCAAAGGCCTTCGGTCGATGTCATCACCGGCACGATCAAGGCGAATTTCCCCACCCGCATTTCTTTCCAAGTCACCTCGAAAATCGACAGCCGCACCATTTTAGGCGAAGCCGGGGCCGAACAGCTTTTGGGCCAGGGCGATATGCTTTATATGGCGGGCGGCGGGCGCATCACCCGCGTTCACGGCCCCTTTGTGACGGATAAGGAAGTGGAGAAGGTGGCGAAATACTTACGCGATCAGGGCGCGCCCGTTTATCACGACGATGTCACGGTCGATCCCGAAGAAGAAGCGGCGTTTAATTTGTTGGGCGATGGCGGCGAAGGCGGCGATGATTTATATTCCCGCGCCGTCGAATTGGTGTGCCGCGAAAAAAAGGCTTCCACCTCTTTCATTCAGCGCCATTTGCAAATCGGCTATAACAGGGCGGCCCGCATCATGGATCAGATGGAAGAGCGCGGCGTTGTCTCCCCGGCCAACCATGCCGGCAAGCGCGAAGTCTTGATCGATTTGCCGGGGCAAAGATATGGTTGATCGGAAGCTCATGGTTCGACAAGCTCACCATGAGCTTAAAAAATGCTCATCCTGAGCTTGTCGAAGGATAAACATTAAAAAACCGCATTCCCCCATTATAAGGAGAAAATGATGAGGCAATTATTTTTTCTGGCTCTAATTTTATTTGCATTTACAGTGCCGGCACATGCCGCCAATGTAAGCCTGGCCGATATCGAAAATTACTTAAATGGCTTACAAACTTTGCGGGCGCGCATCATTCAGCATAGCAGCGACGGCAGCGAAGCGCTGGGCTTGCTTGAATTGCAGCGCCCCAACCGCTTGCGCTTAACATACGATCCGCCGTTGCAAATTTTATTGGTGGCCGATGGCAAAGATTTAATTTATTACGACAAGAAGTTAGAGCAAGTAACGTACGCCCCCATTTCCCGTGTGCCGGCGGCCGCCATTTTAAGCGACAATTTGCGCTTAGGGGAAAAAACAATCGTCGATGATTTGCGCGAAACCGAAACCGAAGTATATTTAACCGTCCATGCCAAGGATGATCCGGGCTCGGGCAAATTGCGCCTGGAATTTTCCAAAAACCCTTTGGAGCTCCGCCGCTGGATAGTGATCGATGCGCAAGGCATTCAAACCACCGTGGTTTTGCAAAATCCCGATTGGCGGGCCTCTTTTAATCCAAAGAATTTTATTTTCTACGATCCAAGGCCCTTGGATCGCAACCGGATGTAAGCTAAATTTAGCCGATGGATTATTTATTTCCAGCGCCTCCGCCGATGGCCGTGCCGATTTTAGGCAGCGAAGCGGTTTTTCCGGTGCGCCGCGTCTTTTGCGTCGGGCGCAATTATGCGGCGCACGCCAAGGAAATGGGCGTAAGCGGCCGCGAAGCGCCGTTCTTTTTCATGAAGCCAAATGACGCGCTGGTGATTAATGGCGGCATCGTGCCTTACCCGCCTGCGACCAATGATTTGCATTATGAAACCGAATTGGTTTTGGCGCTGAATGATAACAAAAAACTTTTCGGCTATGCGGTTGGCCTTGATTTAACAAGGCGCGATTTACAAAACGCCGCCAAGAAACAGGGGCATCCCTGGGATATGGCCAAGGGTTTCGATTACGCCGCCCCCATCGGCACGATTGCGCCTAAAGAGCGCGTGCATCATATCGAAGAAGCCGAATTGCAATTGCAAGTGAATGGCGTGCCGAAGCAAAGGGGCAAGGTGGCCGATATGATCTGGAAAATCGATGAAATTATTATTGAGCTTTCAAAATTAATCGAAATAAAAGCCGGCGATCTCATTTTCACCGGCACGCCCGAAGGGGTCGGCCCCATCAAGCGGGGCGACCGCCTGCAAGCCTCGATCACCGGCTTGCCCGAATTGGCGGTAGAGATTAAATAGAGCCATGAAAATCGCCACTTGGAATATCAATTCGGTGCGCCTGCGCTTTGGCTTGCTCAAACGCTTGGTTGAAACCGAAAACCCCGATGTGATTTGCCTGCAAGAAACCAAAACCCAGGACGAATTTTTCCCGAAAGTTGATGCAGCGGCATTAGGCTATAAGCATCAAATCATCCGCGGCGAAAAAAGTTATAATGGCGTCGCCATTCTTTCGCGCCAGCCTATTACCGAAATCAACCACCAAGATTGGTGCAAAAAGGGCGATTGCCGCCATTTAACCGCCAAGCTGAAGAACGGCGTGATTTTGCATAATTTTTATGTGCCGGCGGGCGGCGATATTCCCGATCCCAAGCTTAATCAAAAATTCGCCCATAAGCTGCAATTTTTAAAAGAAATGACGGCGCATTTTAAAGCGGGAAAGCCAACCCCCAGCATTTTGCTGGGCGATTTAAATGTGGCCCCGCACGAGCATGATGTGTGGTCGCACAAGCAATTGCTCGATGTCGTCAGCCATACCCCGGTTGAAACCAATTTATTGATGCGCCTGCAAAAAACCTGGGATTGGGTCGATGCCGCCCGGCATTTTACGCCGATGGAAGAAAAACTTTATAGCTGGTGGTCTTACCGTGCGGCGGATTGGAAAAAATCCAACCGCGGCCGCAGGCTCGACCATATTTGGACCACGCCCGATTTGCAAAAAGATTTGCGCGCCATTCATCACTTAAAAGATGTGCGCGATTGGACCCAGCCCTCCGACCATGTGCCGGTGGTGGCGGAAATCGGTTAGAATAAAAATTTCTTGAAAATTGACAATCCTTTCTTAAAAGGATATAGAAAAACCTATGGCAATCAATACCGATAAATGGGCTGGGAATCTATTTGTGCTGGGCAATATCAGCATGATGGTAAAAGATGGAATCAGCCTCAATCTTGACGGGATGGCGGGCGCGTCTTGGATGACTGGTTCGATATTGCTGGCGAAATATGGCCGCAATAGCCTGGGCCAAAATGGCGCGGCGATTTGCGGTATGGCGGGGGGTTCATTTTTAGCGTTAAGCGGCGTTTGGAAAGGAGCGGATCCGCAAATATTGGCGGGCATCATGACCGTTCTGGGAAATACGGCGCTGCTTACCCCGAATGAAAGACAGTCCTGGCCCGGCCATGCGCCGGGGGGAAGTTTTGCCGGCTGGCTGGAAGATCCATTCCGCTATCCGGTTATAACTCAAACCCTGATTGCAGTTCCCCAGCGTTTTATATTAATCGCCGCCGCTATTTCCTTGCGTGATGCCGGTTTGTTGACCGCCGCTTTGCTATATGCTTTAGGCCAGGCGGTTTTTTTACTTTCCCGCTCGCGCATTCCCGCAGCAATACTGCACCGGCAAATCCAAAATCAGCGTTAATTGTCCGCCATCTTGCGGCCTGGCTTTAGGTAGGGCATATCTAAAAGCCAAGGAGAAAAGCATGGCCGTTCCCACCATCGATAAATTGGATGTCAAAGACAAGCGCGTGTTGCTGCGGGTTGATTTGAACGTGCCTTTGAAAGACGGCAAAGTCACCGACGCAACGCGGATCGAGCGCGTTATGCCAACCATTGTTGCTTTGGCGGATAAGGGCGCCAAGGTGATTTTGCTGGCGCATTTGGGCAGGCCCGAGGGAGTTTCCCATCCGATCTATTCTTTGCGGCCAGTAGCCGAGGAGTTAAAAAAATATTTGGGCAAACATCCTTTTGCTTTTGCGGAAGATTGCATTGGCGGCAAAGCGGAAGCGGCAGTTAAGAATTTGCCTGCGGGCGGTGTTTTGTTATTAGAGAATGTCCGCTTTCACCCGGGTGAGGAGGAAAATAATCCCGAATTCACCAAGCAATTGGCGGCCTTGGGCGATTTATATGTCAATGACGCTTTCTCGGCGGCGCACCGGGCGCATGCCTCGACCGAAGGCTTGGCGCATCTATTGCCATCCTCAATGGGGCTTAGTTTTCAAGCCGAAATCGAGGCTTTAACCCGCGCGCTTGAAAAACCGGAAAAGCCGGTGATGGCGGTGGTGGGCGGCTCGAAAGTTTCCACCAAAGTCGAAGTCTTAAAAAATTTAGCGGCCAAGGTGCAGTTTTTGGCGATCGGCGGCGGCATGGCCAATACATTTTTGGTGGCCGCCGGATTGGAAATCGGCAAATCCCTGGCCGACCGTGAGTCAATCGATACCGCCAAAGAAATCGCCGATGAAGCGGTCAAAAATAATTGTAATCTACTATTGCCGATCGATGCGGTGGTGGCCCCGGAATTGAAAGAGGGCGTTACAACCCAAATTGTCAGCGTACGCCAAGTGCCGCCCGATCAAATGATTTTAGATGTTGGCCCCGCTACTTTAGCCGGGTTAACGCGGCAATTGACAGGCGTCAAAACTATTTTATGGAACGGGCCGCTTGGCGTGTTCGAAACGCCGCCTTTTGATACTGGCACCAATCAATTCGCGCAAAATGTGGCGAAGGCGACAGGGGAAGGCAAATTAATTTCCATCGCCGGGGGCGGTGATACGGTGGCGGCCCTGGCCCATGCCGGCGCGCTGGATAAATTCACTTATGTCTCAACAGCGGGCGGGGCGTTTTTGGAATGGCTGGAGGGCAAGGAATTGCCGGGCTATGCCGCCTTGAAAAAAAGCGCGCGCAGAGCCGCTTAAAAATTATTTTTTGATCTCCACAATCCGCTCACGCGGGAAGCGGGCGGTGACGGTTGTGCCTTTTTTCGGTTCGCTTTCGATTAGCATTTCGCCGTCATGCAATTCAATCAAGGCTTGGGTTAAAGGCAGGCCCAAACCGGTGCCTTCATATTTGCGGCTGAGGCTGCTATCGACTTGGCCAAAGGGGGTTAAAGCTTTTTGAATTCCTTCCGGCGTCATGCCGATTCCGGTGTCGCGCACGCCGATGCAAGGATGGCCGTCATTATCGATGTGCGCAAACACCGACACTTTTCCGCCTCTGTCGGTGAATTTGACCGAATTGGTCAGCAAATTCAGCAAAATTTGCTTTAGTTTTTTGGCGTCGGCGCGGATCACCAAATTGCCGTCAACCTCATCGCTGACCAATTCAACGCCGGTTTCATCGGCCTTGGGCTTGACCATGCGCAAAGAGGATTGCACGGTTGAAACCACGCTGACCGCCTGCTCATGCAGCTCCAATTTGCCCGCCTCAACCTTCGACATATCCAAAATATCGTTGATGATGTTGAGCAAATGATGGGCGCTTTCATGGATGTCTTGGGCATATTCCTTATATTGCGGGGATCCTAAGGGGCCAAAGCCTTCATTTTTAAGAATGTCGGAAAAACCGATCACGGCGTTTAACGGCGTGCGCAGTTCATGGCTCATTTTGGCGAAAAATTCGGTGCGGGTTTTGCTTGCCGTCTCGGCCTCGTTCTTGGCGTGTTGCAGCGATTCCTCACGTTGCTTTAACGCGGTGATGTCGGTTAACAAAGTAACGGTTGTTTGGTCGGCGGTTTTGTAATCATGCGCCATCAGCCAGCTGCCATCGGCCAATTGAAATTCAAACGGCCCGCCGCCGGCGCGCCAGCGCGCAATGCGGCTTTCCAGCCAGCTATCGGCCGGAACGCCGTTTAAGACAATATCGCCGACCGCGATTGCTTGATGCAAAAACTCTTCCAAATGCGCGCCGGGCAGCAATTCATCGCGCACTTGCGGGAAAAACTGCTGCAGCTTTTTATTGCGCAACACCAAATGCTGGCGGCTGTCGTAAAGCGCAAAACCGTCATTCAGGCTTTCAATCGCGTAAGTGAGGCGCTGCTCCAGCAGGCGCGCGCGCTCCCGCGCCTCGACTTCCTGGGTGATGTCCTGGGCGATGCCGCGGTAGCCTTTAAAAGCGCCTTGTTCATCGAATACCGGCATGCCGCTCATGCGCAAAAGCTTTTCCTTCTGATCGCGGTCCTGCATGATAAAGCGCACATGGCGGAAAGGGGCATAGCGCTCCAGCGTTTCCTGCAATTTTTCAATCGTCCAAATACCGTCATCGAACAGCGTGCTGACCTCTAAAAAATGCTTGGTCAGCAATTCGCGCGGATGGCGGCCCAGCACATCCAGCACGCGCGGCGATAATAAGGTAAAGGAAAGCGATGCATCGGTTTCCCAAATCCAATCCGAGGAAATGCGGGTGATGTCCTCAAAGCGCGATTGCATCAACAGCAGGCGGTCGCGCATTCTCACTTCCGAAGAAATATCCCAGTACAGGCTTAAGAAGCCGACCAAGTAACCTTCGGCCGAGAATTGAGCGCGGTGCTCGACATTGTAATAGGAAATCCGGTCGTCCTTTTGCAAGGATAGGGAATGTTCAAACGGCTCGGCCGAATCTTCCAGGCGCGCGACAATATCGGCCAGGCTTGGCGCTTGGCCCGATTGCTTGGCGCCGGCGATATAAGATTCGTAAGAGGGGCTCGAGAAAATTTTATTGCCATGCGCGTCGCATATCACCAAAGCGGGGCCCGCCAGCATCGCCTCATGCAGCATTGCTTTCATGTCCGGCGCCAGCGCCGTTTCAACGGCGTTTTTATTCCACGGCTCTTGGCCGGGCGCTGAAATGGGCAGGTAAGGTTTCATAAAGATCAAATCGGATTTTAAAGCGGTTTAGCAGGAGGGGTTGCAGGGGCGGCAGGGGCGTGACCAAGGCGTTTTTGCAATTTCTGATTCAAATCGACCAGGCTTTGCGGATTTTTCCGCCAATTTTCCAATACGCTTTGCGCGGCTTGGCGTTTTAGCTGATCGAAATAGGTAAGCAAATGCGTCATTTCCGTAACTTTGGAATCGCGCTGATTGGGGCGGGCGTTGCGCACCATTTTATAAAGGTCGGAGAATTGATGCTTTTCCAAGCCGATCGCTTTGCATGAAACGGCGAACACTTCGCCCTCGCTGTCGAATACAATGCGGCGCACGGTTTCCAATTGCAAATCGGCGATCCGGCCAAGCATGCATAAGAACAAGGGCACTTCTCCATCACGCAAGGCCTTGGCCATCACGCCGGGGGAAAGCTCGTTATTTTTGACCAGGGCCTCGACCAGCTCTTCGGCTTTGCTGGCGTCGCGCTTTTCCTGCTCGAAAACCCACAGCGTGCTGGTTTTCAATTTTTCCTCCAGCACGACCGGGTCAATGCTGTATTTGCCGATAATATTTTCCCGCAAAGTGTCGGACACCCAAATATACATGCGTTCCGCCAGCGCTTGGCTCAAATCGCCGCGCTTTAACAGCGGGTTTTGGAAAGAATCGACGCGCTGCGATTGTTCCACCAAATATTCCAGCGTGGTTTGTGAAACCTTGGCGCTGGGATTTTCCAATAAAGTAGTAATAACCGATTCATTGCCGGCCTCGACCAAAGCGCCCGAAACCACTTCCGAAACTTCTTGGCGCGCGGCGATCGCCAATTGGTGCTCCATAGTGCGGTGCTTAATAATTTCCAATAATTCCTCATCGCGCAAAAGCGAGCTTCCCAGCAAAATCGGGCGCGCGACTTCGATTTCATCATTCGCCAGCATTGCCGCCAATTCGCGGGGCGCCTGTTTGGCTTCCAGCAAGCGGTTGGCTAATTCTTTGCGCACTTTCATTTCGACTTCGAACACCAAATTGCGCATGATGTCGATCATCAGCGCGCGTTCGCGGTCGCTGGCCTGGCCGCCTTCTTCAAACAGCAAGTCGCTGATTTGCGTTAGCAGCTCGCGCCGCCCGCCGCTCGATTTATCGCGCGCCAGCGCCATGATATTGTCCATACTGGGTGCGTGCATTGCATGGGCCGTCATAATTCCCAACTCCTTAAATTCTACTCTTTCGCGCCAAAAACCATAAGGCCGACACCCCTAAACAAAGGTATCGGTAATATTCATATTGTGCGCGGCAAACGGTTAGAAAATGATGAAGAGCCGCCTCCATTGCTGGCGGTTTTCCTAAGGAATTCCAGGCCCAAAGGGGCTTTAAGCTTTTGGTAAGGATTTATCGGTATATCAGGAATATAGGGGTTATTCTAACCCCGTCCGTTAACTGCCCCTCAAGGTTTTTGTGGTTTAATTAGATAAATTACAAGGAAATATTTGTACCCATGAATCCGATCAACACCGCCGTTTCCTCCTATGTTAATACGGGTAATGCGCCGGTAAGAAACTCGCCTTATCAAGGCCAGCAACAACAGGCAGCTGCGGTGGTGCGGGAAAACGCGGTCCGTGCACCATCAAAAGCGGAAACCGGCCGCGGTGAAAATCTGATCCTAACCCAGGATTCCGGCGGCAATACGCGCCCTCTGCCGCGCGGCTCCCTCCTCGATATCAGCGTTTAATTTTAACTTCTGCTTAATCTCTTGTATAAGTAGGGCATGTTTAGCCCCTTATCTCCCATTGCCAAAACCCCCTTATATAAAGTGTTGGCCCGCTATGGCCTAACGCGCGTTACCGGCATTTCCCAAAGCACCGCCGGTTTTGAAAATAAGACTTTTTTGGTGAAACTTCCCAAGGGCCGGGTGATTTTGCGCGAATCGCAAAAGGGCAAAGATATTGCGCATTTAAATCTAGAGGCAGCGCTTTTAGATTATTTGCGCGACTTTCCCCTAACGCCCACCCCCCTGCCCAATTTGGCCGGTGAATTAATTACCGTGGTGCATGGCGGCTATTATCTTTTGCAAAATTGTTTGCCGGGTAAAACCATTGCGAATTGGAACAGGCTGGATAATTTTACTTTACCGCGGTTGAAAGATTTTTTTGGTACAAGCGCAAAATTCACCCGCGCCGCCCAAGGTTTTAAGGCCAAGCCGCTTAAAAACTACCCGTCGGTCATGGAATGCGCAGCCTTGGCCGAAAAAAATTTTGATAAGCGCTTAAAAGCCATTCCACCATCCCCCGGCAAAACAAAAATCCTGGCGGCGGAAAAAAAATTACGCCATTTTATGCGCGTAACGCTAAATGAAATGGAAAAATCAGGTTACGCCGATTTGCCCCGGCAAATCGTGCATTTCGATATTCATCCGGGCAATGTGAATTTTGCGGGCAATAAAGTGGTTGGCCTGTTCGATTTCGATTGGGCAAGGTTCGATTGCCGGCTTAGCGATTTGGCCGCAACCATTTCCCAATCTTGCTACTTTTACGGCCCCGGCCTTTACCGGAAGGACCGCATTCAAGCGGGTTTGCAAAGCTACCGGAAAACTTACGGCAAAAGCGAATTTAAAATCCGCGATGAAAATTATTTCCTGCGCCTGGCTTTACAGGCTTACAATATTTACCAATTCGGCTGGGCGATGGATTGGTACGCCAAGAATTGGCGCAAAAAAGCCTCGATTTTACCGCCGCAAAATTTTTTACATTTGCTGATCGCCAATGATTACAAAGCTTTGCTGGAATAGCGCTGCGGTTTACAGAACGCCGATTTCATGATAAATTCCCCCTTTAAATAGGGTATGGAATGGCAGGAAAAAACGGCGCGCGCACGGCCAAAACGGTTGCGATTTTCGATATTGACGATCTGCTTTATATTAGCGACGAGGCCTTGGCCATCGCCTGGAATAAGACTGTAGCTTTTTTAAGCAAGGCGTTAAATGCCGACCCCGCCCAATTGGGCAATGAGATCGGCGGCTATTTAAGCCACCGCCGCACCAGCGAATGGATTTATGTGATCCGCGAAATGGCAAAAACCCCCGCCAGTTCTATTTACGAGGCGCCCGCCCCTATTCTGAATCAGGCAATTGCCATCTTCGAACAATCGCATATTGAAGAATCAACCGATATTCCCGGCTCCCGCGAAGCGATGCAAGCCCTGCATGAACGCGGCGTTTTGATTATCGGCATGACCAACACCCAAGCCGCGCCCAGCGTGTGGAAGTTAAAAGCCAAAAATTTTGACGGGCTGATTCATCATCATTATACCGCCCGCACCTGCGATACGTCCCATGCCGGGCGCTGGCCATGCTGGGGCGGGCAAGGCGGGTTCCGGCATACGCAATTGGTGGAATTGCCGGTTTACGGCGAATTGAAACCTTGCGCACCGTTATTAAGAAAATTACTGAATCATTATGGGGTTGACCCTGTGCAGGCGGTGTTCTTTGGCAATAGCTGGAGAAGCGACGGCGCCACCGCAATCGGCGCGGGCGTTGAGTATGTCCATTGCCAAAATTATTACCGCGATTGCGAATTGGTGACGAATTGGGGCAGCGTTTTCACGCCCTATTATGTGGAAGGCGGCGATTTGCCGGGCCGCTGGCAGCCGCCCTTTTCGCGGGATATGATACTAGAGCAGGCCCATCGTGTGGGTGATTGTTTACAAGCGCTCGGCTTATTCGCTTTCGGCGCGCATCAAGGGGTAAAAACGCCCTGGCGCGGCAAAATGGACCCTTTGCATTCCAAGGCTGAAATACGAATCCACGGCCAAGCCCAACGCGCGGCCTTAGAGGGCCGGAAATCGGCGCTCGCGCGCTAGTTTACACCTTTAAAAAGCCGTCAAACCGGTATAGAAAAACGAATGGCTTTATTGCGTTCCGTCGCCACGATTGCATCGCTCACCATGGTCAGCCGCGTATTGGGTTTATTGCGCGATGTGTTGACGGCGTTTTTTTTGGGCGCCGGCCCCGTGGCCGACGCATTTTTCGTGGCTTTCCGTTTTCCGAATTTTTTTAGGGCGTTGTTTGCCGAAGGCGCTTTCAGCGCCGCTTTCGTGCCGCGCTTTGCTGCGACCTTAGCGCAAGATGGCAACCAAGCGGCGCTTCAATTCGCGCAAGAAGCGCGTGCGGTGCTGGCGGCTGCGCTTTCGGCCTTGGTGGCGGTGGGCGTTATTTTTATGCCTTGGCTCATGCCGCTTTTCGCGCCGGGCTTTAGCGATGATCCGGAACAAATTAATCTCACCATTTCGCTCGCGCGGATTACTTTTCCTTATTTGTTATTTGTCTCCCTGGTGGCGCATTTAGGCGGCGTGCTCAACGCGCTCGACCGTTTCGGCGCCTTCGCTGCTTCGCCGATTATTATGAATGTGACCTTGATGGCGTCTTTATTATTAATTCCGTTATTCCCCAACCCCGCAACCGCCCCTGCCTATGCTATGGCGGTTGGCGTGATTGCTTCGGGAATCGCGCAATGGAGCTGGATGAATATCGCGGCCAAGCGCGCAGGCATCAGGTTGGATTTCATCCGCCCCCGTCTATCGCCGCCGGTAAGGGCGTTATTAAAAGCGGCGTTTCCGGCGGCGCTTGGCACGGGCGCGGCGCAAGTCAATATTTTGGTCGGCACGATTTTGGCCTCGCTGCTGCCGGTCGGCTCGGTGTCTTATTTATATTATGCCGACCGTATCAGCCAATTGCCCTTGGGCGTTTTCGGCATTGCGATTGGCACGGCTTTATTGCCGATGTTATCGCGCAGCATTTCCTTGGGCAATAAAGAGGAAGCCGTCACCCAGCAAAACCGCGCAATTGAATTAACCTTGCTTCTGACTTTACCGGCGGCGGTGGCGCTTATGGTGATACCGCTTCCCATTATTGAAATCTTATTTGTGCGCGGCGCATTTGATGCAGACGCTGCGCATAAAACCGCGCTGGCCTTAGCCGCCTTTTCGGCCGGATTGCCCGCTTACGTATTGATCAAAGCGCTGACCCCCGGGTTTTTCGCGCGGCATGACACCAAAACGCCCGTCATCATCGCGGTTATCACCATGGTGTTGAATGTGGCGTTCAATTTATTATTGATGATCCCGCTTGCCCATATCGGGATTGCCTTGGGCACCGCCTTGGCCTCTTGGGCCAATGCGGGGATGCTGGCCTATATTTTAAAGCGCCGGGGCCAGTTTCAGATTGATGCGCGGCTTTCGATGCGCTGGCCCCGGATCGCGGCCTCTGCTTTGTTAATGGGCTTGGTGCTGTATTTCACCAATTTGGCTTTGCTGCCTTTTTGGGGGCAGGGGCTTTTGACCGGAATTTTGGCTTTAACCGCCCTCGTACTTTTGGGAATCGCGGTTTTTGCCGCCTTGGCCCTGGCCTTCAATGCCGCCAGCATTGCCGACATGAAGGCGCTGTGGCATAAACCGGTTAAGATCGAAAGTGAAAGCATCGCTCCATGACCATTATCGTCTCCGGCGTTCAGCCGACCGGCCATTTGCATTTGGGGAATTACCTGGGCGCGATCCGCAATTGGGTATCCATGCAGCATCAGGGGCAATGTATTTTTTTCCTGGCCGATTTGCACGCCATCACCACCCCGCAAGACCCCAAAGCATTGCGCGAAGCCACCTATGAGGTAACGGCGGCTTATATCGCGAGCGGCGTTGACCCGAAAAAAGCGATTTTATTCGCCCAAAGCGCCGTTCCCGCCCATGCCGAAGGCGGCTGGATGCTGGGCTGTTTCACCCCGCTTGGCTGGCTGAACCGCATGACGCAATTCAAGGAAAAGGCGGGGAAAAAGAAAGAAGAATCTTCGCTTGGCCTTTATGCCTACCCGGCTTTAATGGCGGCTGACGTTTTAATGTATAAGGCCACCCATGTGCCGGTCGGCGATGATCAAAAACAGCATTTGGAATTGGCGCGCGATATTGCTGGCGCCTTTAACAGATTTTACGGCGTTGAATTTTTCCCTTTACCCGAACCCATGATTTTGGGCGAGGCGACGCGGGTAATGAGCCTGCGCGATGGCACGAAAAAAATGAGCAAATCCGATGAATCGGATTATTCGCGCATCAATTTAACCGACAGCGCCGATGCGATCGCCCTTAAAATTCAAAAGGCCAAGACCGATCCGAATCCCTTGCCCGCCGGCGCCAAGGAGCTGGAAGGAAGGCCAGAGGCCGCCAATTTATTGGTCATTTACGCCGCGCTTTCCGGCCAAAAGCTGGATCACACAATCGCCCAATTCGCCGGCCAGCAATTCAGCGCCTTTAAAAAGCAACTGGCCGATTTGGCGGTAGCCAAGCTTGGGCCGATCACCGCCGAGATGAATAAGATAAAGAATGACAAGGCCTATCTCGATCAAATACTGGCCAGCGGCGCCGAGCGCGCCGATAAAATCGCCGGCGGTAATTTGAATAAAATGAAGGAAATCATCGGTTTTTGGCATTCTTAAGGGCCGCTAAACCTTACCAAATCCTTAACCTAATCTTGACTTATCCCCTCATATCTCCCATGTATTAATGGATTGTAAAGGTTAACAAAATATAAATTTGTTATTTATCAATAACATAGAAATTTTTGTCGATCACGAATACTTGACAATCGTTTCCTTTTAAGATTTAATGGTTAACAGAAGATTAAAACTAGCCTGGACAAACGGGCCGAAAGAAGGGATAAAAGGCCCGCTTTCATTGCACCGCAACAAAACAAGGTAAGGCAATGTTTATACAGACCGAGTCAACACCGAACCCATCGACCCTGAAGTTTCTACCAGGGGTGGAAGTGTTGACCAGCGGCACCGCCGATTTTTCGACCCCGGACAGCGCTAAGGCTTCGCCCTTGGCGCAAAGCCTGTTCGCCATCAATGGCGTCAAGGGCGTGTTCCTAGGCGCCGATTTCGTGACCGTCACCAAAGACGCGAAATTGGAATGGCCGGCTTTAAAGCCTTTGATTTTGGCGGCGATTATGGAGCATTTCACCAGCAATAAGCCGGTGATGCTGGAAGGCGCTGCCGCTCCTGCCGCCAATGCCAATACCGGCGATGCGGTGATCGATCAAATTTTAGAATTACTGGAAACGCGGGTCCGTCCCGCGGTCGCCCAAGATGGCGGCAATATCGAATTCGACCGTTTTGAGGATGGGATCGTATATCTGCGCTTGCAAGGTTCATGCGCCGGATGCCCGTCTTCCACGGCGACTTTAAAATCGGGCATTGAAAATATGCTCCGGTACTACATTCCTGACATACAGGAAGTACGTGCGGTTTAAACCGGCAGTAACAAAAACATATATAGGAGAAGGTCGATGATAAAGCAGGCAATCTCATGGGTAAAAGCTAAATTGGGCCGTGGTTTCCGTCCGGCGGCTGTCGCTTGCGTCTTGGCATGGGTATTGTGCTTGGGCGCGGTTGAATCGGTTGCCGAAGGCGGCTATGCCACTTCGTTGCAGCCGCAAAATGCCGGCTTCGCTGTGGCCGGCGGCCGCCATGTCAAGGCCGATAGCGTGCATGCCTTAAGCGGTATTTTTGAATTACATGGCTATGCCTTGGATCAAGTGCGCGCCGAACAAGAAGTGCCGGCGATTTTCTTAACCTCGCTGCCGGGTGACATGAACAATATTAATGTCAGCGCCGAAAAGAAAGCCTTATTCGTCCGCGTCATGCTGCCTTTGATCTTGGCGGTCAACCAAAATTTAGAGGCTGTCCGCGACCGGTTATTGGTGGTCGCTTCCCGCCTGGAAGCCGGCCAAAGCTTGGCCGATGCCGACCAAACATTCGCCATGAAATTGGCCGCGCAATATGGCATCGCGGCGGAAGCTTTAACCCCGGCAGTAATCGGCGAATTGCTGAAGCGGGTTGATATTATCCCGACTTCTTTGGCCCTGGCGCAAGCCGCCGAGGAAAGCGGCTGGGGCACCTCGCGCTTCTCGATCGAAGGCAATGCTTTATACGGCCAGCAAGTATATGGCACCGGCAAGGGCATGCTGCCCGGCGACCGTCCCGAAGGCAAGCGTTACTATGTAAAACATTTCAATTCCTTGGCTGAAACGGTTGCTTCCTATGCGCATAATCTGAACACCCACCGCTCTTATAAAGCCTTCCGCGATATGCGCGCCCAAGCCCGCAATGCCGGCAAAAACCCCGATGGCTATACGCTGGCCGCGGCTTTGGAAAAATATTCCGAACGCGGGACTGCCTATGTCGCCACTTTGCGCACCATTATGAAGACAAACGATTTGCCGGCTTTCGATGAAGCCCGCTTGAAAATCCCCGTGGCAAGCGAATCGGCGATCTAACGGATTTTGAAGAGAGTCAACTTTCGGCCCGCCCTTAAAAGCGGGCCGTTATTTTGATCGTTAAAAACCCTTGTTTTAATGCTTTGTCCCGCGCTAGAGTGGCGGCCTTCGCCGGGAGGAGCCTATGAAAAATTTTTTTATGACGGCCGCGATCGTTTCATTGGCCGTCCTATCGCTGACCTCGTGCCAAGCGCCGCAAAGCGCTTTCCCCACCATCGATCAAACCGCTTACGATCAAGAGCAAATCAAGCAATATCAATTGCTGTTCAAGCGCCGGCAGGAACAAGATACGCGCATTTTTAAAGTGGGCATGCGGATATTCGCCGCCGCCACGCCCTTTTGCCCGGATACTCTGGTCTATAGCGACGGCATCAAGGTGCGCAATTTAAGTAAAATGGCGGAATGGGAAAAGGGCGCCTTGGCCGAATTATATAAAACCACTCCCGCCGCCTGGCCGGAGAAGGGCTATGTGGTAACTGCGCTGGGCAGCAATTTCCCGGCCGAACAGGTGCTTAAATTGGGCGATGTGCTGACCGCCCTTAATGGCAAGGCGCTTGACGATGGCGAAGCCTTGAAACAAGCCGCGGAAGAAAATAAAGGGAATAAATCGGTGGAATTCACCGTGCTGCGCAATCATAAGCCGCACAAAGTGACCGTGATAACCAAAAAAATCTGCGATTATAATATTATGCTGCTTCAAGACAGCGCCATCAACGCTAACGCCGACAGCAAAACCGTGCGTGTGACAACCGGCATTTTGGAACAAGTCGCCACCAATGATACGCAACTTGCTACAATTTTAGGCCATGAAACGGCGCATAACGCCATGGGCCATATCCAAGCCGGGCGCGCCAACCGCGGTATGGGAATGGCGGCCGGGGCGCTCTTGGATATTTTGGCAAGCTCGCGCGGCGTAAACACCGGTGGGCGTTTTGCCAATTACGGCCAAACGGCCGGCGGTATCGTCTATGGCCAGGATTTTGAGCGCGAAGCGGATTATGTCGGGCTTTATATCATGGCGCGCGCCGGCTACGATATTCATGGCGCCCCTGATGTGTGGCGCGAAATGGCGTTAGCAGGCGACGGCAGTTCGATTAGGGCCAGTATGTCGCGCTCCCACCCTTCATCGCCGGAACGGTTTTTGGCGCTTGAGCAAACCGTGAAAGAAATCGACGCCAAAAGAAGCAAGGGCCGCCCTTTAATCCCCGAAATGAAAAAACGGGAAACTTCTTCGCTGGAAACGCCGGCCGGTTAAAGCCCCATGCTCCACCAGCGCCAGCGTTTGCCGCTTGGCGCGGTGCAGTTAAGCCGCGCATGGGCGCCCATATTTTCCGGCAGCGTCATTACCAGCACATCATTTTGGGCTTCGATCGCCAAAGGCTTATCGCCGGGCGGCGAGGCATAGCAAGTGATTTTATCTTTCAAGGCGGCGGTTAGGCGCAAAGTAATTTTTTGCCCCTCGCGCTTTTCTAATTTTAAGGGCAGCGGCAAGGCATCGATCAATTCTTTAAAGCGGCTGGGCTTGCCATAATTTTCATTCAAGGCGAAACGCGGGATGGCGTAAAAATCGTTAGCCGGATAAGCCACGCCCGAAACTTGAGCGAAGGCGGCATTAAAGCCGGATTTTTTCACGGCATCTTTCACGCGCTCATCATAGTCGCCAAAGGGATAGGCGAAAAACTTCGGGGTAATGCCCAATTCATCCTGCAGGCGCTGTTGGGCGCCGTTAATTTCTTGCTCGATTTCTTCCCCGCTTAAGCGCGACATAGGCGGGTGATGCACCGAATGATTGCCGATATATAAGCCTTCTTTAACCGCCTGGCGCAATTCATCCCAGCTCATGAAATCGCGGCGCTTTTTATCCAGATCGTCGGTGGCGACAAACAGCGTCACCGGCATTTTGGCTTCGCGGAAGTGAGGCCAGGCGTGTGTGTAAAAAGTTTTATAGGAATCATCCACCGTAATCGCAACCGCCTTATCGGGCAAATTGCCGCCGTCTTTCAGCGCGGCGACAATTTCTTCCAACGGCAGCACATGAAAACCGCCCTTTTGCAAATAGGCGATATGAGCTTTAACTTGCTCGATAGTGGAATTGGTCGAAGGGTAACGCGAATCGCCAAAGCGGTGATACATGACGATCACCGCATGGGAGTCTTCGGCGGCGGCGGGCAGGGCGGCCAATAAAATCAAGGCGATAATAAATAAGCGCATATCTTTGCTCCAGTTGTTTTCCAGAGTTTTACTATAAGCCAAAGCTTGGTATAAAGGAAAAACAACCTTATTTTTTCAAGGAAAATTCCATGCACCCGCCCTTAAACGACATCGCTTTCGACACCCTTTTCCGCACCGCCCGCACTTATAATGATTGGCAGAAAAAGCCGGTCAGCGATGCCGACTTGCAGGCGATTTATAATCTCGCCAAATGGGGCCCGACTTCGGCCAATTCCTGCCCGATGCGCGTGGTGTTCGTTCGAAGCGCGGCCGGCAAAGAAAAACTGAAAGAATGTTTGGATGCCGGTAATGTCAAAAAAACCATGGCGGCGCCCGTCACCGCGATCATCGCTCACGACACCAAATTTTATGAATTCTTGCCAAAGCTTTTCCCCCACGCCCCGGCCAAATCCTGGTTCGAGGGCAATCAGAAATTGATCGATGAAACCGCTTTTCGCAACGGTACGCTGCAGGGCGGCTATTTAATGCTGGCGGCGCGGGCGCTGGGTTTCGATGTGGGCGCGATGTCGGGTTTTAACAAGGAAAAATGCGATCAGGCGTTTTTTCCCGAGGGGCGCTTTAAATCGAATTTCCTGTGCAATATCGGCTATGGCGATCCGGCCAGCCTGTTCCCGCGCGGGCCAAGGCTTGAATTCGATGAAGCCTGCAGCCTCGCCTAATGTGGCTGGTTATCGACACCAGCCAAGCGGCGCTGTTAGTAGCGGTAGGGCGCGATGGCAAATGTATCGCCCAGCATGCCGAGGCAATGACGCGCGGCCAGGCGGAAAAATTAATCCCGGTCATTGAAAGCTTGTTGCAAGACGCCAAAATCGATAAGAGCGCTTTAACCGAAATTATTGCCGGCATCGGCCCCGGCTCTTTCACCGGCATCCGCCTGGGGCTGGCGGCGGCCGAAGGGCTGGCGCTGGGTTTGAAAATCCCCATTGCCGGCGTCACCGCGATGGAGGCTTTGCATGCGGCAGGGCCGGGCGAAGCGGGCGTCATCGCCATTCCCGACGGCAAGGGGGGTTATTACGCGCAAGAATTCAATGTGGAAGGCAAAAGCTTAAAACCGCCCTACCGCCTTACGGCTTGGGCAGGTAAGGTTTTAAGCAATTCCTATCAGCCGCTTCACCTGGCGATTGCCGCCAGGCGCAATAAAAAGTTTTTGCAAACTCATTCACCCCAGGCGCTTTATTTGCGCCAAGCCGATGTCACGCTTGCCGCCGGTCATGGCTGAGATAATTTTCCGGCCTTTCGTTTTAACCGACGCCGCGGCGGTTCTGGCCTTGCATAATGCCGCCTTATCCAATCAATGGCATCAAGAAGATTTTTTGAACGTTTTAGCGCAAGGCAATTGCTTTGGCGTGGCGGCCTGCCGCCAAAATGCCATTATCGGTGCGGTATTGGCGCAACAGGCCCAGGATCATGCCGATATTTTAACCCTGGTGGTCGAGGAAAATTCGCGGCGTCAAGGCATCGGCGCTCATTTACTAACCGCTTTCCTGGCGGCCGCCAGGCAGGCGGGAATTAAAAATATTTTTTTGGAGGTGGCGGTTACGAATAACCTTGCCAGCCGCCTCTATGAAAAGCTAGGCTTTATTTGCGTTGGTCAACGGCCAGGGTATTATCAAGAAGCCGGCCAGCAGGTGGATGCGAAGATTTATCACCTTATCAATTCATAAAAGTTTCATTTGCAATCTTCTATCAATTAGTTAGAAAGCATCATGGCAGCTAATCCCCTTGCGGTGGAAACCACCACCGCCAATCCTTTGGTCAGCGGCGGGCTGGAAGTGCGTTTGGCCAAAAAACCAAGCGAAATCGCCGCCGCGCAAAATTTACGCTATAAAATATTTTATGAAGAGCAGGGCGCCAAGCCCACGCCCGAAACCGTGGCCTCGCAGCGCGATGTCGATAAATTCGATGCGGTCGCCGATCATTTGATCGTGGTCGATCACGAGGCGCCGCCATCAGCCCAGGTAATCGCCACCTACCGCCTGATCCGCCGCCATGCCGCCGCCAAAATGGGCGGGTTTTACACCAGCCATGAATATGACATCGACCGCCTTGTGGCGTGGCCCGGCGAAATTTTGGAAGTGGGCAGGTCGTGCGTGGCTATGGCCTATCGCGGCCGGCCGACCATGCAATTATTGTGGCGCGGGATAGCCGCCTATGTGTTCGAGCATAAAATCGAATGGCTGTTCGGCTGCGCCTCTTTCCCGGGCGTCAATCCGGCGGCGCTGTCTTTGTCTTTATCTTATTTATATCATCACCACCTCGCGCCCAAGGAATGGCGGCCGCGGGCATTGCCGGCGCTTTACCAAGAAATGAACCGCGTGCCGAAAGATCAAATCGATCCGCGCACCGCGCTTGGCGAATTGCCGATGCTGATCAAGGGCTATTTGCGCCTGGGCGGTTATGTCGGCGATGGCGCCGTGATTGATCAGCAATTCAATACCGTCGATGTATGTGTGCTGGTGAAGATGGAAGATTTGGCCGGTAAATATTTCCGCCATTATGAACGCGCCTTGCGCGATGTAAGACTGAGCGGGGGTTCGGCTTGATTCCTTCCTCACGGCTCTTGGCGGTCTTCAAGCTAATGAGTTTTGCGGTATGGATGGCGGCCCTGTTCGGGGTGCAGGCCTTGGCCTTATTGCTATCGCCGCGCTTGGCGCGGACGATTCCGGTTATCTTTCACCGTTTGGTTGTTAAAATTTATGGCTTGGACATCCGCTTGATCGGCGAGGTCAGCAAAGCGCGGCCGACTTTGTTCATGGCCAATCATTCTTCTTATTTGGATATTACGGTTTTGGGTTCGATCATGCCGCTTAGCTTTGTGGCGAAATCCGAAATCGCCGCCTGGCCGGTTTTCGGCTGGCTTGCCAAATTTCAACGCAGCGTTTTTATCGAGCGCCGCCGCAGCCATGCGCGAAATCATTTAGATACTATCGGCAAGCGCCTGGAAGCCAAAGATACGATCGTGGTTTTTCCCGAAGGCACCACCGGCGACGGCAACCGCGTGCTGCCGTTCAAGCCGACCCTATTCCGTTTGGCTGAAATCAGAACCGGCGATAAGCCGCTTACGGTGCAGCCGGTGGTGATTGCCTATACCCATTTAAATAATATTCCGCTATTGCGCCAAGACCGGCCCTTATTCACCTGGTATGGCGATATGACGCTTCCCTCGCACCTATTCACTTTTCTAGGCTTAGGGCGCACCCGGGTTTATGTATATTTCTTGCCGCCCCTCACCGTCGATCAATTCGCCGACACCAAGGCGATGAGCCGCGCCTGCCAGGCGCAAATGGCCGCTACCTTGGCCCAGGCTTTAAGCCGTAAGCCTGCCGAAGTGGCAAAGAATATCAAAGCCTTAATTCCCGCCGCCGCCCGGGCTTAACCTTGACAAAACCTTGGGAAACGCTAGGGTACGCGGTTTGTAAGGCGGGCTAGAAAAAATTGCGCAAAAGACTTTTTATCAAGACTTACGGCTGTCAAATGAACGTCTATGATTCGCACCGGATGGCGGATCTATTGGCGCCGCTTGGCTATGACATGGTCGATGAGCCGCGCGGGGCCGATATGGCGATTTTGAACACCTGCCATATCCGCGAGAAGGCCACCGAAAAATTATTCTCCGATCTTGGCCGCCTTCACCCCTTTAAACGAGAAAAGCAAAGCGGCGGCGAAGATATGATTTTGGCGGTCGCCGGCTGTGTGGCGCAAGCCGAAGGCCCCGAAATCAGGCGCCGGGCGCCCTATGTCGATATGGTGTTCGGCCCGCAAACCTATCACCGTCTTCCGGAAATGGTGGCGAAAGCCGCGCGCGGCGCCGGCGCAATATTGGATACCGATTTTCCGGTTGAATCGAAATTCGATTTTCTGCCCGAACAACAGGCCAGCCAAGGACCAGCCGCCTTTTTATCGATTCAAGAGGGCTGCGATAAATTCTGCACTTTTTGCGTGGTGCCCTATACGCGCGGCGCTGAAACGTCGCGCCCCGCCGCGGCTATTTTGAAAGAGGCCGAAATTTTAATTGCCGGCGGCGCCAAGGAAATCACTTTATTGGGCCAGAATGTCAACGCTTATCACGGCGAAGGGGTTGACGGCGGCAGCTGGAATTTAGCAACCCTATTAAATGAATTGGCAAAATTGCCGGGTGTTGAACGCTTGCGCTATACTACCTCGCATCCCAAAGACATGAATGACGAATTAATCGCCGCCCACCGCGACAATGAAAAACTCATGCCCTTTTTGCATTTGCCGATTCAATCCGGTTCCGATGCTGTTTTAACCGCCATGAACCGCAATCATTCGGCCGATGACTATCGCCGCATTGTTGAAAAGTTGCGCCATGCCCGCGCCGATTTGGCGCTGTCTTCCGACTTCATCGTCGGTTTTCCGGGCGAAAGCGATCAGGATTTTGCCGCTACTCTGGCGCTGGTCAAGGAAATCGGTTTCGCTCAGGCCTATTCCTTTAAATATAGCCCGCGCCCCGGCACGCCCGCCTCGGCCTATGACAAACAAGTGCCGGAAAATGTCAAACAGGCCCGGCTTGAGGCGTTGCAGCAAGAAATCATGAGCCAGCAATTGGCTTTTAACCGTGCGGCAGTGGGGCGGGAAATGCCGGTTTTGCTGGATCGCCCGGGTAAAAAAGACGGCCAATTAATTGGCCGAAGCCCCTATATGCAATCCACCTTCATCGATGCGCCGCCGCGTCTATTGGGTGAAATCGTTACCGTCAAAGTCACCCAGGGCTTTAGCAACAGCATCACCGGTGATATGGTGACCGTCGAAATGAACGGTCTTCCTGCTTATAAGTATTCCGGAGCGGCGGCGTGAAAAAATCCCCTCCGCCGGCTGATCCGGTTTCGGCGCCGCTGCAATTTTCCGACAACCGCCTGGCCGCCCTATTATATGGCGAGCATGACCGCCATTTAACGCGCATCGAACAGCAATTGGGCGTAACGCTTCATTCGCGCGGCAATCAGTTAATGATTAGCGGCGGCGAACGCGAAGTGGAAATCGCCAAGGCGGCATTAAGCGCGCTTTACCGCCGTTTGGAAAAAGGCCTGATGGTGTCTTCGGGCGAGGTTGATGCGGCTTTGCGCATGGCTTCCGAGGCCGCCACCCGCAGCCAGTTTGTCGAAGATTTCAATAACCAAGACGCGGCGATTAAAACCCGCCGCCGCCAAGTATCGGCCCGCACCGCCAGGCAATCGGAATATATTAAAACCTTGCAGGAAAAAGACATGGTGTTCGGCCTTGGCCCTGCCGGAACCGGTAAAACCTATTTGGCGGTCGCTATGGCGGTGTCCTTCTTACTGGATAACAAGGTTGAACGCATTATTTTATCGCGCCCCGCCGTTGAGGCGGGGGAGCGGCTTGGTTTTTTGCCCGGCGATTTGCGCGAAAAAATCGACCCCTATTTACGCCCGCTCTATGATGCGCTCTACGACATGCTGCCGGCCGATCAGGTGTTAAAGCGTTTGTCGAACGGCGAAATTGAAATCGCCCCCTTGGCTTTTATGCGCGGGCGCACTTTGTCGAACGCCTTCGTGATTTTGGACGAAGCGCAAAACACCACTTCCGTGCAAATGAAAATGTTTTTAACCCGGCTTGGCGAAAATTCGCGCATGGCGATCACTGGCGATTTAACCCAAGTCGATTTGCCCAAGGGCGTTAAATCGGGCCTGCGCGATGCGATCGAAACGCTGGAGAAGGTAGAAGGTATTGGCGTTGTGCGTTTTAACGAGGCCGATGTAGTGCGCCATGCCTTGGTCAGCCGCATTGTTGCGGCCTATGCCAAAAAACATAAAGACCTTTACGAATCCACCGGCGGCGGGCCGGCTGCTTGATGACGCTGGCCATCGACATTGCCGCGACTGCGGCTTGGAAAAAAGCTTTACCGCAGTATAAGGCTATTGTCCGCCGCGCGGCGCAGGCTACTTTAAAGGCGCTGCGCCTGCCGCCGGCTGAAATCAGCATTGTGTTGACCAATAATGCGCAGGTGCAAAAATTGAACCGCTTGTACCGCGGGCAGGATAAACCCACCAATGTTTTGTCTTTTCCGCAAGTAAGCGGCGGGAATATTGCTATGGATAAAAAACATAAACCGCCCCTGCCGTTGGGCGATGTGGTGATTGCCTATCCCTATGCCGCCCGCGAAGCCAAGGCCCAGGGCAAAAGTTTGCGCGCCCATACCATTCACCTGTTAATCCATGGTATATTGCATTTGCTGGGCTATGATCATGGCCGCGCGCAGGAAGCAAAGCAGATGGAAAATTTAGAGAAAAAGATTTTGCGTCAATTCGGTATTAAAAATCCTTACGAGGTCAGCCATGGTTGATAGCGAAGAAGTCTCTTTCGGCGGGCGTATGGCCGCCTTTTTCCGGCGCCTGTTCCATAAAAACGGCGAAACCGTGCGCGAGGCCTTGGAAGAAATCATCGAGGAGCGCGAGGAAGAAGATGAGCCGATCGCCGCCGATGAGCGCCGCCTGCTCACCAATGCGCTGAAATTATCGCAATTGACCTTGAAAGACGTAATGGTTCCCCGAAGCGATATCGATGCGCTTGATAGCGAAAGCACTTTTGAAGATGTGGTCGCGGCTTTAATCCGTTCGGGCCATTCGCGCATTCCGGTTTACCGCAATACGCTGGATGATGTGATCGGCATTGTGCATATCAAAGACGTGCTGGAATTTATGACGCTTACTCCTAAGCCCAGCAAAAGCGATTTGCATAAATTATTCCACCCGCCGCTTTTTGTCGTCCCCAGCATGCGCGCGCTTGATTTGCTGGTTAAAATGCGCGTCACCCAACGCCACCTGGCTTTGGTGATTGATGAATTCGGCGGCGTCGATGGGCTGGTGACGATCGAGGATATTATCGAGCAAATCGTCGGCGAAATCGATGATGAACATGATATTGTCGAAGGGCCTAAATTAATGCCGCGCCCCGATGGCAGTGTTTTAGCCGATGCCAGGGCGACGATCGAGGAATTTGAAAGCTGGGCCGGCGCTGTCTTGCAAGAAGATGAACGCGAAGATATCGACACGGTCGGCGGTTTGGTCGGCGCTTTAGCGGGCCGTGTGCCCGCGCGCGGCGAAATCATCCGCCATCCGCAAGGCATTGAGTTTGAAATTTTGGATGCCGATCCCAGGCGTATCAAGCGGGTGCGCATCCGCAAACATAAAGTCGTTAATCAAGATTCCAATGATTCCTTGGCAGCCTCGGCTTAAGGCGCTGGCGTCGCTATTTTTGGCCCGGCCTAGAATAAGCGCCTTTCTTTTGGGCGCTGCCGCCACGCTCGGCTTGCCGCCGCTTTATATTTTCCCCGCCTTCTTGGCGGCGGTGCCATTGCTGCTGTGGCTGTTGAATGAGGCCCCCACTTCTCGCCAGCGTTTTATCCGCGGCTGGTGGTTTGGCTTCGGGTATTTCTTATGCAGCCTTTATTGGATTTCCATCGCCTTCACTATCGAGCCCGAAACTTATGGCTGGCTGATTCCTTTTTCCTTGATCGGCCTGCCCGCCTTGCTTGCTTTTTATCCGGCCGCCGCCGCCTATTTCGCTTTCCGCTGGCCGATGCCGCCCCTTCAGCGCTTGATCATGTTCAGCCTTTTTTGGGTATTGGCCGAATTGCTGCAAGGGGTTTTATTCACCGGCTTTCCGTGGAATGCGTTAGGCTATATGCTGGGTTTCGCCGATGGGTTGGCGCAAGGCGCAGCGCTTGCCGGCCTTTATGGTTTAAGCCTGCTGGCGATTTTGCTGGCGGCAAGCTTGGCGGTATTCTTGCCGCCTTTCCGCTATTCCAAAGCTTGGCGCTTTCCCATGATCATGCTGATGGCGGCGGGCGCGTTGCAAATTTGGGGAACGGCCCGTTTACCGGCGGCCAAACCCGCGGCAGAAGGCGCGCCCCTCATCCGCTTGGTGCAGCCGCATATCGCGCAACGCATGAAGTGGCATCCCGATGAATGGCCCCAGCATTTGCAAAAGCTGCTGATTTTAAGCCAAATCCAAAATTTACCCGGCAAAAACCCCGATCTGATCATATGGCCGGAAACCGCTGTGCCATTCGCCTTGATGGAAAACAAAGAGGTGCGCCAATCTATCGCCAACGCGGTGCCGCCGGGCGCGTTTTTGGTAACCGGCACGCTCCGCCTCATCCGCGATGAAACGGGCAAGGTTGAAAGTTTGCGCAATTCTTTGGTGGCCCTTGATCATCAAGGCGCGGCTGTGGCGGTTTATGATAAATTTCATTTGGTGCCCTGGGGTGAATATGTACCGGGCAGAAAATTATTTGGCGGCTTGCCTTTCTTGGCGGGCAGCATCGATTTTTCGCCCGGCCCAGGCCCTGCCGCCATGCAGCTGGATAATTTGCCGCCCTTTAGCCCGTTAATTTGTTATGAGGTGATTTTTCCGGGGAAAGTTACCCCTATACAGAAGGTTAGATGGCTGCTTAATATTACCAATGATGCCTGGTATGGCCACACGGCGGGCCCTTATCAGCATTTGGCCAGCAGCCGTTTTCGCAGCATTGAAACCGGCTTGCCCTTGATTCGCGTGGCCAATACGGGGATTTCAGCGGTGATCGATGCTCATGGACGGGTGCGGGAAAGTATGGCGCTGGGTATGACCGGCTTTATCGATGCCGCCCTGCCCCCCGCCCTTAAGCCCCCCTTGTATGCGCGTTTTGGTAACACGATATTAGCAACTATAATGCTATTATTGGCCTTAAGCGCAAAATGGAGCGGCCGGGATAAGAAAAAAGCCGCGTAAAATATAGACCTATTCCATTAGGTTGACGGCATTCATCAGTATGCGCTACATACTATATTATCCCTTAGCTTAAGAAGGGGAAGGGCGCAAAGCCCTTTGCCGCTAGCAATAAACGAGAGGTTTGATAAAAAATGGCAAGTTCAGCAACAAAAACAACTAAAGGGCGCGGCGGTAAAACCAAGGGCCGTAAAAGCCCGGTCGACGCCCATGTCGGATCACGCCTTAGATATTTGCGCAGCGTCACCGGCATCAGCCAGGAAAAATTGGCCGATGCGCTCGGCATTACTTTTCAGCAAGTGCAAAAATATGAAAGCGGCGCCAACCGTATCGGCGCCAGCCGTCTATTCGATATCAGCCAAGTTTTATCGACCCCGATCAATTTCTTCTTCGATGAATTCGATGCCGCTAACGTCAAAGCTTTCCCCGGCGTAGCCGCGCCCAAACAAGCCGCCTATCAGGTGGAACCGAAAATCACCGCCGATATCAACGAATTGCTCCGCGCCTATAACCGCATCAAGGATCCCAAGGTGCGGAAATCGGTGGTGGAAATGGTGCGTAACCTGGCCAAGGGCGAAGGCGGCGATCAATAGCTAAAAGTCGCATTTCCCTCTGGGCGGCGGCGTTATCCTGTACTATAAAATAAGCCTGTTTAAATTTTCCCCTTAAACTCCAGCCTTGCCATTATCCCATGAAAAACCTCTCCGCTCTTTTCCGCAGCCCCGCCGCACCCACACCTGCCGCGAATGCAGCGCGGGCTTCTTATTTATTCACCTCCGAATCGGTTGCCGAAGGCCACCCCGATAAGATTTGCGATCAGATTTCGGACGCGATTTTGGATTCCTATTTAAAGGTCAACCCCCAGGCGCGGGTCGCCTTGGAAACTCTGGCCACCACCAACAAGCTGGTTTTGGCCGGCGAAGTCAGGGGCGCCGATTCCATCACCAACCAGGATTTATGCGACATTGCCCGCGAAACGGTGCGCAAAATCGGCTATGACCAAGAAGGCTTTCACTGGAAAAATTTAAACATCGATTGTGTGGTGCATAAGCAATCGGCCGATATTGCCTTGGGCGTTGATTCTTCCACCAACAGCAATAAGGAAGAAGGGGCGGGCGATCAGGGCATCATGTTTGGTTTTGCCTGCAATGAAACCGAAGATTTAATGCCGGCCCCCATTTACTATGCTCACAAAATTTTGCGCATCTTGGCGGAAGAACGCCATCGCGGCAATTTGCCCGATCTGCGCCCCGATGCTAAAAGCCAGGTTACGCTGAATTACCGCTATGGCAAACCGACCGAAGCGACAGCTATTGTCGTCTCCACCCAGCACCGCGACGGGTTGAATTCAAATGATATACGCGAAATCATCCGCCCCTATGTGCGCGGCTGCCTTCCCGAAGGCTGGATGTGCCAAGAAGACAAGTTTTATGTTAATCCAACCGGGCGCTTTGTAATTGGCGGGCCGGATAGCGATACGGGTTTAACGGGCCGTAAAATTATTGTCGATACTTACGGCGGCTCGGCCCCCCATGGCGGCGGCGCGTTTTCAGGCAAAGACCCTTCAAAGGTCGACCGCTCGGCCGCCTATGTGGCGCGCTATATGGCGAAAAATGTGGTGGCCTCCGGCTTGGCCGAACGCTGCTTGATTCAAATTTCCTATGCCATTGGCGTGGCGCGCCCCTTGTCGGTTTATGTCGATACGTTTGGCACAGGCCAGGCGGATGAAGACAAAATCAGCGCGAAATTACAGGAATTGGTCGATCTCCGCCCGCGGGGAATCCGGAAACATTTGCAATTGGATAAACCGATTTACCAGCGCACGGCCTCTTACGGCCATTTCGGCCGCAAGCCGGAAGCGGATGGCGGCTTTTCCTGGGAAAAAACCGATTTGGTGAATGAGCTTAAAAAACTCGGCTAATCCCGCGCCCGTTAAACGCCGCGTCTATGGCCGGAAATCGGGGCGCTTAAGCGCTTTGCAAAAAACCCATCTCGCCAATGATTTGCCGCGCTATATATTCAGCAGGGAAAGCGCGCCGCTCGATTTTTCCCAAATATTCGGCAAAAAATATAATGCTTATGCGCTCGAAATCGGCTTTGGCGCAGGCGAGCATTTATTGCTGCAAGCCCAAACCTATCCTGAAACCGGGTTTTTGGGCGCCGAGCCTTTCTTAAGCGGCGTCGCCAAAGCTACGCGCGGTTTAACCGAAAAGAAAATTTCCAATGTCCGGATTTTTCAAGACGATGCGCGGATTTTATTGGCGGCGCTGAAAGAGGAATCTTTAGAGCATGTTTATATTTTATTCCCCGACCCCTGGCCCAAAAAGCGCCATCATGACCGCCGCATTGTAAGCGCCGAAGTTATTGCAGAAATTTTGCGCGTTTTAAAAAGGAACGGCCATTTGCATTTGGCCAGCGATCATGAAAGCTACCGCCAATGGATGGATGAGGTGCTGGCGCAATTTCCCAAGCTTAAAGCCATCAAAAATTGGTCGGAAAATGAACCCGAATTATGGGGGGAGACGCGGTATCAAGCCAAAGCCAAGCGGGCGGGCCGCCTGTCAAAATGGAGCGTGTGGAAAAAATCCTAACGGGAATAAGCGATTTTTTCAGCTTCGGCAAGCCTGGCTTGCCCCTTTAAAGCCGGCGGGTTTATCGAGGCTTCCTTGGCGAATTGCGCCAGGAATTGCCGGTCGGCCGCAGCTTCGGTCAGCAATAGGCGCAAGGCGGGGATAAGATAAGAGTCGATAACATCATGCCGCGCGGCGCTTACCAATTGCGGCGTGGGAGAAAAAACAGGATATTTTTTGCCAAGGGAATTGAATTTATAATATATACCGGGATTCATTTTCATAGCTTCTTGGAAGAAGGCCGCCGGCGGCTTGCTGGGGGAATGATTGACCGAATTATCCATAATGATTTTCAATAGCCAAAGCCCATTCGCGCCCAGGCCGGTCTTCATACCGATGGCCGCCAAGGCCGCTTCGTTCAGCGGCGCCTCGACCGGATAGCGCGCGGCGCATATTTCCGGATGCAAAATAGCCATCAATACGGATTTTTGGAAATGGCGCTGACGGAATCCCCGCGTGTAAAGGGTTTTTTCCAAGCCAAGCCGTTTGGTATGGCAAAAATGCATACAGGCAGTGGCGCGGCCGATGCGGTGCAGCCGTTCCAAAGTGCAATTTCCCTGGAATCTTTTATCTTCCATATGCATGGCGCCCCGGAAAATCACCCACAAGACCGCGCGGTCCATGGCATCGGGTAAACGCTCTTTCCAAGTCCGGTCAAATTGCTCGTAAGGAATAGCGGCGCAAGTTGCTTGCAAAATGTTCGGTGCGGGGGATGGCCAAAAAAGATTCATCGGTTCCATTCTATATTTATTAGTTTATTAGTAGCAGGGCCGCACCTTACTATATAGTTTCCTTAAAAACAACATTAAATAAGGTAGGAAAAAGGGCTTTTAAATATTTAATCATTTAATTTCAATAACTTAACAAAAAACCGCTGAAAAATCCTTGTGTTTGCATCATTTTTCGCTATATTCCCCCTTATCAGTGCCGGAATAAAAAAAGTGGGATTCCAACCGGAACCCACTTTTTTATTGGGCTTAAATGTAAAGAGGTTAAGGGAATTGTCGCGTCACGATTACCATAAGGCGGAAAGCGCCAAACATCGCCTGCCTCCGGAAGGGGCGGAGGGATCAATGCTGCCCGCGGTTAAAAAAACCCCGGCGGAAATCGAGGCATTGCTGGAAAGCCAGCTTTCCCATTTGGGCTATCGTTTGGTGTTATTCCGTTTAATCGGCGGCAAAAACCGCCCCACCATGCAAATCATGACCGAGCATCAAGACGGCAAACCCATTTCGCTTGATGAATGCGCAACCGTCAGCCGCCATTTATCGGCCGTATTCGAAGTCGAAGAAACCATGCCGGGTTCTTACATTTTGGAAGTCTCCTCGCCCGGCATCGACCGGCCCTTGCGCACGCTAAAAGATTTTCAGCGCCATGCGGGCTATGAAATTAAAGCTTCAACCAAAATGCCGCAAAATGGCCGCCGTAATTTCAAAGGCGTGTTGAAAGCAATTTCGGGTAACGCCATTATCATGGCGGTTGATGGAATCGAATATAATTTAGCGCTGGAAGATATTGCTTCGGCGCAATTGGTATTGTCGGAAGATTTGTTAAAAAGGAAAGGGTAAAAAATGCTGGAATTATTATCAGGCCAATTAATCCAGGCGGTAGACGCCGCCGCACGCGAAAAAGGTTTGGAGCGCGAGGAAATGTTCATAGCGCTTGAGCAGGCGATTCAAAAAGCCGCCCGCGCTAAATATGGCTATGAGCATGATATCCGCGCCGAAATCGACCGCAAAGACGGCAAGGTGACCATCATGCGCGTGCGCGAAGTGGCCGACCCCATTGTCAATGATATGACGCAAATTTCATTGAAAGACGCCAAGAAAATCAAGAAAGACATCAAGCTGGGCGAATTCATCACCGATATTCTGCCCTCGATCGATTTCGGGCGCATTTCCGCCTCGAACGCCAAGCAAGTCGTGGTCAGCAAGGTGCGCGAAGCCGAACGGCAAAAGCAATTCCGCGAATATAAGGATAAAATCGGCGAAATCATTTACGGCATCGTCAAGCGCGTGGAATTCGGCAATGTGATTGTCGATCTGGGCAAGGGCGAAGCCATGCTGCGCCGTGATGAATTGCTGCCGCGCGAAACTTTCCGCCAGGGCGACCGGGTGCGCGCTTATATTTATGATGTGCGCGCCGAAGCGCGCGGCCCGCAAATCTTTTTATCACGCACCCATCCGCAATTCATGGCCAAGCTGTTCGCCCAGGAAGTGCCGGAAATTTATGACGGCGTGATTGAAATTAAAGCGGTTTCGCGCGATCCCGGGTCGCGCGCCAAAATGGCCGTCATTTCAAAGGATCACAATATCGACCCCGTCGGCGCCTGTATCGGCATGCGCGGTTCGCGCGTGACCGTCGTTTCCAACGAATTGCAGGGCGAAAAAGTTGATATCGTTCTGTGGTCGCCTGATCCGGCGACCTTTGTGGTGAATGCCTTAAACCAGGCCGAAGTCACCAAAGTGGTGGTGGATGAAGAAAGCAACCGCCTGGAAGTGGTTGTGCCCGATGAACAATTAAGTTTGGCGATCGGCCGCCGTGGGCAAAATGTAAGGCTCGCCTCGATGCTGGTTGGCTGGGATATCGATATTCTTACGGAAGCCGAAGAATCGCAGCGCCGCCAGGAAGAATATAAAGTCCGCTCGCAGCTTTTCTTAGAGGCTTTGGATGTCGATGAGGTGATCGCGCATCTTCTGGTGTCCGAAGGCTTTACGTCAGTTGACGATATCGCCGCCGCCCCCCTCGAAGATTTAAGCGGCATCGAAGGTTTCAGCGCTGAAGTGGCCGGTGAATTGCATGAACGCGCCAAGGCTTTCGTGGCCGCGCGCGATCAGAAATTCGCCAAGGAATGCGAAGCGCTTAAAATCAGCGATGAATTGGCAACAACCGAATTGTTCAGCAAAGAGCAAATTTTATTGCTGGGCCAGGGCGGCGTCAAAACCTTGAATGATGTCGCCGATTTGGCGGGCGATGAGCTGGTTGAAATGCTGGCCGCATCCCCCATCGATAAGCCGCAAGCCGAAAAAATCATTATGGATTTGCGCGCTTCCTGGTTTGCCGATGAGCCAAAACCCGGTGATACAAACGCAACCACGGCCGCGTAAATACCAGCAAGCAGGATTGAATGACCAAGGATACTGAAAAGAAAAAACCCTTAAGCCTCGGCGGCAAGCTTGAATTAAAGCTGCCGGCCGGCGCCAGCCAGCCCACCGCTGCGGGCGGCGCCGCCAAGGTGCGCCAATCCTTGGCGCAAGGGCGTTCGCGCAGTGTCCAAGTCGAAGTTAAACGCCGCCGCCCCGCCGGACCCGAGCCTTCGGCCCCGGCCAAAGCGGCATCGCCCGCCCCCGAAGCCGGAAGCGACGCGCTGCCCACCCTGACCGCCGAAGAAAAAGCCCGCCGCGCCCAGGCGGTATTGGGCGCCGTTAAAGGCAGCGAAAGCCAAGCCTCGATCCGCAAGCAACTGGATGATGAATTCGCCCGCAAAAAAGCCGAGGCCGAAGCCGTGCGCCTTGCTTCCGAAGCGGAATCGAAAAAACGCCGCGAAGGCGAGGAAACGCGTAAAAAATCGGAAGAGCAAGCCAAAACCCGCGCCGAAGAACAGGCGAAAAGATTATTAAAAGCCCCCTCAACCGCCACCGAAGATAGCGAAGAGGAGGGGCGCAAAGGCGGCCCCGCCAAGCGCCGCGCCGGCGGCACGCCCTGGAAGGGCGCAGAAGGCATTCGCGCCGGAAAATTATCGCTCACCCGCGTGTTAAGCACCGAAGATGGTGAGATCGAGCGCACCCGCTCGCTTGCCTCGATGCGGCGCGCGCGGCAAAAAGAAAAATTAAAGGCGCAAGGGCCGGAAGAAGATAAAAAAATCATCCGCGATGTGATTATCCCTGAAACCATCACGGTTGGGGAACTCGCCAACCGCATGGCGGTGCGCGGCGCCGACGTTATCAAGTCGTTGATGAAAATGGGCATGATGGTCACCATCAGCCAGCCGATCGACGCCGACACGGCGGAATTAATCGTCCAGGAATTCGGCCACAAAGTAAAACGCGTGACCGAAGCCGATATTGAAATCGGCCTTAGCGGGCAAGAAGATAAGCCGGAAGATATGACGCCGCGCCCGCCGGTCGTCACCATTATGGGCCATGTCGATCATGGCAAAACTTCGCTACTTGATGCGTTGCGCGAAACCGATGTGGTAAGCGGCGAGGCCGGCGGCATCACCCAGCATATCGGCGCCTATAATGTAACGCTGGCCAATGGAAAAAAGATTTCATTCATCGACACCCCCGGCCACGAGGCCTTCAGCGCGATGCGCGCGCGTGGGGCCAATGTCACCGATATTGTGGTGCTGGTCGTAGCGGCCGATGATGGGGTGATGAAACAAACCATCGAAGCCATCCATCATGCGCAGGCAGCCAAGGCGCCGATCATTGTGGCGATCAATAAAATCGATAAGCCGGGCGCCAATCCGATGCGCGTGAAAACCGATTTGCTGCAGCATGGGATCGCGACCGAAGATATGGGCGGCGAAATCTTGGCGGTCGAAGTTTCGGCCAAGAACAAACAAAATCTGGATAAGCTGGAAGAAGCGATTTTGCTGCAAGCCGAAATTTTGGATTTAAAAGCCAACCCCAACCGCGCCGCCGAGGGCATCGTGATCGAGGCCAAGCTGGATCGCGGGCGCGGCGCAGTGGCGACGGTTTTGGTGCAAAAAGGCACGTTAAAAGTCGGCCAGATTTTTGTCGCCGGCGCCGAATGGGGCCGGGTGCGGGCCTTAGTTGATGATAAAGGGAAAAATGTTGTGGCGGTTGGCCCGGGCATGCCGGTTGAAGTTTTGGGTTTCCAAGGCACGCCTTTGGCCGGCGACGATTTCGTGGTGGTGGAAAATGAAAACCGCGCCCGTGAAGTCGCCGAATTCCGCGACCGCCGCGCCCGCAATGTGAAAAGCGCCACCGCAGCCCGCGGCACGCTCGAACAGCAATTATCGAAAATCAAACAAGGCGAAGTCAAAGAATTGCCCGTGCTGGTCAAGGCCGATGTGCAAGGCTCGCTCGAGGCCATTCGCGGCACGCTTGAAAAATTATCGTCTAACGAAGTGGCGTTGCGCTTATTGCATGCCGGCGTTGGCGGCATCACCGAATCGGATGTCACCTTGGCCGCGGCATCGAATGCGCTGATTATCGGCTTTAACGTGCGCGCCGATGCCACCGCGCGCGAAATTTCCAAGCGCGATAATATCGATATCCGCTATTATTCGATCATTTATCAAATTGTCGATGATATGAAGCAGGCGCTTTCCGGCTTGCTCGCGCCGACATTGCGTGAAAAACATATCGGCAATGCCGAAATCCGCGAAGTCTTCAACATCACCAAGGTCGGCAAGATCGCCGGCTGTTATGTCACTAATGGCGTGGTCAAGCGCGGCGCCGGCGTGCGCTTGCTGCGCGATAACGTGGTCATCCATGAAGGCAAGCTGAAAACCCTAAAACGCTTTAAGGATGAAGTGAAAGAAGTAAGTGAAGGCTATGAATGCGGCATGGCGTTTGAAAATTACAGCGATATTCAGGCCAAAGACGTGATTGAATGTTTTGAAACCGAACAAATCGCTAGAAGTTTTGATGCGGCGTCGTAAAATAAAACGCTGAATAAAAAATAAAAGGCAAAGGTAATGCGTATTAAACAAAACCAAGCTGGCCCCAGCGTGCGCCAGCGCAAAGTGGCCGAAGAAATCCGCCATGCCTTGGCCGGCATTTTCGGCCATGGCGGCTTTTATCCGCGTGATGTAGCGCCGGAAATCGCCCGCATTCCGATCACCTGCACCGAAGTGCGCATCTCGCCTGATCTCCGTCATGCAACAGTATTCGTCATGCCCTTAGGCGGGCAAGAGCAAAAGGCGGTGGTGGAAGCGTTAAATCAGGCAGCTCCCCATTTGCGCCATTTGGTGGTGCAGGAAGTGGAATTGCGCCTGGCGCCCACTTTACGCTTTTTACCCGATGAAAGTTTCGCCGAAGCCGAAAAAATTGAAAAACTGTTGAAAAACGTCAAAAAGGAGGAAGTGATATGAGTGAGTATGAATATCATGTAGCCACGGTAGCTGATGCAGTGCAAATTGCCGAGATTGAGTCAGAGCGTTTTGTCTATGTATATGGTTCACTTCCTGCAGATCAGATTTCTCTTTGCAGTCGGCGCGGATTTATTGAGGGCGAGAGAGAAGATATTGCGGATATTATAGAGAATTCCAATAACCCCCAGAGCTTGGTTGCAACTTTGCAAGGCCGAGTTAAAGGGTATGTTCTTGCACGCGATGCTAGAATTGGGCTCCAGCAAGGTATTCCTTGGCCAACCGAGGCATTAAAGTGGATAGCTACCCGAGCACCAGCTCCCACCCCACTTTGTCAAATTGTAGAAATTGCTGCAGCAGCAGGTATTCGCGGCTTAGGCGGGCCTTTGGTAGAAAAGTTTTTGCGTCAATCCGAAGCTGCTGGCATACGCCATTTTATAGGACATGTTTTATCCGCGCCGGTTGAAAATGGCGCGGCTAAAAAATTATTGGCTGCTCAAGGTTTTGAAAATGGTATCGAGCAGGGATTACCCGCCCAAACTCGCAGTTTTTGGATGAAAGAGCCCCGTACCCGTTAACATAACTGAGCCCAAGCTGAAATTGAAAAATATTAAAAAGGAGGAAGTGATATGAATAGCAAAGTTAGTGAGCCATTAGCGACGGATTTAGTTGTTTATACCCCCATGTCAAGGGATTTGGAAAAAATTTTACAATTGCAAGCCAAACGCGTGGCAAGCCTGGAGCAAATCAAGGCTAGTCCCGGTGAATCAAGCCGCCGCGGTTTTTTACTGGGCGGATTATCGCGCGAAGAAATGGCCGAAGCGATTGAAACGCAAACTGTTCTGATAGGCGATATTGCCGGGGAAAAAGTCGGCTATGTTTTGGCCTATAATTTTGAAGGAATTTATAAGGCCAATATGCCATCCAAATATAATTGGCCCACCGAAATTACCCGCTGGCTTGGCCGCCATAAGGAAGGCGTTAGATATATCCGTCAAATCGTTACCGACCCTGAGGCAAGGGGAATGGGGCCGGAATTAATGGCCGCTTATGTCGCTCATGAAGGAATGATCGGCATTGACCATTTCTTGGCGATAACCATGGCAGCGCCGGTTGAAAATCAAGCCTCGGCTAAATTATTGCGTGGCTTCGGTTTTGAAAATGGAGTTGATATGTCTTACCAAGGCAATATTTGGCGCTTTTGGATGAGGGAGCCGCGCAGCCGTTAAGCATGACCGAACAACCCAAACAATTCAAACGCATCAAGAAAAAAATCAATGGCTGGTTGGTCATTGATAAGCCGGTTGGCATGGGTTCAACCCAAGTGGTGGGGGCAATTAAACGTTTAACCAGCGCCGCCAAGGTTGGCCATGCCGGCACACTTGATCCCTTAGCAAGCGGCCTTTTGCCCATCGCCTTGGGTGAGGCCACCAAAACAACTTCTTATGTCATGGATGGCGATAAGATCTATGATTTCACCGTCACCTGGGGCCAGGAGCGCGATACCGATGATTCCGAAGGTAAGGTAGTTAAAGAATCAGCCAACCGCCCAACCCAAGCCGAGATTGAAAAATTCATCCCCCAATTCATCGGCGAGGTTTGGCAAATCCCTTGCACCTATTCCGCCATTAAAAAAGATGGGATGCGGGCCTATGACATTGCGCGTGAAGGCGGGGAAGTTAAGCTTGACCCCCGCCAGGTCTTTATCGACAGCCTTACTATATTAAGTATGGATGAAGCGGCCGGCGCCACCATTTTCCGCTGCCATTGCGGCAGGGGCACCTATGTGCGGGCGATCGCTAGGGATTTGGGCCGTCTTTTGGGGTGTTTTGGCTATGTCAGCGCCTTAAGGCGGACTAAAGCCGGGCCTTTTACCGAATCCCATGCAATTTCGCTGGATTCTTTGGAAAAAATAGGGGATAACACCCCCACAGGGGTAAACCCCTTAAACAGTTTCTTGTTGCCGGTTGATGCGGCGCTGGACGACATCCCGGCTTTTCCCATCGATCGAAACCAAGAAGCCCATTTACGCCAGGGCCGGACAATTACCGTGCCCATTTCGCCCGAGGCAGAACCAATTCTGTGCCGGGCGGTGAGTCAGGGCCGTACCGTGGCGCTGGTGGAAATGAGCGGCAACCGGCTGCAACCGGTCCGCGTGCTGAACTTTTAACGCTATAACAAAGAAAGGATAAAACGATGTCGCCTGTTACAAAAAATAAACCCGCCGCTCCCAAATTAGCGGCCCAGATTAAACCGTTTCAACGAACCGCCAACGATACAGGATCGCCAGAAGTGCAAATCGCCATTCTGACTTCCGAAATCAATGAGCTGAGCGAACATTTGCAAAAAAACCCGAACGACGTGAATTCGCGTAAGGGGTTGTTTTTGAAAGTCTCGAACCGCACCAGGCTGTTGAAATATTTAAAGAGAACCGACCTTGCCAAGTATGAAGACGTTATCAAACGTCTGGGCTTGCGGAAGTAGTTTTGAATAAAAGCTCATGGTTCGACAAGCTCACCATGAGCTTAGTTTTATCTTCGCTCATCCTGAGCTTGTCGAAGGATGAGCAACATCAATA
>JBFXCK010000013.1:4586-57106 GCA_050182275.1 Dongiaceae bacterium | reverse complement strand
TTTTGAAAATATTGATCGGTGCAAGCGGAAATTTCCGCTTCCAACGGGCGGGAGGGGGCAAGCGGCTGATTCAGTTTGGGTTTAGCCATGGAAACCGCAATCTAGCGCACCGCCATAGGCTGGCGCAAGCGGCCATGCAAAAGGCGGCGGATTGTATGCACTTGCTCAGGAAGCACCGGCGGGCGGTAGGGCTGAAGGGCTAGCGATTGCGCCGAGGCGGATCTGCGCTGGCGGAAGTGCTGTTTAAGATGAGCGATCACTTCGTCCGGACAGTGAACCTGCTTTAAGTTGCCGACGTGCTGCATGTTGGCCGCGCCGCGGTTGACCATGATGCGTATTTGGGAAAATAAATCGCTTTTAATAGCGCCGCTATATACTACCATTAAATGCCGGCACAGCGGATCATCGATTGCTTTCAAATTTAAGACCGTGGCCAACAAGCGGCAATCATGCAAGGAATTGGGATGAAACAGCAGCGCATCATGCAGCATTAGCCATAATTCGGTTAAAGCGGCTTCCGATGGCGCAATATGAGTAACGCCCGACATGCTGATCCCTTGCGCCCTGTCTTCTTCGGTCGCCAAGCCATGATAGCGGATGAGGCTGCTTTCCAGTTCCTGGCGCAAAGTTTGGGAAGCGGCGGTATTTCTGTTATATACACCGACTCTTTCGACACAGCCTTCTTTAGCAATCGCCCGTAGAACTTGTTTTAAAATGGTTTGAAACGGATCACGCAATTCGGTCCGGCTTACCGGGATTCCCAAACAGCGTGCGTTTTCGGGATAAAGGGAAGGATTTCCTAGAAAATAATATGATTCCGTCTTGTTGCCTAGTTGCGGCACCGTCGTGTGATCGATAAAGCGAAAATCGCCAGCGGGCGCCAACAAAGTACGGCTGGCTTTTGCCAGGGATTCCGCGCTATCAAAGAAAAGACAGCGGCGGGCGACATTTCTGGCGATAAAGCTGCTATGTTCGCTGGAGCCGGTGATGAAATTCCGGAAGCAATCAAAATACCCGTCAGCGTTTAAAAACAACAAGCGCCGCTGCAACGGAACTTGGCCCTGCTCCATGGCATATATTTCGTCCATTATTTCATGCAGCACGCCAAAACCGCCGGGCAAAACAATGGCGTGGTCGGTCAAAGCCATGAACGCGGCATTGCGCAACAGGGAATGGCGCAAGGTAAGCGTGGTTTGCGATTGATCGGAAGGGTGGCTGGTATTGGTTTGCTCGGTTGGCACGGTTACGGTGCTTAGCAATCCGGCCGGCGCCATTATTTCATTAACGAGATGCATGGGCGAGCCGGGACGCCCCAGGCCGCCGACCACGGCTACCGCCTCTTGCTGGCGGAGGTCTTCTAATAAAATCCCACACTCCCGGTTTAAAATAGCATTTCCGGGGGCTATTTGGGGATTGAATATATTCGGATTCGATCCGCAATAAATCGCAAAAACTGAGCTACTCATTCCCTAACCTTCCTTTGTTGCGCTCCATTTCTTATAAAGCTCGGTTTGAATATCTTTAATGCCCAAACCGTTTTTAGCGCTGACCAGCCACGCCTCGCCATTTTTTTCTTTGAGGTGCGCCAGCATATTCTTGGCCTCATCCGCTTTTAACGTATCGGCCTTGGTGCCGATGATCATAGAAGAAACGTTGATTTCGTCAAGCCATTCTAGCAGCTTGAGATCGCTTGGTTTAAAGCCGTGCCGCGAATCAATTAACACCAAAACCCCCAATAAATTGGGGCGCGTGGTTAGATATTCGCCGATTAAATCATTCCATTTTTGGCGCTGTTCAGGCGCCACTTTGGCATAGCCATAGCCCGGCATATCGACCAGCATCAGGCGGTCGCCCAAATTGAAAAAATTAAGCAACTGCGTGCGCCCCGGCGTTTTCGCAGTGTGCGCCAGTTTTCTGCCCAGCAAGGAATTCAAGAAACTGGATTTACCGACATTCGACCGCCCGGCAAAAGCGATTTCCGGCAAAGGCGAAAAGGGAAATTGCGCGGGTTTGGCCGCGCTGATCACCAACCGGCAAGGGGCGCTAAATAATTTATCGGGCGGATTAGGCTTTGCCAATTTTTGCCCGGTGTTTTTTATCCAGCACGCGGATGAAATATTGCTGGCCGATGCCCAAAATATTGCTCCACGCCCAATATATCACCAAGCCGGCCGGAAATTGCGCCAGCAAATAAGTGAAAATGAAGGGCAACAAAGCAAAGACACGGGCTTGCGCCGGGTCCATGCTGCTGGGGCTCATGCGCTGCTGCAGCCACATGGTAAAGCCCATGATGATGGGCCAAGCGCCAATCATTAAAAAGGTCGGCGGATCCCACGGAATGAGGCCGAACAAATTAAAAATTGTCGTCGGATCGGGCGCGGATAAATCATGAATCCAGCCGTAAAAAGGCTGATGGCGCATTTCAATGGTGACGAACAATACTTTATACAGCGAAAAGAAAATCGGGATTTGAATTAAAATCGGCAAACAGCCGCTTAACGGATTGACCTGGTGCCGCTGATAAAACGCCGCCATTTCCTTGTGCTGAGCGGCGACATCGCCTTTATGTTTTTCCCGCAGCTTCAGCATTTCCGGCTGTAAGTCTTTTAATTTATTCATCGTGCGGTAAGATTTATTCGCCAGCGGAAATACGATCAGACGGATGATGACCGTCAATCCCAAAATCGCCAGGCCAAAGCTGCCCAGCAATTGATACATAAAATGCAGCAGCAAAAAGATCGGCTTGGTCAGAAAATAAAACCAGCCGAAATCGACAGCCAAATCGAAACGCGGAATGTTGTATTTATCTTCATAGGCATCCAAGAGCTTGACTTCCTTGGCGCCGGCGAACAGATAATGCCCAACCGTGACACTTTCGCCCGGCCCAATGGTGCGCGAGGGAAGCACATAATCAACCTGATACCGGTCGCGGTCGGGGGCGGGCGAATAGGCCACCCGGGTTTTCATATCGCCTTGATTTTCCGGCGCCAGCGCGGTTAGCCAATATTTATCGGTAATGCCAAGCCAGCCGCCAGCGGTTTGCCGGGCGATGGCTTTTTCTTCCTTAACCTCATCATATTTTAATTCAACCAGCTTGCCATTCAAAACGCCGACAATGCCTTCATGTAAAATGCCATAATGATGGCCGGTTTCCGGCTCGCGGCGCGATAAAAGCGCGAAGGGATTTAAGGTAACGGGTTTCGATGAAATATTTTTCACGGTTTGCGCTACGTGAATCAGGTAATGGTCATCAAGGCCAAAACGCTGCTCGAATACCAAACCTTGGCCATTGTCATAGGTTAATGTCACGGCCTTTTGCGGCGTGACTTGATCGCTATTCGCCTGCCAAATAGTTTGCGCGGTTGGCAATTGAACCGCGCCTTGCTCGGGAGCGGCAAGCCAGCCAAACTCGGCGTAATAGCCTTGCGAAGTCTGCGCCGGTTGCAGCAAATGAATCGGCGGGCTGGCCTGATCGATGGTTTCGCGGTACTTGGTTAAAACCACATCGTCGATCCGGGCGCCCTGGCGGGCGATCGAGCCTTCAATAAGCGCGTTTTTCACTTTCACCCGCGGCGATTGCGCCAATGCCTGATCGCGGTCGAGCAACGGCGGAATCCCGGCCGGCTGCTGAGTTGGATCGGTTTTAGCGGTTTCCGCTTTGGTGGGAGCAAGCGCCGCCTGGCGGCGCGCTTCTTCTTGCAAGGGGCCTTGGTAAAAATATTGAAAGCCGCCCAAAATCACGACGGAAATTAAAATCGCCAACAGCAAATTACGTTGATTCGTATCCATAAACTACCTTTCAGGAACCGGGTCGTGGCCATGGCGGCCGTAAGGATGGCAGCGCGAAATCCGCCCGGCAATTAAGGAAAATGCCTTAGGCCAGCGGTGCTTTTGCAAAGCTTCCAGCGCATAGGCCGAACAGCTGGGCTGAAAACGGCATGAATTTTTGGTGAAATAGGAAAAGGTGAAACGATAGGTATGCACCAAAGCCAGTAAAATATATTTCATGGCCGCTTACCCTCCAAGGCGCTTAAGCCTTTTTTCAAATCGGCGGCCAGCGTTTCAAACGGCGCTTGGGCGGTTTTAGTTGTGGCGATTAATACGATCTTGCTGCCGCTGGGCAAATAATCGCCAATCGCTTGGCGCGCCAATGCCCGCAAGCGGCGGCGGGCGCGGTTGCGCAAAACCGCATTGCCGATTTTCTTTGTCGCGGTCAGCCCCAGCCAAATCGGCGAGGAAACGGCATTCATTGAAGAGGGGTATTCCACTTGCATAATCATGGTTGGAGTAACGTATTTATGCCCAAGCTTGGCAAGCCGCAAAAAATCGGAACGCGCCGGCAAAGAGCGGATGGGTGAAGCGGCTTTCGCCACTTAAACGACGGTTAAGCGCTTGCGGCCCTGGCGGCGCCGGCGCGCCAAGACTTTTTTACCCGATTTCGTGGCGTTACGCTTGCGGAAACCGTGGCGGCGGGTGCGCACTTTTTTGCTGGGTTGGTAGGTTCTTTTGGTTTTAGCCATGGCTTAAAATCCTATTCTTTGGTCTTCTTAAAATTAGTCTGGTTGTATAGCCCAGCGCCCGCTATAAGTCAATCCAACATGACTGTTTTCCTGCTGCTGGCGAGTATGTTGGCCACCCTGAACGCCGAGGGGTGGCTTGGCGATTTGCTGGGCAATTTCCGCCCGCATTATTTGGTTTTGGCGGCTTTATTGCTGATCCCAGCCATTTTGCGCCTGAATTTTTTACAGATCATCCTTTTAGGGCTGATCGTCGCGATCAATATGGCCGCCCTGAATCCTTTGCCCACCGCCCCTGAAGCCCCAGAAGCGCCCGGCCAGGCCTTAAAGGTCTTAAGTTTTAATTTATGGCGGCGTAATGAAGATCATGAAAAATTGCTCGATTATTTGCGCCGCCGCCCGGTCGATGTCGCCGTGCTGGTCGAGGCCAACGCCGCCTGGCAGGAAGATTTGCAACGCTTAAAAGACGTCTATCCCTATAGCCTTGGCACCGAGCGCGATTTGCGCGGCGGCACTTACATTTTAAGCAGGCATCCTTTCAAGCGCAGTCAGTGGCTGAATTGGCCGAACGAAGCCCAGCCGGGGCTGATTACCGAATTAACCGTTGGCGGCAAACAAATCACCATCGTGGGCGTGCATTTGCTGCGTCCCTTAACCCCTTCCGGCCATGCGAGCCGCGAAGAGCAAATCGACCTTTTAATCGAACTGGCCAAAGCGCTGAAAGGCCCGGTTTTGGTGGCGGGCGATTTCAATACCGTGCCGTGGAGTAAATCATTCGCCAAAATCATTGAAAAAAGCGATTTGCGCCCTGCTACCAGCTATGATCCGGGCTTTACCACTTGGCCGATCCGCATGCCGTTCTTGACTTTCCTGCCCATTAGCCTGGAATATGGCGGGATTCCGATTGACCATATGCTTCTTCAAGGCGGCTTGGAAATGATTCGCATCGAAAAAGGCCCCGATCTTAAATCCGACCACCGCCCGATTTTGGCCGAAGTGGTGATCCGATGAACCGCCGCGATTTATTGCCGCCGGCTTTGCACTCGCTTTCGGCGCGGGTCTTGGTTTTGACGGTTGCTTTCGTTTTGGTCAGCGAAATTCTGATTTTGGGGCCCTCGATCGGCCGCTCTTACCAAGTGATTTTAAACCAGCGCTTGGAAGCGGCTTATTTGGTGACCTTGAATTCGAATGCGAATGTCATGAATGAAACCGCGCTGGCCCCGGTTTTGCGCGAGCAATTCGGCATTTATGAAATCGGCCTGCACCGCCAGGGAAAAACTTTGCGCCTTAAAACCGGCGCCGATTATAACGGCCGGCCGCAAGCCATGTTCGATTTAAATAATTTGACGTTATGGGATTATATCCGTGAAGCTTTTGCTTTGCTTAAGCGCACCGATACCCGGATTGTGCGCTTAACCGGCATTCCGCTTAATGAATTTGTTCCTTTGGAAGTCGTGGTCGATGAAAGCAATTTGCAGGCGGCCTTATCCGATTACGCCAACCGCCAAGTGCAGCTGTCGGTCGCGGTTGCGATCATCACCGCCATGCTGGTATTCGCCGTGCTGCAATTTTATATGGTCAGCCCGATGCAGCGCTTGACGCTTTCCATGCTGCGCTTTCGTAAAGAGCCGGAAAACCCGAAAAATTCCTTAAAACCCAGCGAACGCACCGATGAAATCGGCCAAGCGGAACAGGAATTGGCGGCAATGCAGCGCGATTTGCGCCTTTCCTTGCGCCAGCGCGCGCGCCTGGCCGCTTTGGGCACGGCGGTCACCAAAATCAACCATGATTTGCGCAATATTTTAACCGCGGCGCAATTGGTCTCCGACCGGCTGGCGTTATTGGAAGACCCGCAAGTGAAAAAACTGGCGCCGCGCCTTGTTGCGCAAATCGACCGCGCGATTGCCCTATGCGCCCGCACTTTAAGCTATGCCAAGGAAGGCGAAGTATCATTGAACCGCACCGACTTTTCTTTACGCGCCTTGACCGAGGAAATCGCCACCTCGCTTTTGCCGGAAGGCGGCCCGGCCCATATCGACATTCAAATTGCCGACGATTTAACCGTCCATGCCGACCGCGAAGAATTATACCGCGTTATCACCAATTTATTGCGCAACGCGCTTGAAGCCGAAGCCAAGCATGTGACGGTAACCGCAAAAAGCAAAGAAGATGGCGGCATCGACATCCGCATCGCCGATGACGGGCCGGGCCTGCGCGCGACAGCCAAAGAGCGTTTGTTCCAGCCCTTCACCGGCTCGACCCGTTCCGGCGGCACCGGCTTGGGCCTGGCGATTGCGCGCGACTTAATGCGCGCCCATGGCGGCGATATTATGCTTGTTGAAACCAGCGATAAGGGCACGGTATTCCAGCTTGATTTACCGCGCGAGCAGCAGCCGTTTCATTCTTAATCCAGCTGCCACAACTGCCCTTTGAGATAGGAAGTTTCCGGCAATAAAGGATGGGTGGGGTGATCCATATCCGCCCCGCCGCTCCATAGAATTTTTCCGGCGCGCCGGGCGCCGCCGATGCCTTGCGCGATTTCATCGAAAAAAGTTTCCGGCGTTAGGTGATAAGAACAGCAAGCCAAAAATAAATAGCCGTGGGGCCGCGTCACATCGGCCGCCAGATGCGCCAATTTGCGGTAGGCGCGCTTGGCCTTGGGCACATCTTTGCGGGCAGGCGCGAAAGCCGGCGGATCGGCCACCACGATATCAAAGCTTTTGCCTTCTTCTTTCCATTGTTCCAATGTCTTAAAGGCGCTGCCCTGATGCCAAAGGGCGGGAACGGAGACTTTATTTTCAATCGCCCCTTGCGCCGCCATTTCAAGGGCCAGCTTCGATTCATCAACGCCGTTAATAGCAGCAGCCCCCGCCTTAGCCGCCGCCAAAGCAAAGCCGCCGCTATGGCAAAAAACATCGAGTACTTCTTTGCCCTTGGCCAATTGCGCCAGGCGCGCCCGGTTGGCGCGGTGATCGAAGAACCACCCGGTTTTCTGGCCTTCCAATAAATCTACCACATAACTGACGCCGTTTTCTTCTACCCGTACCGTGCCTTCCACAACACCGTGCGCCAGGCGCGTTGATAAGGGCAATTGCTCATGCTGGCGGGAAGGCACATCGTTGCGCAGCACGATCGCGCGCGGATTTAACAATTTCAGCAAAATCCCTTCAACCGCCGGCCATAATTTTTCCATGCCGGCGGTGCCGAGCTGCGCCACCACTATATCGCCATACCGGTCGATAATCAGGCCGGGCAAATGATCGCCTTCGGCATGAACCAAGCGGTAAAAATTGCTGCCGGGAAATAAATCGCAGCGCAATTTCAGCGCCGCGCTTAAGCGCTGCTGCAAAAGCCGGGTAATATCGGATGTGGGATCATTGCTTAACAAGCGAGCGGCGATCAGGCTGTGGACATTGAAATAGCCAACGCCTAGGGGGCGGCTTTCATGATCGGCGATAATCACCAAACTGCCCGGCTCTAGGGCCTTGGCGGCAGGGGTGATGGCGATTTCATTGGCGTAAACCCAAGGATAGCCATGGCGAAGGCGGCGGCCCTGCTTGGGCAGAAGGGTAATAATGGGGTAAGTCATGAAGGGAATGTAGCGGGAATGGCCGCTTTTACCAAGGTAAATTGCATTTCACTTAAGGGTTCGCTAAAACTATACCGGCAGGAGAAAACCATGCGCCTTACTATTTTACAAAAATTCACCTCCCTTGAACCTTTGCTGTTCCGCACCGTCAAGGAATTGCGCGATTTCCGGAGCAACGCAACGCGGGCGGGCAAAACCATTGGCCTGATCCCCACCATGGGCGCGCTGCATGCCGGTCATATGGAATTGGCCAATCAAGCCAAAAGAATATGCGATTATGCGATTGTCACGATTTTTGTGAACCCGACCCAATTCGCCGCCAATGAGGATTTAAGCAAATATCCGCGGCAAGAGGCGGCCGATATCGCGCTGTGCGCCCGTCACGGGGTGGATGCGGTATTTGCGCCCGATGCCGCTGAAATGTATCCGCCCAATTTTGGCAGTAGCATTACGGTTAGCGGCGTTACGGAAAAATGGGAAGGAGAATTCCGCCCCACCCATTTTGCCGGCGTTGCGACAGTGGTCACGAAATTATTGCTGCAGGCCATGCCCGATAAGGCATTTTTCGGCAAAAAAGATTATCAGCAATTGCAAACCGTCAAAAAACTGGTGCGCGATTTGAATATTCCCACCCAAATCATCGGTGTGCCCACCGTGCGCGAAGCCGATGGGCTGGCGCTTTCCTCGCGCAATATATATTTAGCGCCGCATGAACGAAGGGTTGCGCCCTTGCTGAATAAAAGCCTGCAAAATATTGCCCAAATTGCGCATCAGGGCGGCGATATCGAAGCCGCGGTTGAAAAAGCCAAAGCCGATCTTAGCGCCGCCGGTTTCGGCAAAGTCGACTACATCGCCGTGGTTAATGCCGAAACTTTGGAAGAATGGAATGGCAAAGGCGAAGGCCGCATTATCGCCGCCGTGTATTTAGGCAAAACCCGGCTGATCGATAATGTGGCGGTTTAAAAGAACATTATAAAACTTGTCATTCCCGCGTAAGCGGGAATCCATTTATCAAACGCTCCGTTATCGGAGAGATGGATCCCCGCCTTCGCGGGGATGACGACTATTCTTTTAATATGAAAAAATTTAATTGGCGATTGTTTGATATAAATCCTGCCAGTGGGGATTAACGGACTCGATTAACTTTATTTTCCATGCCCTTTCCCATTTCTTTAACTGCTTCTCTCTTTTAATCGCTGCATCAATACTGTCTATGGCTTCAAAATACACCAACTTATTAAGGCCATATTTTTTAGAAAAACCCTTTACCAAACCTTCTTGATGTTCGTATGTACGGCGAACCAAATCATTAGTCATGCCTATATACAAGGTTCCGTTTTTTTGATTGGTGATGATGTAAATATAGGCCGACATAACCAAACTATTTCATCATTTTTTGCAATGGATCCCTGCTTGCGCGGGGATGACGGATAGATAGAGCCTATTTCCAATCCTTATCATCTTCTTCCCAGGGAAAAAGAATCCAAGTGTCTTGGCCGACTTCGGTGACGAAGGTATCAACCGTGGGGCGGCCCGCCGGTTTGGCGTAAATGGTGGCGAAATAGGCTTTGGGCAGCATTTGGCGCACCGTGCGCCCCGTGGCGCCGGTATCGACCAAATCATCGATCACCAGCCAGCCTGCCCCGTCATGCTCGATTTTTTTCAAGACCTCGACATTGCTTTGGGCGCGGGAGCGGTCGTAAGATTCCAAACAAACCGTGTCAATCACGCGGATATGCAAGACGCGGGAAACAATCGCCGCCGGCACCAGCCCGCCGCGCGTAACCGCGATAATGCCTTTCCAAGCTTCGCCATTTTGCTGTTTTTCGCCAATCCGCCAGGCCAAGGCCCGCGAATCGCGCTGAATGTCATCCCAGGAAACGGGAAAGGTTTTCGGAAATTTTTGCGCTTCGCCCATGGTCCTGTTTTAGGCGATCAAACTCTGCCTTACAAGCATAAAATTAGCCGCGAACTAGCTGGGCCTGCGCGGCAGGATGGCGCAAGCGATGCCATAATTGGCGCAAAGATTCTTGCGGTTCCAGCTGGTAAAAGGGCAAATCATCGTGAATGCCTTGATGCCAATCTTCGCGCTCCCAATCAAAAATCAGCCAGGCGGGTTCGGACATCCGCGCGCCTACTGCCGACAATAATGACCCTCCGCCGGGGCGGCGCAAAGTTGCGCCGCTTGGCCAGGAATAGGCAACGGCGCATTCGGCGTTTGGATAAATTTCCAGCGCCTTTAATAAAGTTTTGCCTTCGCCCAGAATGTCGTCAAGAATCAGCCAGCCTTGGCCGCCATTTTCCAGAGGCGGGGCTTCCCCAACAATTTGCGGCTCTTGGGTTTGCTGATTTTTGCTATAGCGTTGAATGCGAATGCCGATAACGCGGTCTTCACTAATGGCAAGCTTGCTTGCCATCAGTTTGGCGATTTCAGCCGCCCCCGACTGAATAAAGATAATGCCTTTAAAATATTTTCCCCTTAGCTCACCTTGCAATAGCTGGCAGGCCTGTTCGGTCGCGCGCCGCTGTACTAAATATTTTTCCATTCTCTACCCCCTTAAAATTATAAGGATAGAAGTAACAGAAATTTAGCGCACGAACAATTGGATTTCGTTCACATCGACGCCGGGATCGGTGCGCGAAGAAAGAGTAACGCGCGTGGCGGGCAGGCCCATATCGGCCAAGGAGCGCATCACATTATCAGCATTTTTACGCGCCTGGCTGGTGCCCAAGGCTTCGGCCGCCGGATTGGGACGGGCGGGGCTGACGGTGATTAAAGTAAAGCTGGCGTCGGGGCGGCGTTCAAGCGCGCGGCTGACGGCATTATAGAGCTGCCGTTCATAGCTGACATTGGCGCGGTCAAAACGGATGACCACCAAGGGCTTGCCCAAATCGCTCAGCAAAGGCGTTTCCATGGCGCCCGGCATTAAAGGCTGATAACCCTCCACCGCGCGGATGGGTGCGGGCGGCACCGCGTTCATGACGCGGTTCGACAGGCTGGCGCCATATAATTCGCCATTCTTGATCGCCAAGGCAAGGGTGGTTAAATTGGTGCGCTCGGAAGAAATATAGGCGGTTTGACGGGCGATTTCATCGGACAAGTCTTTGAGTAAACGCTGGATCACCACAATGGTGCGGTTGACATCGTCTTGCAGAATGCGAAGCTGGCGGTGATCTTCATCAACCGCGCCCGATAAACCCAAGGCCGCGTTCGTGGCTTCCAATAAATAATTCGCGGTCGAAGAATTTTGCGCGACCAGCGAGGATAAATTATTCAAGCGCCCAATCACTTCGCTTAGACGGTCAAGCTGCAATTGCGCTTCGTTCCATTGATTGACCAAAATCGGATTGCCGGGCGTGGTGCCGACTTGCAGGCGGGAATTGATTTGCGCGACCGCTTGGTGATAGCCAACGGCGCGGTCGGCGGTTTCGGCGCGGATGCTTTGTAAGATTTGTGAATTGGCGGAAGTGGCGTCTTGCAGGCGCTGTAAATCCTGGCGCAAGGTTTCGGTTTTTAAGCCGACATCGGTGCCGGTGGGCGAGCCGGGCCTGGGCGGGATAAGCACGAATGATTCGCCTTCGGCTTTATCCATCATCGGTTCAGGCATGCTGATCATGCCGCCCTGGGCCATGACGGTCGCCGTGTTTGGCGGCGCGATGACTTGGCCGGAGCGCGCTTGGCTGTTTCTAACCGCGTCGCCCGAAACATAAGTGCAAGCGCTTGCAGCCATGACCATCACCATGATAGCCAATGAGCGCGCCGATAATAAAAATGAAAGCATGGGCATGAACCTGTTGCTGCAGCCAAATTTCAATTGAGAAAGCGGACGACCCCCTAAAACCTTCCCGGCCAGGCTTTACCCTTAAGGCATAACCCGGCACATTCTTTCAATGGGTTAGCACAAGCTTAACCCTTCGCCAAGGGGGTGGATGAAAGGCGGTTAAGGCTTTACTTTCGGCCTGTGGCGGGCTTGCCAAAGGTTTTTTTGGGTTAAATGGCCCGCCCCGCCCGCGGCCAGGGTGGTTTTTCTTGCCTTTAAAGGCAAAAATCGTTACTTTCCACGGCTTGCATGCGCCCGTAGCTCAACTGGATAGAGCATCTGACTACGGATCAGAAGGTTTGAGGTTCGAATCCTCACGGGCGCGCCATTAGGTTTTCTTAACGAGCGGCAGCGAGTTTAGAAAACCTTATGCCCTTCGAAGCTTTAGCGTAGGAGGGCACCCTACGCCTTCGGCTTCGGGTGGCTTACGCCAGTAAGGCACGCGAAAACGAGTTAGGCGTAGGAGTGTCCCCCGAAGCTTCTTGTCTCCCGAAGCCTTGGCGAAGGGAGATAGCGTAGGGGGACTGTTGAATAATAAAACACGATAAAAATCCAAAAGCCTCTTTTAAAAAACCGGGCATGGAAGGGTAAAATGGCAGAAGATGATATTTCCGCGGCTGAATTAGCCGATCAAGCTGTCGATCTTTTGGCCAAGGCCAAGGGTGATGCGGATATTGAACAAGCGATCGACCTATACGCTCAGGCGATTAAAAAAGAACATCATCAAAAACAAAGGGCTTTGCTGGCCATCGATGCCGGCCGGGCGATCCGCCGTTTGCAAAACACTTCGCCGCTGAAAAAATTGCGCTGGTATTTAGATTTAGACAATTATAACTCAAACGGATTCTTAGATGTTTCAGAAAACCACTTAATAGCTTTAGATGATGCCGCTAAAGATAAGAAAAGAGAAGGAATAGAAAAGAGAGAAAAAGCAAAAGATGAGAGCTTCTATAAGGACCATTATGAAATGCTTACCGCTTGTTTAATTTTGCTGCGAAATGATCCTTCCTTATTACTTGAAGTTGGAAAACATCCTGAAAGTGCTGAAAGCTTTATTCCATATTGGTCCGACGATATTGAATCTCTCACAGCTGCCGAAGCATTTTATACCATTGCCGCAACATTCGAACCTGGATCAAATCTTAGCGATGTTAGATTTCACTTGTTGGGATTAGCAGTCAGCGCTGTTCCAAAAAAGATGCTGGAATCGGAAGAGTTGAAAAAGAAAATTAATCAAGCGCTTGCTCCACATCTAGGCCGAGAAGCAAATATATTTGAAATGCGAGACTTAAAAATTGCCCTGGGAATGGGGAAAGAAATACCTTTCGAACAAGTTGCTATTTCTGCAGAACAAGAAATGGAAGACTTTAGCCGAAGAGTAGCGAATTTGGTCGAAGCCGCAATATTCGATAAAAATGAAGGATGGGAATTAATTAACCTTATAACAGAGCTGGAATACAAACATAACATAGCACGCCAGCCCTATGCCCATCATACAGTTCTATTAGCCGCGGCAGCATTACGCGAGATGATCATTGAAAACCTCCCTCCGAGAGATGAGGATAGGAGAACCTTTTTAAACATCTTAAGACAACATATGGGCTCTTGCCTGCCGCGATGGTATTCACCTGCGGAATGTCAACGTCCAGAAGCGAAAGAAAATCACGCTACCCAAAGCACTGTCTTAGCAGAACAATTATTTGAAATCGCGCTTGAAGCTCTGCGGCAAAGGAGCGAAAACTCTCCTCCTGCTGCAGATGACCTGGATGAAGACGATCTTGACGAAGATGGTTCTGCTGAAGAAACCATTAGAGAAGTAGCATCTTCTATCATAGAAAATATAATACATTTCCGAGCTACGCCCTATAATCCCGTTCAAGCCGATGTATTATTAGAAGAAGCAATATTTCATTGCCTTTGGGCCAGTCAAGAAGCAACGGATTTAGAAAAAGCTATTGAAACTGACTGTTGGGAAGATATGCCCGGTGGCACATGGGAGGGAGCTTTTACTTATTTTTATCTTGTTCACACTCCAATTCAAGCCGCTTGTCTATTGCCAGCCTTACTTAATTTTCTACAAAAGAAAAAAGCCGAAATTAGGGTCGGAAGAATAGCCGACAAGATTTTTAGCTTCTTTAATGACTTTGCAGCGTGGAAAACGGATGAAGATCTTATAAACTCTTATGCTGCTTTATTATGGCAAGATTGCGATAAATTGGAAAAAGAAAATCCGCTCAAAGCTCTAGAATTTTATATGGATAAGCCTGACCCGGATAATGAAGGGCCATGGGCGGCTGAATTTAAACGGCGGCGCGAAGAGAGCGCGGCAAAAGCCATGCGAGTTGATCCCGAAACAACAAAAGAAATACTCAATAAACAGCTCGCTAATTTAACCTCCCATGGATCAGAAAAAGACGTTGCTGCTCTCCTAGCCCTCCAAGCCAAGCTCGAAGGCCAGCAAAAAGGCGGTGGTTCCCTGCCCCCGCAAGCTAAGCGTTACCACGGGCGAGAGTATTAGAAAATGTCCGCTCAAGTGCCCGCTGAATTGATCGATGATGCCGAATTTTTGCTGGCAGGTGCGCCGGAGCAATCCCAAATTATTAAAGCGCTGGAACTATATGATAAGGCCATTGAAGTCGAATCCGATAAGCGCCAAAAAGCAAAATGGGCGGCGGAGGCGATTCCCCATATTGATAAATTGGCGAATTTACCCGGCGCGCAAAGAAAGCTCGATTTTTATCATGGCTTTTTTTCTTTCATTATAAATCATCCAATATCCGAACCCGTAATGCCGGAAACTTATGCAGCGGCTTTAAAAGACTTCAAAGGGATAATAGAAGAACATTTACATAAATATCTGGCGGTTTTTGAAGAAACCCGCCTTCATCAAAGGCCGGAAGGATTATTATATTGGGAAAAGTTTTTAGGTGATGCGCTTTATTTGCACAGAGATGGATTTTCCTATCCCGGCCTAGCGGTTGCTTTGGTAAAATGGGCGGAAGAAAACCCGGCGGTCGATAAGCACATTCTTCTCTCTTCCTTCAAGGCAGCCTGCCACTGGCTGGATCCTTCCGGCACCGCTACACGAGCGAAATTAGAGGCCTTGTTAAAAGGCTTTCTTGCGGATCCTGATTTTGCGTTTGACGCTTCGAAATTACTGGAAATGATCACCGGAGAAATTCACACGCCGGACCGAGCGGTTTTGCAAGAGAAATTGGAAAAAGGTTTATCCGATCTTAAAAAGGATGGGATGGGAAGAAACAGTTCTACTTTAAGAATTTTTTTGCATCACAAAGCTGTCCCAAATGATATCCACTGCCAAGGAGTTCAAGCTTTTTTAGCAGCGTCGCGTGAGGAAAAAGAGACGGGTGATATTTGGGCAGCAGGTGAGCTTTATCTTGAAACAGCCGATCAAGCAAGGCCCAGATGGTGGCAGGAAATATCGGGCGATGCCCGGCTTTCCGATCAGCTAGAGCAAGCACTGGTTCCGTTTTTATATGGACTTGATTTCCCGGAAGACGATAAAGAAAAGAAAGCAAACCTAACAGCCTTTGTGGCGATGGTTTTGAGCTTTAATGGATTGGCGGAATCGGGAATCATCATCTCCAGGCAAGAACTTATAAATTTTGCCACAAAGCTTTATCTTGATTACGGCGCTGAAAGCAAATTGCGTCAGCAGGCGGTGGGGGAATTCCTAAACCTATGGGCCGATATAAAAGATGCTTGGGATGAAACCGAATGGCATAAAGGCAAACAGGCATTGCTGGATAGAATTGTTGCTTCCATTCCCCCAATTTTTGAATCGGTCTTGCCCGATTTAACCGAGATTGCCGAACGGAATGCCGAAGGTAATCCGATTGACACGCTATTCATTGCCCACCAGCTGGGTGAAATACATACGAAAAATATAGCCGCACGCCTCACCGCGGCCGAGGATAAGGCAATTACTCAATTGGAAAACACTTCATCGCCGTTTAACATTTTTCAATCTTGCTTTGTAAATTTTTCCTCTGATCTTGCCAATGACCGTCCGCCTTCGCCCTTGATTGCCAAAATGCGCGCTTTGCTTGTCCGCACCGCACAAAGAATGCCAATAGGAGATATTCCAGCAGCGGTAAGTACGGCTAATAATTTACTCTGGGAAGACAATAAGGGAAAATTTATTTTTTCTATTACCGCCCAGCTGGAAGGCCGCCAACGCGGCGGCGGCTCTCCCCCGCCCCAGGCCTGGCGCTATTACGGGCGCGAATATTAATTCTTCTTCCGCGTTTTTCCGCCGCGCGGTATTACCACATCGCTCATTCTTAAATTGAGCAGGGCGGCGGTTTCTTCGTTCAATAAAAAGGCCGAGGTTTTGAATTTTTTATTGAACTCCCCGGCCCGCGCATCGCCCTTGGCGGTTAAGGGCCGGGCCCACACATGCAACCAAGTGTTTTGATTTTCTTCCGCCAGCGTTAACATCAGCGCGACATCGCCATATAAAGTGATCTGGGCTTTTTTGCGCGCCTTATCGCTGGGCTTGATTTGATTCAGGGGTTTAATTTCAACGGGCTGGAAATCTTGCAAAATGCGCGTAATCGCGCCTAAGGGGGCACGCGCATCAACCGTGTCGCGCTTGCTGCGGTTGGAAATTTTCCACACTCCGGGCTTGGTTTGCTCGAGCACCAAAGCGCCTTTTTCCTGCAAACCCAGCGTGATATCGGCGATTTCGGATGGCGGGAGGCGCAGTGCCGACAAATCGAACGCCGGCGGGTTTGGTTTTTCAAGCGGCGGCGGGATTTCGGCTAGAGGCGGCGGAATTTCGGGTGGCGCCTGAATTTCCGGCGCTGCGGCAGGTTCTTCGAGGGGCGGCGGCTTCTGGCCGGGCAGAAGCAAGATCACGATGGCTAAAAATACTGCCGCCCCTATCATATGCACCGAGGGCCGGCGCAACAGCGCAGAGCGCCCGCAAGATTTCATTTTTTCAATAATTTCTTGGCGCGGCGGCAATTTTTCCAAACATGACCGGATGAAGGCGACAAAAAGCACCGCCTTCACCCAACAATAGCCCTGGATTTTATTTATAATTTCTTTTGCCACCATCTTCTAATCCCTATCCCCGTGATGATGACTAAGGCCGGCCATACTAAAAGCGTGAAAAGCATAACGGCTTTTAAACGTCCTTCGGTGCGTTCATTCAACTGCCGCTGCAAGGCCCGCAATTCCTGGCGGGTGGCGAGCACATCTTGCCGCGCCTGGGCTAAAATTTCTTTTGGCGCGGCATTATTCCGTAAATTTTGATAAGCCTGATTCAATTTTTGCTGCAGGGCCAATTCATGCGCCTTGCCTTCTTGCAGCGCCTGTTCTTGCAAGGCTAAAAGCTTGGTGAAGCGCGGGGTGCTTACCTTGCGCCGGCGCAATTCCAGCAATTCAGGCCGCCCCGCCAGGCTTTCCAGCGCGTTTAAAACAAAATCGACATTATCGGATAGAGGCAAAAATTCCTCGCGGCCATTGATGCTTTGTTTGCGCGCGGTGAAACGGTCTTCCAATAAATCGCTGTCGGCCACGAAAATAATTTCGGCCGCCTCTTTGCCGGCGCTTAAATTATTCGCGGATGCCGCCCCCGGCGGGGGCTGAGAAGGAAAAGCGCTGGTTAAAATTCCGCGCCGCCGCGCCGCTAAGACATACGCCTCGCCGCTGGGTTTGAAATCTTGCGCCAATTGCGCGATATCGGGCGCGAATTTGATTTTTTCAACCTCGATCAGCCCGGCCCGATCACTTGTGACGATTATCGGAATTAAATCCTGCCCCTTCAGATAACCGGCGCTGGCAAGAATAATTTGCTGCAATTGCGCTGTAACAGGATCGTCATTCGATAAATTATCTTTGCCCAAATTCAACCAGCCCAGATATTCGCCGCGCACGGGCTTTGACGCATCGTGGCTTTCCACGCGCAGCGCCAGTTTTTGATCGCCGACAATATGGGCCGGATCGAATTCAACGCCCCAAGCTTTTAACAATATTTCCAAATGCGAGGAAGAAGCGGGAGCGGCGGGATTAGCCGCTTGCCGCGCCGTTATAGCTTCGGAGTTGGGATCAAGGAATATAAGCGCCCGCCCCTTTTGCAGCATGAATTGGTCGATCGCATATAGTAAAGCCGGAGGCAATTGTTGCGGATGCACGATCATCAGCACATCGACATCATCCGGAATAAGCGTGGTGGTTGGCGGCAAGGCGCGCAAATTAAATAATTGCCGCATCGCCGACCATACCAGCCAGCCTTGCGGTTCGCCGCCCACCCTGCTTTGCGCCGAAAAATAATCGCTTTCCAAGGGCAGCGAAGAAATCACGCCGATGGTGGCGGGCTTGTCTTGCGCGGCCTCCGCAATCAGGCGGCTGATATCATATTCCAGCAAATCAAGGCGCGCCGGATCAAGAAAGGGCAAAAGCGCCCGCTTATTGCCCAGCTTCGCGGTTAGGCCCATATAGGCGTTGCCGCCTTGGGGCAATGGCAAAGGCTCTAGCCCTTGGGCCAGGGCCTGGTCTTCCTCCGGGCTGAAGGGGGAAACTTGCACGATACGCCAATCGATTTTATTCCCCGCCCGCTGATAGGCCGACAGCAAGGCGATGGTCTTTTGCAAAGCCTGATCAAAGGCGGAATCAACCGCGCTTAAAGAGGGCGTATAAAAAAGCTTCAATTCCAAATTTTTGGGCAGTTTTTTCACCAAGGCTTCGCTGCCCGGCGATAAACGGTGAATCCGGTCGGAAGTCACATCCCAGCGCCAGCTATTTAGCCAGCCTTGCGCGAGCAAGCCAAGAGCGATAAAAATAAAAATCAGCGTTAAGCCGCGCCACATATTATTTTTCATCCGGCACCCCGCGGCGGGCTTGAAGGCCAAGCCAAGTTAACATCAGCAATAGCGCGGTTAAAGTGACGAATAAAAACAAGCCGGTGAAAGTGACATCGCCTTGCGACCAGCCTTCCAGCTTCGAGAACAAGCTGAAATAATCGATCCGTTCGCGCCAAAACGGATTGACGCTATGCACCAGCCAGTTGCGGATAAAAGGCACGCCGCCAATACTTAAGATAAAACCGGCGGCAATAGTCATCATAAAAGCGCTAATCTGATGGCGGGTCAGGCTGGATAAAAAGCCCCCCAAAGCGGTATAGGCCGCGGCCAATAAAATATGGGCCAAAATGCCAGCGATAATCACCCCATGATCGGGTTCGCCCAAATAAACAAGCGACAGCCACAAAGGCAAGGCCGCCATCACATGCGCAAGCGCGCCCAATGCCCAGGCCGCTAAAAATTTTCCAAGAATAAGCGAAAAATAATTCAAGGGAAGCGTTAATAACACTTCATCGGTGCCAAGGCGGCGTTCTTCCGCCCATAGGCGCATGGAAAGCGCGGCCGATAAAATGAGCAACAGCCAGGGTTGAAAGGCGAAAAAACTGGCGAGATCGGCGATCCCGCGCGCTAAAAAGCCGCCGAAATAAATACTAAGCGCGGCTGAGGCCACCACATAAATACCTATCATCAGCAGCGCTAACGGAGTGGCGGTATAGGCAACCACTTCCCGCTTGGCGATCAGCCGGGTTTCGCGGAAAATTTTTTGAAAATCTTTATCCATGCGCGTCCCCGGCTTGGCGGCGGAACAATTCGGCCAAATCTTGCCCGCGGTCAAAATGCGATACCGCCTGATCGGCCTTGATTTCGCCGCGGTCGATTAACAAGACGCGGCCGCATAAAGCGCTAACCTCTTCCAGCAAATGGGTGGAAAGCAAAATCGCCTTGGTGTTTTTAAGGTTGCGTAAAATATCGCGCACCCTGTCTTTTTGATTGGGATCAAGCCCATCGGTCGGTTCATCTAAAATCAAGGCGGGCGGATCGGCGATCAAGGCTTGGGCCAAGCCAACGCGGCGCTTAAAGCCTTTAGATAGGGTATCGATCGGCTTCCTCCACACGCTTTGCAATTCCAATAATTCCACCACCTTTTCACAAGCGCTTTTGGGCAAGCCGTACGCGCCGGCGATAAAAGGCAAATAATCGCCCACGCGCAAATCGGGGGATAAGGGCGATGCTTCGGGCAAATAGCCCAGCTTGCTTTGCGCCTGGATACGCTGCTGTTGAATCGAAAAACCGGCGATGAAAGCGTCGCCTTCGCTTGGCGCCAAGAAGCCGGACAAAAGGCGCATGGTGGTGGTTTTGCCGGCGCCGTTTGGGCCTAATAATCCTACGATTTGGCCGGGGGCGATGGAAAAGCTGACGCCGCGCACCGCTTTAAGCGCGCCAAAATTTTTGGACAAATTCCTGGCTTCTAACAGCGCCGTCATCGCCGCAATCGCGCCTTGCTGATTTCGGCCGTCAAGGCCGTTAAATCGGGGCAGCCTTGCGGACATAAAGAAGCCAAGCGCTTGCGCCATTCTTCGGCCTGAGGCAATTGACGAAGCTCAAGCGCATAAAGCCCCATGCCGCGATGCGCGGTTAAATTATTGCCATCCAAAGACAGGGCATATTGATATTGGGCCAAGGCATCGGGCCATCTTTTCAAGGCGCCGTAAGCCAAGCCCAGGCGCGCGCGGAATTCGGGATTGCGCGGTTGTTTAGCGGCGGCTTCGGCGAAAATAGCGGCGGCTTCGGTAAAATCGCCGCGCTGCATCGCGCCATCGCCCTTGAAAATAATATTGGCCGTCGGATCGCCGATGAAATATTGCCAAGGCTTGCCAATGGCGAAAAATCCGATGGCGATCAGCAGGGCGACAACCCAAACATATTTATCCAGCGTGCCGAGTTGAACCGAATGAAAGCTCATAACGCTTCCCCCGCCAGTTTGGATACAATTTTCCATTCGGCGTCTTTTACCGGCACCACCGATAAACGGGATTGCTTAAGCAGCGCGAAATTTTCCAAGCCTGCGGTTTTTTTCATTTCCGCCAGGCTTACCGTTTTTTTCAGCGGCTTGAGGGCGGCAATATCCACCGCGACAAAGCGGCCCTCTGTATCGGTGGCGTCAGGATAAGCGCCGGTGAGAATTTCGCTAATGCCGACAATTTCCTTGCCCTGGCTGGAGTGGTAAAAAAACGCGCGATCGCCCGCTTTCATGGCGCGGAGATTATTGGCGGCTTGGAAATTGCGCACTCCCGTCCAGCTGGTGCGCTTGTCGCGCACCAATTGATCCCAGGAATAAGAAAGGGGTTCGGATTTAACCAGCCAAAAAGCCATGCTTGCTATGTAGCAGAAAGCACGGCTTTTCACTAGGGGGGTTTAGGCGCCGGAGCTGCCGCCTAAGACCGGAAACACCTGGCGCATTTCGGCGTCGCTCATGCTGTAATGGGCGCGGACATAGCCGGCCAAAAGCGGGGTGAAATTGACCGTGCCGGGAATCGCGTTGAAATTGCCGTTGATCACATTGGAACCTAAGCCCGGCCAATTGCCGACCATGCCGCGCATTTGGCCCGATTGCTGGATATTCCAGCCATGCAAAGCGCTATTGCCGGTGAGCACGAACGCGCAACCGCCCCAGCCATGGTCGGTGCCGGAAGTGTTGCCCACAGTCGTCGCGCCGTTGGGGCGCAATTGACGGCCGAATTCAGATTGCACGACAATCATGGTGTCTTGCCATTGGCCTTGGGCGATGAGGCGCTGGCGCAAAATGGCCACCGCTTCGGCAAAATGTTGAATCCGCCAAGCGGGGTAGCTCCAATAATAACTCATACCGCCGCTATAGGCGCCAGCATGCATATCCCAGCCGCCCATTTCGAAATACCCGATCGAAGGGCCATTTTGCATGCCCATTACCAAAGCCATTAATTCAGCGCGGATGTCATCGCCGAAAAATTCGCTAAAACGGTTGACGCTGTTTGCAATTTGCGGATGGTCGGCGATCATGGCGCGGCTTTGCACGCGGGAATTATAGGCGCTTTGCACCAAAGCCTGCAGGCGGTTTTCCCCGCCATACATTTGCATCAAACGATTCATGAAATCGGTTTCGCTGGGGGTGGCGGCGGCTGGCGGAAGCCAGGTTAAGGTGGGTTCCGGCCCGTTGAACACCAAGGGCATGTCGGGAAAGCCGGTCATGGCGACCGCGCCCGGCTGCGCTTCGTCGGTGAGCACGGTCAGCAAACGGTTGATCCAGCCAACCGGGTGCCCGGCGCCGCTAGGAACGCCATCGCCGCGCAGCATATAGGCCTCGCCATCGAAGTGGGAACGCAAATCATACGGCGCGTTGCCGACCGCGTTGAAGATGGTAAGTTCGTTGCGGGTGGCAGGATTATTCCACACATTATAAAGCGCCTGCATCGCCGGATGCATGCCGAAATATCCGTTGATGTCGAGCGCGCGCTTGGACGCATCGGCGAAATTAGGCGGGCGCACCGCAATATCGCCGCGTGCCGCCACATAATTAGCGTCGGCATAAGGCGGTAAAATATTGAAGTTGTCGGCGCCGCCGCGCAAGAAAATATAAATCAATTTCTTGTTCATCACCGGGCCGGCAAAAGCCATTTGCGGGCCGGCGGCCATGGCGGCGGCGATCCCGCCGGCGCAGAAGCCGACATTTTTCAAGAAAGCGCGGCGATCCATTTGGCTTGTTTCACTAGGGCAGCTGCAGGTGGTTGTGTCGGTCATGGTTAACTCCCTAGAAATTCTAAGCTGCTGAGCACCAGCGGCATGCGCAGTTGCTCGTTACTGCCGGCTTGCTGATAAACCAAGCTGGTCCGGCTGGTGGAGCTGGCTTGCGCCATCGATGCCACATTGGTGAGAAAAACCTGCTGCGCCGTCACCCGCGCCGCCGCCATACTGGTAAGCTGACGCGCCATATCAATATAGCTCATCATCTTTTGGCCTTCATGCCATACACGCGCATAGGGGCGGAAGCCGGCGACATCGGGCGGCGTATCTAAGGGCTGGCCCATCGAGGGCAGATAGCGCGTATAGACATCGCGGATCAATTGGCGTTCTTCGGCTGGAAGGTCGTAGCTAAGCAACCGGCAGCTCCGTAAAACGCCGAATACCGCATTGACCGGCTGCTTGCGGCGGTAAGCTATGTTGCTGTTATTAGCGGCGCTGAGCCAGCTGCTCTCTTCGTCAATCATCGCTTCAGCCACGCGCTTTAATTGATCCGGCGCATTGGCGTTATCCATGAACACTTGCGCTAAGCGGTTAATCGCACCTTCATCGGGCGTATCGCTGACGAAGTGTTCCAGCATTTTGCGGGCGATGTGGCGGGCGGTGGCCGGGTGACGCGCCAATAAATCCAGCACTTCATCCAGCACCTGTTCCGGCGTTAACAGCGTGCGCCCTTGCGCATCGTAATAGGGGCGGTTTTGCGTGTAGTTTAAGAACGGAATATGGTGCGGCGCCCTTGTTTGCGGATTCGAATAGCGCATAAAATTGGGGTAGTAAACGAACGGATCGCCCGGCATCAAAGGCCGCGCCACATCGGCGGAAATACCATGCAGTTGCCTGGCTTGCGCTGCGGTAAGGCTGTCATAATGCATATGGGCGCACAGGCCGGTTAAAATTTTGCCCAAGGCCTCGATGTCGGTTTGGGTATAACCGCCAGCAGTGCTGACGGTGAATAATTCCATCACTTCGCGGGCGAAGTCTTGATTAATAAATCCTTCGCGCATGTTATAGTAATTCAAATGGAACATCATCGGCGCCGAGCGCACGACTTGTTTTAACATGGTCGCGAAATTGCCCAGCACATTCGGCAAAATGGTATGAACATAGTAAGGGAATTGCTGATTGCGGTTCCAAACATTGCTGTCGGTCGTGACATTAAAGCGGATGGTGAAGTGATTGGCCCAGAACATCATCAGCCGCGCCAGGAAAGGCCGCTGCGTGTTGGCGACATTGCGGGTAAAGTTTTCCCGTTCCATGTTGAAAGAATTTTGTAAATCGCCCCAGCTTAAATCGGGCAAGCCGTACATATGGCGCTGGATATTTATCGGCGCACTGGATTGTTCGCGCTGCACCGTGTAATACAGTGCGGTTTGCTGCGACGGGGTGCAAATGCCGGTCATTAAATCGGTGCCATCCAAGCGCAGCTGATTGCGCAAATAAGCTTTTGCTCCGCCGGAGGTATTTAAAATCATTTCCTTTTCTTGCGAAGTTCCAGCGAAACCGAACCGGTGCATCGCTAATTCAGCTTCTAAAGAATGAATGGAGGCGCCTTGAGGCTGAGGAGGATTGCCGCCAACCACCACCACACCGCCGCCACTGCCGCCACGGGCTGGGCCGCGGCCCAAGAGTTGGGCAACCTCAATTATTCGCAAGCCATCGATTTGGGTGGAGGAAAGCTGAAGCTGTTGGCCGCCCAATTGTAATTGGCCGCCATTATCCAAAATGCTGGCGGTAACAGTAAGGGGAAGGCGCGAAGAAATTTTTTCATCTTCCCCAACCTTAACGGAACCGCTTACCACGGCAACCGAGGCCGTTTCCTTCATTAAGGAATCATCGACGGGCTTGGTTATCTTGCCCGCTTCCTTCATTACCGTCTCAATACGTCTGCTCATTGTGAACCCCAGCCTTTGAAGAGAGTTAATAAGTGGGCTTTAGCCCCTTAACCTATTGTTTTTAATGCATCTTTGTTCTATTCACTTTTATGTTACCAAATGTTGATCAAAAAATCAAATAAATTCTTTTTAAGGATACAATTATTACTATTCCAAGAATTAACCCTATCATGGGCGGGTAAAGGAGAATTCAATTATCGGCGCATTTTTAGAATCTAAAATTTACACTAAAAGAAATGCAGTCGATATTTTTTGACGCGTTTTCCCCGGGAATTAGCATTAATCCCCTAGAAATCCGCGGCTTCCCGTTTCAGGGGTCGCCCCAACAAAGATTGAACCGCCGCTTTTGCCGTCTCCTTCTTATATACCACTGCATAGACGGCTTCTGCAATCGGCATGGCGATATTTTTCTTTTTAGCCAGCTCTAAAACCGCTTTGGCGGTCGTTTTTCCTTCGATTACTCCTTCGATCTGCGCCTCGGCTTCTTGGACGGAATAGCCCTGGCCCAAGGCCTGGCCGAAACGCAAATTGCGCGACTGCAAGCTGCCGCAAGTAAGAAGCAAATCCCCAAGCCCCGATAGGCCCATAAAGGTGCGGGCTTGCGCGCCCATCGCCATTCCTAAGCGGCTGATTTCCTCCAAGCCCCTGCTGATAAGGGCGGCCCTGGCGTTATCGCCCAATTCCTGGCCCAGCACGATGCCGCTGGCAATGGCGATGACATTTTTCAAAGCCCCGCCCAATGCTACGCCCGTCACATCATGCGCTAAGTACGGACGAAGCTGGGGTGTCGCCAGCAAGGGTAAAAGTTTTTCGCCCAAAGCTTGATCGGCAAGCGCCAAAGTGGTGGCGGCCGGCAAGCCATTGGCTATTTCGGCGGCGAAATTGGGGCCGGATAACATTCCAATGGGATGGCCCGGCGCTAAGGATTGCGCCAATTCCGGCAGCAATAAATGGGTGTCTTGTTCAATGCCCTTGGCGGCGATCACCAACGGCGTTTGGGGTTTTAAAGAAGAAAGCAGCGCGGGTAAGTGGCTGCGCAAATGCTGGGTGGGAATGGTTAGGACCACCACATCGGCTTCATGCAAATCTTTCGCCTCGGCGGTGGCTTTTAAAGAAGGCGGGAAAGAGTGCTGGGACAAATATTTCGGATTGCGCTTTTCACCCTGCATTGCCTTAGCCAAAGCGGGATCGCGCGCCCACAGCGTAACGCTTTGCCCCGCCTTGGCCCATGTCAGGGCCAAAGCCGTTCCCCAAGAACCTGCGCCGATGACGGCGATATGCTGCATTATCCCCCTCTTCTCTTAAGCCTTGGCCCCGGCTTTAGCCGCGGCCATATCCAAAGGCCAGCGCGGATGAACCGGGAAATTAAACGCATCGCCGCGTTTACCGATTTGCCATTCTTCAATTGCCGCCCAGGCGATCATCGCGGCATTATCGCCGCACAGGGCCAAGGGTGGCAAGAATAAAGGCATGTTTTCTTGGGCGGCAAGTTCCTTGAAAATCTGGCGTAAATGCTGATTGGCGGCTACTCCCCCCGCTACAACCAAGCCGTTGATCCGGCCATTGGCCATGGCAATAGCGTTTTGCAAACGGTCGCGCAACATATCGGCAATCGCGGCTTGAAACGACGCCGCTATATCGGCGCGGTCGATGGCGGATAGGGGCTGGGGCAATTGCCCAATTAAGTGACGCACCGCCGTTTTTAAACCGGCCAGGGATAAATCGCAGCCCGCCCGTCCCATCAGGGGCCGCGGCAAAGAAAAGCGTTCGGGATTGCCGCCTTTGGCCGCTTGTTCCAGCGCCGGGCCGCCCGGATAATTTAAGCCCAATAATTTTGCCGCCTTATCGAAAGCTTCGCCGACCGCATCATCCAGCGTGGCTCCTAGGCGGTGGTATTTCCCGGCCCCCTCCACCACCAAAAATTGCGAATGGCCGCCGGAAATCAATAATAGCAAATAAGGGAATTCAACTTTTTCGGTGAGCCTTGCCGATAAAGCATGCGCCGCTAGATGATTAACCGCCAACACCGGCTTGCCGGAGGCAAACGCCACCGCCTTCGCCATCACCGCGCCCACCATCAAACCGCCGACCAAGCCGGGGCCGCTGGTGACGCCAATCGCGGTTAAATCTTGCAAACCGATGGCGGCTTCTTGCAGCGCCGATTTAATCAGGCCCGGCAGGATTTCACTATGGGCGCGGGCGGCGATTTCCGGCACCACCCCACCGAACATTTGATGACGGTCGAATTGCGAGGCGATTTTATTGCTTAAAATCCGCTTGCCGGATGTGACGATGGCGGCTGCGGTTTCATCGCAACTGGTTTCAATGCCAAGAAAAAGAAGCTCTTTTGCCATGGTGAAGCAATCTAGTATAAGTATTGCTTCTTGTGCTAGCTTTATCCTTGATCCTTAATCCGGAGGGCTTGTTATGACCGCATCCGCCACCCCCCCGCATCAGCCGCCCGCTTCTTTTTGGCGGAAGATGCGGCAATTTATTATTTTTCTTTTGCTGGTGATCGCAGTCTCGGCCTTTTTGCTGTTCACCAAACCCGCTCCGCAAACGCCGGTGAATCTGGCGCTGGCGCCTGCCCCTATGCCGGCCATGGAAACCCCGCCCCCCTTGCCGCCTTTGCCCGCTTTGCAACCGGTAACGCCGCCGGCCGCAGCGCCGCCGGCCCAAGCGCCTGGTATCGAAACGCCAGCGCCTGCCGCCGATCAAAATGCGGATTTACGCCAAGAGCTTCAAATCTTGCAAAGCAAAATCCAGCAATTGGAGCAAAGTTTGGATACGCGCCTGCGCAACATTGAAAGCCAAAGCCATACGCCCGATCCGGCTTTGATGAATTTGCTGATTATTGCGCGCTTGGAAAAAACTTTGGCAAGCCATGCCCCCTTCACCGCCGAGCTGGAAATGGTGCGCCACTTAAGCGCAAATCATCCGCGCCAGGCGGAAATTACCGCCACGCTTGAACCTTATGCGGCAAGCGGCTTGCCAAGCGCGGAAGAATTGCGCCGCCAGTTTCCGGCGGTTGCGGCCGATGTCATGCGCCAGGTTACCCGCCAGCGTTTTAGCAGCGTCTCGCCCGCTTGGGCAGGTGAAATTTTGGCCAAGCTTTCTTCGCTGGTCACGGTCCGGCGCACCGGCGTGCAAGAGGGCAATAGCGCCGAGGCTCTTTTGGCGCAGGCTGAAAACGCCTTAAGCGGCGATCTGGGCGATTCGGTCGCTATCTTGCAAAAACTTCCGCCGGAAAGCCGCACCGCTGCTTTGCAATCCTGGCTGAAAGTGGCGGAAGGGCGCGCCAAGATCGATCAATTGCTGCAAGAATTATACCGCGACGCCAATAGCGCTTTAACCAAAGCAACCTCCTAAGGATTTCTTCATGCTGCGCACGCTGTGGTTTTTGGTGAAAATCGTCGCCCTGGTGGCGGCGATATCTTACGTCGCGGCCAGGCCGGGCGAGGTGACGCTGTTATGGCAAGATTGGCGCTTGGATACGTCGCTGGGCGCACTTTTGGGATTCATTTTAATTGTCCTTGTCGCGGCCATCTTATTACGCGATGTGTTTTATACCTTGCTCAACATGCCGGGCCGCTGGCGGCAAGACCGCCTGAAAAAACGCGAAGCCAAAGGCATGGATGCCTTAAGCCAAGGTTTGGTTGCAATCGCCGCGGGCGATGGCGAAGAAGCAAATTTGCAAGCCCGGCGCGCCCAGCGCTATTTGCCCAATTTGCCTTTGCGTTTATTGCTGTCGGCGCAGGCGGCGCAATTGAATGGCGATAAGGGCGCCGCCCACCGCTATTTCACTCAGCTATCCCATGAACCGAAATTGGCGTTTTTAGGCATTCGCGGCTTATTGGGCGAAGCTCATGCGGCGCAAGACCGGCAAGAAGCGCTGAAATTGGCAAGAAGCGCGCATCATTTGCAGCCGAAATCCGCTTGGGTCGTGCAAACTTTATTCAAACTTCAAGCCGAAAATGGCTTATGGGAAGAGGCTTCACAAAGTTTACGGCAAATTGAACGGCAGCGTATTTGGCTTGCCCCCCGTATCCGCCGCCACCGCGCCGCTTTGTGGCTGGCCCGCGCCCGGCGCTTGAATCAAGCAGGCGAGGATGAGGCGGGCGCCAAATTATTGCGCAAGGCGGTGAAAGAAGAGCGGCGTTTTTTCCCGGCCGCGCTTGAATATGCCGGCTATTTGGTGGTGAACCGTAAAACCACGCGCGCGCGCCGCGTGCTGGAACGCGCCTGGGCCGCGCAAGCGGCGGCGCCGATCGCCAAAGCCTATATGGAGTGGAACAGCAATTTAACGCCGCTTAAAAAATTGCCGCTGGCCGAAAAACTGGCGAAACTTTCGCCGCAATCGGTTGAATCGTCTTTATTGATGGCCGAGGCGGCGCTTGACGCCGAATTATGGGGCGTTGCGCGCGAGCATGCGCAAAACGCCGAACGCCTCAATCAAGACGGCAGAAGTTTCGAATTATTGGCCCGCTTAGCGCGCCTGGAGCGCCGCTTTAAAGACGCCGAAATGCTAACCCACCAAGCGCAAAATGCGCCGCCGCCGCCCGCCTGGATTTGCCAAGAGTGCCACCAAATCCACCGCGACTGGCAAGCGCTTTGCCAGAATTGCGATGGCTTCGACACGCTTGCCTGGCAAAGCCCCAAACAGCATTTGCCCTTAATCGCCAAGCGCCAAAGCGCCGCCCTGCCCCTGGCCAGCGGGTTTTAAAACTTGAGCAAATAGGGAAAATCTGATACCTGACAGCTGACGCTGTAGTAGCTCAGTTGGTAGAGCACATCATTCGTAATGATGGGGTCGGGGGTTCGATTCCCTTCTACAGCACCACCCTACGCCAGTAAAATTTCTTATGCGCGAAGCGATTTAGAAATTCTTATGCCCCCCATAGCCCCTTGGCGCAGGAGCATTGTTTTCAGCTATTCCAGGCCCAAAAACGCCCTACGCCAAGATATCTCTTTTTAGTGCGACGCCCGTTGCAAGGCGCGGCAGGCGCGAATGGCGCCGGCGCTTAAAGGCTTTGCGCTGCTGATGGCCGCCTGCAATTCGGCTTGTGAAATATGGCGTTCATGCTGATAGGGGCCTTCATCGATAATTTGCTCAACGGTGCAGACATCGCCGGCTCTGCGGCTGGCAAAATATTCTTCTGCGGCAAGTTTTAAGCTGCCGGCGTTATTTTCGCGGCCCGTGGGGAAACGCCCGCAAGAACTCCAATAACGCACGGTAAAAGTTTCATGTTTGCTCATCGCGTATCTCCTTTTAATTTGATAATTTTATTACCTAACTTCGTGATTTTGAGGTGATTTAGGAAAATAATACAGCCCAATATAAAATTTTTTGTTAAAGAAGGACGTCATTGTAAGAATTTTGTCACATTTCAGGCAAGGGCGGTTTTGGGCCGGTTTCAGGGCTTTTTAAACGCCGCAATTTTGCGCCCTGCCCTTGCCAAATCGGGCGCTATGCGCGGCAAATCTTTTAAGCTCCACCAATCGGCGGCGACCGCCTCGTGATTGATGGCGAAATGCTCGGCCTCATCGGCGATATAAAGATAGCGCACATCGTAATGCAAATGTTCGGGCACTTCTTTCCAGGGCGGAATGGTGTGAATATCGAGCGCAAAAATATTTTCATGCGCCAAAAATAAATCTTTAATGCCAAGTTCCTCGGCCGCTTCGCGTTCGGCGACGGCGCGCGTATCGGGATCGCCATCGCAATGTCCGCCCGGTTGAATCCATTTATCGAGCTTTTTATGGTGCAAAAGCAGCAGGCGGTCATAAGACGGATTTAAAATTAAAGCCGAGGCGGTGATATGCCCGGCCAAATGCTCGCGCTTAAAACAATCGGGCGTTGAGGCGATAAAACTTTGCATCGCCTGTAAATCGGCTTTTTCCTTGTCATCGAAGGGGGCGAATTTTTCCAACTCCACCAGTAAAGGGGCGCGGTGCATACTAACCCGTCTTCTCCCAATTCTCGCCAACGCCGATATCGACCACCAAGGGTACGTTTAATGTCACGGCCGGTTCATGCGCGCCTTCCATTACTTGCTTGATGAGGGCGCTTGTTTCTTCGACTTCTTCTTTGGGCGTCTCGAAAACCAATTCATCATGCACTTGCAATAATTGCTGCGCGCCAAGTTTGGCCGCCGCCAGGGCGGGGTTGATTTTCACCATGGCGCGCTTGATGATGTCGGCGGCCGTGCCTTGCAAAGGCGCGTTCGAGGCCTGGCGTTCGCCCATTTGACGCCGCCCGGCATGGGAGGCCTGGATTTCCGGAATAAAGCATTTGCGCCCGAACAAGGTTTTGACATAGCCATGCTGGCGGGCATAGGCACGGGAGGATTCCATATAGGCGCGGATGCCCGGATATTGCTTGAAATAAGTATCGATGAATTCCTTGGCCTCTGCATTGCTGCTGTTGATTTGCTTGGCCAGGCCAAACGCGCTCATGCCGTAAATAATGCCGAAATTAATGGTTTTGGCGTGCCGCCTGGCCTCGGGCGTCACCTCTTCCAATTTCATGCCGAATACTTGCGAAGCGGTTAAAGCGTGAATATCGATGCCCTGATGAAAAGCTTCTTGCAAAGTTTTCACGCCGGCGAATTCAGCCAATAGCCGCAACTCGATTTGCGAATAATCGGCCGAGAGCAAAATTTTTCCGGGCGGTGCGATGAAGGCGGTGCGGATGCTGCGGCCCTCATTGGTTTTGATCGGGATATTCTGCAGATTCGGATCGGTGGAAGATAAGCGCCCGGTGTTGGTTACCGTCATGGCGAAAGAAGTATGGACGCGGCCCGTCTTAGGATTGATTTGCTCGGGCAAGGCATCGGTGTAAGTCGATTTCAATTTCGCCAATTGCCGCCATTCCAGGATTTTTTCAGGGAGAGTATGCCCGGCTTCGGCCAATTCCTCTAATGTCCGGGCGTCGGTTGAATATTGGCCGGTTTTGGTTTTGGTCGGATTAGGCAATTTCAATTTATCGAATAACACTTCGCCCAATTGTTTGGGCGAAGCCAGATTAAATTCCATGCCCGCTTCCTGGTAAATTTCCTTGGCCAATTGATCAAGCTTCGTTGCGAATTCACTGCTTAATTTGCCCAAAGTTTCGGGATCGATCAAAACGCCCGCGCTTTCCAATTCCGCTAAAACCGAAATCAGGGGCCGCTCGATTGTTTCATAAAGCGAAACCATTTTTTCAGCCGCAAGGCGCGGCTTTAAATAGTGATAAAGCGCCAGCGTTACATCTGCGTCTTCGGCGGCATATTCAGCGGCTTTATCAACCGCCACTTCGGCGAAATTAACCCTGGCGCGCCCGGTGCCGGTGACTTCATCATAGGTGATGGTTTGATAACCCAAATGAAGCATCGCCAATTCATCCATGCCATGGCCGTGCTTGGCGCCATCCAATACATAAGACATCACCATCGTATCGTCGATTGGCGATAAATAAATTTCATGCTGGGCGAAGACTTGATAATCGAACTTCAGATTATGGCCGATTTTCAAAATCGCCGGGTTTTCCAAAACTTCTTTCAACGCCGCCAAAGTTTTTTTCAAATTCAATTGAGGGGGCAATTGTTGGGGCGCGCCCAGCAAATCGCCAGGGGGCTTGCGGTGCTGTAGGGGGATATAGGCGGCCTCCCCCGCTTTTACGCAAAGCGAAATGCCGACCAAATTGGCGCTGACCGGATGCAAACTATCGGTTTCCACATCCACGCTGACCAAACCGGCCTCGCGGATTTTTTCGATCCAGCTATCCAAATCTTTTTCGGTGTTGACGATGTGATAAGCCCCGCGCTTGAAAATGGCGGGCGGCGGAAAATCAAGCGCCGGGCTTTTTGTTGCTTCCTGCGGCAAAGAGGCTTTGGCCTCATCGCCGTTCTTTTGCCCGTTCTGCAAGCGCGCCGCCAAGGTTTTAAAACCTTGCGCCGAAACAAATTTGATTAATTCCCCCTTATCCAAGGGCGGGGCTTTTAATTCATTGATGGGGATAGGCAGCGGCACATCGCATTTTAAAGTGACCAGGCGTTTTGAAATGCGGGCATCTTCGGCGTGATTGATCAAAGCCTCGCGCCGCTTGGGTTGTTTAATTTCAGGCGCCTTGGCCAGTAAATTTTCGAGGCTGCCATATAGATTGATCAATTCGGCCGCGGTTTTAACGCCGATGCCGGGCACGCCCGGCACATTGTCCGACGAATCGCCCGCTAAAGCCTGCACATCAATCACCTTATCGGGCGTAACGCCGAATTTTTCCTTTACTTCATTTTCATTGATCGGCTTGTTTTTGATGGGGTCAAACAATTCGATGCCTTGGCCAACCAATTGCATTAAATCCTTATCGCCCGAGATAATGCGCACTTTTTTCCCCTGCTTTTGCGCTTCTATGGCGTAAGAGGCGATAATGTCATCGGCCTCGTAATTCGCCATTTCGATGGCGTGCAAATGAAAGGCCTCGGCCGCCTGGCGCACCAAGGGGAATTGCGGGATTAAATCGGGCGGCACATCGGGGCGGTGGCCCTTGTAATCGGCGTAAAATTCATGGCGGAAAGATTTGCGCGCCGCATCGAATATGACGGCGATTGTATCATCGGCATCCAGCCCGTTCATCAGCTTGAGCAGCATATTGGTAAAGCCATAGACCGCGCCAATCGGCGTGCCATCGGGGCGCGTTAAGGGCGGCAACGCATGAAAAGCGCGGAAAATAAAGCCCGAGGCGTCGATCAAATAAAGCTGTTTGGCCATCCCTTGGTTTTATACCAAGAAAGGGCAAAGGGCAATTAGCCGTATTAAACCGGGCCTAGTGCGAATGTTCTTTGTTCACGCCTTTGAAAGCAGGATTGCAGCGAGAGTGCGAAAAATCCCTGCTCAAAGAAACCTTCATGCCAGCTTCTTGCTTTTGCTGCAGCCAGCGGCGCTGGCTTGCCAACATTGCCTGCACTTCATCAAAGCTATAAGTAACGGGTTTGGTTCCAGCTCCTGCGAATTTGGTGGGAACTTCTCTGCGGGAGCTGATACGGCTGTCTAACAGCCGCAGCAAACGGCCGTCAAACATATTGCATTGGATTATCTCCGGGCCTGATTTGCCGCCAAGCCCATCTTCGATATGACGGATAAAAACTTCATGCCTTAACCCTTTAATTAAAAAATCGGCAATTGTGCGCCTAAGGCGGCTATTGGTGTTCGCCAGCTTGGCCAATTGCTGGCGGCTGATGGAAGGGCGGCTGGCAACCTCTCCAACCAGCTGCTGAGCCAATCTTTTAGCACTGACCAACGGCTCTTCTTCTGCTGGGACTTCAAGCGCCTGTAAGGATTTGCGCAAATATTGGCAAAGCGCGTAAATTACTTTGGCATAATTAATAAGGGTGGGCGGCGCTTGGAAAAGCGTACCAATAGCAAAGCGCAAAGCGGTATAATCATCAGCAGGCAAAGGAAGATTGATTTTTTTCAAATCATCCCCCCCATGCAGGGTCAGAATTTGCGCTGCGTTGAATAACATTTTATTTTCCCAAAGACCGCTGCCGCGCACGCCTAACTACGGCGGCGATTAGGGGGCCGGTAACAGCCAGGCTTTCGGTTAAACGTTTATATGTTTTAAGGATGGTTTTGTGATCTTCCGTTATGGCGTCATAGCGGCTGCGCGATTGCGGAGGAAGCATTTTATACAAGGGATGATAGGAAGGGTCTATTTTGCAGATTCTATCTTCCAATTCCTGCACATAAGCCCCAAGCCATGGGCTGATATAAAAATGGCTTGTCTCGCGGCAAAGTTCTTCTGCATGATGCATAGAGGTGTGTTCAATTAAATCCACTAACTGGTGATTGCCCAACCAAGCGGCGATGCGCTTATTGCGTTCGGGCGATTGATAGGGAATGAAAAAATATATCCTTCGCGGCAAGGGGGACTTAAACAGCTTGGGCAATCCGGCCACTAGTTCCCCGGCGCGGCGCGATAAGGCCTGGCGCATGGTTTCGCCGTTAAGGCGGGGCGGCTCGGCATCTTCCGGCGCGCCATTAAAACGTGAAACCGCCCAGATAATTTCCGCCAATTCCGCCAAGGTGGATTCGCGCTCGGTGCGGGGAAAATCTTCTTTTGAAGAGGCGAATAAGCGCGGCAGGCAAAATCCAAACACGTCTTCCGCGGTTCCGCTTGCCGTCTGCATTAATGTGGGCAAGTCAGTATTGTTATTCATTAGACGATCTAAAGTGATTGGCATTTTATTTTCCTATCTACCGCCGCGTTCATTTTCGCGTTGTTTTAAAGCGGCGGCTGGAATTGGTTGAGGAGCGGGAAAAGCCGCTTCTAATTCTTTCAGCAACTGGCGGCGGAGAGTTTCGTTATAATAGGTAAAGCCTTCCGCTTGATGAAGCGGGCGGCGGCTTTGGCCTTCGCTAAATTGCGTCAAGCGATCGTCCGCCGCTTGTAAATAAAGGTTTAAAGCCTCCTGGGGCGTATTTAAATCCGTATCATTGGCCAAACCTCTGATGAAATCGGCGTAATGGCGAGGCAGCAAATGCGCTAAAATAAATTGGTGAGCCGGCAATGGAAGCTGCTTGAGAGAAAGGGAATAAGGCAGTGCCTTTATATCTTCCGGATCTTTGAAGTCAGCTTTAAAGCCTAAGGCATCTTTGAAAAAAAATTGGTCATGACGCAGGGCATCGGCGGCCCACCCTCTCGCGCGCTCCCGCAACTCGCGGCGCAAACCTTCTGCCGTATTGCAATTTTCAGTATCAGTTTCCAATTTTCCGAAATACCAAGAAAGCCGCAAAATCACTTCGGCATGGTCGGCGAGAGATGGCTCTTGCGATGCTGGCGGGTATAATTTTCCAAAAGCAAAGGCGAAGGCCTGGCCGGGCGAACCGAATTTAATTTGGTCCACATTTTCCACGGTTACATTATTCAGCAAGGCGATGCGGTATAAATCCATTTTACCCTTTTCCTTTTTGTTATGTCTTTATGGCGCATGATGTTATCTTAAAAGGCGATATCGGTCAATTGCACAAAAAGGCCGGAAAAGCTGGTTTTTTAATGCCCGCCGCCCTGATCCGCGCCGGGCATCAGCTCGAACCGCCGATCGCAATAGGGGCATTCAACAAAATCGTTTTTCCCCATATTTAAAAAAATGCGCGGATGCCCCAAAGCGCCGCCACTGCCGTCGCAATAGATTTTTTTGGAGGGCACCTTGATGACTTCGGGCGGAGCTGGCATAGGTTTTTGCATCCGCTTTATTTAGCGCAAAATAGCTTCGGAATCCAGATGGCACGACACAGTTGGCTTTTGTTTGGTTTGATATGGTTACTTGGCGCTTGCGCGCCAATCTATCCCGGCTATGGTCAGCTGCAAGGAAAACCGTTTATGGACTCTACCACCTTTACCGCCGCTGATGGCGCCAAGCTTGCTTTGCGCCATTGGGAAGTTGACAACCCCAAAGCTATCGCTATCGGCGTGCATGGGTTTAATGATTACAGCAAGTCTTTTGAAGGCGTGGCGCAGTTTTTCAATGCCCATCAAATCGACATGCTGGCCTATGACCAGCGCGGTTTTGGCATGAATCCAAAGCCCGGGCGCTGGCATGGCGGCGAGGCGATGCGGCGCGACTTGGCCGATTTCATTTTGGCGGTTAGGGAAGAATACCAGCATGTACCGCTTTATGTGATCGGCGATTCGATGGGCGGCGCCATTACTGCAACCACAATGGCGCAATACCCGCACCTTCCCGTCAAGGGCATTATCTTAAGCGCCCCCGCCACCTGGGGAAGATCGGTGATGCCGTTTTATCAAACCGCCGCCTTGTGGCTAAGTTCCCACACTTTGCCTTGGCTTGATTTAAGCGCAAGGCCTTTGGATTTAAAACCATCCAACAATATCGAAATGCTGCGCGAACTTGGCCGCGATCCCTATGTGCTGAAAAGCGCCCGGGTTGACGCCTTGGCCGGAATTACCGATTTGATGGATGAGGCGTTAGCGCTGGCCCCGCATTTAACCGCGCCAACGCTTATTGTTTACGGCGCCAATGATGTGATTGTGCCGAAACCCGCCCTGTGCGCTTTCATGAAAAAATTACCGCCGCAAAGCCAGGACGGCGATTGGCGTTTGGCGATATATAAAGACGGCTATCATATGTTATTGCGCGATTTGGAAGCGCCGCTTTTGTATCACGACATCTTGGCCTGGATGGAGGATAAAACCGCCCCCCTTCCCCATGCGTTCGAAGAAAGCAGCGCGGCAAATCCAAGGGTGGTTTCGCTTTGCAAGTAGGCTTTGCGCCCAGCTTTAAACTCCGCTATCTTACCGGAAATACGGACCCGTAGCTCAGCTGGCCACCCGGAGGGCGTAAGCCCGATCGGGAGCTAAATAAAAGGACAGTTATGTTTGGGTTTAGTATAGTGAGTGCATGGACCCGTAGCTCAGCTGGATAGAGCGTTGCCCTCCGAAGGCAAAGGTCGGACGTTCGAATCGTCTCGGGTCCGCCACCCTACGCCTTCGGCTTCGGGTGGTAAACCACCCAGAGCTTTAGCGTCGGGTGGCAGGCCACTATCCTATTTATCCCTTTCCCGCCTCATGGCATAGTGCGCCCCATGCCGAATTTCAAAACCATTTCCAGCCCTGGCAATCCGCTGGTTAAAAAAATCGCCTCGCTCCGCTTAAAGAAAAACCGCTATCACCACGGGCTGTTTATGGCCGAGGGCGCCTATGCGGTCGAAGCCGCGCTGAAAAGCGATTTGTACGAGATTGAGTGCCTGTTGTTCATTGACCAGCCGCCGCGGGTTCCGGCCAATGTGGCTTTGTTCAAAACCGATAAAAAAATCATGGCCAAGCTTTCAGCGCAAGGCAATGCAAGCGACATTTTGGGCGTGTTCCGTTTTAAGCTGAAAACTTTGACCACTTCCCTGCCGCCCTTTCGCTCGCTGGTGGTGCTGGATGGCATTCGCGATCCTGGAAATTTGGGCAGTATTTTTCGCACCTCGGCCGCACTGCAGGTGGATGGAATCATTCTCCTGGGCGAAACGTGCGATCCCTATTCATCGGAATGCGTGCGCGCCAGCATGGGGGCGGTTTTTTCGGTGCCGGTTTATCAAGCGGCAATCGCCGATTTTATCCGGCTTCGCCCGAATCTCAAAGGCCATTTGATTGGCGCTGCCGCAAACGGCACGCATTACAAAAAAATTCTTTATGATGCCCCTGTTATTTTGCTAATGGGCTCCGAGCAAAACGGCCTCTCGCCGGAATTGGTGAAATTATGCGATGATATCGCCGCCCTGCCGATGCCGGGAAAAATGGAATCTTTAAACATAGCGGTCGCCGCCGGCATTATGCTGTATGAAATTTTAAAACCGTAAAAAGAAAACAGCCCGGCTTTGAAGGCCGGGCTGCTGCGACTTTATAAAAATTTACGCTTCGTAAGTGCAAATACGCCAGGTAAATTTATACTTGGTAGGATACATATTGCCAGGACCATGATCGGTGTCGGGGCTGTACACCTGGCAGTTATAAACATAACAGCCGCCGCGCGGTGGCGTTCTGCCGGGAGGCGGACTGGATTGCTTGCAAATCACCCGTGAACCGGTCCTGATGTTGGGATATCTTTCGTTTAATTCATCGAGCGTCCATTGATTTGACGTCACATCGAAAGTCGAGGGGGGAAGCTCCCGCGGATCGGGAAAAAGATTTGGCGTTATAATTTCCACTTCACCTGCCATCAATACCCGCCGCATAACTTCGGCGATATGCCTTTTTACGTAATCATTAAAATTACTTCCTTCCTTGGCCTGGCCGATGGAAGAAAAGCCGATTAGAACCGTCATTAATAAAACCGTCAATATGATACGCATCTCTGATTACTCCTTAAAAAAACTAAGCGAATGAAGATTAAGAATTTATCTGCTCACTTTACGCGCTATATTCGCAGAAACGCCAAGTGAATTTATGCTTGGTCGGATACAATCCGCCGCCATGGTCCGAGCCGGGGCTGAATATTTGGCAGCTATAAACGTCGCAACCGCCGGCCGGCCGGCTTTGGCCGGGAGGCGGGCTGGTTTTTTTACAATTGACAACTGAATCGCGGGGGATTCGCCGGTTAATGGAATCGCGATCGGTGGTGTCCAATTCCCAATGTCCGGAAGGCACTTGAAATTCGTTGGGTGATGGGTCATTCCGCGGAATGGGCGTATTTATGTCAGTGGTGCCCGCTATAACGGCGCCCATGACCGCACGCATATTATTTTGCACCAATTGTTCAAATGCTTTGAAATCTTTAGCTTCAACATTTGCGGCAATGGCGATTAAACCCATCAGTAAAAGGCCGGATAATAGGATGCGCATTCTCGACTCCTTTAATTATTTCTTCTTGGCGCGAGCTCTTGCCCCGCCTGTCTAGAAGCATAGCTATTGTATGGTTAATGGAAAATGAAAATTAGCCAAAACGGCAAAAAATTTTAGCTGGATTGACAGAAATTAATCTTTCCTCCAGGTTTTCTGGGGGCAGAAAGTTAACCTAACGCCGGCCGGCCAAGGCCCATTTTTTAGTTCTTTCCTGGAACGGCGGTAGGGATATCCGCTTGGCGGTATCAATATAATCGCGGGTTAAGGGCACGGCATGCCGCGATTTGGCGATTTGAATTTGAAACACGACCGATGAGTCATGTTCGAAAGCGGCGATGCAGCCGGCCAAATAAAAATCCCACATGCGGCAAAAGCGTTCATCGAACATTTCCTTGGCGCGGCGCCAATTGGCATGAAAACGTTGCCGCCAATGGCGCAAGGTTTTGGCGTAATGCAGGCGCCAGATTTCAATATCGGTGACAAATAATTTTTGTTTTTCAATCTCCGCCAGAATCTCGGACAGCGAGGGCGCGTAGCCGCCCGGAAAAATATATTTGGTGAGCCACGGATTGGTTACCCCCGGCGTATCGATGCGGCCGATCGTATGCAAAAGCGCTACTCCGTCTTCTTTCAACAGCGATTTCACTTTTTCGAAAAACACCGGATATTGGGTAATGCCGACATGTTCAAACATGCCGACCGATACAATCCGGTCGAACTGCCCTATTTCCTCGCGGTAATCGGCCAAAGCGAATTCGACGCGGTGCTGCAGGCCCTGTTCCGCCGCGCGCGCTTGCGCAACGGCCAATTGTTCCAGGGAAAGCGTGATGCCCTTGACTTCAATTTCCGCTAATCTGGCCAGGTGCAAGCCCAGCCCGCCCCAGCCTGAACCAATGTCGAGGATGCGCTGGCCTTCTTTTAATAACAATTTTGCGGCGATATGATTTTTTTTGTTGATTTGCGCCACTTCCAAAGAATCTTCCTCATCCTCGAAATAGGCGCAGCTATATTGCATATCCTGATCGAGGAATAATTGATAGAAATCATTACCGATGTCGTAATGGTGTTTAACGTTCTGTTTCGATCTTTGCAGCCCGTTCAGCTGCGCCAGGCGCCGCCACAGCCGCTTGGGGAAACCCGGCTCTTTGTGTTTTTGCGCGAAAGAGGAGGAAAAATACAGCGCCATCAAAGGGTAAATATCGCCGCCCTTAACCGTTAATGCGCCCTCCATATAGGCCTCGCCAACCGCCAGCGAGGGATAAAGCAGGATTTTGGCCAAACTTCCCCAGCGGTGAATATAAAGAGTAACGTGTTCGCCCGGCGCTTGCCCTTCTATTGTGAACTGCCGGCCATTGGGCAGGACCAAGGTTAAGCGGCCTTGGATGACGCTATCCCGGATATTTTTCAGCAGAATGTCTTGCCACGCCATGAGATGATCCTTGGTTAAAGCCGGTTTTTTTAAGTTTTCTCTTGACCCGCCCAAGTGTATTCTTGCCTTATTATACTCACGAATTTCCGCCCCAGCGTCAAGCCTGGTTGTAAGGGAAAGTTTTGCTTGCGCTTAAATGGTTAAAACGGCATAGTGCCCCTAGAAGCGCTTTACAATTTTGTCTTTTTGATATAAATTGTTCCAATAAAGATATAAATCTTATGCGGGTGGCGCATATTCCGCATGCAAAATGGTTAATGGTTTTTATGGCGCAATTTGCTATATTGCGCCTGAAAATGTCTAATTTTTATTTTGATTGAGCTGAAAATTATTTTTTTATAAGGGATATTATAATTAATGTATTCAAAGATACCGGCTTTGACTCAAACTTTGCTTGCTCAGATCAACCATAAAATCGCCATGCGCGATGATGCCGGGGTGGATGTTGGCGCCTTGCTGAACAATTATCTTAGCCAAGGCGCCGAATTCCGCCATAGCGGGAATGTGCAAAGATTCGCTTTCACTCCCTTAGCGATCCCCGTTTCAGCGCCCGCCCAGGAAGAATTGCTGGCGCTGCATCAGCGCCATGGATGGGATCCATTCCACAAGCTTCAAAAAATGCCCCTACCGCCAGCGGTTTATGATTTTGGCAATTACAAACTTTCCTCGGCCGAGCAAGTGCAATTGCTGATGGCCGATAAGGTTCGCGAAGCTTTTCCGGCCGGCGGCGAAAAGCTAAATGACGAAGGCTACCGGCAATTGCGCCCCTTGCAATGGGCTTATTCTTTCATCGCCACTTTTTGCTATCACGCCCAGCTGGCGAATGCCGAAAAAGCCGGTCAAGCTTTAACGCCGGAGGAAACCGCTTTGCGCGACGGCATGGCGAATGCCTTAAGCTTTTTGGCTTATGCGCATTTGCCGGAAGGCGATTACCCGGCCTTGGCCGAATTCGCCAAGCTTGATTTTTATAATTCGGTTCAAGGCAAACCGGTTTTAAAAATCGCAGCGCTGGCCGATAAATTCATCGATCCGCGTTTGGGGCGGATGTTGCTGCTGACCGAGGCCGGCAAAGCCTTCCGCAACGAGGAAGCCATCGCCAAGCTGGGCAAAGGCCAGCGTAATATTTTGCGGCGTGTTATCAATGGCAATAAAGTAATGGACCATGATGCAGCGAACGCGCAAAACCTCTGGCAGCATATTTTCTTCTCGCAATTTTTGAATGTGCCGGAGAATCATCATACCGGCCCCTTGCAAATTGATTACACCTTCAGAAAATATAATGAAAACGCCTATAAAGGATTGGTTCAGGCCTTGGGGGCTTTTTCCCAGCAACAAAACCCGCAGCACCCGTTCCTGTATTTGGCCGAACGGCTTGAAGCCACCCAGCAAGCGCTGGCTTTGCTGAAAGATGTCGGGCCTTATATGGACATTATTTACTCGCGCGCGGTTAATCCAAAATCCGGCACCAATCATGCGCATTGGATGGATAAGCAGATCCGCCGCTTGCGGGCAGGGCGCCATATTCTAGGGCGGGCGGCAAGGGAATTGGATAACCAACTATCCGGATTTGATCCAACCAAAAAAGAGGGGGATGAAGAGAATAAAAAGAATAAAGAACGCCGTCAAATCGGCAATCGTATCCCCGGCGCCGCCGATCAAGCCCTGGGCTATCGCAAGGGGGATTTATTTACCGCGCGCCTGTTTGAGGTTAGCGCCGAGGCCGGCAAGGCGGCCATTATTGGGCAAAAAGCGAAAAGAAAAAGGCGCATTCCTTCGCCCCTTATACGCCGCTTGGAAAAAGTGCTTTTGCGCTAGCCCGCGGCTTTTTTAATCGTGCCGGTGGTGCTAAAGCCGGGGGCGAATTCGGCCAGCATGACGCGCCCGCCGTAAGATTGCACGAAATCGGCGCCCACAACCTTATCAATCGTATAATCTTTGGCTTTGACCAGCACATCGGGGCGCACCGCCTCGATCAAACTAAGCGGCGTGTCTTCATCGAATAAAATCACCGCATCGACATCGGCGAAGGAGGCCATGACTTGCGCCCGCGCCGCCTCGTTTTGCACGGGACGGCTGGGGCCTTTTAAGCGTTTCACCGAAGAATCGGTATTTAAGGCCACAACCAAACGGTCGCACGCCGCGCGCGCTTCGCGCAAGAGCGAGACATGGCCCGGATGAATCAAATCAAACACGCCATTGGTGAAACCGATTTTCAAGCCCTGGCGGCGCCAAGCGGCGGCCTTGTCCAATAAATTTTCCAGGGTCGCCATTTTTTGTTCGGCGCCCAGGGTTTCCTGGCCATGCAGCGCCGCCAAAATTTCTTCGGGGAAAACGACGGCCGTGCCCACTTTGCCGACCACGATCCCGGCTGCAATATTGGCAAGCGTGGCCGCCGTCAATAAATCGGCCTTGGCGGCAAGCGCCGCGGCAAGGGTGGCGATGGCGGTATCGCCCGCCCCCGACACATCGTAAACTTCGCGCGCCTGGGCATGCAAATGATGCACTTCGCCGCTTTTGGCCACCAGCGTCATGCCGTCTTGGCTGCGGGTGACAAGAATGGATTCGACTTCTATTTGGGCGATCAAATGCTTTGCCGCCGCAACAATTTCATCGCTTGTGCTGACTGGCATGCCGGTTGCCTCCATCAATTCGCGCACATTGGGCGACAGCAAAGTGGCGCCTTTATAGCGGCTGTAATCCCGGCCCTTGGGATCGACGATGACGGGGATTTTCTTTTCGCGCGCCAGTTTAATAATTTGCCCGGCCAAGTAAGGAGTGAACAGGCCTTTGGCGTAGTCGGACAGCAAAATCACATCAACCCGGCCGATCTCTTGATGAAGGTGCGCCATCAGGCTTTGCGCCTGGGCGGCTGAAATCGGCGCGGCATTTTCGCGGTCGGCGCGCATGATTTGCTGATTATTGGCGACATAGCGCACTTTTAATGACGTGGGGCGATCGAAATCTTTCACCAAATGAATGGCGGCTTTTTGCTGATGCAATAAAGCTTCCAGCACCATGCCGGTGCTGTCGTCGCCGGCCAGCGAAATAAAAGCCGCATTGGCTTTCAGCGCCACAACATTGCGCAACACATTGCCAGCCCCGCCCAGCATGGTGCTTTCGTGGCTGACATGCAGCACGGGAATAGGCGCTTCGGGTGAAATGCGCTCGACCTTGCCGTAAGTATAGCGATCAACCATCGCATCGCCGATCACCATCACGCGGCCTGCTTCCAATTGAGGAAGCCAAGTTTCTAATTTGGAAGATATATTTAATTTGTTTATCATTCTTATACTTACTATCCTAATGCTCCTCCTTCGACAAGCTCGGGATGAGCCCTATTGTAAGCTCATGGTGAGCTTAGTCGAACCATGAGCACAAATTTTCGCCGTAGATTCCCCATGCCGCACATAATAAAAGGAGAGGGGGAAAGATCCCTGATATTCTTGAAATGGCATAAAATTATTTAATTTCCGTGGTTTAGAGTTACTCCAGCCTAGCCTAAAACAGAAAGCGGGAAAAGGGCGAGGAAGCGCTTTTTCCCTTCCCTGACGTTGACTTATTAACTATTTTAGCCTTAAGTTTTAAAGAGTCAAAAAACAAGAGTTGAACAGGTTTGATAGATCGGTAGATGCTATGCGTGGTTTGCCTAAACTGCGTTTGAAGAAGCCGGCGATGAAGGAATATCGTCACCGCACCGATTTGCGCCCGCCGGGCCAGCCGGTTGTAGGCGGCCATAAGCACGCCCCCCATGTCCGCCGCCCGAAATCAAAATTAGCCCCTGCCCGCGGCAGCGTTGTCACCCGCCGCCAAGATTTCTTGCGCTGGGAGGAAGATGACAGCGACACCGACATGCCGGGCGGCGTGTGGCTGCAAAATCCGGTGCAACGGCCGCGCGGCATTTCCGATATTTTAATGTGGAAATTTTGGCGCAGCCCCAGGCCAAGGGGCGGCACGGCGGGTTAGCCCGCTTGCAAAAAGCGCCGCTCCCCACCCTCTAGCGCCAGCGCCGTTAATTTTCCGCCCGCACAAGCCCCCGTATCAATGCCGATGCGGTTGGCGCGGATTTGGGGTTCTTTGGCAATTGTATGGCCATGGACAATGAGGGCGCCATATTCTTGCGCCGAAGATAAAAAAGGTTCCCTGATCCACAGCATGTCATGTTCATATTGCTGATCTAAAGGATGATTCGGATTAACGCCGGCATGAACGAAAAAATAATCGCCCAAGCTAAAATAAAGCGGCAGGCCGCTTAAAAAATTTTGCACCTCGCGCGGCGCCGCCGCTTTTAAAGCACGGTGCAATTTTTCCGGCTCTTGGCGGATATCGATGCCATAAGAGGCAAAAGTGGGGCCAGCGCCATTGGGCGGAAACAGCCATTCATCGCCGCCATTGCCCATTAAAAAATCCAGCATCATTTGTTCGTGATTGCCGCGCAAAGCGACTTGCTCGAAACCGGGCAACAAGGGCTGGGTTAGGCGCTTTAGAACATTGGCGCTATTGCTTCCCCGGTCGATATAATCACCCAGGAAAATGAGCAAGCGGCGGCCGGCCTTCTTATTTTTGGCGTCGCCTTGGATTTTGTCTAATAATGAATCCAGCATTTCTTCGCAGCCATGAACATCGCCGATCGCATAGGCAAGATGGCCGGGGGGCAAAGTGAAACGGTTTGGCATCAAAAAACCATACGCCAACTAGCTTCGCCTGGCCAGATGATTGCAGCGATAGTATAGTAAGAAAATGAATCAAGAGAATATTGTGGCCGTGAATGGCCTTACTAAAGTATTTAAAAATACGGTGGCGGTGGCGGGGATTTCCTTTGCTATTCCGAAAGCCAAAACCTATGGCCTCTTGGGCGGCAACGGCGCCGGCAAAACCACAACCATTGCCATGCTGCTTGGCATGATTACGCCGACATCGGGCGGCATTTATTTATTCGGGCAGGATATTCAAAAAGACCGCTTTACCGCGCTTGGCAAAATGAATTTTTCCTCGCCCTATGTCGAATTGCCCAGGCGCTTGACGGTGAAACAAAATTTAACCGTATTCGGCAAATTATATAATGTGCCTGATCTGAAAACGCGGCTGGAGGAAATCGCCGAAGATTTGCATCTAAAGCAAATTTGGCAAAAAGCCACCGGCGATTTATCGGCCGGGCAAAAAACCCGCGTCACTTTGGCGAAGGCGCTTCTTAATAAGCCCGATTTACTGCTGCTTGATGAACCGACCGCGTCCTTAGACCCCGATACCGCCGATTGGGTGCGGGGCTATTTTGAAAAATACCAGCAAACCAGGCAGGCCACCATTTTATTGGCGTCCCACAATATGGGCGAGGTGGAGCGGCTGTGCGATCATGTTTATATGATGAAAGAAGGCAAGATTGTCGATCAGGGCGCGCCGGCTGATTTAATCAGCCGTTATGGCAGGGAAACGCTGGAAGAGGTTTTCTTGGCGATCGCCCGGGGTGAAAATATGGATGAGGAGGCGGCATGAACATCGCCTATTCCTGGCAGCGCGTCAGCGCGCTGGTATTGCGGCATTTATATTTATTGCGCAATTCCTGGCTTCGTTGTTTCGAACTTTTATATTGGCCGACCCTTAATATTATGGTGTGGGGTTTTTTAAGCCAGTTTTTCACCACCCACAGCTCGTGGCTGAGCCAATCAATCGGCCTATTATTGGGCGCGGTTTTATTATGGGAAGTCGTGATCCGCAGCCAGTTCGGCGTTTATATGTCTTTCTTCGAGGAAATGTGGTCGCGCAATTTCGCCAATTTGTTTGTAACGCCTTTGCATCCCGGCGAATATGTGGCCAGCATGGTGATCATGAGTATTTTACGCACCTTCTTAAGCGTGACGCCGGCGGTGCTGGTGACGATATGGCTGTACCATTATAATATCTTCACCATGGGGCCGCCGCTTCTTTTATTCTTCGTCAATTTGCTGATGATCGGCTGGTGGATGGGGTTGTTGATTGGCGGGCTGTTGGTCAATTTCGGCTCGGCGGCGGAGAGTGTCGCCTGGATGTCGATGTTCATTTTATCGCCGATCGCCGGGATTTATTATCCGATCTCCACGCTGCCTGAATGGATTCAACCTTTGGCCTGGGCTTTCCCTACTGCTTATGTGTTTGAAGGCATGCGCGAATTATTGCAGCAGGGGCATTTAAATATTTCCTATATGGGGAAAGCCTTTGGCTTGAATATTAGCTATCTGATCATCAGCATGGCCGTATTTCTGGCCGCCTTCGCCCGCGCCCGGCGCACCGGCAAATTAATCCAAATGGGCGAATGATGCGCTTAATTCTTGGACTTCAACCCGCCCAATTTATCAAGCGCCGCGTCCATATCCACCGCCATGCTGCAATGATCGATGGCATCTTGGCGCAATTGTTTTAACAGCTGGCCAGCCCCCGCCGCTTCACGGTCTGCCAGAATCACCGGCACCCCTGCCATCCGTGCAGCAATGATGGCGCCGATCACCGCAGCAATGCTTTGACTTCCCGATTGCGTTAGCGCTTCGAATCCGTCTTTCGCATGGCTGACTTCCGGCGGCGCCCCGGTGGTGAAAGAGGCAAGCGCCAATATCTCGACCCCTGGCGCCAGCGCCATCATGCCATAAGAAAGCGCATGGGCGATTTCATCCGCGCCATGGGTTTTTATTTGACCGGCTAAATCCAAATCATAGGCGCATAAATCGATATCCAAAGCGCTGGCCTTGTCATAAAGCGGATCTTGGCCGGTGATTAGATTTTGCATTTGGGCCTGCAGCGTGATGGCGGCGCTGTTCATCCGCCGGCTGAAAAATATCGCCGCCGCCCCGCGCTGAAAAGGCGCTAATGCTTTATTCCATAAAGGTAAACGCGTCATTATCTGACGGTGTTCAGCAAAGGGATCGGGGGATGGTTGTTTGGAGGGGTGCATGATTTTAAAACCTAAAGACAGTTGCGGCAAATTCAAGCCTATGGCACAGTAAATAGGCCTTACATATATACCGTTTTTCGCTTAACCCTTATAAATAAAGGAGTCAGCCATGTCACGCTTTCTTGGCCTATTGCTAGCCGCCCTGCTGTTAAGCACGCCCGTGCTTGCCCGCAATGGCGATATGGAATCAACCGCTTCGTCCAACCAAAATGCGCCGCAAAATCTGGTCGATAAAAGCTATGCCTCGGCGCAATCGGTCATTAATGATCCTAATTTTCCGGCGGCGCCCGATATTTTAAACCGCGCCAAAGGAATTATGATTTTTCCGCAGTTATTTAAAGCCGGCTTTTTGGTCGGCGGCGAAGGCGGTGTCGGCGCCGTGCTGGTGCGCCGCGAGGATGGCTCGTGGAGCTATCCGGCTTTTTACAACATGATCGGCGGTTCGTTCGGCCTGCAGCTGGGCGTTCAGGCTTCGGAGGTGGTGTTTTTGGTGATGACCGACAAGGGCATCGACAATATCATCAAAAACCAGTTCAAGCTGGGGGTTGACGCCAGTGTGGCGATCGGGCCTGTCGGCGCGGGAATTGGCGCCGATAAAAGCGCGCTGGATTTAAAAAACGACATGTATGTCTATTCCAAAGCGCAAGGCTTGTTTGGCGGCGGCGCCTTTAAGGGGGCCATTATCACCACCCGGCAAGATTTGAACGAGGAATATTACGGCATAGGTGCCACCCCGCGGGCGATCCTGTTGGCCAATGAATTCCGCAATGAAGGGGCCAACCAGTTGCGCGACTTCCTGGCGCAAAACGGCAACCGTCAGCGTTTCAGCTTGCTGCATATCGCTGAACCCAGCGCCTTTTTGACGCAAGCCGCTAAACACTAGGAAAAACCGCTTTTCATCCCCTTTCCCGCAAAACGGGAAAGGGGATTTTTATTGCCTTTTAGTTTCTCTAGCTTTCCCTTACCCGCCTATGCTAAGGAAGGGGCGTTAAAATGATGAGGTGAGGGTGGTGAAGGCGTTAAAACCGTTACTTATTTCCGGCAAAGAAGTGCTGCCTTTGATCGAAGGCGGCAAGGGCATTTCCGTTTCCAATGGCGAGAGTTCCGGCGCCTGGGCCGCGGCCGGTGGCGTTGGCACTTTTTCCGGCGTGAACGCCGATGCCTATGATGACAAGGGCAATTTAATTCCCGTCATTTATCGCGGCAAAACCAGGCGCGAGCGCCACGAAGAATTAGTCAACTACGCGATCAAGGGCGCCATCACCCAGGCCAAAGTCGCCCATGAAACCTCGAACGGCCAGGGGCGCATTCATATGAATGTGTTATGGGAAATGGCCGGCACCGAAGCTATTTTGCACGGCACGCTGGAAGGCGCCAAAGGCTTGATTCACGGCGTTACTTGCGGCGCCGGCATGCCTTACCGCATTGCCGAGATTTGCGCCAAATATAATATCCATTATTACCCGATCGTTTCATCGGCCCGGGCTTTCCGCGCTTTGTGGAAACGCGCCTATCACAAATTCCAAGATTGGCTGGGCGCGGTGGTGTATGAAGATCCGTGGCTGGCGGGCGGGCATAACGGCTTGTCCAACAGCGAGGATCCGGAAAAACCGGAAGACCCCTATCCGCGCGTGGCGGCGTTGCGCCAGCAAATGAATGAATTTGGCCTGCCCAACACCCCGATCGTGATGGCGGGCGGCGTGTGGTATTTGCGCGAATGGGAAGGATGGCTGGATAATCCGGAAATCGGCCCGATCGCCTTTCAATTCGGCACCCGGCCCTTGCTGACCCAGGAAAGCCCGATTTCGGATGCGTGGAAAGAACGCCTTTTAACCTTAAAAGAGGGCGATATTTATTTAAATAAATTCAGCCCGACCGGATTTTATTCATCGGCCGTGAAAAATCCGTTCCATATGGAATTAAAAGGCCGCTCGGAACGCCAAGTCGCTTATACCACCGCCCCGGTTGGCGACCATCAGCATGCTTTCGCCGTGGGCGCGCGCGGGCGGATGGTTTATTTAACCCTGCCCGATAAGATCAAGGCCGAGGAGTGGGTTAAGGCCGGCTTTAATGAAGCGATGCGCACGCCCGATTCGACGCTGATTTTTGTGACCAAAGAAAAAGAAAATGAAATCCTGACCGACCAAATCAATTGCATGGGCTGCTTGTCGGCTTGCCAATTCAGCAATTGGGCGGAAAATGAGGAAGGCTCGACGGGCAAAAAAGCCGATCCGCGCTCTTACTGCATTCAAAAAACTTTGCAAGCGATCAGCCACAGCGACGATGTGGAGAATCAATTAATGTTCGCCGGCCATAACGCTTACCGCTTTGGCTCGGACCCCTTCTACGCCAACGGCTTTATCCCAACCGTCAAGCAGCTGATTGAAAGATTGCGGACCGGGGATTAGGTTTATTCAAAACTTTACGCGGTTGCGAAAAGATATTTTTCCGGTTGACATCGCCGCGTCTGATGGTATGCAGGGATTTCGAAAAATATAAAGTAAAGATTATAACAGTTATAAACTGAGTACGGGAAGAATGAACAACAATCAATCCTTTACCACCCAGCTGCGCCAAGCCAATATCCGCCCCACCCAACAACGCCTAGGACTGGCGGGCTTGCTGTTTCAAAACGGCCCGCGCCATTTCACGGCGGAAAGCCTGCATGAAGAAGCGCTGGCGGCCAATATGAATGTGTCGCTGGCGACTGTCTATAACACGCTGCATCAATTCACCAAGGCGAAATTAATCCGTGAAGTCGGCTGGTTCGCCGGCCGCCTGGTGTTCGACAGCAACGTAGCGCCGCATTACCATTTCGTTTTGCCCGAAGGCGATAAATTGCGCGACATCGCCAAAGAACAAATTATGTTTTCGCAATTGCCCGAAGCGCCGCCCGGCACCGAGATCGACCGGATTGAAGTAACGGTGCATTTGAAAAAAAGCGCTTAAAGAAAATTAATCAAGCTTCTCATCATTATACACGCCCCAAAAATCGGCGCGCTTCATCCAGCCGCGGTAATCGCCCGCTTCCAGGCGGCACCAATCGAGGCGGCATTCCAGAAGGCGGGCGATCGCGCCCGGCTCGATTTCGGCGATGACGCCCGATTTTTCATCGGGTTGACGGCGTAAAGTTTTCGGCTCTTCCCGGATCAAGGCGGTGCGCCGCGACGATAGAACTTGCTGATGCACCCAGCCTTCGCTGCCCTCCCAATCGCGCACTTTGCGCCAGGTATCATATTCGGCAACCACTTCAAGCGGCACGCCGCGGCGCTGATAGACCCATTCGATCGGATAATCGGTGGAAGGGCCGACGCGCAAATTCACCTTATCGGTGCGCAGGCTGACGAAACGCGGAATGGGCAGGCCCGAGCCGTTGATGGCGTTATTAACCGCGAAAGCCAGCGATGGCGAAAGAATGAAAAGAAGAAGAATAAAAAGACGCATTGTTTCCATGACTTCGCTCATGGTGAGCCTGTCGAACCATGAGTGGCTCCGTATCTGTAACTCATCCTTCGACAGGCTCAGGATGAGCCGTAATTCTTAAGCAGCCTTCCGTGCAACTCCGGTTGACCCAAAGCCGCCTTCGCCGCGCTGGGTGGCCTCTAATTCCTCGACTTGATTCCAAGTTGCGGCCGAATAGGGTGCTATCACCATTTGCGCAATGCGGGCGCCGCGGGTGATGGTATAGGCCTCCCGGCTTAAATTAATTAAAATCACGCCAATCTCGCCTCTATAATCGGCGTCAATTGTGCCGGGGGCATTTAAAACGGTGACGCCGTTTTTCAAGGCAAGGCCGGAGCGCGGGCGCACTTGCGCCTCGAAGCCCGGGGGTAGCGCGATTTTCAAACCGGTTGGAATTAATTTATGTTCGCCCGGCTGTAAAACAATATCGGCCTCAACCGCCGCACATAAATCCATGCCCGCGCTTTGCGCGGTTGCGTAATGTGGCAGGGGCAAATCTTCGGCATGCGGCAATTTCTGCAAAGCGATGAATAAGGAATTTTTGGTCATGTTAAGCGGCCTTTCGCTGCTGCTTTTGAATAATGCGGGAAACGAGTTTGGCGGCGACTTCGGTTTTTGACAGGCTTGGCCATTCCTCAACCCCGTTTGCGTCTATTACATACACCTGATTTTGATCGCTGGCCAGAGCCTTTGTGGCGTCATTGGCGATTATCCAATCACAATTCTTTTTGGTTAATTTTTCTTTGGCCGCCGCAATAAGATTTTCGGTTTCGGCGGCAAAACCGATTAATAAGCCCGGGCGCAAACGGTGTTTCGCCAGGCTTGTCAGAATATCGACATTGGGAATTAATTGAAGGTCGGGCGCGCCCTTGTCTTTCTTTAATTTATGGGGCGATTGATCCACTTTCCAATCCGCCACGGCGGCGGCGCAAATAGCGATATCAAGCGGCAAGGTTTTTTCGCAAAATTTCCACATTTCATCCCCCTTTTGCACATGGATAACTTTACAATTTTGCGGATCGGGCAAAGAGGTGGGGCCGCTCACCAGCGTTACATCGGCCCCCGCTGCCGCAAGCGCCGCTGCAATCGCATGCCCCTGTTTGCCGCTGGAATAATTGCCAATAAAACGCACCGGATCGATCGCCTCGAAAGTGGGGCCGCTGGTGACCAACGCCTTATAGCCGCGCAAGGGCAAGGGCTTGGCGGCAAAATAATTTTCCAAGGCCATGATTATATCGCTTACCTCGTTCATGCGGCCAAAACCAACCTCGCCGCAAGCTAAATCGCCCGCAGCCGGGCCAATCCGGATAACGCCGCGTTGATCAAGCGTTTGAATATTTTTTTGCGTGGCCGGGTGCGCCCACATTTGCGCATTCATGGCGGGGGCGATGAAGAGGGGCTTATCATTCGCAAGCAAAGCGGTGGTGGCCAAATCATCGGCCAGGCCCATTGCCATTTTTGCCAGAATATCGGCGCTGGCGGGCGCAACCAGCACAATATCAGCCTCCCGCACCAAGCGGATATGGCCCATTTCGGTTTCATCTTTTAACGACCATAAATCGGTATAAACCGCCTCGTTGCTTAGGGCCGCAACCGCCATCGGCGTTACAAAATGCTGCCCGCCCGCCGTGATAATACAGCGGATGGAGGCGCCCTTTTCGCGCAGGCGGCGGATCAGATCAAGGCTTTTATAGGCCGCAATCCCGCCGGAGATAAGGAGAAGAATTTTTTTATTGTTGAGCATGTTCTCTACCTCTCAATCTGTCACCCCCGCGAAGGCGGGGGTCCATCGTTCAAACGGCAGTACATCGGCGCAATGGATTCCCGCTTTCGCGGGAATGACGGAAGAAAGAAAAATCATATCCGCCACCCATAATGAATCGCGACAACGCCGCCGGTTAGATTGAAATAGCCGGTGCGCTGAAATCCCGCCGCTTTAAATAAATCCTGCAATTCTT
>JBFXCK010000013.1:0-4486 GCA_050182275.1 Dongiaceae bacterium | reverse complement strand
GTTTGCCGCGCGTTGAAGCCTTTGTTGGAGGGGCGGAAATTCGCCGCTATTACTTTGCGCCGTCAAAATTTGCGCTTTCCTTTTCCGCCCTCTTTTGCGGCGCGCCTTAAAAATCAAAAGGTTAAGAATGTCGGCCGCCGCGCCAAATATATTTTGATTCATTTAATGAATCACGAGACATTGATTATTCATTTGGGCATGTCGGGGCGCCTGACCATTCAGAATAAAAAGACGCCGCCCTTAAAGCATGATCACGTTATTATCGAATTGGATTCCGGGCAAAATTTGGTGTTCAATGACGCGCGCCGCTTTGGCTTGATGGATTTAGCCGCCACCAAAACACTTGAATCCCACCAATTATTCAACCATTTGGGCATTGAGCCGCTTTCTCCGCGATTTAACGCCGGAAAATTGGCGGCTTGGTTTAAGAATAAGAAAACCGCGGTGAAGCTGGCCCTCCTCGATCAGCGCGGCGTCGTGGGGGTTGGCAATATTTACGCATCCGAGGCTTTATATCATGCCGGCATCAGCCCCAAACGCATGGCGGGGCAGGTGAAATTGCCCGAGCTGAAACGCTTGGCGCCGGCGATTAAAAAAACCTTGCGCAGGTCGATTAAGGCGGGCGGTTCCTCCTTACGCGATTACCGCCAAGTTGATGGCGAGCTAGGTTGGTTTCAAGACGGTTTTGCCGTCTATGACCGCGCCGGATTGGGTTGTCCCGGTTGCTTCTGTGCCGATAAAGTGAAAAAAATCATTCAAGGCGGGCGCTCGACCTTTTACTGTCCGAAGAAACAAAGCTAGGGTCGTTTTATGAGCAAATCCGCCGCAGCCCTAGAACCCCGGAGCAACGCCATGGCCTATGAAACAATCATGCTGGAAAAAAAGGATGGGGTCGCCATTATCACCCTTAACCGCCCGGCCGCTTTGAACGCCCTCAATAATCAACTGATCGAGGAATTGGGCCAGGCGCTGGATGAGGCGGAGGGCGATCAAACGATTGGCGCCATTGTATTAACCGGCAATGAAAAGGCCTTCGCCGCCGGCGCCGATATTAAGGAAATGCAAAATAAATCTTTCGCCGATTGTTACACTGAGGATTTCATCAAGCCGTGGGAACGTTTATCCCAATGCCGCAAACCCACCATCGCCGCGGTTGCCGGCTTTGCTTTGGGCGGCGGCTGCGAAACCGCGATGATGTGCGACATTATTATAGCGGCCGACACGGCCAAATTCGGCCAGCCGGAAATCACGCTTGGGGTTATTCCCGGCGCCGGCGGCACGCAACGTTTAGCGCGCGCGGTTGGCAAGGCCAAGGCCATGGAAATGTGCCTAACCGGGCGGATGATGGATGCGGCGGAAGCTGAAAAAAGCGGCCTGGCCGCCAAAGTGGTGCCGGCCGCCGATTTAATGGCCGAAACCATGAAAATGGCCGCCAAAATCGCCTCGATGCCAAGACTCGCCTCGATGACGGTTAAGGAATGCATTAACCAAGCCTTCGAGGGCGGCCTTTCGCAAGGGGTGCGTTTGGAGCGGCGTTTATTCCATGCTTTATTCGCCACCAACGACCAAAAAGAAGGCATGGCCGCCTTTGCCGAAAAGCGTAAACCCGCCTTCAAGAACAAATAGCAATTCTGGGCCTCTAAGCTTGACAAACGGCCGAAAATCCCGCATTTAAGCGCCTGGATTATTTTCATTTATTGATCAAGAGGACAGGTTATGCCGGTTACAAAATCAGCCAAAAAACAAATGCGCGTTTCAGCGCGCCGCAATATTATTAATAGCGCCCGCACCAGCCGGATGCGCACAGGCGTTAAGGAAGTGGAGTCCGCCATCGCCAAAGGCGACGCCAAGGGAGCCGAGGCCGCTTTGCGCGAAGCGCAAAAATTGCTGCACACCACCGCCAGTAAAGGCTTAATGAAACGCCAAACGGCATCCCGCAAAATTTCGCGCCTGACGAAAAGAATCAAAAAGCTGCAAAAGAAGGCTTAAATGCCAATTTCGGCTTAAAAAATTAAAACCCCTTGGGATCTTCCAGGGGGTTTTGCTTTTGGGGATTCGCTTTATAATAAAACCATGAGCTTATTAACCATTACTCCAAACGGGTTAACCCCCGATATAAACGACCGTATTGATGAAGGTTTCGCCGCCCATGCCAAGGCCGCCGGTATTGAACGGCGGCGCTTCCGCTTTGATTTCGTCGCCCGGCAGGACGCCCGTTTCGCGGGCATTATCGAAGGCAAGATATTTTTTGGCATGCTCCTCATCAACACGCTGTTTATCGAGGAAGATTTCCGCAATAAGGGGCTTGGTAAAAAGCTGTTGGAGCAAGCGCTTGATTATGGCCGCGGGCAAGGCTGCCGCTTTGCCACCGTTACCACCTTTGATTTTCAAGCGCCGGAATTTTATCAAAAAAACGGCTTTATCATTCAATTCATCGATGAAAATTACGGGCCGGGGCGCAAGTTTTTCAGCATGCAGCGCCCACTTTAGTTCGCGCGAAACAAAGGAAGAAAAAAAGCAAAACGGGAACAGAACTTTTTGCATCGTTCCGGCTGCCCCTATCCAGCCTCCTAGTCAAGAATTTTTTTTGCGATTTTGCAAAAAGTTTTTGTTGTCGATGGCAAGGGGCTGGCGTAGATTCCCGATGCAGTAAGAAGCTTCTACAAACATTCGGCAGTATCCGTTCCTAGCTTTTATCGTTCTTCAAGGATCACCGCCGGGTAAGAATAAACGGTTAAAAACGGCAGGTACGGTTAAAGGAGAGGTAAGGGGTTAATAATTAACAGATAATTCAAGCTAGAGCGAAAAATCCGAATCAAGGTTCACCACTATCAAGCAAATATTCATCACCGCAGGGAGACCATCAATGAATCAAGTGAGTGCAGAAGAGGTTGGGTTAACTTCTTTCTTCGTAAAGCCGCCCTCGAAAATTTCCCCTAGCTCCTCCGGCGGTATTTTCTTTAACCACTCGCATCTTTCTAAAAATATGATATTATTATTTGGTTTGACGCTGTCTTACCCGAATCAACTGGGGAGAAATCAGTAACATGCCTCGTGTTCTGTCGACCGCAGCCGCCAAAGAAGTATTTTCCCTGGCCCCAGCCCCAGCGCCGGTGGTGGATGAAAAAGTCTTGCAAGAGGGCTGGACCAAAATCCGCACTACCTTGCGCCATGAATTGGGCGAAACTATTTACCGTAATTGGGTAAAACCCTTATCTCTCATTGGCTTAAAGGCCGGTCAAATTCAAATGGCCGTTCCTTCCCGCCTGATTAGGGATTGGGTATTATCGCGCTATGGCGACCGCTTGCGCGCCCTGTGGACGCATCAGGAACCCAGCATCCGCAGCATCGAAATTCTGGTCAAGGCCACGCTGGAAGCCGCCAATGACAGCGAGGAAGCGGCGGCCAACCCTCCCATGCCGCAGCGCTTGGCCGATACGGCGCGGAACGCCCCCTATGAGCCTGGCCGCGACCCCTTAAGCGTAGGCGCGCCTTTAGACCCCCGCTTTACTTTGGAAAGCTTTGTGGTCGGCAAGCCCAATGAATTGGCTTATGCCGCGGCCAAGCGGGTGGTGGAATCGCCCGATGTGCCCTTTAACCCGCTCTTCTTATATGGCGGCGTTGGCTTGGGCAAAACCCATTTAATGCATGCCATAGCCTGGGCGATCCTGAAAAAGGATCCTAAAAAGCGGGTATTGTACCTGTCGGCTGAAAAATTTATGTTTCAATTTATCCGGGCGCTGCGATTTAAAGATACCGTATCATTCAAAGAATTATTCCGCTCGGTTGATGTATTAATGATCGACGATGTTCAATTCATTGGCGGCAAAGATTCAACCCAGGAAGAATTTTTTCATACTTTCAATGCGTTGGTCGATAACAACCGGCAAGTCATTGTTTCGGCTGATAAATCCCCTTCCGACCTGGAAGGGCTGGAAGAACGCCTTCGTTCCCGCCTGGGCTGGGGGCTGGTCGCCGATATTCATCCCACCAATTATGAATTGCGCCTTAGCATCCTGCAAAACAAGGCTTTGGCCTTAAAAATCAACGTCCCCGTGCCGGTCATGGAATTTTTGGCTCACAAAATCACCTCGAATGTGCGCGAATTAGAAGGCGCTTTAAACCGCATCGCCGCCCATGCCAGCCTGGTTGGGCGTGATGTCACCATGGAAACCGCGCAGGAATTGCTCCGCGATTTATTGCGCGCCAGCGAACGCCGCATCACCATTGAAGACATTCAAAAACGGGTGGCCGAACATTACAATATCCGCCTAACCGATATGCATGCGGCAAGGCGCGCCCGCGCGGTTGCTCGCCCCCGCCAAGTGGCGATGTATTTGGCCAAACAATTAACTCAGCGCTCGCTTCCTGAAATCGGGCGTAAATTCGGCGGGCGCGATCATACCACCGTCATGCATGCGGTGCGCAAAATCGAGGAGCTGTGCGGGCTTGACCCCAGCTTCGGCGAAGATGTGCAAATTTTACG
>JBFXCK010000012.1:0-57833 GCA_050182275.1 Dongiaceae bacterium | reverse complement strand
CAAAAGCTCCGCTCCATTGGGCTTTTCATCGCCCGTGGTTAAATAAATCGGCTGCGCCGCCGCATTGCCATCCTTAGCGGCGCCATGAGGTAAAAAGCTGTTGGGATCGAATACCCATAAAAAATTATTCAGCATTTCAAGCCGCGTTTCGTTCGGCGCCTTAATGATAATCGAAGAGCCTGTTTGCCGCGCCTTTACTAACAAAGCGGGTAGAACATCTTCTAATGACGATTGCGTCAAATGATAGAAATTAATAGCGGGCATTATTTGCCTTCGTAATGATCGGCGATGAATTTTTCCAATAACCGCACGCCAAAGGCAAAAGCGCCCTTAGGGGTTGAGCCGCTGTCTTTTTTCGACCAGGCAACGCCGGCAATATCGATATGCGCCCAGGGCAAGTTTTTATCAATAAAGCGGCCAATAAAATGGGCGGCGATTGATGAACCGGCCTCGCGCCCGCCGGAAATATTTTTCATATCGGCCTGATCGGCATTAATTTGCTTGTCATAATTTTCGTGCAGGGGCATGCGCCACAACAGCTCGCCGGTTTCCTCACCTGCAGCGATAAGATCATTGGCTAACTTGTTATTATTACTAAATATTCCGGCATATTCCGAGCCCAAAGCAATAATAATGGCGCCGGTTAAAGTGGCCAAGTCGATCAAGGCCTTTGGCTTGAATTTTTTCTGCGTATACCACACCGCATCACATAAAACCAGGCGGCCTTCGGCATCGGTATTCAATACTTCGGCGGTTTGGCCCGACATGGTTTTCACAATATCCCCCGGCCGTTGCGCCGAACCGGAAGGCATGTTTTCAACTAAGCCCAACACACCCACGACATTAACTTTGGCCTTTCTTCCGGCCAAGGCCATAACGGCGCCGGTAACAGCGGCGGCCCCCGCCATATCCCATTTCATTTCTTCCATGCCGGCGGAGGGTTTAATGGAAATCCCGCCGGTATCAAAGGTAACGCCCTTGCCGACCAAGGCCAAAGGCTGCCCGCCCTTTTTACCGCCATTGTAAGACATGGTAACCAGGCGCGGGCCTTGAACGCTGCCTTGCGCTACGCCTAACAAAGCGCCCATGCCCAATTGGCGCATTTCTTTTTCGCCCAGCACGTCGACCTTGATGCCAAGCTTGGATAAAGCTTTCACGCGATTAGCGAAAGTTTCGGGATACAGCACATTGGGCGGTTCATTGATTAAATCACGGGTAAACCACACCGCCTCGCCCACTTTTTGCAAGGGGGCGTAAAGCTGTTCGGCTTTACGGGGGTTTTTGGCGAAAATAATGACCTGTTCGATGCTGGGCTTATCTTCCGGCTTGGTTTTGGTCAGATATTTATCGAAAGAATAAGAGCGCAAATAAATTCCCATGCCCAAATGCGCCGCTAGTTTGGCGTTATCCACTTTCGTTTTGCCCGAAGTTTCAACGCTGAGATGAATTTTAGCCTCTCCGCTTTTGGCCAGCGCGCCATAGACAGCGGCGCCCAGCGCCTCGATCTTCGCCTCATTCAATTCGCTTTCTTTGCCTAAACCCAGCAATAAAATACGGTTCAATTTCAGATTGGCGGGCGCCATCACGCTTAAAGTTTGGCCGCGCCTGCCCGCAAACCGGCTGGCGGCAATTGCTTTGCCGATAGCCCCGGCAGCGGTTTTATCCAGCTGTTTGGCGAAGGGGCCCAAAGCTTTGCTGTCATTAATTCCCAGCACTAAAGTCCCCGCTGATGGAAGCGTGGAAGCGGCGAAGCTGATTTTCATGGCGATCCCCTTGAAAGAAACGAATTAAGTATTGGCAATCTAACGAAAATTTTTCGGGTATAAAAGGGCAAATCGAGCTTGTCGGAAGCCAAAGCCTCGCCTACAACAAGGCCTATGGCTTTGCTGTCACGCTATCTATCCCGGATCGATTTATACATCCTGCGCCAAGTTTTGGTGGCGACGGTTATTGTCACCATCAGCCTGTCGGCGATTATTTGGCTGGCGCAATCCTTGCGCTTTATTGATGTGATTGTTAACCGCGGGGTTTCGGTTGGCACATTTTTTTACCTGGCTGCCTTAATTATCCCTAATTTGCTGAGCATTTTGCTGCCCATTGCGATTTTTGCCTCGGTGCTGTTCGTCTACCACCGCTTAAGCGTGGATAGCGAAATGGCGGTCTTACGCAGCGGCGGCCTAAGCCCGGCGCAATTGGCCAAGCCGGCCCTGATGGTTGCCTTGGCTTTAACTATTTTTGGGTATGTGAATAGTTTCTATTTGTTGCCGGTCTCGTTTAAAAATTTGCGCGACTTACAATTTCAGCTGCGCCAAGATTATTCCGGCACAATGTTGGAAGAGGGTGTGTTTACGGAAATTGTGCGGGGCGTTACCGTATTCATTCATGACCGCAGCCGGGATGGCACGCTGCATGGCATCCTGGTTCACGATGCGCGGGATAAAGATACCACCTCAACCGTTATTGCGAAAAGCGGTCAAATGCTGAAAGGCCCGAACGGGCTTTATTTCATTGTCAAGGAAGGCAACCGCCAGGAAACTTCTATAACCGCAGAAGGTCAAAAACCCAAACGCTCGATTCTTTATTTCGACAGCTATTCGCTTGATTTAAGCGAGTTGGCTAATGCTGCCGATACCCGCGTGCGCCAGCCGGTAGAAATGTTTTTGCCGGAACTATTATTTCCCTCACCCGCTTTAAACGATGCCGAACGAAGGCGCTATACCGCCGAAGCCCATCAAAGAATTTTATCGCCGATGCTAACAATTGTTTTTACTTTATTGGCCTTGGCCAGCCTTTTAACCGGAGAAATGGGGCGCCGCGGCCACTTCCGGCGGTTGATTGCCGCCATTATGGTAATGATTATGGTCGAAGCTATTAATTTGGCGCTTTATAATATGATGTCGCAACGGCCGGGAACGGTTATTTTGGCCTATCTTGCGGTGTTTGTGCCTTTACTTATTACCGCTTATTCTTTGTTTGTTACGGTACGCTCCCCTTCTTCTCAAATAAGTTAATCCATGCGCCTTTCCCGCACCTTAAGTTCCCACCTGGCTTTGCAATTCATCACCACTTTTTTGGTGGTGTTTGCGGGATTGCTAAGCGTCGTTTTTGTTTTTGATTTCATCGAATTGTTGCGGCGCGCCAGCGCCAAAAGTTTTATTCCGGTTAATGTTCTCGTGGAAATGGGATTATGCAAACTGCCGCAAATGGGTGAATTGTTAATGCCTTTTGCGATTTTATTTAGCGCCATGCTGTTATTCTGGCGCCTGCAGCGCAGCCAGCAATTGGTAGCGGCGCGCGCTTGCGGCGTTTCGGGCTGGCAATTTTTGACCCCGGTTTTGGTCAGCGCGTTTGTTTTAGGGGTGGTGCATATTACGGTATTGAATCCGGTCGCGGCCGCCTTCTTCGCCCGCTTCGAGCAATTGGAAAACCGCTACTTGCGCTCTAACATCAGCCAATTAAGCGTGGCCGGCAGCGGACTGTGGCTGCGTCAAGGCGTCGATGGCCAGGAAACCATTATTTATGGCCGTAAATTGCGCCCCCATGAATTTGTGCTGGAAGATGTAACCGTCTTCGCTTTCGGCCCCGAAAATGATTTTCTCTACCGCTTGGATGGCAAGGAAGCCATCCTTGAAAGCGGCGCTTGGTATATGCCGGAAGCCTACCGCCTCTATAAAAACGGGCAAAGTGAAGCGGTAAAAGAGGTGCGGATTTCAACCGAACTAACCCCCTCTTCCCTGCAAGACAGCTTCGCTTCGCCGGAAACTTTGTCTTTTTGGGTGCTGCCGGAATTTATCGGCACGCTGCAGCAAGCCGGCCTATCGGCGTTGCGCCACCGGCTTTATTGGCATTCCCTATTGGCCAATCCATTTTTATTCTGCGCTATGGTTTTAATCGCAGCCACTTTAAGTTTCCGCCAGCAGCGCGGAAAAAAAATCATTGGCCTTTTGGTGGGAGGATTGTTCGCCGGTTTCTTGCTGTTTTTCTTTAGTGATTTAATCGGCGCTCTTGGACAATCGGGACGCTTGCCGATTGTGCTGGCGGCTTGGACACCGGCAGTGGTTGCGCTATTGCTGGGCACAACGCTGGTGCTGCATTATGAAGAAAGCTAGCCTGATGATGCGCCGGTTTATGCTGTTATGCGCCTTATTTGTTATGAGCCTCGAGACGGCCTTGGCCGCCAGCAGCCTGTATGCCCCCATTGTCTTGGAAGCCGACCGTATCGATTACAATGAAGAAAGCGGCGTCGCCACGGCCTCAGGCCATGTAACTTTGCAGCAAAATGGCCGCACCTTAAAAGCCGATAAAATCGTCTATAATCAAAGCAACGACAGCGTCAGCGCGGTTGGAAATATTCGCTTGCAAGAGGAAGGCGGGGAAACGATTTTCGCCGATTATGTCGAGCTTAGCGATGAAATGAAAAATGGCGTAATCCAGGAATTAAAAATCCGCCTAACCGACGATAGCCGCCTGGCGGCGCGCGAAGCCACCCGCAAAGACGGCACCCGCAATGAAATGAGGAATGCGGTTTTTTCCCCTTGTAAATCTTGCAAAGGCGAAAGCCCATTATGGCAAATTAAAGCGAAAAAAGTCGTGCATGATGAAACCACCCATGACATCGCTTATCGTGACGCGCGGATTGAACTGGCCGGAACGCCTGTGCTCTATACGCCCTACCTTTCGCACCCTGATCCCACCGTTAAGCGCCGCACCGGGTTTCTCTCTCCTTCCCTCGCCGGCAGCCAGGAATTGGGCACGATTATCAAAACCCCCTATTACTGGGCCTTGCGCCCCTACCGCGATTTAACCTTAACGCCGATGTATGTCAGCAACGATGGTACGCTGCTGAATACCGAATACCGCGAACGGTTTCATAACGGCGATTTGCGCTTGCAATTTAGCGGCGGCGATTTGGAAACCAAGCGCGGTCTTGTGCGGCGCGACCAAACTTCGATTCGCGGCCATATCGATGCCGGCTTGGCTTTAAATTTAAGCGATGAATGGAAATTCAATGCCGATATTCAGGCGGCCAGCGATCCAACCTATTTGCGGCGTTATCGTCTTTCACAATTGGATGAAGATGTGCTTACCTCCCGTCTGCAAGGTCAAGGATTTTTTGACCGCAATTACGCCAATATCCGCGCGCTTGCTTTCCAAGGCTTGCGCAATATCGATGACAACCGCCGTACTCCTTATATTTTACCTCAAGCTTCTTATTTTTATGTAGGGCATGAAAATACGCTGGGCGGCACCATCAATGTACAAACCGATATGCTAAATTTAGTCCGGGAAGAAGGGGCGGAAAGCAGGAGATTGGTCATAGCCGGCGATTGGGAACGCGATTTCACAACGCGAGGCGGACATATTTTTTCCCTTAACACCGGCTTAATCGCCACCGGCTATCATGTCAGTGATGTTCCTTCGCCAGCCGGTGAGCAAGATGGTTTTACCGGCCGGGCGCTGCCCCATATTGCCGCGGATTGGCGTTACCCTTTAATCCGCAGCGCCGCGGTCACTACTGTTATTGAACCACGTGTTGGCATTGTTTTAAGCCCCAACAGCAGCAACAAAGAAACCATTCCCAATGAAGACAGCCAAACTTTCGATTTTGACGACACCAATTTATTTAGCATCAAACGCTTTCCCGGTTTCGATAAGCTGGCCGGCGGCCAGCGGATTAATTATGGGATTAATGTCGGCGTCTATGACGGCGCCCGGGGCGCCAGCGCCTTTATCGGTCAAAGCTGGCGCGTGCGGGAAGATGACACCTACAATCGCGGCACAGGAGCGGAAAATAATTTTTCAGACGTGGTCGGGCGGGTTTTGATCAACCCCAGCCGCGATTTGGATATTGTTTACCGTTTTCGCCTTAATACCGAAGATACTCAGCTACGCCGTAACGAGCTGGGCTTGACCAACCGCCGCGGCCGGGTAAAATTGGGAATTGATTATTTATTCATCGACCGCCTGGCCGGCAGCGGTGAATTCCCGGAACGGGAAGAAGTGGCTTTACGCAGCGCGATTCAGATTGCCGAATTTTGGACATTATCGGGCCGTATTATTAAAGACCTAGGCAATGCCGATGCCACCCGCCTGGCCCGCACTGCCCTTACCTATAGCGATGAATGTTTAACCGCCAGCCTGGGCTTCGAGCGTGACTTTACCGATGACGGTGAAAATAAACCTAGTTCTTCGATTATGTTTCGGGTAAATCTTAAATATCTCGGAGGAGAAAGCTTTGATGAATTCTATCAAGAAAATACCCGCGAACGCCGGCGCCTGCCTTATTAAAGCGCTGCTGCTGGCTGTCCTTGCGCTGCCGCCGGCCGCGCTTGCCTCCCCTATGATCACGGGCGCTTTTGAAATCGCCGCCGTGGTGAATGACGAAGTTATTTCCAAATATGACGTGTTTTCCCGTTTGCAGCTGATTCTGGCCTCGACCGGCTTGCCCGACACCCCTGAAAACCGGCAACGCTTGCTTGGGCAAATCCTGCGTTCCTTGATCGACGAACGGCTGGAATTACAAGAAGCCAAGGCCCGCGGCATCGGCGTTACGGATGCCGAAATTACCGAGGCATTAAACCGGCTGGCCGCGCAAAACAACATGAGCCCGGAAGGTTTCCGTCAAATGATGGCGGAGAAGGAAATCCGCCCCGCCTCGCTAACCGATCAAATCCGCAGCACGCTGGCTTGGACAAAACTGGTGCGCTTGCGTTTTTCCACCGCCACCATTGTGACGGAAGAAGAAATCGATGAAACATTGGCCGAGGCACGGACACAGCTTAGCCAGCCGCAATATCAAGTTGCCGAAATATTTTTAAGCGTGGATGACAGCTCGCGGGAAGAACCGGTTTTGCAATTAGCCAATAATATTGTTCAGCAAATTATTGATGGTACCCCCTTCGCTCCCTTGGCGCAGCAATTCTCGCAAAGCACCAGCGCCCCCCAAGGCGGCGATTTAGGCTGGATCCGTCCTGTGCAATTGGATGATGCTTTGGAAATACAGCTTAAATTGATGCAGCCCAACCAAGTTTCGCGCCCCATCAAAACGCTGGATGGGTATACCATTTTATTCCTGCGCGATATACGATACCCCGCCGAGGGTGAAGCCGCCGTTCCTTCGCGTGAAGACATTAGCGGCGCATTGCGGCAGCAAAAGTACGAACGTTTTGCCAAACGGCTTTTACGCGATTTGCGCCGCAGCGCCTCGATCGATATCCGCGCCTGACATGGCCGATAAGGTCGCAAGCCTGCCCCCCTTGCGCGATGTCATCGCCGCGCACGAATTACGGGCGCATAAGAGCCTGGGCCAGCATTTTTTGCTGGATTTGAATTTGACCGGCCGCATCGCCAAAAGCGCCGCCAACTTAGATAAAGGAACTATTATCGAAATCGGTCCCGGCCCAGGCGGCTTGACGCGCGCGTTGTTATTAGCGGGCGCCAAAAATATTATCGCGGTTGAAAAAGACCGCCGTTGTATCGCGGCGCTGCAAGATTTAATCACTGCCGCCAATGGGCGCTTAACGGTGCTAGAAGCCGATGCGCTGGAATTTTCCACCGCCACACTAGGCGAGCCGCCCCGGCAAATCGTCGCCAATTTGCCTTATAATATCGCAAGCCCTTTGCTGATTCAGTGGCTGAAAGCAATAGCGGAAAATCCCGCCCATTTAAGCGCTATGACTATTATGGTGCAAAAGGAAGTGGCGATGCGTCTGATTGCTAAGCCGCGCAGCAAAGATTACGGACGCCTAAGCGTGCTGACCCAGGCAATTTGCCAGGTCGATTGCCTGTTCGACATCAACCCCCGCGCCTTTACGCCGCCGCCCAAAGTGGATTCAACCGTGGTGCAATTAATCCCCAAAGAAAAAATGCCGGATTTTCCTTTAACCATTTTAGAAAAATTAACCGCCGCCGCCTTCGGCCAACGGCGTAAAATGTTGCGGCAAAGCCTGAAATCCATTCTGCCAGATACGGAAAAAACCATTGCCGCGCTTCGGCTTCCTCCCACCGCCCGCGCCGAAGAATTAAGTATAGAAGATTTCTTTACAATCGCCCGCCGGCTTAACCGCCCTGGCGCAAATGCTTGATGAAATCGGCCAGGCCTTGCTGGCGGCTGCGCTTTAGGCGCTCGGCGGTGATGATGGCTTGGACCTGCTCGATGCTGTAATCTAAATCATTATTGACGATAATATAATCATACTCGCCCCAATGGCTGACTTCATCGATCGCTTTTTCCATGCGGAAGGCGACGGTTTCGGCGCTGTCTTGCGCACGGGTGTTCAAGCGCCGCTCTAACTCGTGCATCGAGGGGGGCAGGATAAAAACGCTGACCAAATCTTCGCGCGCCCGCTCGGCCAATTGCTGCGTACCTTGCCAATCGATATCGAACAGCACGTCCTTGCCTTCGCTTAAGGCTTTTTCCACGGGCTGGCGCGGTGTAGCGTAATAATTATTGAATACTTTGGCATGTTCCAAAAATTCGCCGCGGTTGGCCATTAAATTGAACTTAGTAACATCGGTGAAATGATAATCGATGCCTTCGGTTTCGCCCGGGCGTTTAGGCCGCGTGGTAACCGAAATCGACAAAGTTAAATTAGCATCCAAATCAAGCAGCGCCCGCGAGATTGTGGTTTTGCCTGCCCCGCTGGGGGAAGACAGCACCAACATAAAGCCGCGGCGGTAAATATCTTGCATCTTACTCCACGTTTTGCACTTGCTCGCGCCATTGGTCAATCGTGTTTTTTAACTCAAGGCCGATCTTGGTTAATTCGATATCGGCGGATTTGGAACACAGGGTATTAGCCTCGCGGTTGAATTCCTGCAAAAGAAATTCCCCTGGCCGCCCGATGGCTTCCTTCGATTTTAAAAGCTCGCGGGCGGCGGCGATATGGGCGGTTAGCCGGTCAAGCTCCTCTTGCACATCGTGGCGGGTGATTAACAGCGCCACTTCCTGGTGAAGCCGGGCTTCGTCAAGCGATTGCCTATCGGCCAATAAAACCTCGACCTGGGCGGATAAACGCTGCTGCAAATCTTTTCCTTGGATGATCAGGCGCTGGCGCGCCGCCGCTACTTGAACCTCGATTTGAACCAGATAATTTTCCATCATCACAGCCAAATGTTTGCCTTCCTGGCTCCGGCTGATATTGAGCGCGCTTAACGCGGCCTCTAAAGATTCCAGCAATAAAGCGGGAAGCTTGGTATTTTCCACCTCGGCCGTGCCGGCATTTTGTTCAACTACCATGCCTTTGATCGCCAAAATTTCCGCCAAACGCGGCGGATGGGAATCAACCCGGCCTTTCAATCCCTCTAGCTTGGTAAAAAATTCATCGATAAAATTTTGATTGAATTGGAAAGCGCCCGCTTGCGCATTCTGATCAAACTGCAAGCTTGCCTGCACGCTGCCGCGCTTAACCGCCTTATTGATTATTTGCCGAGCCTGAATTTCAAGGGCTTCATAGCCGGATGGAAGACGGCAGCGGATATCCAAGCCTTTATTGTTCACGGTTTTAACTTCCCAGCGCCAGGCCAGGGTTTCCGTATTTCCCTTATGGCTGGCGTAGCCGGTCATGCTGCGGATGGTCATGTCAATCTTGTAGCGAAGGTTTATTTTTGCTACTAGCCTTAATGATGACCTCTCCCCAATCGATTTTGATTACCGGCGCTTCCAGTGGCATTGGTGCCGCGCTGGCCGAAAGCTATGCGGCGCCCGGCATAACCTTGGCCTTGGGCGGGCGCGATAAAGCCCGGCTCGAAGAAATCGTCAAAAAATGCCGGGATAAAGGTGCTATCGCTAATTTTTCAACTATTGATGTCACCGATAAAATCGCCATGAGCAGCTGGATCGGCCATGCCGATAAAATAGCGCCGCTTGATTTGGTGATCGCCAATGCCGGCGTGTCGGCCGGCACCGGCGGCGCCGGCGAGCCTGAATCTCAAACCCGCCTGCTTTTCGCCACCAATATTGACGGCGTTATCAACACCGTTTTCCCGGCGCTGGAAGCGATGAAAAAACGCAAAAAAGGGCAATTGGCTTTGATGGCTTCGCTTGCCGGCTTCCGCGGTTTCCCCGGCGCCCCCGCTTATTGCGCCAGCAAAGCGGCGGTGAAAGTATGGGGCGAGGCGTTGCGCGGCTCTTTAATTGCCGATGGGATTAAAGTGAATGTGCTTTGCCCAGGCTATGTCGATACGCCGATGACGCGCGTCAATGGTTTTTCGATGCCCGGCATTATGACGGCGGAAAAAGCGGCGGGAATTATCAAGCGTGGGTTGGAAGCCAATAAAAGCCGGATCGCTTTTCCCTTTAGCACCTATTTCGGCGCCTGGTTGTTACAAACCTTGCCGCCCAGCTGGTTTGACTGGCTTTTAACCAAGCTGCCGCAAAAAGGCGCCTTGGATTTACAGGATACTAGTGGACTTTAACCTGCTGGCGCCGGGCAAGATGCGCTGCAATTCGCGGATCGACTTCCTTTAACTCTTCGCTCTGCTCTTTAGTAGCCATAGCCTGCCGTCTTGCGGAGCCTTGATGAAGTGCGGCTTTGCTTTCAAACTTACGAGATCTATCGGCCATTTTTATCTCCTGTATAATAAAATTACAATTATTAACGCTATTTCAACAACTTAGATGATTATCATCTCTTTTAAGGAAAGATTTGTCAAGCGGGTTTTACTTGCCCTTGGAAATCTTGCGCCAGTGACGGACATTTTTTTCATGCTCTTTCAGCGTCTTGGCGAAAACATGCCCGCCGGTGCCATCGGCGACAAAATACAGCTCATCCCCATCGGCCGGGTTGAAAACCGCCTCGATTGAAGCGCGGCCGGGATTGGCGATTGGCCCCGGCGGCAGGCCGGGATTGCGGTAAGTATTATAGGGATTGTCTTTCGCTAAATCGGCGCGGGTTAAGAGGCGGTCATCTAAACCCAGACCATAAGCCACCGTCGGATCGGCTTGCAGCAACATGCCTTTATTTAAACGGTTTAAATAAACCCGCGCCACTTTTGGGCGCTCGGATGCCACTGATGTCTCTTTCTCCACGATCGAAGCCAAAATAACCGCTTGTTCAGGATTGGCCAAATTTAAATCCGCCCGGCGCTTGGGCCATAATTCGGCCAGCAATTTATTTTGTGCTTCTTGCATTCTTTTCAATAAATCCGCACGATTGTCGCCATAATGATAATGATAGGTTTCGGGCAACAGGGTTCCCTCTTTTACATTTTCCAGCGGCGGGCCGCTTAAATCGGCCATGGCGTTTAACTGATTTATTATTTCATGGCTGCTATGGCCCTCGATAATGGTCAGGCTTCGCGCTACTTGCTTGCCGCTGCCCAAAATATCCAAAATATTTTTGATCGAAGCAAATGGCGGAATGGAAAATTCGCCTGCCTGCAAATGATTATTTTCCCCATAGGCATAGGCGCAAACTTTAAAAGCAAAACCATCGGCAATGAAATTTTGATCGCGCAAAATTCCGGCGATGGCTTTAAGGCCGGAACCTTTGGCAATAATCACATTTTTCCCGGCCGCCATCTCATTGGGTTGATGGCAGCGGTTTAAAACGCCAAGGCCAAAGCCAACCGCCAAGGCGGCCAGCCCAATACCGATAATAATAAAATGCGCCATCCGCTTTTTGGGCGGCGGCGGAGAATCAATTGACAATGTCATAGGAAATTAGGCTGCGCGCTTAAAAATAAGGCTGGCATTGGTGCCGCCAAAACCAAAAGAATTGGAAAGCGCCACATCGATTTTGCGCTGCTTGGGCTTTTTCGCCACTAAATCCAAATCACAGCCTTCGGATGGATCGTCCAAATTTAAAGTTGGCGGGCATACATTATCTTGGATCGAAAGAATCGAGAACACCGCCTCAACCGCCCCGGCCGCGCCCAGCAAATGGCCAATGGCTGATTTGGTCGAGGACATGGAAAGCTTATAGGCATGATCGCCAAACAACCGTTTAACCGCCTTTAATTCAATCTCATCGCCTAAGGGCGTTGAGGTGCCATGGGCATTGATGTAATCGATTTGATCGGCGTTCAACTTGGCGTTTTTCAAAGCCGCCTGCATAGCCCTGAAGCCGCCATTGCCGTCTTCCGGCGGGGCGGTGATGTGAAAACCATCGCCCGACATGCCATAACCCGCTACTTCAGCGTAAATTTTAGCGCCGCGTTTTTTGGCGTGCTCATATTCTTCCAAAATCACCACACCAGCGCCTTCGGCAATGACGAAGCCATCACGGCCCTTATCCCAGGGACGCGATCCTTTTTCCGGCGTATCGTTATAACCGGTTGAAAGCGCCCGCAACTGGCAAAAGCCGGTCATGCCCAAACGGCCAACCGCCGCCTCGGTACCACCGGCGACCATAATATCGGCATCGCCGAACATAATCATGCGCGAGGCATCGCCAATAGCGTGCGTGCCGGTGGCGCAGGCCGTCACCACCGAATGGTTGGGGCCTTTAAGACCATATTTGATCGAAACTTGGCCCGAGGCCAGATTAATAAGGGCGGAAGGGATAAAAAACGGGCTAACCCGGCGTGGGCCTGATTCTTTGACAAGGAGGGAATTTTCGTCAATTTCGTTTAAGCCGCCAATGCCTGAGCCAATAATAACCCCGGTGCGCTCTTTTTCCGCATCGCTTAAATTTTTGATGCCGGCATCAGCCACAGCCTGTTCAGCCGCCGCCAAGGCATAGACAATAAATTCGCCAAGACGCTTGCGTTCTTTGGCCGCCACCCACTCATCAGGGTTAAAAGAGCCGTTGCTGCCATCCCCGCGCGGCACTTGCCCCGCGATTTTAGAGGGCAGGTCGGAAACATCAAAATTTTGGATAGCGCGAATGCCGGATTGGGAATTAAGCACCCGCTCCCAGCTGGGCTTAACGCCACAGGCGAGCGGTGTAACCAACCCAAGACCGGTGACAACGACACGCCGCATTGGCAATCAACAATTGCTTTAGGCGTGTTGTTCCAAGAACTTAACAGCGTCTTTGACGGTTAAGATCTTTTCAGCGGCATCATCAGGAATTTCACAGCCGAATTCTTCTTCAAAGGCCATAACCAATTCAACCGTGTCTAAGCTGTCGGCGCCCAGATCGTCAATGAAGCTGGCCGCCTCTGTGACCTTGCCTTCTTCAACGCCCAGATGTTCAACAACAATTTTCTTAACCCGGTCTTGAATGTCGCTCATAATATACCTCTTGTTCCTAAAGTTACTTAATTTCAGCGAGCATGACTAGCTAATAAGCGCCCCCGCCGTCAACCCCAAAAAAGCGCCAATTGTTAATAAATATTACAAAGGCTTAGCCTATACCATCGCCATTCCGCCATTGATATGCAGGGTTTGGCCGGTGACATAGGCGCCGCTATCATCCGCCAAATAAAGGGCTGCCGCTGCAATATCATCGGCCGCACCCATGCGCGCTAAGGGGATACGGGAGTTGATTTTCTCTTTTTGCTCCGGCGTTAAGACATCAGTCATGGGGGTGGCGATGAAGCCGGGAGCGATCGCATTGACGGTAATGCCCCGGCTGGCGACTTCCAGCGCCAAAGATTTTACAAAACCAATCATCCCGGCCTTAGCGGCGGCATAATTGCACTGTCCGGCATTACCGGTTTCCCCAACGACCGAACTAATGCAAATGATCCGGCCAAAGCGGTTTTTCATCATGCCGCGGATGGCGGCGCGCGATAAACGAAAGACGGAAGTTAGATTCACATTCAATACCGTTTCCCAATCTTCATCTTTCATCCGCATTAATAGGCCATCACGCGTAATGCCGGCGTTATTGACCAGAACATCGATTTTGCCCATGGCTTTTTCCGACTCGGCGATCAAGTTCTCGATCGCCGCCGCATCTCCTAAATTGGCAGGGCAAATATGGGTGCGCTCACCAAATTCGGCCTTCAGTTTTTGTAAAACATCTTCTTTGGTGCCGCTTAACATGACGGTAGCGCCAGCCTGATGCAAAGATTTTGCAATCGCATGGCCGATGCCGCCGGTGGCGCCCGTCACCAGGGCGGTTTTATTTTGCAGGGGCATTCTTTTCTCCTTTTCTCTTTTTGTCATTCCCGCGAAAGCGGGAATCCATTGTGCCGATGCTTCACCACTTGGACGATGGACCCCCGCCTTCGCGGGGGTGACGGTTAGGGTAATTAAGCCGCTTGGGCCAACTTTAAGAAAGCCTCGATATCCGCCGGGGTTTCAATGGAAAGCACCGTTATATCAGGCTCACAGCGCTTCACCAGCCCGGCTAAAACTTTACCCGCTCCGATTTCAATCATTTGGGCGACGCCTTGCTCTTTCATGTACGTAACGCTTTCACGCCACCGCACACGGTTAGTGATTTGCTCGATCAGCAGGCGGCGGATTTCATTTGGCTCCTCGACCCCTTGCGCAGTTACATTAGCCACCACCGGCACCAAAGGTTTATTTAAACTGATGTCGGCCAAGGCATCTGCCATTTCATCGGCCGCCGGCGCCATTAAGGGCGAATGCGAAGGCACGCTGACATCCAAAATCAAGCAGCGCTTGGCGCCTTTTTCTTTGGCGATTATTTGCGCGCGCTCAATCGCTTGGCGATGGCCGCTGATCACGACTTGACCCGGCGAGTTGTCATTAGCCACAACACAAATTTGACCTTGCGCCGCCAACTTTGCGATTTCCTGCGCCACCGGCAAATCAACGCCCAATAACGCCGCCATAGCGCCCTGGCCTTGAGGCACCGCTTTTTGCATCGCCTGGCCGCGGCGTTTTAATAATCGCGCCGTGTCGGCTAGACCGATTGAACGCGTGGCGGCCAAAGCCGAATATTCGCCCAAAGAATGCCCCGCCATGAAAGCGGCGCTGTTCATTTTTAAGCCGGCTTCTTTTTCCAAGGTCCGCAACACCGCTAAACTGACGGCCAACAGGGCGGGCTGGGTATTTTCGGTTAGGGCCAATTCTTCTATAGGGCCGTTAAACATTAACGCGCTTAATTTTTGCTTCAGCGCTTCATCAACCTCGCCAAAAATCTCACGCGCGGTGGAGGAGGCTTCGTATAAAGCTTTGCCCATGCCGACGCTCTGCGAGCCCTGCCCAGGGAAAATAAAGGCTTTTTTCATTATCTATTCCTCTAAATTATTAATATTTACGCCTTTTGGTAGCATAAAGCGCTGGACTTGCCAAATTACTTTCGCTATAAAACTCGTCTCCTTGCTAGTGGCAATGGTGCCACCGGCTTTACCCATAGGGAGCCAAAAATGGCGTTTTATGAAAGCGTGTTTATCGCGCGGCAAGATGTGGCCGCGTCTCAAGTTGAAAGCTTAACCAAAAGCTTTAGCGAAATTATCCAAAAAAACGGCGGCAAAGTTGCATCCTCGGAATATTGGGGCTTGCGCAATCTATCACACCCAATCAACAAGAACCGCAAAGGGCACTACACCCTCTTGAACATCGACGCCGAACCGGCGGCGATTGCGGAATTGGAACGTCAAATGCGCTTCAATGAGGATGTGTTGCGTTTTTTAACCGTGCGCGTCGAAGAACTCGAAAAAGGCCCCTCGGCCATGCTGAAACAAAAACAGCGCGATGAAGGCGCCGGCTTTGGCGACAGCGAAGAAGGTTTTGATTTCGCCTCTGAAATCGAACCCATCGTTCCGGCCGTTTAATCAAATTTAAAGGAGAATTTTATGACCGCTTATGCAACCGCTCCCCGTCCCAAACCCACTGGCGATGATGGCGACTCATCCCAGCGCGGCGGCCGTGGCGGCGCCCGTCCTTATTTCCGCCGCCGCAAATCTTGCCCGTTTTCCTCGGCCAATGCGCCAAAGATCGATTACAAGGATGTGCGCCTATTATCCCGTTTCGTATCTGAACGCGGTAAGATGATGCCCTCCCGCATCACCGGTGTCAGCCCGAAGAAACAACGTGAATTGGCCAAGGCCATTAAGCGCGCCCGTTTCTTAGGCCTGCTGCCTTACGTTTCGGTTTAAAATGCAATTAACCCCCCGCGATCTTCTTTTTATCCTAACCGCCGGCGTATTAAGCGCGGTATGCACTGTCGCGCCGAACGGTTTGGGATTTATGGGCGGGTTGTTATTTAGCTTGGCTCAATTGCCGTTATTTTTGCTGGCCTTAAGCCGCGGCTTGATCCCCGCGCTGCTGGGCTGCGTGGTGGCGGCGGTGGTTCTATTCTTTGCCGGCATGCCGGTTGCGGTTGGCTTTATTTTGCTGGCTGGCGTACCCGCCTTGCTATTGGCCCACTTAGCGCTGATGTCGCGCAATGATAATGGCAAAGTTACTTGGTATCCGGCCGGGCTTATCATATATGGCTTTACCATCTTAACGCTGTTTTTCCTGCTTGGCGCCCAGCAATTCTGGAACAGCGAAAATGCTATTTCACTGCGGGAAACTTTCAGCCAAACCGCAAGCGTCATGCTGCAACAAAGCGCGCCGCCCGAAATGCAAGAAACCATGGAAAATTGGGTGCAAAATCTGGTCGATATTATTCCCGGCATTTTCCTGCATATTTGGCTGTTCATCACTCTTTGCGTCGCCGCAATCGCCCAGGGCATATTGACGCGCAGCCGCAGCGCCGCGCGCCCCTCGCCCGACATAGCCGATATCCATTTGCCCCAATCTTTATTATGGATTTTGGCGGCTTCGCTGGTAATTTCGCTTCTGCCCATGCCCTGGTCCACTTATGGCGTGGGCGGTTTGCTGGTGCTGACGGTGCCTTTCTGTTTCGCCGGCCTTGGCTATGTGCACCGCCGCCTGGGGCAAGGTGAAAACGCCAAAAAATCTTTGGGCGCGTTTTATTTGGCATTGCTGGCGTTAAGTTTAATTTTTGGTCAATTAATTATTTTTCTGCTGGCTTTGGTGGGCTTGATCGAGCCCTGGCTGAACCGTGCACCAATTGAAAACAGGTAAAAACGAAAACGGAGAAATGAACATGCAAGTTATTTTACTCGAACGTATTCCCGGCCTTGGCCAAATGGGTGATGAAGTAGCGGTGAAGCCCGGCTACGCCCGCAATTTCTTATTGCCGCGGAAAAAAGCCTTGCGCGCCAATGATAACAACCGCGCGGTTTTCCAAAAACAACGCGCGCAATTAGAGGCCGAAAACTTAAAGCGCAAAGACGAAGCCGCCAAAGTCGCCCAAAAGATGGAGGGCTTGTCGGTAACCCTAATCCGTCAATCCGGCGAAGCCGGCCAGCTTTACGGTTCAGTCACCGCGCGCGATGTTTCAGAAGCTATTACCCAAGCCGGCTTTACCATTGGCCGTCAGCAAATTGCGATTGATAAGGCGATTAAAATTATCGGTATCTATCCCTTGCCGATTTCCTTGCACCCTGAAATTCAGCTTTCGGTGCTTGTGAACGTCGCCCGCAGCCAGGAAGAAGCGGATCAGCAAGCGGCTGCCGTTAAAGCCGGCCGCCCCTTGGGCGAAATGCCGCCCTTAATGAAAGCCGATGAGGCGCCAAAAGGCAGAAAAGCTAAAACCGAACAAGCGCCCGAAGCTGAAGCCGCTCCAGAAGAATCCGAAAAGCCGAAGAAAAGGGCGAAGAAAGCTAAAGCTGATAAAGAAGATACGGCCGAATAATATTAATATTATTCGGTTTTCTTCCGCGCACAGCCAATGGCCCCCATGCTGTGTATAATTAAGTAAACTTGCCCATCTTGAAGTCTAAACAGCGGTGCAAAATAGGGTTAAGATTCTGCAATGAGTATAACAGGTACGAGCGTTGCGGTATTAAGAGCGGGCGGGAACGAAGCGGTTCCCTATCGCACCCCACCCCATAATTTCGAGGCGGAACAGGCCCTCCTTGGCGCATTGATGGTAAATAACCGCGCTTATGAAAAAGTTTCCGAATATCTGATTGCCGAACATTTTGCCGATCCGGTGCATGGAAGAATTTTCGATGCAATCGCCAAATTGATTGAGCGCGGTCAAATCGCCAACCCCGTTACGCTTAAGCCTTTTTTTGAAAACGATCCGGCCTTAAATAATGTCGGCGGCGCTCAATATTTAAGCAAGCTGGCCGCTGCTGTGGTGTCCGTCGTCAATACCGACGATTATGGCCGCTTGGTCTACGACCTTTTCTTGCGCCGTCAATTGATTGATATCGGCGAACGTGTGGTCAATGACGCCTATGACCCCAAAGTCGACCGCGATGCCCGCAACCAAATCGAATCGACCGAACAGCGCCTATTCGAACTAGCCACCACCGGCTATGTCGATGGCGGCTTTCAAACTTTCGAACAAACCCTGACCAAAGCAATGGATTTGGCAGGCGCCGCTTTCAAGCGCGACGGCCAGTTGGGCGGCGTCGCCACCGGCTTTATCGACATGGATAGCAAGCTGGGCGGTTTATTTAAATCCGACTTGATTATTTTGGCCGGCCGCCCTTCGATGGGTAAAACCGCCTTGGCCACCAATATCGCTTTCAATGTAGCTAAACGCTGCCATGACGATCAAAAAGCCAATGGCGATGCGGCGGTCGATAAAGGCGTGGTTGCTTTCTTTTCGCTGGAAATGTCGGCCGAACAATTGGCAACCCGCATTATCGCCGAACAGGCCGATATTCCTTCGGAAAGAATCCGCCGCGGCGATTTAAGCCATGATGAATTCGCTAAAGTAGCAGGCGCCGCCCATGCGTTAATGCGCGTGCCGCTGTATATTGATGATACCCCCGCTTTAAGCATTAGCGCGCTGCGCACCCGCGCGCGGCGTTTGGCCCGAACCCACGGCCTGCGCATGATTGTGGTCGATTACTTGCAGCTTTTAACCGCGGCGGCGGGCGCCTCGTCCGAAAACCGGGTGCAGGAATTATCGGCCATCACTAGGGGCATTAAGGCGATTGCCAAGGAATTGGATGTGCCTGTAATCGCCCTCTCGCAATTGTCCCGCCAAGTTGAACAGCGCGATGACAAACGCCCGCAACTCTCCGATTTACGCGAATCCGGCTCGATCGAGCAAGACGCCGACGTGGTGATGTTCGTTTACCGCGAAGAATATTACCGCCAGCGCGAAGAGCCATCGCCGCGCGGCGATGAAACGCCGGGCGAATTTGACGAGCGCTATAACAAATGGCGTCAAACCATGGAAACCATCGCCAACCAGGCGGAAGTCATTATCGGCAAACAACGCCATGGCCCCATCGGCAAAGTTCTGCTATTCTTCGACGGCTCCACCACGAAGTTTGACAACTATGCCCAAAATCAGCAACTCCCTGCCCGCCACAGCTAGCCTATCTAAGGCCGATGCATTAACCGGCCCCCGGCTCTCCGTTGATTTAGCGGCATTGCGCTATAACTACAATTATTTGTCCGATAAAATAAAACCCACTATTTGTGCCGCCGTGGTTAAGGCCGATGCCTATGGGCTGGGCATGGTCAAAGTCGCCGAGACCCTGGCGGCCGAAGGTTGCAAAACTTTTTTTGTCGCCTGGCTGGAAGAAGGCATCGAGCTTCGCCAAGCTTTACCCGATACCGAAATTATCGTCCTTCACGGTCCAGCCCCTGGCGCCATGCCAGCTTTTGCCGAATATAATTTAATTCCCACTTTCAACCATTTGGGGCAGTTGGCCGAGATCGCCAATTACGCCGCCAAAATTAAGGCCACTGTCAAAGCGGTTGGGCATGTCGATTCCGGCCTTAACCGGCTGGGCATGCCAAAGGCGGAAATCGAAAAATTGGCCGCCACGCCCGATTTGCTAAGCGGCATTGAGCTGCGCTTATGGATGAGCCATTTGGCCATCCCGGCTTTGCCTAACCATCCCACCAACCGGGAACAATTGAAAAACTTCAATTATGCGCTTTCTGTTTTGCCTAAAGCGCCTGCTTCGCTGGCAGCTTCTTCGGGCAGTTTTTTGGGCCAGGAATATTTATTCGATATGGTGCGCATCGGCTCCTCTATTTACGGCATGAACCCGCATCCGCCAAAAGCCAATCCATTAAAAGCGGTTTTATACTTGGAATTTCCGGTTTTACAAATTCAGGAAGTGCCCATCGGCGGCACGGTTGGCTATGGCTGCACCTGGACGGCCGAACGCCCCAGCCGTATTGCTACTTTGGGCGGCGGCTTTGCCGATGGCTATCAACGCAGCCTCAGCAATTCGGGCACGGTGTGGATTGGCCAGCATAAAGTGCCGGTAGCGGGCCGCGTTTCAATGGATTTAATCACCATTGATATTACCGATTTGCCGCCCCATTTGATGCAAGTGGGCCAGCCGGTGGCGATTTTAAACGAACATTACACCGTCAATCATTTGGCCGGCGAAGCTAAAACCCGCGTTACCGAAATTTTGTGCTATCTAGGGCGCAAACATAAGCGGCGCTATATTAACGAGTAGCTTGCGGCTTCCCGCCCGAGGTTGCCGGCGCGTCTAAAATATTGCCGTTTAATTCTTTAATCATTGCTCTAATTTCCTGCACTGCCCGCTGAATGCGCGCCGCCTCTTGCCCGCGTACTACCAGCCTGACCATATACCGCCCGCCATCGCTGTGGGGATAAGAGCCGATCTCAACCTGGGCGTCAGCCGCTTGAATCGCCGCCAATCTTTTAGCAATCACACTTTCATATAAATCGGTTGTGACCGCCATGCTTTGAAAAGCCGGACCGCCTTTTAACTGCTCAATCAAAGGCCCGGCCATCGCCTGCATTTGCGAAGGCACGCCCGGCAAAATAAAAACATTTTCAATCGCCGCCCCCGGTCCGCCGCCGATGGGATTGGGAATAATTTTTGAACCCCTTGGCTGCATTGCCATACGCAACCGTTCGGGTGTAACTTCCCGCCCCGAGGAAGCGTAATAAGCATGCAAGGCTGCCTCGGCATCCGGGTTGATTTCAACCGGCACGCTAAAAGCCTTAGCGATGGAGGCCATGGTAATATCATCATGGGTTGGACCAATGCCGCCGGTGGTGAACACATAATCATTTGCAACCCGCAAATCGTTAACCGCCCTGACAATATCCTTTTCTTTATCGCGCACCACGCGCGCCTCGGTCAGCAAAACGCCTTGTTTTCCAAGGGCATCGGCCAGAAAAGCCAGATTAGCGTCCTGCGTGCGCCCGGATAAAACTTCATTGCCGATAATAAGAACGGCCGCCTTTATTTCCGCCATTTATATCCTCCTCTGGCGTTGATTCGGATTTACGACTATATCATAGCTATGGATTCGCACCTAGACCCGATGGATGTATTGGCGGCTGAAAACCGCCCTGAACGCATTACTTACCATGGCGCTTCGGGTTTTGCCGCGATGCGCAAAGCCGGTCAACTGGCGGCAGCCACCCTTGATTTCATCACGCCTCTAATCGAACCCGGCATCACCACCAATGAACTTGATGCGGCATGTGAAAAATTCATCCGCGACCATGGCGCCATTCCCGCTCCGCTTGGCTATAAAGGTTATCCGAAATCGATTTGCACTTCGATCAATCATGTCGTGTGCCACGGCATTCCCAATGACAAAACTTTGCAAAATGGGGATATTCTGAATATCGACATTACCGTTATTTTGGATGGGTGGTATGGCGATACCAGCCGCATGTTCATCGCCGGCGCCGCCCCCTTAAAAGCGCGCCGTTTGATTGATGTCACCTATGAAGCGATGATGAAAGGAATCGAAGCCGCCAAACCAAACGCCACTTTAGGCGATATTGGCCATGCGATTCAAACTTATGCCGAAAAGCACCGCTATTCCGTGGTGCGTGATTTCTGCGGCCACGGTATTGGCCAGACTTTCCATGCCCCGCCTAGCGTCCTGCATTTCGGCAAGGCCGGCACCGGCTTAAAATTAAAGCCCGGCATGATTTTCACCATCGAGCCGATGATTAATATCGGCGGCTTTGAAACCAAAACCTTAAGCGATGGCTGGACGGCGGTCACCAAAGATAAATCGCTTTCTGCGCAATTCGAGCATACGGTTGGAATCACCGAAACCGGGGTTGAGATTTTTACGCTATCGCCGCATAATCTGCACCGCCCCCCTTACAAGGCATAGGGTCACGTGAAAAAACTTGCTGAAGCCCGATTAGAATTAACCGCCGAAGAAGCGCCCGATTATCTGGGCCACCGCGAACGGTTGCGCGGCAGGTTTTTACAAGGCGGCGTTGATGCCTTGGCCGATTATGAATTGCTGGAAATGATTTTATTCATGGCCAAGCCTAGGGGCGATATGAAGCCCCTGGCCAAGGAATTGCTGCGCAGATTCGATAATTTCGCCGGCGTCATCAGCGCCAGCGCCGCCGAACTTGAAAGCGTGAAAGGTGTCGGCGACAGCACGATTGCCGCCCTAAAAACCGTGCAGGCCGCGGCGCTTAAATTGGCGCAAAGCCAGGTAATTGATAAGCCGCTGTTAAGCTCCTGGCAAAGCGTGCTCGATTATTGCCATGCGCGCCTGGCCCACCGCAAAGTCGAAGAAGTGCATGGGCTGTTTGTCGACAGCAAAAACCGTTTGATTGCCGATGAGGTTTTGCAAATCGGCACCATCAATCACGCGCCGCTTTATGCCCGTGAAGTGGTGAAGCGCGCGCTTGAATTGCACGCGACCGCTTTGGTATTAGTACACAATCATCCTTCCGGCGATCCGCGCCCCTCGAAAGAGGATATTCAATTGACCAAGGAATTAATCAAGGCGCTTGCCGCGGTCGATATTAAGCTTCACGACCACCTCATTATCGGCCAAAGCGGCCATGCAAGTTTTAAAGCTTTGGGCCTGATTTAGGCCGCTTTAGCGTGTAAAAACTGAACCGGCTGGGTTGGCTGCCTCAGCAATAATTCCGTTTTAACTTCAGGGGTTTGGGCAATGATCTTGCCACGGCGCATGACGTATAAACGAGGCGCTTTTAGGCGGATTGCCTCGATCGGATCAGACGCCTGCAAGACGACCAAATCAGCATTGCACCCCGCCTCTAAACCGTAACCTTCCAAATGCATAGCCTTGGCGGCGTGATAGGTAACGCCATAAAAACAATCGGTCATCTCGGCGATGCTGGTCATATGCGCCGCATGAATCGCCATATGCGCCACTTCCAGCATTTCACCACTGCCCAAAGAATACCAAGGATCAAGGGTTGAATCCTGACCCAGCGCCACATTGATGCCGCGTTCGCGCATTTCTTTAATGCGTGTTAGGCCGCGGCGTTTGGGATAGGTATCATGCCGCCCCATCAGCCACATATTCGCTAAAGGATTTGGAATGGCGTGAATTTTAGCTTCGGCCATCAGCGCCAGCAATTTGCTGGCGTAATAATTATCCATTGAATGCATCGAGGTCAGGTGCGATCCCGCCACACGGCCATGTAAACCCAAACGCTGTGTTTCATACGTAAGCGCCTCGATATGGCGCGACATCGGATCATCGCTTTCATCGCAATGGATATCGACCAGCAAATTGCGCTTGGCCGCAATTTCACATAATGCTTTCATCGAATCCGCGCCATCCGCCATGGTGCGTTCAAAATGCGGAATGCCGCCCACCACATCCACGCCCATATCAAGCGCGCGCTCCAATAATTTTACCGCGCCCGGAAAACGGTAATAGCCATCTTGCGGGAAGGCGACATATTGAATGTCGATATATTCCTTCATTTCTTCCCGGATTTCTAATAGCGCCTCCACCGCCAACAGGCGCGGATCGCAAATATCGATGTGGCTACGGATCGCCAACAGCCCGCGCGCAATCGCCCAATGGCAATATTCGCGGGCGCGGCTTTTAACGGCATCTTTGGTGAGCAAGGGTTTCAATTCGCCCCATAATTGAATCCCCTCTAATAGCGTGCCGCTTTTATTAACCCGCGGAATTCCATAGGATAGGGTCGCATCCAAATGAAAATGCGCATCGACAAAAGGGGGGCTGACCAAACGGCCTGATGCGTTGATTTCCTTAGCCCCTTTGGCTGCGATATTCGGGGCAACCTCAATGATTTTGCCGCCTTTAATTCCGATGTCGATATTTTTGCGGCTATCGGGTAAATTACAGCCACGCAAAATTAGGTCTAGCATAAGCCCCTCTCCTTTTGTACATCTTAAGCCCTGCTCATAACATATATTTGATGGTTTACCAATAATGATTCCCCGCTATACCCGTCCCGAAATGGCCAAGATTTGGCAAGACGACAATAAATTCAAAATTTGGCTGGACATCGAACTCCACGCCACCGACGCCCAGGCGAAATACGGTTATGTACCGAAAGAAGCCGCCGCGAAAATCCGTAAAAAAGCTAAGTTCAATATTCCCCGCATTGATGCGATTGAACGGGAAACTAAACATGATGTCATCGCCTTTCTCACCAATTTGGCTGAACATATTGGCCCCGAAGCGCGTTTTGTGCATCAGGGCATGACTTCCAGTGATGTGCTGGATACTTGCCTGAACGTTCAATTAAGCCAGGCGGCCGATATTTTGCTAAAAGATATCGACGCGCTGATGGCCGCCCTTAAAAAACGAGCCAAGCAATACAAACATACGCCTTGCATGGGCAGAAGCCATGGCATTCACGCCGAACCCACTTCTTTCGGTTTAAAACTCGCCGCCCACTACGCCGCCTTTAAACGCGCACGGGAACGCCTGATTGCCGCGCAAAAAGATATCGCCACTTGCGCTATTTCCGGCGCGGTCGGCACTTTCGCGCATCTTGATCCGCGTATTGAAACCTATGTGGCGGATAAATTGGGTTTAGAAGTAGAACCGATTTCCACCCAGATCATCCCGCGTGACCGCCATGCGCACTTCTTTGCAACGCTTGGCGTGATCGCCGCAAGCCTGGAAAATCTGGCCGTAGAAATCCGCCATCTGCAACGCACTGAAGTGCGCGAAGTGGAAGAACCTTTCACCAAGGGCCAAAAAGGCTCCAGCGCCATGCCGCATAAGCGCAATCCCGTTTTAAGCGAAAATGTCACCGGCCTGGCGCGCTTGGTGCGCGGGATGGTCGGGCCTGCTTTGGAAAATGTGACCTTATGGCATGAGCGGGATATTTCCCATTCCTCGGTCGAACGCGTAATTGGCCCCGATGCCACTATCGCGCTTAATTTCGCCCTGAACCGGATGGCTTATGTGATCAAAGACTTGGTAGTATATCCAAAAGCCATGCAGGCCAATCTTGATAAATTGGGCGGCATTATTTTTTCCCAACGTGTGCTGCTGGGATTAATCGAATCCGGTATGAGCCGCGAATCCGCCTACAAAGTAGTGCAAGGCAATGCTATGCAAGTTTGGGAAAAAGGCGGGCAGTTTTTGGACCGTTTGAAAAAAGATAAAGCCGTCACCAAACATTTGAAAGGCCCCGAATTGGCCAAGCTGTTCGATGTGAAACATCAGTTGCGCCATGTCGATACAATTTTTAAACGCGTCTTCGCCGATTAGATGTGCACCCTAGTCCTGCTCCGCCGCCCCGATCATGAATGGCCGGTTATTATTGGCGCCAACCGGGATGAAATGAAATCGCGCCCCTTTCATCCCCCCGCCCGTCATTGGCCGGAATTTCCCGATATTATTGCAGGGTACGATGTGCTGGCTAAAGGCAGCTGGCTTGGCATTAATGAAAGCGGCGTGGTGGCGGGGATTATGAACCGCCAAAATTCGCTTGGCCCCGAAAAAGGCAAACGCAGCCGGGGTGAATTGGTAATTGAAGCGTTGAACCATGGCGATGCCACTGCGGCGGTCGAGGCTTTAAGCCAAATCAATTCGGACGCTTACCGCTCTTTCAATCTCATCATCGCCGACAATATGGACGCCTATTGGCTGCGCCATAAGGGGGATAAAACACCGGTTGAAGTGATCGCGATTCCAGCCGGCCTATCTTTTTTCACCGCCTATGACCGCAATGACGACCGATCGCCCCGGGTGCGCGCCTATCTGCCAAGATTCGAGGCCGCCAATCCCCCCAATCCCAATAAAAACGACTGGCGCGAATGGCAGAATCTTTTGGCCAATAAGCTTTATTCAACCGAAACCGGCCCTGAAGGCGCTATGACGGTAACGGGGCCGGGGGAATTTGGCACGGTTTGCTCCTCCCTTATCGCTCTGCCTTCTATCCACAACCGTAAAGCTCCGGCCTTTCTTTTCGCCCACGGAAAGCCTGGCGAAGCTCGGTATGAAGCGGTTGATTTTGAAGGGTGAAGCCGCTATAACCTAGCTTCAACAAAGGGAGCCTTTTATGGCCAAAAAACGCCGTGTTATTTACGAAGGTAAAGCCAAAATTCTTTATGCGGGCACAGCTCCCGGCACTTTGATTCAATACTTCAAAGACGAAGCCACCGCCTTCAATGCTCAGAAAAAGGGTATTATCGAGGGCAAGGGCGTTATTAATAACCGCATTTCCGAATATCTATTTTTGCGCATCGCCGAACTTGGCATTCCCACGCACTTCATCAAGCGCCTGAACATGCGTGAGCAGCTTATCAAAGAAGTGGAGATTATTCCTATCGAAGTTGTCGTGCGCAATATCGCTGCCGGTTCGCTTGCCAAGCGTTTTGGCCTGGAAGAAGGCCATGTTTTAACCCGGCCTTTGGTTGAGTTTTATTATAAAAACGATGCAACGGGCGATCCGATGGTATCGGAAGATCATATCCTCTATTTCAACTGGGCGGGGCCCATGGAAATGCAGGAAATCACCAACTACGCTTTACGCATTAATGATTTTCTAACCGGCCTGTTTTACGGCGCTGGCATGCGCCTGGTTGACTTTAAACTGGAATTTGGCCGCTATTTAATGGATGAAGATGAAGATGAGATTATTATGCTGGCCGATGAAATCAGCCCCGATAATTGCCGGCTGTGGGATATCCAAACCAACGAAAAAATGGACAAAGACCGCTTTAGGCGCGATCTAGGCAATGTCGCCGAGGCTTACCGCGAAGTGGCCAGGCGCTTGGGGATTTTACTTGAATCTCCGCCGGAAAAAAATCCCGCCAAAGTCAGAGTGGATAATGTTTTGGCCAAGGCGCGCGAAGCCGCCAAGGCGAAAAAAGACAGCAAAGGGCAAAAGAAACCATGAAAATCCGCGTTTATGTCACTTTGAAAGATGGTGTGCTTGATCCGCAAGGGGTGGCGATTGAAAAATCGCTGCAGCATTTGGGCCATAATAATATTAAGGGCGCGCGGGTTGGAAAAATAATTGATCTCGAAATTGGTGAAAGCGATCGCAAAAAAGCCGAAGGCGAAATTAAAATAATGTGCGAAAAACTTTTAGCCAATACCGTCATCGAAAATTTCACCTATGATATTTTAAGCGAACAGGTGGTGGCAAAAGCAAAATGAAATCGGCCGTCATCACTTTCCCCGGATCAAATTGCGACCGCGATGTTATCAAGGCCTTAACGCGCATCTCTGGCCAAGCTCCGGCTGCCGTGTGGCATGGCGACAAAAACCTTCCCAAGGTTGATTTAATTGTGGTGCCGGGTGGTTTTTCGTATGGCGATTATTTGCGCACCGGCGCGATTGCCGCCCACTCCCCCATCATGCAGGCGGTTAAGGAACAAGCCAATAAGGGTGTTAAAGTTCTGGGCATTTGCAACGGCTTTCAAATTCTGGCCGAAAGCGGCCTTCTGCCCGGCGTTTTGTTGCGTAACCGCGGCCTTAAATTCATTTGCCGCACTGTCACGGTTAAGGTTGAGGCGAACGATAACCCTTTCACCAAAAAATATAAAAAAGACCAGGTCATTCGCTTTCCTATCGCGCATGGCGAGGGGAATTATTTCGCCGATCCCAAAGTGCTGGATGAATTGGAAAGCAAAAATTTGATCGCCTTCCGTTATTGCGATGAAAAGGGCCAGGTAATTGACAGCGCCAATCCAAACGGCTCCTCGCGCGGCATTGCCGGGATTTTTAATCAGAAAAAAAATGTCTTGGGCCTAATGCCGCATCCAGAGCGGGTCAGCGATCCGTATTTAGAAGGCGTTGACGGCATTCCGCTCTTCGAAAGCTTGGTGGAGAGCCTGTCATGAGCGCCGTGCGGCAAGAAAAAAATCCTAAAATCTTCATTACGCCGCAAATGGCCGAACAACACGGCCTTACCCGCGATGAATTCGCCATGTTGCAGGCGGCATTGGGCCGCAAGCCCAATTTGGTCGAGCTTGGCATTTTCTCGGCCGCTTGGAGCGAGCATTGTTCCTATAAATCCACCAAAAATTGGCTGGTGACTTTACCCACCAAGGGCAAGCGGGTTATTCAGGGTCCCGGCGAAAATGCGGGCGTGGTTGATATTGATGATGGCCAGGCCGTGGTGTTTAAAATTGAAAGCCACAACAAACCTTCCTGGATTGAACCGCAACAGGGCGCTGCCACCGGCGTTGGCGGCATTTTGCGCGATGTCTTCACCATGGGCGCCAGGCCGATTGCCAATTTAAACGCGCTCCGCTTTGGCGATCCCAGCCACCCCAGAACCCGCACCGTCATTGAAGGCGTGGTGAAGGGTATTGGCGGCTATGGTAATTGCGTGGGTATCCCAACTGTGGCGGGTGAGGTTAATTTCCATCCCGCGCATAATGGCAATCCTTTAGTGAATGCCATGACCGTCGGCATTGCCGATGCCGATAAAATTTTCTATGCCAAGGCCGCCGGTGTTGGGAATGCGGTGGTGTATGTCGGCGCTAAAACCGGCCGCGATGGCGTGCATGGCGCTACCATGTCTTCCGCCGGGTTTAACGATGATTGGGAAAAGAAAAAACCAACCGTGCAGGTAGGCGATCCCTTCACCGAAAAATTACTGCTGGAGGCCTGCCTTGAATTAATGGCGACCGACGCCATTATTGCTATCCAAGATATGGGCGCAGCTGGCCTTACCTCTTCTTCCGTTGAAATGGCCGCCAAAGGCGGTTTGGGCATTGAGCTGGAGCTTGAAAAGGTTCCAACCCGCGAACCCAATATGACGCCCTATGAACTTATGCTTTCCGAAAGCCAGGAACGCATGCTGATGGTCTTAAAACCCGGCAGCGAAGAAAAGGCCAAGAAGATTTTCGATAAATGGGAACTTGATTTCGCCGTGATCGGCGTTTTGACTGACAGTAAACATCTCATTCTAAAATTCCACGGCGAAACCGTGGCCGATATTCCCATCACCGCTTTGGTTGATGAGGCCCCCCGCTATGACCGCGACTGGGTGGTAAGCCCAAGGCGCGATGAAATTAAACTAGCCGATATTAAGGCGCCGAAAGATTTAAACGCCGCCATCAAAAAAATCATCGCCTGCCCCAATGTCGCCAGCAAGCGCTGGATTTATGAGCAATATGACAGCATGGTCGGCACCAACACGCTGCAAGGCCCCGGCGGCAATGCCGGCGTGGTGCGGGTGGAAGGCGCCAAAAAAGCCATCGCCATGACGGTTGATTGCACGCCGCGCTATTGCCTGGCCCATCCCTTTATCGGCGGGGCGCAGGCGGTGGCCGAATCTTGGCGCAACTTATGTGCGGTCGGCGCTGAGCCGATCGCCTTTACTAACAACTTAAACTTCGGCAACCCAGAGCGGCGCGAAATCATGGGCCAAATTGTGGGCTGTATCGGCGGGATGCGCAATGCCGGGGAAGCATTGGAATACCCGGTTGTTTCCGGAAACGTATCCCTTTATAACGAAACCAACGGCCAGGCGGTGTTGCCCAGCCCCGTCATTGGCGGCATCGGCTTGCTTAAAGACATCGATAAGATGATGACCATGAATTTCAAAAAGACAGGCGATGAAATCATTCTGCTGGGCCGCACCACCGGCTGGCTTGGCTGTTCCCTTTATTTACGCGAAATCGAGGGCCGGGAAGAAGGCGCGCCCCCGCCGGTTGATTTGGCCGTTGAGCGGCGCTATGGCGAATTCATCCGCAAATTAATCAACGACAAGCTCATCAATGCCTGTCATGACTTAAGCGATGGCGGCTTGGCCTTAGCGCTTATCGAAATGGGTTTTGCCGGAAAAATCGGGTGCAAAATTCAAATTGACGATCCGATGCCTTTATTCGGCTTTTTGTTCAGCGAAGATCAAAGCCGTTATGTTGTGACAACCGCCAATGCCGATAAGGTTATCTACGCCGCCGCCGCCGCAGGGTTGCAAGCCATTAAAATCGGCAAGGTTGAGGGCGAGGCCATTAAAATCAATGATAAGGTCAATCTCAAGATCGAAGAATTGCGGAAGCTTAATGAAGAATGGCTGCCCAATTACATGAACGGCGCCTAAAATAAAAAGGCCGCCTGTGACGGCGGCCTTTTCCCTGCATCCTTCAAGTTTTTTATCTTGAATAGAATTCTACCACCAAATTCGGCTCCATTTGCACCGGATAGGGCACATCGGCCAATTTGGGGCCGCGCACGAATTTGGCCTTATAAGCGCCATGATCGGCCGAAACATAATCGGGCACGTCGCGGTCGGCTGCTTGGATGGCGGTTTGCACCAAGACCGTATCCTTAATTTTGCCAATCAAGCTGATTTCATCATTGTCTTTGACCATGAAGCTGGAGATAGTCACGCGCTTGCCATTGACGGCGATGTGGCCATGGCTCACCAATTGGCGGGCCGAGAACACGGTGGGCGCGAATTTGGCGCGGTACACAACCGCATCTAAACGGCGTTCCAGCAGTTCGATCAAATTATCCTGGGTGTCGCCTTTGCGGCGGGAGGCTTCTTGGTAAATTTTGCGGAACTGACGCTCTAAGATATTGCCGTAATAGTTGCGCAAGGTTTGCTTGGCTTCCAATTGGCTGCCATAGTCGGATTTTTTATTGCGGCGCTGGCCGTGCTGGCCCGGGCCATATTCGCGCGCGATAACCGGGCTGCCCGGCTGGCCCCACAGATTCTTGCGAATGCGCCGGGAAAATTTATGTTTAGCTGCTGCTCTTTTCGTCATGCCTCTAATTCCGTTGATTATGGACTCAAATAAAAACCTTTGCGCTGGCCGTCTAAAGCGGCAGCGAAGGGCGCACTATAAGGATTTTTACGATTTTGTCAAACCGCCTTTTTGGGGGCTTTTTTAAGGGGTTCCGGCTTCCTTTTAGGCCTATGGCGGTTGCCATCCCTAAGGCTTGTAACGATCCCATGCAGGGTATTAAGCTCCTGCAGGGTTAGGCCCGCCCGCTGCCACATATGGCGGATATTTTGCACCATTTTTTCGCGCTTATGAGGTGGATAAAGGAAACCCACCTTATCCAATTCTTCCTCTAACCTATTGAAAAAATTATGAAGTTCTTCTTTGGCGGCAGGCCGGGTCGATCCCAAAGGCAAAGGATCGGCTATTTCCACCCCTTTTGCCCTAAACCATTCATAGGCCACCAAAAGCACTGCCTGCGCTAAATTGAGAGAGGTAAAATCGGGATTAAGGGGAATATTTATCAGGCTATCGGCATAGCTTAAATCTTCATTCTCAAGGCCAGCCCGCTCCGGCCCGAACAGGATGGCGGTTTTTTCCCCATGCCGATGCAAATTTTGAATGGCCTGGTGCGGGGTAAAAACCGGCTTTACCATGTCATGCCTTCTGGCCGAGGTGGCATAGACATGCTGGCAATCGCGGATGGCCGAGGGCAGATCATCAAAAATTTCTGCCTTTTCTAAAACAGATGAAGCCTTCACCGAAGCCGCCATCGCCTTCTCATGGGTTGGCGAATAATCGGGCGTCACCAGGCGCAATTCATCCAACCCGCAATTCAGCATCGCCCGCGCCACCATGCCGATATTTTCGGCCAATTGCGGGCGGACTAAAATAATAATCGGCTTAGACATTTTATAAATCTCTCAAGCTCATGGTGAGCCTGTCGAACCATGAGCTTTTGAGCTCATCCTTCGACAAGCTCAGGATAAGCACTTTTTTTATTATCATTTCCGCCGCCATTCCGTGCCAGCGGGCTTGTCTTCCAAAATAATGCCCTGCCCTTCCAATTCTTTGCGAATCGCATCGGCGCGGGCGAAGTCTTTGGCTTTTTTGGCAGCATTGCGTTCGGCGATTTTTTGCTGGATAGCGGTTTCTTCATTTTCACCAACACCGCTTTTTTTCCATTGCTCCGGCGTTTGGGTAAGTAAGCCCAGCAAATTGGCTGCGGCTAAAACGCCTGAATCCATATGCTGCAAAATTGTAATTGCCTGCGGCGTGTTTAAATCATCGTTCAAAGCCGACATGAATTCATCTGGAATTTTGCCCGAATCGGGCTTAGCCTTGTTATATAAGCTATCTAATATGGCTTTTGATTGTTGAATTAAACTTTCTGTCCAATCCATAGGCTGACGATAATGGCTCATCAATGTTGCCAAGCGAATAATTTCGCCGCGACCGCCAAGCTTTTCCAAAACTTCGCGCACGGTGAAAAAATTGCCTAAAGATTTGCTCATTTTTTCTTGGTCGATCATCAGCCAGCCATTATGCATCCAAATATTGGCCATCGGCTCGCCATGCGCGCATTCGCTTTGGGCGATTTCATTTTCGTGGTGAGGAAAAATCAAATCTTGCCCGCCGCCGTGAATATCGAAATGATTGCCCAGCAGCTTCTCGCTCATCGCCGAACATTCAATATGCCAGCCCGGACGCCCGCGGCCCCAGGGCGAATCCCAGCCCGGCAAATCGGGGGTTGAGGGTTTCCACAACACAAAATCGGCCGGATCGCGCTTATAGGGCGCCACATCAACGCGGGCGCCCGCGATCATATCTTCGCGGTTGCGCCGGGAAAGCTTGCCGTAATCCTTCATCGAAGGCACGGAAAACAGCACATGGTTTTCCGCCACATAGGCATGATTTTTGGCGATCAAGCCTTCGATCATGCGGATCATGTCGGGGATATAATGCGTGGCGCGCGGCTCGAATGTGGGCGGCAAAGCCCCAACCATTTTCATATCTTCGGCATACCATTGATAGGTGCGGGCGGTGATGGATTCGATTTTCTCGCCCCATTCCTTGGAACGCGCATTGATTTTGTCATCCACATCGGTGACATTGCGCACGTAAGTTACATGATCCTCGCCGTACATATGGCGCAAGAGGCGGAATAACACATCAAATACGATAACGGGGCGCGCATTGCCCACATGCGCATAATCGTACACGGTGGGGCCGCACACATACATCCGCACATTCTTCGGGTCGATTGGCTTGAACTCTTCTTTTTGCCGGGTCAGGGTGTTGTAAAGCTTCAGCGCCACAATCTTACGCCGCCTTGCCGGAAAGCCGGGCCAGCGATTTATCGCGGCCGATAAAGGGTAAAAGCCCCGCCAATTCCGGCCCATGTTCGCGTGCGGTCAAGGCTTTGCGAAGCGGCATGAATAAGGCTTTGCCCTTGCGCCCGCTTTTATTTTTAACGGCCTCAACCCATTGATTCCACGTCTTCACATCCCACGGTTCGGCAGGCAAAAGCGTTGCGGCTTCGGTGATGAAAGATTGGTCTTCAATCACCGGGGTAATGGCCTGATGGCACACATCCCACCATTCCTTGATGTCGGACAGCTTGTTCAAATTGCCGCGCACCGCGTTCCAAAATTCCTCGGTGATGTGGCCCAGATTTATTTGCGCCAAACGCTCCTTCACTTCTGCATAGGAAGTTAGATGCAAAATTTTGGCGTTTAGCATCAATAAATCATTTTTATCGAACTTGGCCCGCGCGCGGCCAAAGGTGGAAAGGTCAAACTCGCCTGCCAATTCCTCGATCGTGGCGCGCGGCACCACGGGGTCGGACGTGCCAAGCCGCGCCAATAACGAGCAAATCGCCATTGCCTCAATCCCCTCATCGCGCAGATTTTGCAGCGACATGCTGCCGAGACGCTTGGAGAATTTTTCACCGCTGGCATCCACGATCATGGCGAAATGGCCGAATTGCGGCACCGGAAAGCCCAAAGCCTGCCAAAGCTGAATTTGCACCGCCGTGTTGGTGACATGGTCTTCGCCGCGGATAACATGGCTGATGGCGAAATCGCCGTCATCCACCACCGAGGCCAGCATATAAACCGGCTGCAAATCGGCGCGGAAGAAAACCGGGTCGGTTAAATTGCTGCCCTCGAAATGGGTTGGGCCGCGCACCAAATCGTTCCATTCAACCGCTTCATGCTTTAACAAAAAACGCCAATGCGGTTTATGGCCTTCGGCTTCTAATTTCTTTTTTTCGGCATCGCTTAATTTAAGCGCAGCGCGGTCATAAATGGGGGGAAGCCCGCGTGATAATTGAATTTTCCGCTTAATTTCCAATTCTTCCGGCGTTTCGTAAGCCGGATATAACCGCCCCATGGCTTTTAATTTTTCAAACACTTCCTGATAGCGGCCCATGCGGTCGGACTGACGCGCATAAGAATCCCATTTCAATCCAAGCCAGGATAAATCTTTTTTAATAAAATCTTCGAATTCTGCGGTCGAGCGTTCTAAATCCGTGTCATCCATGCGCAGCATGAAATGCCCGCCTTCTTTGCGCGCGAACAAGTAATTAACCAAGGCGGCCCTGGCATTGCCAATATGCAAGCGCCCGGTGGGGCTGGGGGCAACGCGGACTTTAATGCTCATGATGATGCTTTCTTATTGGTTTTTGGAGCGGCCTTTATATCATTTTCCTGCCCTAAAATAAAACGGTTGGTGATGGGATAGCGCCGATCCCGGCCAAAGGCGCGCTTGGAAATTTTTAAGCCCGGCGGGGCCTGGCGGCGTTTATATTCGGCCAAATCAACCAGGCGTAAAACCTTGTCGACCAGCATAGCCTCAAACCCCTGAGCAATGATTTCCTCACGCGGCACTTCTTCCTCCACCCATAATTTTAAGATTTTATCGAGGGTTTCATAAGGGGGCAAGCTGTCTTCGTCTTTTTGATTGGGGCGAAGCTCGGCGGTCGGCGCCTTGGTTAAAATGCGGGACGGAATAATCATTCTTTTCGGGCCCAAAGCGCCATTGGGTATGTCTTGGTTGCGCCATTGGCAAAGCTTATAGACTTTGGTTTTATAAACATCTTTTAATGGCGCCAACGCTCCGCATAAATCACCATAGAGCGTGCCATAGCCGGTGGCGGCCTCCGATTTATTGGCGGTGGAAAGCAATAAGGCATTGCTGCTATTGGCCAGCGCCATCAACATCATGCCGCGCAGGCGGGATTGAATATTTTCCGCCGTAAGCCCCTTGGGCGCACCTTCTAAGGTTAGCCCTAAACTTTGATCGAGGGTCCGCATCGCCGGAATAATGGAAAGATTTTCCAATCTTAATCCCAAATTCCCGGCCACCGCCTCGGCATCGTTTAAACTGTCGGAAGAAGTATAGGGCGATTGCAACATCACTACGCGCACATTTTTTGAACCCAACGCATCAACCGCCAAGGCGGCAACCAAAGCTGAATCAACCCCGCCGGATAAGCCGATAATAACTTTTTCAAAGCCGTTCTTTTGCACATAATCGCGCAAGCCCAACGTCAAAGCATAATAAATAGCCGCAACATCCGGCAGCCGTTCTGTTTTATCAGCGGCTTGAATTCCTTCCTTAGTAATAACCACGGGTAAAAAATGCTCGCGGAAAGAAGCGGCACGGGAAATTTCCTGGCCCTTGGCATCCAGCACAAACGACCCGCCATCGAACACGATTTCATCCTGCCCGCCGATTTGATTGAGATAAAGCAAAGGCAGGCCGGTTTCGGCTTGCCGCGCTTTGGCATGGCCTTCCCGTGCAATAATGTTGGCCGGCGCGAAAGGCGAGCCGTTTAAAGCCAGTAAAATATCGGCGCCCTTGGCCTTATGATGGGCAGATAAAGTCTTTTCCCACATATCTTCACAAATTAATAAGCCCAGTTTAAATCCTTTGAAAAAAAGCGGTTCCGCTAAAGGCCCCGGCGTAAAGTTGCGCCTCTCATCAAACACGCCGTAATTGGGCAATTCATGTTTATAGTGAATGGGCGCCGCTTTGCCTTCATGCAGCAGCAAAAGGGCATTATATATCTTGCCGTTATCTTCCCAGGGTGCTCCAACAATCATGCCAGGAAATCCGGTTAATTCCTTGGCCAGCTTTTCAGCCGTTTGCTTAACGGCGGCCAAAAACATCCGATTATTGGCCAAATCTTCGACCGGATAGCCGGTTAGGGATAATTCAGGCGTGGCGATTAAATCGATGCGCGGAAATTTCGCGGCAATGCTATACAATCTCGCCGCATTGCCGGCCAGATCGCCCACCGTCAGGTTTATTTGCGCCAATAAAAGGTTCAGTTTTCCGCTCATGGCTTTTTATAGCGTGGCTGGGGAGAGAAAGCAAAAGCAAGGAAAAGCTGGACGATTTAGCCCTAATTTTGTATAAAACCATCATAAATCATCGCTTAAAGGAGTATTTAATGAGTGCTGCGCGTGAAGTTGGCCACCGCCCCTGGGGGCATTACGAAGTTTTGGAAGAATCCCCCGGCTATAAGGTGAAACGTATTGTCGTCAACCCGGGCGGAAAACTTTCGCTGCAATATCACCATAAGCGCGAGGAACATTGGGTGGTGGTATCGGGCACCGCACGCGTCACCAAGGGCGATGAAATTTTGGATTTAAAACCCAGCCAATATGTTTTCTTGCCGCTGGGCATTCAGCACCGCCTTGAAAATCCGGGCAAAGAACCGCTGCATTTGATCGAAGTGCAATATGGCAGTTATTTAGGCGAGGATGATATTGTGCGGGTTGAGGATATTTATAACCGCACCTAATCCTGCCCATCCCATAGCCAAGCAGCGCCCCTAACACCCGACGAATCGCCGTGGCGCGCGGGCAGCAGTTTGTTTGGAATATTGGGATTATCGGTAAACACAAACTTGCCCCAGATTTTCGGCACATTGGCATAAAGCCGGGCGACATTGCTCATCCCGCCGCCTAGCACAATCACATCGGGATCCAAGACATTGATAATATGCGCCAAGCTTTTAGCCATACGGTGCTCATATCTTTGCAAGGCATCTTCGCATTGCGTGTCGCCATTTTCAGCATGGGCGATAATATCGTGGGTGGATAATTCGCGGCCCGTAATACGCTGGAACTCTTCCTTAAAGCCGGTGCCTGATAAATATTTTTCGATGCAGCCGCTGCGCCCGCAATAACAAGCCGGCCCTGGATATTCATCCTTATTGGGCCAAGGAATGGGATTATGCCCCCATTCGCCGCCCACGCCGTTAATGCCGCCGACCGCCTGGCCGCGCACCACCACGCCGCCGCCGCAGCCGGTGCCGATAATCACGCCAAACACCACTTCCGCCCCCGCCCCTGCGCCATCATGCGCTTCGGAAACGGCGAAACAATTAGCGTCGTTGGCGACCCGGATCGGGCGCTTGAGCAACGCCTCTAAATCCTTGTCCAAGGGCTTGCCGTTTAATACTAATAAATTAGCGTTTTTAACTTTACCGGTATCCCGCGAAATCGTGCCGGGAATGCCGATCCCGACACTGCCCTTTTTGCCTAAAGTTTCTTCGGCATTGTTTACCAGCGTGGCGATATTTTCAATTACCGCCTGATAACCATCTTTGGGCGTAGGAACGCGGTGACGGTAAAGCTCCTTCCCGTTCTTACGGTCAAGGGCGATTAATTCGGTTTTAGTGCCCCCTAGATCGATCCCGATGCGCATGCGGCTTCCTTTGTTAAGAATGCGAGGATTATTACCCCGCCCGCTCCCCCCTTTACAAGCGGCGATTTTTTGTATATAAAAAGGAAACAACCTTCCAAAGGAGCCAAATAATGAGCGGTTCTATGAAATATCAGCCCGGTGGTACTTGCGAATGGGAATCTTACCCGCACGATATTTTTAAAGCGGCTGAAGCTGGCGATGTTGCTTGGATCCGCTCTTTGCTTGCCGCTGATCCAACCTGTAAAGACCTAACCAATAATTTTGGCGGCACGCCGATGACATTTGCGCTCCAAAAGCGCCACCAGGAAGCCGTTGCCGCTTTTCTAGAAGCCGGTGAAGACCCCAACCACATTATCCGGGGACGTGAAGGCACTAGCTCTTTTACAACCTATTTGCATAAAGCTGTTACTGCCATTGCTTTGGCGATTTCTCCGGAAGAAAAAGAAAGCGCCAGAGCTATTTTCAAAAACCTGCTGGATCATCCGAAAATAAACTTGGATCAGCCGGATAGTGAAGGGAACACGCCCTATATATCGGCTTCTATATTTCTGCTGGGCGCGGTAATGGAGATGTTACGTTCCAAAGGCGCCGATACTTCTATTAAAAATAAAGCGGGCGAAAACGCGGAACAAGCGATGATTAATTACCGAAAAAAAATGGATGAAGCCTTGCGCGGCGGACGCACTATTTAGCGGACAAGAAGCCGTTGCTCTCTGCGAGAGTGCAACTTTCTAATTGCGGGCGCTACACGGTGATCGGCACGGGCCGCGTCTTTAGTGGGATCAAATTTGGCGCTTAGGATGCGTAATAAGGTGCCTTCTACAAAGCCATTATACGCGGCAACCGCTTCTTTACCATCTGCGCCGAAAGAAAAAGTGCATTCGGGAAGCTGAGCGGCTTCTATGCTGGTAGCAATATTAATAACAGTAGCAACCGCCGGCAACTTCCTGCCAAAGGCTATTGCCCCTTTAAACATTGCTCCGTCATATTTTGGATGATCACCGGCGGTTATTAAAACAATTTGCTTCCCGCGCTGCCCCCGGGTGAATTCTTGAAACAAGCCCTTAGCGGCATCTTCTTTAGTCAGCTTTTTCCAAACCACATCCACGCCTAAAGGCGCGGGTTTAATTTCTAAATGCTCTTTCATTTGAGCAATATCAGCGGGAAATTGCGCCTCCAAACACTGCCACACGCGCTGGGTTAAATAAGCAACTTCAACCTCGCCGATCTTACCCCCTTTAGACAAAAAGATAGCGCATTTCATATGATTGCCGGGTTCGACAGTGGCCACAACCCCTTGCTCCGTTAGAATGCCGGCAATAACTTCATTCAAATAAGCAATAGCATTCCGCGCAATGTCAAAGCCCGGCTGAGCACGGCTGTAGGTATGTACAGTTTCCTTGCTGCCGCCATGAGCGAATTCAAAACCATTTTGGCCGGAGACAGGGATCAACTTATGATCATCAAGCGGTAATTGAGAATTATGGTTATCGCGGCAATTGGCGGCATTGCGGGCGGTGAGAATAACGGCACGTCCTTGCATAACCTCATCTAAACGGTTCCAAGCGCGCGCTACTTCAGGCGATGGTTCGGTACGGCCGATTCTATCGGGATCGGGAACCGCGATCGTATTATCAAAATCGGACAGGATGGAGACTAAATCGGCGCGACGCAACGCTTCCTCAACTTCAGCGAGAGAATAATGCGTCTGTTTAAGCCGTACCGTCACTCAAGCACCCTCTGTTTAATTTTTTATGATGCTCTTTTATATCATTTCTTGAGGAATAAAAAAACAAATTTCAGCATTAAAGCAGTGCATCGCACAATTTAACTTGTTATTTTATTACTCGTTAATTTGAGCCTGGATTTACTATAGGTTTTTTGGAACCGCTATCTAGGCCGCCTGATCCCTAGCCTTTTTGGGATCAAACTTACCCACAGCGCCATATTTGGCGATCCAGGCATCTTCGATATGGGCACACAAGCTATGCGCCAATAGAATATGCATTTCTTGAATACGCATGGTCGAATTGCTGGCCACAACCAGGGCGCGATCTATTAACTTTAAGGGCGCCAATTCACCCAATAATTTACCGCCCTTATTGCCGGTAAATAAAAGATTGTAAGTCCCCATGCTGCGCCCGGCTTGAAAGGCGCGGATGATATTGGCGCTATTGCCGGAAGTGGTGATGCCAAGCAAAATATCGCCGGGATTGGCCAAAGCCTCGATTTGCTTGGAGAAAACCTGATCGGCGCCGTAATCGTTTAAAATGGCGGTTAAGGCTGAAGTGTCGGTGGTGAGCGCTAGGGCCGGCATCGGCGAGCGCTCCTTCCGCAAGCGCGAAACCAGTTCGGCGGCCCAATGCTGGGCATCGGCGGCGCTGCCGCCATTGCCGCAGAATAAAATCTTTTTACCCTGCAAAATAGCGCCGGCGCAGGTTTCGGCGATAAGGGCATAATCCTTGGCTAAAGCCCGCGTGGCTTCCGCCAGCTCGATATGCTCGTCTAGATGCTGGAGAAATTGGGTTTCCGGTTTTGCGCTCATGAATCCACAGTACCGCCGCTTTATTAAAAAATGGGCCTTAATTGCAAGCCAACAATACGCTTTTTTAGTTTATAGTTAAAGGATAATTCCATGATTACCCTTTTAACCAAAAATAACGGCAGCCATACGCTGGTCGAGCGCACGCCGGAAATGTTATTGGCCCCGGCCAATGACCCGGATGCGCAAGACTCGATCTGGATTGATTTGCGCAACCCCCCTTTAAGCGAAGATAAATGGGTTGAACAAATTCTGGGTTTCCCCGTTCCCACCCGTGAAGATATGGGCGATATCGAACCCTCCAGCCGCCTTTATACCGAAAATGGCCAGGCTTGCGTGATGACCACCTCCCTGCCCTTGCCGGGCGAGGGCGGAACGATGGATATTTCGCCGATCACTTTTATTTTAACGCCTAAAATCCTGGTTACGGCGCGCTATAGCGATCCGCCGGCTTTTAAAAGCGTGCTAAGCCGCGCTACCCGCATCCGCAATGACAGCAAAAGCGTTGATATTTTCTTTTTATTGGTCGGCGCCAGCGTTGATAAAATTTCGGAATTACTGGAAAAAGCCACCCATGATTTAGACGACCTTTCCAATGCGATTTTCCGCAACTCGATCAAGACGCCCGATGCCGATACGCCGCCGGTGGATTTACAACAAGTGATAACCCGCCTCGGCCAAATCGGCGATGTGAATTCAAAGGTGCGGGAATGTTTGGTTTCTTTAGCGCGGTTTTTCAGTTTTCTTAGCAGCGCCGCTTCCTGGCTTAACGCCGAACAGCAAGAGCATATTAAAACCCTAATCCGCGACGTGCGGTTTTTGGGCGATCATGCCGATTTCTTAAACACCAAAGTCAATTTCCTGCTTGATGCAACTTTGGGTTTGATTGATATTGAGCAAACCAAAATCATTAAAATCTTTTCGGTTGCCGCCACGGTTTTTCTGCCACCTACTTTAATCGCCAGCGTGTATGGGATGAATTTTCATTTTATGCCCGAGCTGGACAAGCCCTGGGGCTATCCACTGTCAGTGTTTTTAATGTTGCTTTCCGCCATCGGCCCCTATTTTTATTTCAAACGCAAGAACTGGCTTTAAGAAAGAATTAACCAAACCTATACTTTTGGCATCTTCCTTGCATGATTCTTTAAAGAAGACCTCAAGGTCTCCCGAAATCACAGCAAGGAGAGGGTGTTATGGAAAAGGCTAAAAAAACCAGCAAAGGCCAGGAAAATAAAGGGGAAAATGACGCGGCGGTTAAAGCAGCCGCTATATCTTCTTCTCAGCCAGCTCCGGAAAAACCTGCCGGTGTAAATGGCCCAGAACTTGTCACCGAAGAAAATCTTGCCGAGCTGCTGGCCTCCTTGGCCGATAGTGAAGATGCGCCGGCCGAAGGCTTGATCTCGGCCAAGGAAGGTTTGATTTTGCACGAGGGTGGCGCCTTCCGCTTGCTTGGCGTGCCGCAATTAGATGAATCAGCCGCCTTGGAACATGCAGCCGAAACCGCTAGATCTTTCCATGAAATCAGCGCCGAGCCGGTTGCCTATGCGCGCGCCGCCTTCTTTCCGGCTTTTGAGCATTTTTCTTCTTTTACTGCATCGCGCTTAGCAGAAATTATTTCACGGCCTTTGCCCGCCCAACCGGTTACAAATAATCCGGAACCGGTAGTGGCTTCCCCAGAACCAAATTTTCCGCCCAACCTGGAACCTATTCCGGATCCAGCACCCGAACCCGTGCTGGATCCGGAGCCTCTTCCTGAGCCGGAGCCGCAACCCATCCCCATTCCCGATCCCATCCCTGAACCAGAGCCTGTTCCCACACCCGATCCTGTGCCTGAACCAGAGCCGCAACCCGATCCGGCGCCTGATCCTGATCCCGCACCTGAACCCACGCCCGATCCCATTCCCGAAGAGCCGAAGGGTCTTGTTCTTACCGGCAAAGAAGGATTTAACGATGAACTTATTGGCAGTGATTATGATGATGTCATCACCGATAAGGATGGCGTTGCCCTTGCCCATGGCGGCGCCGGCAATGATGTCATCGAGATTACTTTTGCCGCTGCCTGGGACAATGATGGCAAAGCCTCCAACGCCCCTGTTTCCGACGACATCAGCGGCGGCTATGGCAATGATGAAATAACCATCACGATGAACAATAAAAAATTCGTGATAACTTTATATGCCGATGAAGCCAAAGAAAACGGTCAAGACGGCCATGATAAGGTTACTTTGCTGGGCATCTATGACAAAAGCACGGTTTACCTGGGCGGCGGTGATGACATTTTCTATGGCGGCAGCGGCGATGATACCGTCTATGGCGGCGGAGGCGACGATATTATTTATGGCGGGGGCGGCGTTGACAAGCTGACCGGCGGCGAAGGCGCGGATATTTTTGCTTGGAATAAAGGCGATGAATCCGAACGCGACATCATTTACGACTTCACCCCGGGCGTTGATAAATTAGATATTCGCAATTTGCTGACCGGCTTCTCTGAAAAAAGCGACCTTAATGATTTTGTCCGTTTCCGCGCCAGCGGGCACGACACTCAAGTGCAAGTCGATTTAGAAGGCGATGGCAAAGGCTGGAAAACCATTGCTTTGCTTGACAATGTGCCGGTCAAATCGGTTGCTTTAACCGATATAATCGCCGGCTGATCTAAGCGGCGCTGCTTTCTTTCCAGCGCGGCACATAATAATCCAGCGTCTTTTTGATAATATCTTCCATGCCGGTTGTGGGCTGCCACTTTAAATATTTATTGGCTTCGGCAATAGAAGGCACGCGCGCGGGAATATCTTGATAGCCTTCGCCATAATAATTTTCACCCGGAACATTGGTGATTTTTACGCGCTTGGCGATATCGCCATAGCCCGGATAAAAAGCGACCGCCTGTAAAAGCATTTCCGCAACTTCGCGCACCGAATAATCATTGCCGGGGTGGCCGATGTTGAAAATTTTTCCATCAGCAGCGCCATCTTTATTTTCTATAATCTTAACGACTGCTTCCACCGCGTCATCGATATAAATAAAGCAGCGGCGCTGATTGCCGCCATCAACCAGCTTAATATCCTGCCCGCGCAATATATTGCCGATGAACTGCGTCATCATCCGGCTAGAGCCTTCTTTGGCCGCGGAAATATTATCAAGCTTCGGCCCCACCCAATTAAACGGGCGGAAAATACTGAATTTCAATCCCTTTTCCATGCCATAGGCGAATAATAAACGGTCAAGCAATTGCTTGCTGGCGCCGTAAATCCAGCGGTGCTTGTGCGCCGGCCCCATCACCAGCGGGCTGGTTTCTTCCTTAAATTCAGGATCATCGCACATGCCATAAACTTCGGAAGTCGAGGGAAAAATGACCCGCTTCTTGAATTGCACGCAATCGCGGATCACGGCCAAATTGGCCTCGAAATCCAGCTCGAATACCGCCAGCGGCTTGGTGACATAAGCCGAAGGCGTTGCAATCGCCACCAGGGGCAAGACCACATCGGCCGCTGCAACTTCACTGGTAACAAGCCGGGGGTTTTCGGTTATGTCGGCTTTAATTAAATGAAAACGCGGATTTTTTAAAGATTCTTCCAGCCGGTCATCGGCCAAATCTATGCCGACTATTTCCCAATTGGTTTTAGCCAATATAGCGGCGCTTAAGTGGCTGCCAATGAATCCGTTTGCGCCCAGAATAAGAATTCGCATTAATGAGTTCCTGTCCGCCGCGGAATAACAACAGTATTTGTGCTATCCGTGCGGTCGCTTAACACCTGGCGGATCGCATAGCGCGGGCGGCGGCGCACTTCCTGATAGATACGGCCCACATATTCGCCGATCAAACCGGTGCCGGTCATCAACACGCCGATTAATAAAAAGACGATGGCGAATAAGGTGAAAATTCCTTCCGCTTCCGGGCCGATAATAAGCCTGCGGCCAATCATATAAACCACCAGCAAACCGCTGGCTGCCGATAAAACCATGCCTACAATCGTAAAAACCTGCAGGGGAAGAAGCGAAAAAGCGGTCATCAAGTCGAAATTATAGCGGATTAATTTAAACAAATTATATTTCGAGGCGCCAGCCGCACGCTCTTCATGCTTTACCGGCACGTCAACCGGATTGGCCGCGAAATATTGCGCAAGCGCCGGAATGAAGGTTGAACTTTCATGACTCGCCAAAATCAATTCAACAATATGGCGGCGGTAGGCGCGGAGCATACAGCCATGATCCGCCAGGCGAATCGGCGTAATCCAATCGCGCACGATATTCGAGGCCTTGGAAATCATTTTACGAAAAGCGGTATCCTGCCTGTTCTGGCGGCAGCCGCCTGCCACATCATGGCCCTTATCGATGAATTCCAATAATTTCGGAATCTCTTCCGGCGGATTTTGCAGGTCGGCATCAAGCGTTACAATCACTTCGCCCTTAGCCAATTCAAACCCCGCCATAATCGCCGGATGCTGGCCGTAATTGCGTAAAAACTCAATCACGCGGATTTGGGATGGGCGCTTGGCCTGATATTCCGCCAGAATTTGGCTGGTTTTATCCTTGCTGCCGTCATTGGTGAAAATCACTTCAAAACTTTTGCCCAGACCATCCAGCACCGGCAAAAGCCGGTTGAATAAAATCGGTAAAACTTCTTGCTCGTTATAAACCGGAATTACGACGCTTAAATAAGGTGCGCTCATTATGCTGCCATCCGTTTCTTGAAAATTTTCACCATTGCCGCGATCACCCACTCCTGCTCCGCCGAAGTCATGGTCGGAAATAAGGGAAGCGAGCAAATTTTTGAAGCGGCATTTTCGGTATTGGGAAATTGCCCCTGTTTATAGCCAAAACGCTCGCGGTAATAGGTGAATAAATGCGCCGCTGTATAATGCAGCCCCAGGCCGATATTTTCTTCCTTCATCGCCTCAATAAAGCCATCGCGGCCCATGGGGCTTTCAATCAAAGGGGTGTATAAATGCCAGGCATGGCGGTGGTTATAGTTAGGGGCGATGGGCAGGCTTAACTCCGTCCAGCCTTGCAGGCGTTCTTGATAAATCTTGGCGCGTTTTTCGCGCTCGGCAATAAAGCCATCCAGCTTGGGCAATTGATGAATGCCAAGCGCCGCTTGAATATCCATCATATTATATTTAAAGCCGGGCAAAACAATATCGTAATGCTGGCTGCCGCCCTTGCCGAAGCGGTTGAAAGCATCGCGGTCGATGCCATGAAAGCGCAAGCGTTCGATTTTATGAATGATTTCGGGATCAGCAGTGGTAACGCATCCCCCCTCGCCGGTTGTGATATTTTTATTGGGATGGAAACTGAATATTTGAATATCGCCAAAAGCGCCAAGTTTCTTGCCTTTATATTCCGTGCCAATCGCATGGGCGCAATCTTCAATCACCCGCAAATTATGCTTCTTGGCCAAGGCATAAAGCGGGTCCAAATCAACCGGCGCGCCGGCGAAATGCACCGGCATAATGGCCTTGGTGCGCGGCGTGATGGCAGCCTCGATTTGAGCCACGTCGATATTCAAGCCGTTCTTTTCAATATCCACCAAAACCGGCTTAGCGCCAGCCTGAACAATAGTATTCAGCGTCGCAACAAAAGTAAGCGGCGTGGTGATAACCTCGTCCCCTTCCTTTAAGCCAATCGCTAAACAAGCGATGTGCAAACCTGCGGTGGCGGAAGAAACGGCCAAAGAGCGGCGGCCGCCCAGATATTCCTGCAGCATATCCTCGAATTTCTTTACGCGGGGGCCGGTGGTAAGCCAGCCGGAACGCAAAACATCCGTCACTTCGGCAATAGCGGAATCATCAAGCACAGGAGTGGTGAATTTCAAAAAAGCTTCATTGCTCATTTAAGCCGTCCTTGAGATCAAATAAACGCCGACAATAATGACGCCAATACCTGCCAGCCGCGTTACGCTTAAATTTTCATCGAATAAATAATAGGCGGCAACGGCATTAATGATATAGCCAACACTTAACATCGGATAAGCAAAGCTGACATCTACCCGCGATAAGGCCATTAACCATACTATCACGCTGACGCCATATAAAAATAAACCGCCTAAAATATAAATATTGCCCGCCATCGCCAGGCCAATTGGCCAAATATTATTTAAGCTGAAATCGAAATGCCCAATACGGTTAACCCCCGCCTTCAGCGCCAATTGCGCAAGTGCGTTAAGCAAAACCCCGAATAATATAAGCGGCATCATGGCCATGTGTGCTTCTCTCTCAAGAAAGCGGCTGATTTGTGACGAGAATGAATTTAGCCGTTTCCAGCAATTTAATAAACGGCTTATTTTTTGGAGCCATTTCCGGCGCATAGGCATCGCTGCGCATTATTACAAAAACCCGCTTTTTCCCCTGCCAGCGCCGCCAAAATTCAGCGTCATCGATCATGAATTGCTTGGTATATTCCGGCTCGTTTTCAGCGCCATAAGCCAATTCACCCCTCCAATCGACAATGGTAATGCGCCGCTTTAAATAAACCGGCAAATCTTGATTGTAATAATGCCAGTTAATTACTTCATCATCGGGGGAGCCTTTTTCTTGAATCACTTTCGCCAAATAGCGGATGGAGCCTTCTTTATGATGGTCGGCAATTTGATCGCCGAAAATCAGGCAGGCAATCGCGATTATTGCTATAGTATTTATTATAGCCCGCGAAGATTTTTTTAAAATCACATATCCCAGCAGCAAAACACTGCCGAGCAAGATAAAAGCGAAAGTGATCACCTCATCATGTGCGTCTTCCAAAGCCGCGCCCAGCTTGCCGCCGATTTTATGATCGATGATACTATCAAAGGCTTGAATGGAAATAGCCAGCAATAGTAACAACAACCACCAGCTAATCGCCGCACAGCGGCGGAAGGTTTTTTGATGCTTGCCTTCCCATACTTCGGCCAAATAACGGCCCGTAAATAAGCTAATGACCGGGAAAACCGGGAATATATAAGGTATTAATTTTGAATCGGAATAAGAGAAAAAGAAAAAAATAAATCCAACCCACAATAAAAGCAGCAAATCAATTTTTGATTTCCAGGCGCCCTTCGCATAATTCGCTACCGCAGCCCCCGCCAGCAGCATCCAAGGCCAAAAGCCCAAGATCAATACCGGAATAAAAAACCACCAAGGTTCATAGCGGCCATGGATTTTAGTGGTGAAGCGCAAGAAATGCTCATGCACAAAATAAAACCACGGAAATTCGGGATTACGCAGCGATACCAAAATATGCCAGGGTGCAGCCAATAATAAAAACCATAAAATTCCAGAAAACAGCCGCAACTCCAGCAACAATCGCCATTGTTTAGTTAGCGCCAGCCACAAAAAAATCACCGCGCCTGGAATGACAATTCCAATCAAGCCTTTGGTTAAGACGGCCCCCGCTGCCGCGGTATACATTAAAAATAAATATATATCGCGCCGCCTGCCTTTTGGCTCTTCGATGGCGGCAATGAAAGAAAACAATGTAGCGAGTAAGAAAAAGCTAACCGGAATATCCAGCAAAATCACCCGGCTTAAAGCAAAACCCAGAATACAGGTGCCTTGCACGGCCGCCGTCCATAGCGCCGGTATTTGGCCATACAAACGATAGGCCATTAAATAAGTGATCAAGACAATAAAAATGCCAAATAGCGCCGTGGGGAGGCGCAAAACGAATTCCGATAATCCGAAAGCCTTAATCGCGCCTGCCTGCACCCAATAAAATAGCGGCGGTTTTTCAAAATATTTGACAGTATTCAGGCGTGGCGTGACGAAATCGTTGGTCGCCGCCATTTCACGGCCGATTTCGGCATAGCGCGCCTCGCTCGGCGCGGAAATAGGCCTATCCCCCAAGCCAAAGCCGAAAAGGACGGCCAAGATAAGAAACAAGAAGCCGGTTTGTTGAACTAAAGATAGACGGTGCAGCATTATTCTTTCTACATAAAATGGTGGGCGCTGAGGGGATCGAACCCACGACCCGATGATTAAGAGTCATCTGCTCTACCAACTGAGCTAAGCGCCCGCTCCGGCTGGGTTATAGAGAATATACCCTAGATTGTCGAGGAGATAATCAACCTACTCCCCGCAACGGAATCCGCTGATCATCATGGACATCCAGGCCAAACAAGAGGCCAAAACCGATCATCACCGCCAGCATCGAGGTGCCGCCGTAAGAAAGTAAAGGCAAAGGCACACCCACTACCGGCAACAAACCCATTACCATGCCGATATTGATGAAAAGGTATAAAAAGAGATTCAAGGTCAACCCCATCGCCAATAAACGCCCAAACTGGCTGGTGGCGCGCTGCGCCAGGAAAAATCCATAAACGAATAAAATTCCGTACAGAATTAAGATAATTAAAGCGCCCAGCATCCCCATTTCTTCAGCCAATACGGTGAAAATAAAATCGGTTTGCTTTTCTGGCAAAAAATTCAAGTGGCTTTGCGTTCCCTCTAAAAATCCCTTGCCAAAAAATCCGCCTGAACCAAGTGCGATTTTGGATTGCATAATATGATAGCCGGCGCCTAGCGGATCGCGCTCGGGGTCAAGGAAAGTTAATACTCGTTGCTTTTGATAGGCATGCAGAAAATGCCAAATCACCGGCGCCGCCCCCAGCGCGCCCAGCGCGGCGCCGACAAACAGCCACCAGCGCACCCCGGCCAAAAACATGATCGCCCCGCCCGCCAAGATCAGCATCATCGCCGTGCCTAAATTAGGCTGCCGCAAAACCAAAATGACCGGCAATAAAATCAGCAGCAAGGGCGGGATAAGCGCGCGGAAACTTTTAACATCTTCCAAGGGCAAGCCATGATAATAACGCGCCAACACCAAAATCAGGCCGATTTTCATTAATTCGGAAGGCTGCAGCTGCACCACCCCCAAATCGATCCAGCGCTGCGCGCCCATGCCGGCAACGCCTTTGATTTCAACCGCCAGCAATAAGCCGATTAGGATCACATAAAAAATATAGGAATATTTAAGCCAAATGCGGATATCGACCAAGGCAATCGCGATCATCAAGGCCAAACACAGCAAAAAGCGCACCGCATGGCGCATGGCCCAGGGGCTAAGATTGCCGCCGCCGGCCGAATAGAGCATCAACACGCCAAGCGCTCCCAATATCACCACCACCCAAAAAGGCAAAAGCGGCAAACGCCGCCATCTTTTAAATTGACGGGAAAAATAATCGAAAACATCTTCTAGTTCGAAACTGCTCATCCGACCGCTTCCGCTTCTGGCTGGGGTTGAGATTTAAGTTCATCGCGCTTTTGGGCCGCCAGCAATATATCACGCGCCATGGGCGCCGCCACCGCCGAACCGCCGCCGCCATGCTCGATTACCACCGCCGCGGCATACCGTGGTTTGTCGTAAGGGGCAAAGCCGATGAACAAGGCATGATCCCGTTCATGCCAAGGGCGGTCTTCATTTTTAATAACACCGTGTTCGCGCTCACCGAGGCTAATCCGCCGCACCTGCGAAGTGCCGGTTTTCCCCCCCATGCCATACCCTTCCTGGGTAATGCGCGCGCCATAAGCGGTGCCCTTGTTGGAATTAGTCACCTCGATCATGGCTTGGCGGATTATGTCCAAGTGACGGGAGGAAATCCCCAATGGCGACTCGGCAACCGGCGCAGCGTTCGGCATCTCGGCCACAAAGGGTTTGATATTTTTGCCTTCATTCACCAGCCGGGCCGTCAACACCGCCAACTGCAAAGGGGTTGCAAGAATATAACCCTGCCCGATGCCGGCAATTAAAGTCTCGCCTTTTTGCCAATTTTGCCGGAAGCGGCGCAACTTCCAAGCACGGGAGGGGATGAGGCCCTCCTTTTCCCCTGGCAAATCAATGCCGGTTTCAGCGCCCAGCCCTAAGCGATGGGCCATAGCGGCGATACGGTCAATGCCGACTTTTTGCGCCACATCATAAAAATATACGTCGCAAGATTCCCGGATGCCGCCCACCAAATCGAGCGTGCCATGGCCAGGCCGCTTCCAGCAGTGAAACCGGCTGCTGCCAAGTTCGGTATAGCCGGTGCAGTAAACGTGATGATCGGCATTAATAATCCCCGATTCCAGCCCCGCCAAAGCGGTCACCACTTTAAAAGTTGAGCCGGGCGCGTAAAGGCCGGAAATCGCTTTATTCGCCAAGGGCGCTTTAGGATTAGTGCTTAACTCCCGCCAATCATCAAAACTTAAACCCTCGTTAAAAACATTCGGATCAAAAGCCGGCGCCGAAGCCAACACCAAAACCTCGCCGGTTTCAACGTTCAACACCACGATCGAGCCGCTTTGATTGCCCAAAAGCTCCATCGCTTTTTTTTGCAGCTCTATGTCCAAGGTTAATTGCAGCGATTGGCCGGGCTTGCCTTCTTCACGCTGCAATTCACGCATCACGCGGCCATAGGCGTCGACTTCTATTTGACTGGCGCCGGCCACCCCGCGCATGACTTCATCATAATATTTTTCAATTCCCTTTTTGCCGATTCTAAAATCGGGCAAACCCAAAAGGGGGTCTTCGCCGCTGCGCTCCTCTTGGTTTACCGCGGCGACATACCCCAGAACATGCGCGGCTTCGGTGGCGAATGGATAATGGCGGCTTTGCCCAATCTCAATGCGTACACCCGGCAAGTCGGCGGTATTCACTTCGATCAACGCCACATCATCCCACGTTAAATTGTCCCGCACTAAAACCGGCATAGAGGCGCGCCTGCGGTCCAGTTCGCGGGCGATGCGCGTAAGCTCGGTATCGGAGAGAGGAAGGATTTTTTGCAAAGCCTCGAAAGAAATCCGGGCGCTTCCCATATCTTCGGGCAAAAGAATGCAGCGGAAATTGCGCCGGTTCAACGCCAGTTCAACGCCGTTGCGGTCAAGAATATGCCCGCGCGGCGGAATCAACAAGCGCAAATTAATGCGGTTGTCCTCGGCCATCATGGCGTAATGATTTCTTTCCAAGATTTGCAAATAAAACAAACGCCCCATCAGCAAGCTAATCAAGCCTGCCTGCACACCGCCGACAATCACTGCCCGGCGGCTGAAATTTTTGGCGCGTTCATAATCACGGCTCATGTCAATTCCGTGGAATCAAGCGGTGAACACCCGCTGCTATGCCGTAAATCAAGGGAAAGCAGCACACTGTCAAAGCATAAGGAACCACTATGCTGACCAGGCTGACCGGCTGCCCGGTTTTGGGCAAAAGCAAAAGCGCTTCTGCCACCATCACCGCAGCCCAGAATAACGCCGCCAATATCCATAGCGCCCAAAAAGGCAGCCGCCAAAAAAATTTCCGGTGCAGCATAGTGGTAAAATAAAAAATCAAAAATATGGCGGGGAAAAACCCCAGCGGCGCGCCTTGCAAAGCATCGCACCATAAGCCGAATAAAAAAACCAGCCAAGCCGGCATGCTTTGCGGAAAAAAGATCAACCAATACATCATTGCGCCCAAGGGTAAAAACGGCAAAGAAAACGACAGGGCAAAAATCGGCAAGCTTCCTAGCAAGGATAAGGCGAAACATAACAGCGCCGGCAAAGCCAGCCAGGGCAGAAGATCAAAGCGGTAACGTTCCCACCAACGGCTCATTTGGCATTATCCTTATTTTTCCTGCTTGCCGCGATGCGGATTAAGGATCGGAATAATCGCCGGCGCTAGATTGTAATTGACGACGGTAACATAAGTAAGGCGCTGATTATCCTCGGTCAATTTCACGCTGATATTCTCGCCAAACACATGACTGACGACGCCGATCTCCAAGCCTGGCGGCACGCCCCCGCCCCGGCCCGATGTCACCACCCGGTCGCCTACCTTTACGGTGCTTTTGGGATCAAGATATAAAAGCTTGGGCACGGGTGAATTATCGCCTGCTAAAACCGCCTGCTCTTTGCTATCGGCCAAGAGAACGGGTAAATGGGAATTAATATCGGTAAGGAGTAAAACGCGGGCGCTGCGCGCCGAGATGTCTTGAATCCGCCCCACCAAAGCGCCGCGGTATAAAACGGTATCGCCCTTGCTTAATCCCTCTTTTAAGCCGGCGTTTAACATTAAACTGCGGGAAAACGAGCTGCCATATTCGCCGATAACGCGGGCGGTGCGGTAAGTGGCGGTTGGCTCGGGCAAGACATGCAGCATTTGGCGAAGCTGTTGATTTTCAATATCCAGCTGCGTGGCTTTGCTTTGCCAATTGCGCAGGCTTTCATTTTCTTCCAAAAGGCGCTGGTTATCGCGGCGCAAATCCACCAGCTCGCGGGTATTTTCGCCGATTTGATACACCGCATCGACCGGGCGCATTAAAGCGGTAAGGAACGGCGAGGCAAGATCGCGCAAATTATTACCCAGGCGCGCCGGCCACGCTACGCCCGCTATATGCAAAAACAAAAGGCCAAGCGCGAAGATTAACAACAACAGCACTGTTAAACGCGGCAATAAATGATGCCGCGCGGTGCGAAAAAGACGGAAACGGGCTGGCAGGGGGGAACGGGTTGGCAGGTGGCGCCCCTCGACCACTTTTTAAGCCTTAGTAAGCGCTGAAAAGAACGTTGCGCAAGGTCTTCATTTCCTCAAGACAACGCCCCGTTCCCATCGCCACACAGGTAAGGGGGTCTTGCGCCACCGATACCGGTAAACCCGTGGCCCGGCGCAAAACCAAATCAAGATTGCTGAGCAATGCGCCGCCGCCGGTCAGGACAATGCCTTTATCGACAATATCGGCCGCCAGTTCCGGCGCGGTTTGCTCAAGCGCGGCTTTTACAGCTTCAACGATTGTCGCCACCGGTTCGGCCAAGCTTTCGGCGATTTGACGTTCGCTAATGCGGATTTCGCGCGGCACGCCGCGGATTAAATCACGGCCCTTGATTTCCATCATGCGGCCTTCGCCCTTTTCGGGAATGCAAGCCGAGCCGATTTCTTTTTTAATACGCTCGGCGCTGCTTTCACCAACCAAAAGATTATGAGTGCGGCGTAAGTAAGCGATGATCGCTTCATCCATTTTATCGCCGCCCACGCGCACCGAGCGCGAATAAACAATGCCGCCCAACGACAACACCGCAACTTCGGTGGTGCCGCCGCCGATATCAACCACCATCGAGCCGGTGGCCTCAGTTACTGGCAGGCCGGCGCCGATAGCGGCCGCCATCGGCTCTTCAATCAAAAATACACGGCGCGCGCCGGCGCTTTCGGCCGATTCTTGAATCGCGCGGCGTTCAACTGCGGTAGAGCCGGACGGCACGCAAATAATAATTTGCGGACTGGTGAAAGAACGCCGGTTATGAACTTTGCGGATAAATTCCTTGATCATGCTTTCAGCAACTTCAAAATCGGCGATTACGCCATCGCGCAAGGGGCGGATGGCTTGAATGTTGCCGGGCGTTCTGCCCAGCATTTGTTTGGCTTCATCGCCAACCGATAATACTTGGCGTTTGCCTTTTACTTCGGCCAAGGCCACGACCGACGGTTCGTTCAACACAATGCCGCGGCCTTGCACATACACCAACGTGTTGGCGGTGCCCAAATCGATTGCCATATCCGCCGACAAAAATCCGAGTAAATTTGAAAACATAAGAATTGTACCCCCTAATGGCGAACCCAAGAATGAGTTCGAAAATGCCCTTCACCTTTTAGCGCTTTACCGGGGAAAAGTCACGCCTCTTGCGTATCAAAGCGCTGGGGATTACTTGGGATTAGCCATTCTTGCAGCTTCTTTAAAATCTCGTCCAATGGCGCAGCCGGATCGGGGTAAAAGCACGGATAAACGGCATCCCCCCGCATTTGCCCGCGAAACCAGGTATATTGCCGCTTGGCGTAGCGCCGGGTTGCCGTTTTGGCCGCAACGATTGCCTGATCGAAACTTAGATCCCCCGCCAAATAGGCAAGAAGAGCCGGAACGCCTAAGGCTTTTAGCAAAATTGTCTTGGGCATAACCCCGCGCGCGCGCAACTCCTTCAATTCTTCAAGCGCCCCGGCTTTTATCATAGAATCAAACCGGTCCTCGATCCGGGCATATAACAGGCCGCGGGGCGGCAAAAGAATAATACTGTAAAAACGGTAGGGCGCCTTTTCCTTGGCCTGGCGCTGCCAAAAGGATAAGGGCTTGTTCGTTGCCTTCACCACTTCATAAGCGCGTAACAATCTTTGCGTATCGCCGACTTTAAGGCGTGCCGCTGTTTCAGGGTCTAACTGGCTTAATTCGGCATGAAAAGCTTCATGGCCAACCCCTTGTAAATGCTGCCGTGTGGCATCCCGTATAGGCTGGGGAATGGGGGGAATGGCAGAAATCCCTTCCATTAAACTGCGCAAATACAAGCCGGTGCCCCCTACTAGAATCGGCAATTTGCCTTGGGCGAGGGTTGCTTCGATGGTTTGCTGGGCCTGTCTTCTCCACCAGCCGGCGGAAGAAACTTCATCCGGATCCAAAATGCCGAATAATTGGTGCGGCGCCGCCGCCATCATCGCCGTACTGGGGCGCGCAGTTAAAATAGGCAGATCACGGTATAATTGAAGCGCATCGGCGTTGATGATGACGCCATTTAAGCACCTTGCTAGATCAAGCGCCAGCGCGGATTTGCCGCTGGCGGTCGGCCCTGCAACCACCACAACCGGCTGTGACGCCATACTTATTTATCGCTTAAACGCAAGGCGACAAAGCGCATGTCATCGGCCCGCTGCAGCAGCAAAAGAATCGATTTGCGCTTTTCGGCATTGGCTTTTTTCACTTTGGCTTCAAAATCTTCCACTGACTTAACCGGCTCTTGCCCCGCTTCTAGAATGACATCGCCGGAACGGATGCCAAGTTCGGCGGCCTGCGCATTGCCATCAACCGCGATCACAACCACGCCATTGACGCCGGCCCGCACATCAAAGCGCTTGCGCAAATTATCGCTCAAAGGGCTAAGCGCCATGCCCAGCACCTTGGTCGATTTATCCTTTTCCGGCTGGAGGGATTTTTTATCACCGCCGCTTGAAGCGACTTTGCTTTCCTCAGTTTCATCCAGCTGGGCGATTTTTACGCTTAAAGTGCGTTCCTTGCCTTTGCGCCAAACAACCACCTCCACGCTTTGGCCCACGGGCGTATCGGCTACCATGCGGGGAAGACGGCGCATTTCAGGCACATCCTTGCCATTGAATTTGAGAATGATATCGCCGCTTTCAAGCCCTGCCGTTTCGGCGGGCCCCTTCGGCGTTACGCCCGCAACCAACGCGCCGCGCGCCGCGCCTTTCAAGCCCAAGGTTTCAGCGATTTCATCGCTGACGGTTTGAATTCGCACACCCAGCCAGCCGCGCTTGGTGCGGCCAAAATCGCGCAATTGATCAATTACCGGCTTGGCGAGATTAGAAGGAATGGCGAAACCAATCCCGACACTGCCGCCCGAGGGTGAAAAGATCGCCGTATTAATGCCAATGACTTCGCCTTTTAAATTGAACATCGGCCCGCCGGAATTGCCGCGGTTAATCGGCGCATCGGTTTGAATGAAATCATCATAGGGGCCGGCATTGATATCGCGCTGGCGGGCGGAAATAATACCTTGCGTTACCGTGCCGCCTAAACCAAACGGATTACCGATGGCCAAAATCCATTCGCCAACGCGGGCAACATCGGAATTGCCGAAACTGACATAAGGAAGCTTTTTATCGGCCTTCACGCGCAAAAGCGCCAAATCGGTTTTAATGTCGCGCCCGACAATTTCGGCTTTCAGTTTAGTGTCATCCTGCAACGTGACGCGGATTTCATCGGCATCGGCAATCACATGATTATTGGTGACGATCAAACCGCTGGGATCAATAATAAAACCGGAACCCAAAGAGGTTGGCTTGCTGCGCGGGCGGCTTTCTTGCTGCGGCTGATTGTTATTATTATTGTTATCCGGAAGACGGTCGAAAAACTCCTTAAAGAATTCTTCAAAGGGCGAGCCGGGTGGAAACTGGAATTGCGGCATGCCTTCACCGGGCTGGCGGGGTTTAACGATCTGAGTGGTGGAAACATTGACCACCGCCGGCGATAATTTATCGGCCAAATCTGCGAAAGTATTGGGCGCCAGCATGACCGGCGGCTGTGTGGTTAAAGGCGGCGGCGCCGCCAAAGATGAAGAAACCACGCCAACTGCTAAAAGAGCCGCTAAAAGAATTGAACGCATTCTTATCTCCACTTTGCTTACCTTAAAAATCATCACTAAATCTTGCCAATAAATAATTCCGCCTTGTGGTAAAATTAGGGCAGATTTATCCTTGGAGGCGGATAATATAGATCATTCCAAGCCCAAGCAATGCCGCAATCAATCCGGCGCTGCGTAAGCTTTCCGGCGACCATTCCTGCAACCGGATAAGCATGGCTTTCATTTGCGCCGGAAACAGCGCATAAATCAGGCCTTCAATCACGAACACCAAAGCAAGGGCGATGCTTATTTGCTGAAGCATCCTCTTTATTTGCCCGATTGCTGAAAATGCCGGAAAAAGTCGTTATCCGGCGAAATAACGAAGGTGGTATTGCCATCGCCCAAGGCCGATTTATAGGCCTGCAGGCTGCGGTAAAACTCGAAGAATTTTGGGTCCTTGCTATAGGCCGCGCCCAATATCTTGGTGCGCTCGGCATCGCCTTCGCCGCGCAAGATTTCCGATTTGCGGCCGGCTTCGGCCAAAATCAAGGTGCGGTCTTTTTCAGCTTCGGCGCGGATTTGCGCGCTGGCTTCCGCCCCTTGGGCGCGCAGCTCGCGGGCCTGGCGTTCCCGTTCGGCGCGCATGCGGGCGAAAGTCGATTGCGAAACTTCCCCTGGCAACTCGGTGCGCACAATCCGCACATCGATAATATCGATGCCTAAATTATTGCCTTCCCGGCGCACCGCTTCATGGATCGCATCCATAATATCGTCGCGCTTGGAAGAAAGCAGGTCGGTTAAGGTAACCTTGGCTAATTCATTGCGCAGCTTGGTGTTGATAGTCGGCCCCAAGCGCGCATTCAACCCCACCTCGCTTTGCGAAGTGGTATAAAAACGCAAAGGGTCGGTAATGCGGTAGCGCGCAAAGGCGCTGACCTCGATGCGCAATTTATCGCTTAAAGTCACCGAGGTTTCGGGCGGCTCTAAACTTAGCAAGCGGCGGTCGAAATACATCACATCTTGGATAAAAGGGGTTTTTACATGCAACCCCGGCCGGTTTACTTCCCGGCGCATTTGCCCGAATTGAAACACCAAAGCCTGCTGGGCTTGGGATATGGTAAAGAAAGCATCGTTGATCACCAGCACCGCCGCCACGATCAGAACCAGAATAATGGTTAGTTTGTTCATGGCCTGCTCCTAATTGACTTTGTCGGGAATAGGGGTGGAAGGCGCCGCATCACGTTTGGCTTTATTTCCTATAACATCCTGCAACGGCAAAACCGACAGCGTGCCGCCCTTCGGCGTATCGACAATCACGCGATTGGAGTTGCGTAAAACTTCCTGCATAGTTTCGATATATAAACGCTGCGAAGTAACCGTATTGGCTTGGCGGTAAGCGGCATAAACGCTGTTAAAACGTTCGGCTTCCCCTTGCGCTTCTTTAATCATGCGCTGTTTATAAGCCTCGGCATCTTGCAAGATTTTCTGCGCTTCGCCGCGGGCGCGCGGGACGATATCGCGGCGATAGCCATCGGCCATGTTCCTTTCGCGCTGCGCATCCTGCTCGGCGCGCTGCACATCGTTGAAAGCGTCAATGACTTCCGCCGGCGGATCGACCTTTTGCGGCTGAATATCGACGATCATAATACCGGCTTTATAGCTATCAAGCAGCTGTTGCAATCTCTCCCGCGCTTGGCTGGCCAATTCCGCCCGGCCCGATAATACGGCAACATCGAAATTTTGCTGGCCCACCAACTCGCGCATCACGCTTT
>JBFXCK010000011.1:0-58187 GCA_050182275.1 Dongiaceae bacterium | reverse complement strand
GCTTGCGGAAAAATATCGGTTTGAAACCAATCGCCGCCGCGCAAATTTTGATCGCGCTCGGGATAATAAGTATTAAGGCTGTTAATCACAATAATGGCTTCAATCCGGCTGGTTTTTAAATCATTCGGATCGAATGCGATAATGGCGGTGAAGTTTTCAAACTTGCCCTTCACCGGCGCATTTTCGAAATAGGCGGTGAATTCAATTTTGCTTCGCTGCTGATCGACTTGCCAAAGGGGCGCTGCCTGGGCGGGCAATGCCGCAAAAACCAAAGCTGCCACCAGCATCCGCCGCAATATATTATCCCGGCGGATAAAATGGTGATAAAGCGCAGCCGCTATATGTAAGGTGATTAACCCTGCCAACAAATAAGCGCCGACACCATGCGCCGCCCTGAAGAATTGCCGCAATTCCGGGTCTGCCGCGATAGGATTGGGAATTACGAATAAACCGAAATAGGAAACCGGAAACCCCGCCGCCGCCGACATCAACCAGCCGAATAAGGGCATGGCAATCGCCAGCGCATACAAACCGTAATGCGATAAATGAGCGCTCAATCGCTGCCTGGGCGGCATCGGCGGTAAGGCCGGCACCGGATTGGTGGCGCGCCAGGTAAGGCGCAAAATCATTAAGGCCAATACAGTCATGCCGAATGCTTTATGCAGCGCATAGATTTTCAATTTATCGGGACTAACCGGCATATCGGTCATGATCCAACCCACGGGCAAAAGCGTTAGAATAAAAATTGCCGCCAGCCAATGAAACATCTTAGCGATCAGGCCGTAAGTTTCTGCTGAGTTGCGGAGCATGTTTTTGTACCTCGCGGAATTACTTTGATCTAGGGAATGACATACTTTTTTATAGCATTATTTAACTTCTTTGCCTAAGATTACGCTCATGCCCACGACTCCTCATATCGAAAAACATTTCACCGCTTCAAAAACCGTCCGCGATGTTGTAATCGGCATGGCCGATGGCCTGACGGTGCCCTTCGCGCTGGCCGCCGGTATCGCGGGCGCGGTCGCCAATAATGATTTGATCGTCACGGCCGGCCTTGCCGAAATTGCCGCCGGCTCTATCGCCATGGGTTTAGGGGGTTATTTGGCCGCCCGCACCGATGCGCAGCATTATCAAGCCGAACTGGCACGCGAATATTATGAGGTCGATCATTTACCCGAAGTTGAAAAAAAGGAAGTTTCCGAAATTTTTGAAAGTTATGGCTTGGAAAAATCTGATGCCAAATTGGTGGTCGAAGCGCTTTCTAAAAACCGCGACCGTTGGGTTGATTTTATGATGCGCTTTGAGCTGGGCTTGGAAAAACCCGAACCCAAACGCGCGCTGCAAAGCGCCGCCACTATTGGCGGGGCCTATTTAATCGGCGGCCTTATCCCGCTTGCCTCTTATATGCTGACCGATAATGTGGAACGCGCCCTTTCCGCCTCCATCGCCGTGACTTTAACAACATTGCTGATTTTCGGCGCCGTCAAAGGCAAATTCACCGGCCTTAATCCGGTCAGCGGCGCCTTGCAAACAGCGGCTGTGGGCTCGGCCGCCGCCGCAGCCGCCTTTTTTGTGGCGAAATGGGTTGGCCATTAATTCCCTTGACTTCTTATCCAACAACCTTTAGATGTACCTGCTATAGATGCCATGAGCGGCAAAAATTTGCGATTTATATAAATATAAATAGAAAATTGATATCGCTCCCTTAAGTCTCTTTGAATAAAGAAATTTTTGTGGCTTCGCGAGCGTCGGCCGCGGCATCATTTTTTCCATGACGTTCTAGCCAGTCCCAGCGGGTATAGGGGCTTTAGCTGTATTGACCCCGCAAGAGGACTATCATGACCGAATTCAATCAATTTGGCCTATCGCCCGAGATTTGTAAAACATTGGCGGCGATGAGCTTTAAAACCCCCACCCCCATTCAATTGCAGGCAATTCCGCCGGCGTTGGAAGGCAAAGACATTCTAGGCACCGCCCAAACCGGCACCGGCAAAACCGGCGCCTTTGGCATTCCCTTGATTGCGAAATTAATGAAAGAGCCGCATGCCACAGCGTTGGTAATGACGCCAACGCGCGAGTTGGCGCGGCAAGTATTGGATATGCTGGTGCAATTCGTTGGCCATCCGCGCAGCGTCAAAGGCGCTTTGCTGATCGGCGGCGAATCAATGAACAAGCAATTGAACCAGCTGCAATCGCGCCCGCGTCTAATCGTCGGCACGCCGGGGCGCATCAATGATCACTTAAAACGCGGCAGTTTGAAACTGCATAACACCGGCTTCTTGGTATTGGATGAAACCGACCGCATGCTGGATATGGGTTTTGGCCCGCAGATCGATTTGATCGTCAAGCACGTGCCAAAGCAGCGTCAAACCTTGCTGTTCTCGGCCACTTTGCCCGATAACATCGTGAAAATGGCGCACAAATACCAAAACAATCCTTTGCGCATCAGTGTTGGCTCTACCACCCAGCCGATGGAAAAAATCACCCAAAAAATCGTGCAAGTCGGCGATGCCGAAAAATTCGACACGTTGGTAAGCGAATTGAGACAGCGTCAAGGCTCGGTCATTGTGTTTGTCAAAACCAAACGTAACGCCGACCGCATCACCGAAAAATTATGGAAATACGATTTGGGCGCCGCCGCGATTCACGGTAATTTACGCCAGCGTCAGCGCGATAAGGTTATTTCCGAATTCCGCAACGAAAAATACCGCATTTTGGTGGCAACCGACATCGCCGCCCGCGGCCTGGATATTCCGCATATTCAGCACGTCATTAACTATGACCTGCCGCAAGTGCCCGAAGATTACATTCACCGCATCGGCCGCACCGCGCGCGCCGGAGCGGAAGGAGAATCGCTGTGTATTTTAACCGGTCACGACCGGGCGCAGTGGCGCGAAATTCAGCGCCTGCTGGATCCAAATGTAAAAATTGAAGGGTCTTTCAGCGCCTCGGCAAGCAAACCGGCGAGCCAAGGAAAGCCCGCTTCCAAAAAATCTTTCCAATCGCCGCACCAAAAGAAAAAAGCCTATGGCCGCCGGCATTGGGAAAAGAAAAAATCCCCCTTTGGCAATGACGGCGAAGCCCGCCCGCAGCGTCCATGGCATAAAAAAAAGCCGTGTCATGCCAAGCGTAAATTCGCCGGCAAGCAGGGGTAACTAAACAACCTAGACCAGGGATAATTTCTGCTTATCGAAATGCTCAACGCCTTCCAGGCGCTTGACCCATTTGGTGACTGGAATGGAAATCGGCAGGGAAACCGCTTCATAAGCTACTTTGGCCAGCCAGCCGGTAATCATGATTTTAAAAAACACGTCCCAAGGCAATGTTCCGGCGAAAGCCACGCTAAAGAACACCAGCGAATCGAAAAACTGCCCTACCGCCGTCGAGGCAATGAACCGCACCGACATATTTTTAGCGTTTTGCGCAATTTTCATTTTCGACATAACATAAGTGTTGGAAAATTCCCCTACCACCCAGGCCAGCATTCCGGCCAGTGCTATACGCGGCGTGGCTTTAAAGATCGCGGCGAAAGCTTCTTGATGCGGCCAAAAATCGGCGGGCGGCAAATAAATCGTAATTTGCGTAAACACTGCGAATAAAAAAGTACATACCAATGCCGTCCACACCGCCTGGCGGGTGCGGTTAAATCCGTAAACTTCCGTCAATAAATCGGTGATAATGCAGCATAAGGGGAAAGTGATAATTGCCGCCGGCAAAATAAAGGGGCCGAAATCAACCATTTTTAATACCGCCACGCCGGTGATCATGTAAAGCGCGCAAAACAAGCCCACGATTACGCCAAAATATTTTGGATGCCATTCATAATCATGGCTGGTAACGCGCAAGGACATATTTATTTTCTCCCGCTAAAAATCTATTAATATAAAAACGCCGGATGAAGCAAAAATATGCTTTAGTTTTAATAGAGGCTATCCCCATTGGCAAGAGCGCGATTGTTTACTTACCCAAATTTCTATGATAGTCTCCTTGGATAAGCCTTCGTTCAATGGCCCTGAACGCACAGGTGGGGTACTCCTGTTAAACGCTTGAATCTACCTTCATGCAAAGGAGCATCTCATGAAAATCGAATCTTTAAACGAACTCTATCTTGACCTGTTACGCGACCTTTACAACGCCGAAATGCAGCTAACCAAGGCCTTGCCCAAAATGGCGGAAGAATCCACTAATGCGCAGCTTAAGGCCGCATTCCAAAGCCATTTGCGGGAAACCGAAACCCATGTCCAGCGCCTGGAAAAAATCTTCGAGGAACTTGAAGAAAAGCCCAGCGGCGAAACTTGCGAAGCAATGCAAGGACTGGTGAAAGAAGGCAAGGAAGCTATCAGCGCTAAAATGCCGGAAGCCATTAAAGACGCCGCCTTAATTTGCGCCGCGCAGAAAGTCGAACATTATGAAATCGCCTCCTATGGCACCGCGGCTAAATATGCGCAGCTTTTGGGCATGAATGACCAGGCCGAGCTGCTAAAGCAAACTTTGGACGAGGAAAAAGCCGCCGACCAAAAACTAACCAATTTGGCGGAAAGCACCATCAACCAAGAAGCGCTGGCCGCGGCTTAAATTAGCGAACGGAATAAAGGGGGCGGTTATTGCCGCCCCCTTTTTATTTCTGCTTAAGCGCTCTTCCGCTTCTTAGAGCGGCTTTTATTCTTATATTTCGATTGGCCGGATTCGCTTAAAGCAATGGCGATGGCCTGTTTGCGCGACCGTACCTTTCCACCCTTGCCCGATTTTAACTGGCCATGCTTATATTCGTGCATAACCTTATGTACTTTGCGCTGTTTACCGGCCTTGGTTTTAGGTTTTGCTTTGGCTGCCATGATTTTCTCCCCACGGTTATAATAAAATAACGGTTTAGATTCTTAACCTTATCACATTTTTTTGCTTATGAACACCGAAGGGCGGTGAATAAGTTTTGCCAATTCCCGCTCTTTCAGGTACAAAAAATTATGCTTTACACTGTCGCCGCCTTATACCGTTTTACGCCGATTGCTAACCCCGGTCATTTGCGTCAAACTTTAAAAAACGCCTTCGCGGAATTAGAGCTTTATGGCTCGCTCCTGATCGCGCCCGAGGGAATCAACGGTACATTGGCAGGGCCGGCAGGCGCGATTGACCATATGCTGGAAATTTTAGCGATACACACGCAATTGCCGCGCGAGGATGTAAAATTTTCTACCGCTGAAAAAAAGCCTTTTAACCGCCTGAAAATCCGCCTCAAGCGCGAAATCATCACCTTCAAGCAGCCCAATGCCGACCCTGCCCGCCTGGCCGGCACTTATGTAACGGCGCAAGAATGGAATGAGTTGATCGCCGATTCCGAAGTTACGCTGCTTGATACGCGGAATTCTTATGAAACCATGATCGGCACCTTTGCAGGCGCCCGCGATCCGGCAATTGAAAATTTCACCGATTTCGCCGCCTATGTGCGCCAAAATCTTGATCCGAAAAAACATAAAAAGATCGCGATGTTTTGCACCGGCGGAATCCGCTGTGAAAAAGCATCGGCCTTTATGCGCGCCGAGGGTTTTGAGGAAGTTTATCACTTAAAAGGCGGCATCTTGAAATATTTGGAAGAAGTGCCCCTTGAAGCCAGCAAATGGCAAGGCGAATGTTATGTCTTCGACCGCCGCGTCAGCGTGGGCCATGGGCTTAAAGAAGGGAATTATTCGATGTGCTTTGGCTGCGGTTACGCCCTAACCGAAAATGACCGCCGCCACCCCCATTTTGAAGCCGGCGTCTCTTGCCCGCATTGCCATGATAAAACCAGCCAAGCCGCCAAAGCCCGCTTTCGGATGCGGCAGGGGCAGCAATCTCAGCAAAACCGACTAAAAGCAGCTTAAATTCAAGCTTTTGCCTTCAATTCTTGGGCTTTATATAGTCTAAAAGATTAATATCGTATCTTGTAGATTGACAAATAACCCTCCTTTTGTATAAATCAAAAGAGGGAAATACGCATTTAAAAAAAATTAACCATTTGAAATTAGGCTTTAGGAGCCGCTAGCGAGCCGCCCCTAAAACCCCCCAGGCAGGTATGAAATGACTGATCCTTCGCCCCCTCCTTTGATCAGAGATAATCCGGTTTATTTCGGGAATCCTTATCTTATCACCGCTTATCCAGTTCCTAACTCTAATCAAATGTATGTGCATTTGCGCTTGAATTACCGGATAGAGGGCGCGCAATGGCAATCGCCCACCTTGATTAACCAGCAATGGAATTTCATCCTAAATGGCTCCGGCTTTCCTGCTTTACCACAAGAAATCGGCAGTGAGGCTGAATTGCGGAATATCGCTGAAATGCTGGCGCCCTATGCCCGGAGTGTGCATCATATATCTACTCTTAATAATCCGGGCTATATGCCAACCATTCTCCGCACCGATTATACGGCCGACGGCACTTTGAATTCTCCCTCTCAAGATATGCTGATTTTTTATAACAATGAAGGATACAATACCGTATGGCTGCGTCCTTCCATTGATAATTTTGGCGACCGGGGATGGGAATTCGCCCGGCAAGGCAGCGATACGGTATGGGAAATTTTTCCAACCGTGAATGGCCAAGTGGCATCAGGCGATATGCGGCCATTTTTTACGCTGCGCCTTACTGGCGAGCTAGACAGCCAAACCACCGACACTTCCTCCGCCCAGGAAGTTACCAAAACTTATAATACGCCTAACGTTCAAACGGATCATATTGATGGCCAGTTCGATAGAATGACCGTGGCGGCGGATTTTCAAGGCACCCCCGACCATCAACAGTTGGTACAAAAGGCGCAAAGCAGCATCGGCCAACAACTCCGGATGATCGCCCAAGCCGAGCGCATTGATTTACAAGATGAAGTGCTTTATTTGCCGCCCGCCATGAATCCGGCGGAAATTTTAAGGCGTCAATCCGAATCCCGCTATGCCGGAACGCGCTCCGGGACCTCCGCTTCTTATGCCGCATCCCCTTCCCGTTCTGATGAAGCTTTCTATTCTTCTCAAACCTCTATTAAACAAGACTCAAAACCTCTGCTCTCTAGGCTTGGGCAAATCCCCACCGGCGGCAGTTCGTTGCCCGCCGCGCTTGGCATCAGCGTTCCCGCCATTACCCTAGGGCTTGCCGCTATAAAGTGGTTTCAGAAACAGCGCTAATTTTTATACATCGCCGGCAAGTCAAAATCGGGCTTCGGCGCAAAAGAAGAATTTATTTTATATTTTTTGAAAATTTTCTCGATAAAACCCTCATTGATCAAGCTGTACAAAATACTATCTATCACGTTAATCAGCTGCTGTTCGCCGGCGCGGGTGACCAAAACTTCGTTCATGATAAAAAGCGGCTTGCCTTTGATTTGCTTGATCTTGCCCGGGTTTTTCAAGGTGAAATCCTCAAAGGCCGAAGGATCGCCCAAAGTCACATCGCCCTTCTTGGCGATCACGCTTAAAAGCTGGTCGGCGATCCCGTTCATATTTGGCAAAGCCAGCATTTTGGCCTTTGGAAAATGGTCTTGCATGGTGACATAGCTGGTATCGCCATCGATGCCGACAATGGTTATTTTCGGATCATTGATCGCTTCGTAATTATTATCGAAACGGCCGTCATTAATGCGCGCGTAGGCGTAAGTGGGCGTATAAAATAACGGGCGCGAAAGGCTCATATTCTGCAATTGCACCTTGTCGGTCCACACCGTGTTGCAAAATAAATCGATTTTGCCGCTATTGGCGGCCTCGACAATCTCCCCCCAGCCTAGCGAGGCCGTCCACTCCACCCGGACGCCAAGGCGCTTGCCGATTTCATCCATAATATCTTTCATAATGCCGGAAGGCTGTTTGGTATTCGGATCGGTCACGATAAACGGCGCCCAATCGGAATAGCCGCATTGAATGATTTTGGTGCGCATCACTCTTTCATAGATTTTATTTTGCGCGATTTCGGCATGCGCGGGCAAAACCCAGCAAAGAATAAGAAGGAAAGTCAGCGCATATTTTTTCATGGGCTCTTATATCAAATCAAATAAACGGATCATAGGCCCATTGCAACAGCGCCTGGCGCTGGCGCGGGCGGCAAGTTAAACAGCCCTTCTCGCAATTAGCGCGGATTTGCCCGGCATGACGCGCAAAAGCCCGCCAGCGCTTGATTTGAATTTCATCCACTTCGGGCAGCCTGCGGCCCAGCCAATAGCGGCAATACCATTGAAACCAGCCGCGCGGATCGGGTTCGATGATCCAGCCTTTTTTGCGCCACACCGAAAGCGGCTGGCGGCTTTTAACGCCGAAATAATTAAGCTTTGGATCCGCTGTCTTGGAAATTTTTGCGCCCCTAAACCAATCGGCCGGGAATTCCTTTTGGCAATCATTGCAATATTTCCCCTCGAACACGCCCAATTTCAGCATTTCTTCCGGCGAAAAATGCGGCTTGAAATTTGGCGCAAAATTCTTCCCCGGCCTTTGCGATAAAACATATTCATACCCCCGCTGCATGCGGTCATGAACCTTGATACGCGCGCCGGGTTTATAGGATTGGGGCATAATTTCTATTTAACTTCGCTGCTGGCTTTAAGCATGCTTTGCTGGTCAAGAATAGCAAGCGCCGCGTCTTTTAATTCTTGCTTGAAGCTGTGATGATGGGATAAATCTTCAAGAACATACGTGTAATAGCCCTTGTCAATCGCGGCATAAGCCGAGGACAGCACGCAATCATTGATATCGAAACCTAATAAATGGATTTCCTCTATACGATGCGCCTGAAGGAATCCCTCCAACTCGTCTTTGTTAAAAGCGCTGAACAAAGAGCGTGTATTTTTCTTTACCATCAAATATGGCCTCTTCTTTGCCTGAACAGCTTGAGCGATTTCCGGCGCGCCCTCCCCCGCTTCTGCGGCTGGCAAATAAAAACTTTCTTGCTTGAAAAACATCGATTCTTTATCAGCATAATAAATTGCCTCTACATAGGCGTCATAGCTGGTGCGCCCAATATAACTGGCAATAGAAGATACAAGTTTCTTCGCCTCGGGCGAAAGGGTGGCTGGCTGTATATCGACAAGGAAAAGGGATTTTTTTCTCATGCTCTTTCTAGAAATACCTTAATTCCCGCCATGCGCGAATTAAGCATATTTAAGAAGGTTTGAGAATAGGATTGCGGGTGTATTTATATCACAATTTTTCGGTGACTTAAGAAACAAAGATCCCCTAAACTGGCACATAATAGCCGACCGTTCCATGTTTAAGTATCGGCACTCTATCAACGACGGCGAAAACATTATTAAAATCATGGTGAATAGTTTCGAAGAAAGAAATCGCGAGCGAAAACTGCAAAAGCTGCAGCGCCGCTTTAGGGCTATTCACTCCCATCATGACCGTAAAATTAAATTCAGCCGTTTTATCCGGGAATCAAAGGACATAATCATTATCTGCCTAGCAGGATTTATTGTCCTTCTTGTAATACTAAAAGTAAGCCCCTGGCCGCCATTAGTAACTTTAAAACACTTCGCTGCTTCTCCGAATTGCACCTCAGCACGGGCCTTAAATCTTGCACCAAGCCGCCGGGGAGAGCCTGGCTATTACTCCTGGCATGATGCAGATGATGATGGGATTGCTTGTGAACCGTGGCACAAACAGCGCTGAAAGAGTGAGTGAGGTTGTTTATGATCCAATAGCTTTCCAGCAAGCTATGTTTCTAATATTATCTTTCTTTGTAAATTCTAGAAGTATGGCCGTACACGAATTGAAACTTATCGCCATTTGTCATTTTGCCAAATCCCTGTCCATTGACTGAGGTACCTGTCCCGTGAAAGGTGCCTTTTCTTCCATCATCACAAGACACTGTGCCATTAAAGCTTGCTCCTTCAGTCATACTCCAGACAATAGGGGCCTCATATTCTCCAGAACATTTGATCCCATTTTCGGTAGTCATTTCAATACTACTTTTGCCAGCTAATACGCTTGTAGCTGTACCTATAAATTTCTCCCCTGTTCTCGAAATACTTCCGGTCACTGGAAATGTTGTAGAGCATCCTACAAGAACTGCAGTTACTGCAACAATAATAAATATTTTGATTCTTTCTATCTCCACTAAGACCATCCTTCTTGTACAAAATCTAAATGGCGGTGGGCGGCTGCCAAAGAGCGAGATTCCTCTCTGATTATCTCCTTGTTCTGGCAGAAATCCCCAACTTCGCTGTGCATGTTCGCGAAGAATTTTACGCAACATTACTCTGATTGTCACCGAACAAAAAATCGTCGTCGCCAATCCCGACAACTTTGACTGCATTTCATTTACTGAAAGCAGTCTAGGATCCTGACCCTACCGTCGCATCGTAAAATAAATCTTCAATTACCCCCCATCTAACACGTTTCTCCTTCGGTCCGGAAGGAATATCGATTGTGCCTGGCGCTCATACCTCTGACCACCCACCCTTAATGGGTTAAGATCGATGTTCCATATAGACTAGACCGTCTAGTTTTGCTAGGATGCCCACGGGTAAAAGTCCCCCAAACTTTCTGATGGTTTAAACCGATGTCGAAGAAAAACATTATTGTCAGATCGGCGTATCCCCTTTTTCTCAAAAAGGGGTTTGATGGCGTCAGCATGGAAGAGATCGCGAAAACGTCGAACGTAGCAAAGCAGACCTTGTACAGTCACTTTAAGGGCAAAGATGATTTGTTTCGCGCGATTATCCAGGAGAGAAGCAAAGTTTTTCTGAATGCCTTGCCGCACAGCAACGATTCTTTTGCCACCCTCGATGATTTTCTTAACAAGGTTGGAGCAACAACGATTAAGATTTTGTATGCGCGCGAAACCCTGGAGCTTTACAGGTTGGTGGTGTCTGAAACCCCGCGCTTTCCAGATATTGGTAAATTTTACTGGCAGGCGGGTGTCGAGGCCTATACCGCGCACCTTGTCGATTGTCTGCGCATGCGGGGGATTCCGGTCAAGGTTGCTGACAGCGGAATCGAGAGATTTTTAAGCGTCATGTTAGGGACACTGCTCACGAAAACGCTGCTTAACTGCAAATACTCGCCAAGCAAAAGAGAGATGGATAATTGTTTAAAACACGCTGTTTACGCCTTTTATGGCGCGGGCAACGGGACGTCGCGGAAAGGAAGCACACCCTTATGATCAAGAATGGAAAATTCGCGTTCATCATTGGCTTCGCCCTGCTGGGCGCGATCATGGCTGGAGGCTATATTTTTTGGCATTCCAGGCAGGCCGTTTTGCCGGAGTATATCGTTTCCGGGAACGGCCGGATCGAAGCCGAAGAGACGCATGTCGCCACCAAATACCCTGGCCGTGTTGTCGAAGTCGTTCCAGAGGAAGGTGATTTCGTCAAGGAGGGGCAAATCATTGCGCGTATCGAAGTGCAGGACATCGAGGCGCAGCGTACGGGCGCGAAGGCGAAACTGGCGGCGGCTAAAAACGCGGTCGTGCAGGCTCAGGCGGAAATCACGCATCGAGAGGCTGAACTGGAGCTTGCGGAAGCAGAAGTGAAAAGCGCCCAATCGCTGGTCGGCACGGGCGTTTCGCGTGAGCTGTTCGAAAAGCGTAAGGCGACAGCTAAAACCGCGCAGGCGGCGTTGAATGTCAGTAAAGCCGGATTGTCCGCTGCCGAAAATCAGGTGGAAATGGCGCAGGCTGAGATCGACAGGCTCTCCATCATGATTGAGGATGCCGTTTTGAAGGCTCCGATGAGCGGGCGTGTTCAATACCGCCTTGCCGAAGCGGGCGAAGTTCTGAGCGCTGGAACGAGGGTTATTACGATTCTGGATCTCGAAAATGTTTATATGACGGTTTTTCTGCCCGCCGGGGATATCGGAAAAATCAGGGTGGGAAGCGAGGCGCGGATTGTCCTCGATGCCTTGCCGGATATTGTCATTCCAGCCAGCGTGTCCTTTATATCTTCCGAAGCGCAGTTCACGCCGCGCGAAGTGGAAACACGCGAAGAGCGCGAAAAGCTGATGTTTCGGGTAAAATTGCGGATTCCAAAGTCTCTCCTCGCGGCGCATATCGAAAAAGTGCGGACCGGGCTTCCCGGCATGGGGTACGTGATGCTGGGCGAAGGCCAGGCATGGCCGCAATCCCTGACGGTGAATGTCCGCGATACGAAGAACTGACGGCGAGGTGATGGATGCAGAATGTTCCCGTCATCGCGCTGTCGAAAGTGGCGCATTCTTACGGTGCGCGGCATGCGCTGGAAAATATCAGCCTGGAGATCCCGTCTGGCGTCATGGCGGGGTTTATCGGCCCGGACGGCGTCGGGAAGTCAACTCTTCTGGGACTGGCTGCGGGTGCGCGGCAAATACAGTCGGGATCCGTGCGCGTTCTGGGCGAGGATATAAATAACCGGAAAAGCCGCGCCGCCCTGTTGCCGCGCATCGCCTATATGCCGCAGGGGCTGGGTAAAAATCTTTACATGGATCTCACGGTCTATGAAAATCTGGATTTTTTCGCCCGCCTTTTCGGTCAGGACGCAGCCGAGCGGCGCGAGCGCATCCGGGTGCTGCTGGCAGCCACGGGCCTCTCGCCGTTTCCCGACCGTCCGGCTGGAAAACTTTCCGGCGGGATGAAGCAGAAATTGGGCTTATGCTGCGCGCTGATTCACGATCCCGATCTATTGATCCTCGACGAGCCGACGACAGGCGTCGATCCTCTTTCTCGCCGCCAATTCTGGGACCTGATCCGCCGGATACGCGAGGATCGCCCGCACATGAGCGTTCTCATCGCCACGGCCTATATGGAGGAAGCTGAGGGGCTGGACTGGCTTGCGATCATGAATGACGGGAAAATACTCGACACAGGCGCTCCGGCGGATATTAAACGGAGAACGGGCGCCGGGACGCTGGAGGAAGCCTTTATCGCGCTGACACACGCCGCCTACAATCCATTGACGCTGCCTCCCTACGAAGACGGCAAAGGTCTGGCTCCCGTCATCGTAACCCGCAACCTGACAAAAAAATTTGGCGATTTTATCGCCGTCGACGACGTATCCGTGGAGATTTTTCCAGGGGAGATTTTCGGGTTTCTCGGATCGAATGGCTGCGGAAAGACGACGACGATGAAGATGCTGACCGGCCTTCTGCCGGCGAGCGAAGGTGATGCGGAAATATTTGGAAAAGCGCCGGCGACCAGCGATATGACGTTCCGCAGGCGCGTGGGATACATGTCCCAGGCATTTTCCCTTTATTCCGAACTGACGGTGTTTCAGAATCTGGATTTGCATGCGCGTCTTTTTCACGTTTCTGACGACCTCATAAAAGATCGTATCGACGATCTGCTGCACCGATTTCAGCTTCAGCCATACCGGGATTCATTGCCGCCGTCCTTGCCGCTCGGCGTCCGTCAGCGCCTGTCTTTGGCCGTTGCCGTTGTTCACAATCCAGAAATATTGATTCTGGACGAACCCACGTCGGGTGTCGATCCGGCCGCCAGGGATAATTTCTGGAGACTTTTGATCGATCTGGCCCGCAACAAGAAAACAACGATTTTCATCAGCACGCATTTCATGAACGAGGGAATGCGCTGCGACCGCATTGCCTTGATGCATGCGGGGAAGATTCTCGCCTGCGCGGAGCCGTCGAAGATTATCGAGGCACAGGGCAAAAAAAACCTTGAGGATGCCTTTATCGCCCATATGGAAGCGGCAAGCCTTGATAATCAGCCAGATGTTGGCGATGTCGCGAAAGGAACTCCGGATGAAATGCGGCGGGAGCCGTTGGAAAAAAGAGGGAATGCCGCCTCGTTCCTGACTGTGGCGATGCGGCGCGCGGGCGCTTATGCGATGCGCGAGACCAAGGAGCTGTCGCGAGACCGGATACGTCAGGCCTTCGCGTTTTTCGGCACCATGATCCTCATGCTCGTATTCGGGTTTGGGATCACCTTCGATGTCGAAAACCTGTCATTCGCCGTGCTGGACAGGGACAAAACGCCTGAGAGCCGCCTGTATACGCAGGCTCTGGAGGGATCACGCTATTTTACCGAGAAAGCACCGCTGAAGGACCATGCTGACATGGATGGCAGGCTTAAAAACGGAGATGTCTCGGTCGCCGTCGAAATCCCCCCGGACTTCGGCAAAGACCTGATCCGTGGAAAGAGGCCGGAGATCGCCGTATGGATTGACGGCGCCATGCCTTTCCGCGCCGAAACGGCTGGCGGCTACCTTCAAGGGCTGCATAACGACTTTATCATGCGGCTTTATGAAGACCGGATCGGAGAGAAGCCTTCGCTGTCGCCCGTGTCCGTTCAACCGCGCTTTCTTTACAATCAGGGCTTTAAGAGCGCTTACGCGATCGTGCCTTCCGTCATCGCGCTGATGCTTCTTTTTATCCCCTCAATCCTCGCCGCCCTCAGCGTCGTGCGGGAAAAAGAACTGGGGTCGATCACAAACCTTTACGTGACGCCGACATCCAAGCTCGAATTCCTTCTGGGCAAGCAGGTTCCCTATGTGGCGGTTTCTCTGATCAATTATGCGTTGCTTGTTTTGACGGCATGGCTTGTTTTTGATGTGCCCGTCAAGGGATCTTTCGTGGCCTTGTCCATAGGCGCGCTGTTGTACACGGGCTGCACGACCGCGCTCGGCCTTTTCTTTTCCGCCTTTACGCGCACGCAGATCGCCGCGCTGGCGGTCACGGCGATTATGACGATGCTTCCCGCCGTGCAGTTTTCCGGCCTTATGCAGCCCACGTCCACGCTTGAAGGCGCCGGTGCATTTATCGGGGCGATCTATCCCACCACGCATTTCATGGCGATCGCCAAGGGTGCCTTCGCCAAGGATCTGGGGCTTGTGGATTTATGGCCCGACATCCGGTTCCTTCTGGTTTCGTGGCCCGTCATTCTGGCGGCGGGCGTCTTTTTCCTGAAGAAACAGGAGAAATAGCCATGAGATTCAACCTGAGCAATATTTTCCGCCTGGGCATCAAGGAACTGCGCAGCCTTTATCGGGACCCGGTCATGATGTTCATGATTTTCTGGGCTTTCAGCATGTCGATTTACATCGCGGGAACGTCCATTTCCCATGATCTTCGCAATGCCTCCATCGCGATCGTCGATGAGGATCGTTCCCCGCTATCCTTAAGCATACAAGGCGCCTTTCTGCCGCCCTATTTCAAAAAACCGGAGATTGTCGATTTCAGGGATATCGACAAGAACATGGAGCGTGGCGCGCACACCTTCACCCTGGTTATACCAAAGGACTTCGAGGCCGACGTGTTGAAAGGCCGCGCGCCCGCCCTCCAGCTTGACCTCGACGCCACCGCCGTCATGATCGCGGGGATCGGCGCGGGGTATATCCAGAATATCATCCACGGTGAAGTCGCGCGCTTTTTGAGCGATGGATCGGCGGCGCAGGCTCCCGTCAACCTAAAAATCCGCTATGCGTTCAATCCTAATCTCAGTTCGATGTGGTTCACGAGCATCATGGAGATTATTTCCAATATCACCATGTTCACGATTCTGCTGACGGGGGCGGCCCTTATCCGGGAAAGGGAACACGGAACGATTGAGCATCTTCTCGTGATGCCCGTGACGCCGCTTGAAATTATGTTTGCGAAGGTCTGGTCAAGCGGCGTGGTTGTCATAGGGGCGACGGCGTTCAGCCTGTGGGTCATGATCGAGGCCGTTTTGGGCGTGCCGATTGCGGGATCTATTCCGCTGTTTCTTTTTGGGACATTGCTTTATCTCTTTTTCGCCTCGTCCCTGGGCATTTTTCTGGGAACGGTCGCGCGCTCCATGCCGCAGTTCGGTCTTTTGTTTATCATCACGGTGTTGCCCATGATCCTGCTTTCAGGGGGGCAGACCCCGCTGGAAAGTCAGCCCGAATGGCTGCAAAGCGTCATGTGGTTCGTGCCATCGACCCACTTTGTGTCCTTTGCCCAGGCCATATTGTACCGTGGTGCCGGTTTTGAAACGGTTTGGCCGAATTATCTGGCCGTTGCCGTGGTTGGCATGGCTTTGCTGTCGCTATCCGCCTTGGCTTTCCGGCGCTCCATGTCTTCAACAAGCTGAAATTGTAAGATTATTGATCAAAGTAGGCTTGAGGCACTTGATAATTTATTAACTATGCTTATAATATACTAGTATATATAACCCCATGGATGGTCCATGCCTCAAAAACAGACACCCCAGCAAAGCCTTGGTTTCATCTTAAGCGATGTGGCGCGCATGTGGCGGCGGGCCTTCAATCGCCGTGCTTATGATTTGGGGCTGACGCAGGCGCAATGGCAGGCGCTCGCACATATCTCCCTGAATCAGGGTATGCGGCAGGCGCAACTGGCCGACATTCTTGAGGTTCAGCCCATCAGTGTCGCGCGTTTGATTGATCGCATGGAAGCCGCCGGTTGGATTTGCCGAAAACCCGATCCGGACGATCGCCGTGCCATCAATCTTTACCCCACACAAAAGGCGGAGCCTATTTTGAGCAAAATGCAGGCTTATGCCGCCGAAGTTCGAATGTTCGCGCTTGAGGGCGTTTCCGAAGCGGAGCAGCAATCGCTCAGACAGGCGCTTATGGCTATTAAGAAGAATTTGGCCGAAGAGGAAGGAAAAAAAGAAACATGAGTCAGCACGAAGGCAAACCGAAATCGTTGCGGCATAAATTGTCGCGACGCAGCCTGATGGTCGGCGGCGTATGCATTGTCCTGATCGCAAGCGCGTTTTTTTATCTGACGGGCGGGCGGTATATTTCCACGGATAACGCCTACGTTAAATCGGCTAAAATTCTGGTGACGCCCCAGGTGACGGGATCCATTTTGTCCGTCTCTGTAACGGACAACCAATCCGTCAAGACGGGCGAGCCGATTTTCATGATCGATCCGTCAGCTTATAAGATTGCGACGGACGAAGCAAAAGCGGATGTGGAGATCGCTTATGCGGAAATCGAACAACTCAAGACGCAATACCTTCAAAAGCAGGAGGATCTGGCCCGTGCGCAGGTGGACGTGGACTTTACCAAAGGCGAATATAATCGGCGCGTCGATCTGGCGAAGAACGGAGGCGTCTCGCAAACGGAGTTCAATGAAAGCAAACGCAAACGCGATGCCGCCGAAAAGACGATCGCGGTGTTGACGCAGGAAATCAACGGCATTCTGATCGCGCTTGAAAACAATCCCGATATCGATCCAAAGGAACACCCGCACTACCGAAAAGCGCTGGCGAAGCTGCATGACGCCGAGCTGAATCTTGAACGAACGGAGGTCAAGGCGCCCGCAGACGGTATCATCGGCACGGCGCCCCATCCGGGCGATTACGCGCGGGCAGGTGTTCCGTCCCTTAATCTGGTGGGAAGCAAGGATATCTGGATCGAGGCGAATTACAAAGAAACGGAACTCACCGATGTAAAACCGGGCCAGCCCGTCACCATCGAGGTGGACACTTATCCGGGCCGCAAATGGTCTGGGCGGGTTGAGAGCATCAGTCCTGCCACCGGATCGGAGTTTTCCGTTCTACCCGCGCAGAACGCCACCGGAAACTGGGTGAAGGTCGTCCAGCGCATCGCGGTGAGAATAGCCGTTGATGAAAAATCGGAATCGTTTCCGTTGCGTGTGGGCATGAGCGCCCATGTCACAATCGATATAGGCCATTATCCGCACGGGTTGTTTCATACGGCCTCCGCACAGGAGAAGTAAATCATGGATGCGGGCGTTCAAAAGCGCATGATTACCGCATCCATCATGCTTGCAACGATCATGCAGGCATTGGATACGACCATCGCCAACGTCGCCCTGCCGCACATGCAAGGCGCGTTAAACGCCTCGCAAGAACAAGCAACATGGATTTTGACATCCTACATCGTCGCAGCTGCTATCATGACCGCGCCTGTCGGGATTCTGGCGGCAAAATTAGGCCGCAAACGGCTATTCATGATAAGCGTGGCCGGATTTACCGTCGCTTCCATCTTATGCGGAGCCGCTACGGGCTTGATCGAGATGGTCGTGTTCCGTCTATTGCAAGGCGTGTTCGGCGCAGCCCTCGTGCCGCTTTCCCAATCCGTTCTTCTCGATATTAACCCCCGTGAAAAGCATGGACAGGCGATGGCCATATGGGGCGTCGGGGTGATGCTGGGGCCGATTTTGGGGCCGACCTTGGGCGGATGGCTCACCGAATATTATAACTGGCGGTGGGTGTTCTACATCAACGTGCCTATCGGTATCGCGGCCCTTGCGGGCATGTGGTTTTTCATGCCCGAAACGGAAAAGACGCAAGGCCGCAAGTTCGATGCCTTCGGCTTCGTGCTTTTAAGCCTAGCCATCGGCTCGATCCAGATGATGCTGGATCGCGGCCAGAGTCAGGACTGGTTTTCGTCCACGGAAGTAATAGTGGAAGCCGTGCTGGGCGCAATGGCCTTGTATCTTTTTGTCGTCCATATCCTGACAGCGAAAGAGCATCCCTTCCTTGACCCCGCCATGTTCAAGGACCGCAACTATGCGGTCAGCCTTGTCCTAATGTTTGTGGTGGGGATTATTCTCCTCTCCAGCATGGCGTTGTTGCCGCCATTCCTGCAAAGCCTGATGGGATATCCCGTGTTGCTGACGGGGATGGTGCTTGCGCCGCGCGGCGTCGGCGTCATGATTGCCATGATGATTGTGGGGCGTCTGGTGCAAAAAGTAGATGCCCGCTGGCTGATCCTTTTCGGCCTGCTTTTAACGGCGTTTTCCTTGTATGAAATGAGCCTTTTCACAACCTCTATGCCGACCTCGCGCCTTGTCTATACAGGCACGATACAGGGCTTTGGCATGGGCTTCGTGTTCGTTCCCTTAAGCACGCTGGCATACGCAACGCTTGCCCCCCATTACCGCAACGATGCCACCGCCATTTTCAGTCTGGGCCGGAATATCGGCAGCAGCGTGGGAATTTCCGTCGTGATCGCGCTTCTGGCGAGCAATACGCAAGTCAACCATGAAGAAATTGCCTCCACGCTCCTGCCGTTCGGCAATTCCGCGCAGGCTCTATCGGCCTTCACGACAGGTGTTGAGGGAACGCAAGGCGCGGCGGCTCTTGAAATGCTCAACGGCGAGGTGACCAAACAAGCCGCTGTCATTTCCTATCTGAATGATTTTGTCCTGATGATGTACGTAGTTCTGGCCTCCGTGCCTTTGCTTTCCCTGTTGCGAAAGCGTAAGCGGGAGGAAACGCGGGATGAAGTCGTGGACGAAGTCGCGACAGCCATAGAATGACCGATAAGGAATAAGGCGATGGAGCAGCAGAATAATCATGGACATCACCACCACAACACAACATCGGATCATCATCCCGCAAAAGAACATCATGCCTGCTGCGCACATCAGTCAAAGGTTTCCAAGGATTCCTCCGTTTTAGAAACAGGAGCTGCGACAGTGTATGTCTGCCCCATGCATCCGCAAATCCGTCAAAATGGCCCTGGTGCATGCCCGATCTGCGGCATGGCCCTTGAGCCAGAGGTGATGACAGGCGAAGAAGGCCCAAGCCATGAGCTAATCGATATGACGCGCCGTTTCTGGATCGGCCTTGCGTTAACATTACCCGTCTTTGGATTGGAGATGGGCGCACACCTGGCAAATCTGCATTTTGTAACGGGTTCCACTTCAAATTTGATTCAAATGGCACTGGCTACGCCTGTTGTGCTGTGGGCAGGATGGCCATTCTTCCAGCGCGGATGTGCTTCTATCATTTCGCGCCATCTCAATATGTTTACCTTGATCGCTATTGGTACGGGCGTGGCGTGGCTTTACAGTATAGTGGCAACTTTTGCTCCGAATGCTTTTCCTGAAGGCTTCCGGCGCATGGACGGCTCGGTTCCTGTTTATTTTGAAGCTGCTGCCGTTATCACCGTTCTCGTTCTTCTGGGACAGGTTCTTGAATTACGGGCGCGTGAAAAAACAGGTGGCGCAATTCGTGCGCTCTTAAACCTTTCACCGAAGATTGCCCGCCGTATCAATCAAGATGGGACAGAAGAAGATGTGCCGCTGAATCATGTTCATGTGGGCGATCATCTGCGGGTACGTCCTGGCGAAGCCGTTCCAATCGACGGAGTCATTATCGAAGGCAAAAGCGCGATCGATGAATCGATGGTGACAGGTGAGTCTATGCCATCGGTAAAAGAAAATGGGGAAAATGTCATCGGCGGCACAATTAACCAAACGGGCGGCTTTATTATGCGTGCCGAGCGCGTGGGCGGCGATACCATGCTGTCCCGCATCGTGCAAATGGTGGCCGAAGCACAGCGCAGCCGTGCGCCCATTCAACGCATGGCTGACCATGTTGCTGCTTGGTTTGTGCCTGTGGTTATGCTTGTGGCTGTCGCCGCATTTTTTGTCTGGGCTGTATTTGGCCCGTCACCGGCCTTGAGCTATGGACTGATCGCGGCGGTGAGCGTCCTGATCATCGCATGCCCTTGCGCCTTGGGCTTGGCTACACCGATGTCGATCATGGTCGGTGTGGGCCGTGGAGCGCAGGCTGGCGTTCTGATTAAAAACGCTGAATCCCTTGAACGCATGGAAAAAGTCGACACGCTGGTTGTCGATAAAACAGGAACGCTGACCGAAGGGAGGCCAAGGGTCACAAAGATCGTTGCCGAAGGCCTGTCCGGGGATAATCTGTTATCTTTTGCTGCTTCGCTGGAGCAGCCAAGCGAACACCCGCTGGCTCACGCCGTGGTAATGGCCGCCAAGGAAAAGGGGCTGACCATTGCCAAGGTCGAGGATTTTGACTCGCCCACAGGCAAAGGTGTTGTCGGTAAGGTAAGTGGCCGTGCCGTGGCTCTCGGCAATATCAAAATGATGACCGAATTAAAGATCGATGTTTCCCATCTTGAAATGCAAGGCGATGCGTTGAGACAAGACGGTGCGACGGTTATCTTTGTGGCTGTGGATGGCAAGGCTTCGGGATTGCTGGCTATTGCCGACCCGATCAAGGAGACCACCCCACAAGCCATTAAAGAACTGCGGGAAGCCGGAATTCATGTGGTGATGCTGACGGGCGACAATAAAACAACAGCCTTGGCTGTTGCCCGAAAGCTGGGGATTGACGAAGTGGAAGCGGAAGTCCTGCCTGAAGATAAAAGCCGCATCGTCAAAGAGCTTCGTGAGAAAGGCCGTGTGGTTGCCATGGCTGGGGATGGCACGAATGACGCGCCCGCCCTGGCTGCTGCCGATATCGGCATTGCAATGGGGACAGGTACAGATGTAGCGATGGAAAGCGCTGGCATCACGCTGCTTCGGGGTGATCTCATGGGGATTGCCAAATCCCACAATCTGTCAAAAGCAGTTATGAGCAATATTCGCCAGAACCTGTTCTTCGCGTTCATATATAATGCGGCGGGCGTTCCGGTGGCGGCAGGGATTTTATACCCAATGTTCGGTCTTATGCTCAGTCCTATTATCGCAGCGGTGGCGATGGCGCTCAGTTCGGTGTCGGTGATTACCAACGCGTTAAGGTTAAAAGCACTTAAGCTCTAAAATCGTCTTTTTTCAAAACGCGCTGGAAAATTCTGGTTATTTTAACGGCGTTCTTTCATCAAATACTTTCTGGGACGTTTGCATCTTCGGATAATTTTGCAATGCCCACGCGGCCAGCGACGTAACTGGATCAATCAAGGTTTTTCCCAACGGCGTAAGGGAATAGTACACGCTGGGCGGTACGGTTGGCTCCACCCTTCGATCAACAAGGCCATTGCGTTCCAGTTGCCGCAGCGTACGGGTCAGCATCCTTTGGGAAATTCCGTTGATGCTGTGCTGGATTTCCGTGAAGCGTTTTGCGTTACCGTCTAGCATCGTGACGATCAGGATGCTCCATTTGTCCCCGACAAGATTGAGAACCTCGCGGACGGCGAGACAGGAATTTTCGGAATTGGCGGCCTTGCGTAACATCGGTGTAACAACCTTACATGATTGTGCGTTCTTGTCTTTGTCAACGCTTACTATAGTATACCACCTTACAAAAGGTAACAACGGCATCTTTCACAGACAAGCAACAGCAAAAATCCAAAGGAACCCCATGAGCAACAACATATTGATCGATACTTTCCGCAAGCGCAGGACGCAATATAGCCTCGGCAGACACCTGCCTGTCCCTCAAGAGCAGGTGGAGAGCGTCATCAAGGATGCCGTGCGCCTGTCCCCATCCGCTTTCAACTCTCAAAGCTCACGCATCGTTATTTTGTTCGGCGCGGAAAGCGGGAAACTTTGGAACATCGCCAAGGATGCGCTGCGTAAAATCGTCCCTGTCGATGCTTTTGCTCAGACGGAAGCCAGACTGGACGGTTTCTCCGCAGGTGCCGGTACGATCCTTTTTTACGAAGATCAGGCGACCATAAAAGGCTTGCAGGGGAATTTCGCATCTTACGCCGAGCATTTCCCGATCTGGTCGGAACATGCCAGCGGTATGGCGCAGTTCGCTGTCTGGTCGGCGCTGGCCGACATTAATATTGGCGCAAGCCTGCAGCACTACAATCCCCTGATCGACGCAGAGGTTGCAAAAACATGGGGTATCTCGTCCGATTGGAAGCTGCGGGCGCAGATGCCCTTTGGCTCGAACGAGTCCCCATTCCCGGAAAAAACTTATGTCGAGGACTCTGTGCGTTTTCGTGTGTATGGCTGATATGAAGCGTCAGCCCGGCATTTTTATCTCGCATGGTGGAGGCCCGTGTTTCTGGATCGAGTTTCCAGCGCCGCTTGGGCCGCATGCCTTTGATGGGCTGCGCCGCTATTTGCAAACGCTGTCATCGCGGCTGCCGCAGCTTCCGGATGCGATCCTGATCGTTTCAGGTCACTGGGAGGAATCCAGCCCGACTGTCATGACCTCGGCTCGTCCTCCGCTGCTGTACGATTATTACGGCTTTCCCGAACATACCTATACGCTCCAGTACGGCGCGCCCGGCGCGCCGCAGCTTGCCGCGCGTGTCGGGTCACTTTTGGGCGAGGCGGGAATCGAAAGCCGGGAAGACGGCGCACGCGGATTCGATCACGGCGTTTTCGTTCCCATGCTGATGGTTGATCCGGACGGACGAATCCCCGTGACCCAGCTTTCGCTCCAGCATGATCTTGATGCCGCAGCTCATCTGGCCATCGGCGACGCGCTGGCTCCCTTACGGGATGAAAACGTGCTGATTTTAGGTAGCGGCAACAGCTATCATAATCTCGGAGAATTCTTCGACGGGTGTGGAGAAGCTTCGGCGCGGTTCGACGGCTGGCTGACCGGGGCCGTGACCAACCCCGATCCCGCCATGCGCCGCGAATCTCTAATCCACTGGCAAAAAGCGCCAGCGGCGCGGCAATGCCATCCTCGTGCCGAGCATCTGCTTCCGCTCATGGTCGTGGCTGGAGCGGGCGGCGCGGACACGGCCTGCCGTGATTATCACGATATTATAGGGGGAAAGGCGATCTCCGGGTATCGTTTTGGCTAGGTCTTCAGAACCGATAGCCGAGGGAGACCGCTCCGAAAACAGAGGGATCATCCTGACCGTCAAACTCTTTTGATCGCCAGTTCAATGTATAAGAAATCTGTGCCTTGCCGTAGGTGAAGCTGATGCCTGCGTTGGCGTCCAGCACGAATGGCTTTTTGTCGACGGACGGGCTGTCTTCGAAAGTGTTGCCATCCAGGAAAATGTTCCGCGCCATGGCGCGTCCTTCGACACCGGCAAAAAGCGACCAGGCGAAGTGATCCTCCGGTACGGCGAAAAAGCCGCTTCCGGGAATGGCGGGCCGCACGCGCGGCGGCTTGGACTGCCATTTATAGGCTTCCGGCGTGAGTTGAAGGCTGATACCGCCGGCGCCGTAGGTGTAGATGTTTCCAAGCGTAACGCCGGTATGAGGCGCGACACGAAAATCAAGCGAACCAAATTCCGCCGTGTAGGCTTGCGGCCACTGACGTTGCCAGGACAGCATCAGTCCTGGCTCGTTCTTCAGCTGGTGGCTCCAGCCATTCGGATCGCGCGCGTCGAGTACTTTGTGCACGACGGTCTGAACTTCTTCGCCAAGCGCCCACGGGCCAACGACGCCAAGCGTGGCCTCAATCTCGTCGATATGATCGTCCTTCAAAGTGGTGAGACCTGCAGAAGCATAAAGAAACGCCGCATAAGGGCGATCCTTTGGGTCTGGCGTCGACACTTCGATATCCTCCGGGGTGTAAAGATTCTGGCCGAAAGAATAATAAACGGAGGTTGTGTCGTTGATTTCAAAGATCGGAAGATGGCTGTCGAGAAAGCTGGAAAACCATGGCAGCTCGGCAGAGGTGTCGAAATAAGTCAGGCGCACGCCGTTCGTATAGTTTTCGTCCGAACCATCGCCGAAGTTGTCGTTTTCGATAGTAAACGTCAGGAACCCCGGATGATCTTCCAGCAACCCCCGAGGAAGGGCATCTTCCAGGGTGGTGCGCTTCGTATCTTCCGCCATGGCCTGGCCGCAGATGGACAGGGCCAACAAGACGAAAACTGTGTGCAGAAGTCTTTTTTTATACATTAGAGCGCATCGTGGTAATCAGGTTGTGAAAAAAAAGATCGACTAATTTAGGGGCTTTCTTCGGCATTTCAAAAGAGCCGGGGCTGTCGAGATATTCGAACACGATCCCCTTCATATAACAGCTGATGGCCTGGGTTAAGAGTTCCGGATCCGCCTCCGCCGGCAATTTCCCCGCTGCTTTGGCTTTTTCGAAATAGCCTTGAAACGCTTTTTGCTTCTCGGCTTTTTTGGCGTGATGCTTTTTTTTGTATTTCGCCAATTCGCCTGCGTAGTCGCATTTGACGAGGAAAAGATTAAGCGCCTGTCTTTTCTGCTTATCCTTGGCCAGATCGGTCAGGAGCTTCACGCAAAGATCGCGCAGCTGGATCAGGGGTTCGGGATGGTCTTTCTGCACATCCGCCAGGATCATTTCCAAGAGTGGGCGATGCAGACGCTCGTGGAGGGCGTCGAATATCTCCGTTTTATTCTTGAAATGCCAGTAAATGGCGCCGCGCGTGACGTTGGCGGCGGTCGCAATATCCTCAAGCGTGCTGCTGGCGACGCCTTTTTCAGAAAAAACCTGCGTGGCGGCGTTTAGAATGTCCGCGCGGGTGTTTTCGGTTTCCTCTTTCGTGCGTCTCATGGATACGATCCTTGTAGTCTTGACAACATACATACATAAATGTATGTTTTTTGTCCAGTGTCAATCGCCTCTACGATTAGCCCCGTCGTCGCGGCGGTAAAAAAAGGAAATGTCCATGAAGAACAAAGCGGTTCCCATCGTTCTTATCGTCCTGCTTGTGGCTGGCGGCTGGTATTTCTGGTCGGGAAAGGAACGCGGGCCTCAGGGCGCGGCGTCCGGGGCCGCAAGACCGCCTGCCGCCGTGTCGATTCTTGAACTCCAGCCGCAAGATTTGACATTTTACCAAAAATTGCCTGGGCGTGTTTCGCCTTATCGTCAATCTCAGGTGAGGCCGCAAGTCGACGGCATCATAACGGCGCGGCTTTTCGAAGAAGGGGCGAACATTGAGAAGGGGCAGCAACTCTATCAAATCGACGACGCCCGCTACAAGGCCGCCCTTAATAGCGCTATCGCTGACCTGAAAAGCGCCAAGGCAAACATCCAGACCGTGGAAGCCCGCGCCAAACGCTATGAGGATCTGGTCAAGATCAATGCGGTCAGCAAACAGGAGTACGACGACGTCAAAGCCCAGCTTGATCAAGCAAAAGCGGCGATCGCTGTGGCCCAGGCGGCGGTCGATGTCGCGCAAGTCAATCTTGACTATACCAAAGTTTATGCCCCAATTTCCGGTCGCATCAGCCGCTCGTTCGTAACCGAAGGCACCCTGGTCACCGCCAACCAATCGCAATACCTCGCCACCATCACCCAGCTCGATCCGGTTTACGTCGATATGCAGCAATCGGGCGAAGAAGCGATCAGTCTGCGGTCGCGCATGGCTGGAAAAGAAGCCATTCCCGTCCGGCTGACGCTCGATAATGCCGGAGAAAAAACCTATCCACACGAGGGGACGCTTAAATTCTCCGAAGTGACCGTGGACGAAACCACGGGATCCGTCGCCTTGCGGGCCTTGATTCCCAATCCCGAAGGCGTTCTTTTGCCCGGCCTTTTTGTTCGCGCCACGGTTGACCTTGGTCAGGATAAGGTGCTGGTCGTTCCGCAGCGTGCCACCATGCGCTCGCCCGACGGCGGCCTGACTGCGTGGATTGTCGATGAAAAGAACCAGGCGCAGCAGCGGGTCATAAAGGTCGAGCAGGCGCGCGATGATGGCTGGATCGTGACTGACGGGCTTAAGGCGGGAGACAAGGTGATCGTCGAAGGCTATCAAAAAATCGGCCCCGGAGCCACGGTTGTGCCTGAGCCTTGGAAGAAATCCGACGCGACAGTCGCGGCGCCCGTCGTCGACAATAAAACCAGGAAGGAATGACCCGATGGCCCGTTTTTTCATCGATCGTCCGGTTTTTGCCTGGGTCATCGCACTCATCATCATGCTGGCCGGGGTGTTGTCGATCCGCTCGCTGCCCATTGAGCAGTATCCTAAAGTTGCCCCGCCGACCGTGGCGGTCAACGCCGTTTACCCTGGCGCTTCGGCGGAAACCGTGGAAAACGCCGTCACGCAGGTCATCGAGCAGCGGCTGACGGGGATCGACCATCTTCGCTACTTTACGTCCTCAAGTTCGGACGGGTCGATGACCATCACTCTGACCTTCGAGCCGGAAGCGGACCCGGATATCGCCCAGGTGCAGACGCAAAATAAGGTGCAGGGCGCGGTGACACAGTTGCCGCAGGAGGTGCAGGCGCAGGGCGTGACCGTCACGAAGTCGAACGACAGCTTTCTGCTTGTGGTGGGCGTGTATTCGGAAAATGGCGGCATGTCTCAGGGCGATCTGGGCGATTTGCTGGTCAGTACCTTTCGTGAACCGATTTCCCGCATAGATGGGGTCGGAAATGTCAGGGTGTTCGGGGATCAGCACGCGATGCGTATCTGGCTCGATCCAGAACGCCTTTACAGCTACAATCTAACTCCGCTCGACGTGCAAAAAGCCATAGAAGTCCAGAATACGGACATCTCCGCCGGGCAGCTTGGCGGCATGCCCGTTCTCCAGGGGCAGCAAATCAACGCCACCATCAAGGCTCAGTCGCGCCTGAAAACAGTCGATGACTTCAAGCGTATTGTTTTGCGGGTCAATACCGATGGCTCCCAGGTTCGTCTGGGAGACGTGGCAAAGGTAGAAATCGGATCCGAATCCTATGAACGCATCGTTCGCTATAAAAGGCATCCCGCCGCAGGCATGGCGATTACCCTGGCGACGGGCGCCAATGCACTGGAAACCGCCGATCTCGTCAAAAAGAAAGTCGAGGATCTTTCGCGATTTTTGCCAAAGGACGTGAAAATCGTCTACCCGCTCGATGCTACGCCCTTTATCAAGATGTCCATCGAGTCCGTGGTCCATACCCTCATCGAGGCGGTCGTCCTCGTTTTTCTGGTCATGCTTCTATTCCTTCAGAATTTACGGGCGACCTTGATCCCGACCATTGCGGTTCCTGTGGTTTTGCTCGGAACCTTCGCTATTCTCCTGGCTTTTGGATTTACCATCAACGTGCTCACCATGTTCGCGATGGTTCTCGCCATCGGTCTTCTTGTCGATGACGCCATCGTCGTCGTGGAGAACGTGGAAAGAATAATGAGCGAGGAAGGTCTTTCGCCCAAAGAGGCCACAAAAAAATCCATGGATCAAATCACGAGCGCCTTGATCGGCATCGCGGTGGTTCTATCGACGGTTTTCGTTCCGATGGCTTTCTTTAGCGGATCGGCGGGCGCGATCTATCGACAGTTTTCCATCACCATCGTTTCGGCCATGGGGCTTTCAGTTCTGGTCGCGATTATCCTCTCACCGTCCCTCTGCGCTCTTTTTCTCAAAAAACCGGATTCTCACGAGCATCGATCCGACAAAGGGTTTTTCGGATGGTTCAATAAATATTTTAATCGCGGCAGGGATGTTTATGCGAAGGGCGCTGGCCATATGGCGCGCCGCGCCATGCGCTTCTTCGCCATTTATATCCTGCTTGCCGGTGGAATGATGGCTATTTTCATGAAACTTCCCGGCGCTTTTCTGCCGGACGAGGATCAAGGGTCGATGTACCTTATGGTCAGCACTCCGCCGGGCGCCACGGCGGAGCGCACCCTGGAGTCCGTCAAAAAGGCCGAGGATTACTTCCTTGAACAGCAAAAGGAGACCGTCGACCATCTCTTCACGGTCGTCGGGTTCAGCTTTGCCGGATCGGCGCAGAACGCAGCCTTTGGGTTTGTCGGGCTTAAGGATTGGAAGGAAAGAACAGGGGCGAGCGAAAGTGTCTTCGCCGTTTCACGATCCGCGATGGGCGCTTTGTCGCAAATCAAGGATGCGATGGCGTTCGCCTTTTTCCCCCCGCCCATCCGCGAGCTTGGCAATGCCTCGGGTTTCGACCTCCAGCTTGTCGACCGCGCGGGTCTGGGGCATGAAGCCCTGATGGGCGCACGCAATCAGCTCCTCGGCATGGCCGCTCAAAATCCGAAGCTGGTGGGCGTGCGTCCGAACGGATTGAGCGACGTCCCGCAATATAAAATCGACATCGACAGCGAAAAGGCATCCGCGCTGGGACTGTCCTTGAGCGATATCAATCGAACGCTTCAGATCGCGTGGGGTTCGAGCTATGTCAATGATTTCACGGACAATGGACGCATTAAGCGCGTTTATCTGCAAGCCGATGCGCCGCATCGTATGATGCCAAAGGATTTAGATAGCTGGTATGTGCGCAATGCCAAGGGCGAGATGGTGCCATTTAATACCTTTTCGGCGGCATCGTGGGCGTATGGCTCCCCGAAACTGGAACGCTTCAACGGAAGCGCCTCCGTCAACATTCAAGGAGGGGCAGCGCCAGGAGTAAGCACGGGAGACGCCATGGCCGAGATCGAAAAAATGGCCAAGAATCTTCCCGAAGGACTCGGCCTCGAGTGGTATGGCATATCCTTCGAGGAACGCCAGACGGGCGCGCAGGCTCCGGCCTTGTACGCATTGTCGGTTCTGATCGTCTTTCTCAGCCTCGCCGCGCTCTATGAAAGCTGGGCCGTTCCGCTGGCGGTCATGCTTGTTGTTCCTCTCGGCGTTCTGGGCGCGGTGATGGCAGCTTTCGCCTTTGGTCTGCCCAATGACGTCTATTTGCAGGTGGCGCTGCTGACGACGGTCGGCCTGGCTTCTAAAAACGCCATTCTGATCGTAGAGTTCGCGCGCGACCTTAGAAACCAGGGACATGATTTGATGGAAGCCGTTACGATGGCGGCGCGTCAGCGTTTCCGCCCGATCATCATGACGTCCATGGCCTTTATGCTTGGCGTTCTTCCGCTGGCTTTGGCCAGCGGTGCCGGGGCTGCCAGCCAGAACGCGATCGGTATTGCGGTCATGGGGGGTATGGCGGCGGCGACATTCCTCGCTATTTTCTTCGTTCCAATGTTCTACGTGATGGTTGAAAAAATCTTTCATCGGAGGACAATAGCTTCACAAGATCCAAGGAAGGACTTTTCCCATGAAAAGTAAGCGCTTTGCTTTATTGTTAATGACAACGGCCATGGTTTCGGGCTGCTCCCTCATGCCGGACTTTTCACGGCCCGCTTTTGACGCCGCCGGCAACTGGAATGACGTTCCCGGATATCAGCTTCCTGTGGGTGATAAGCTGGCGGCGCAAATGGGATGGAAAGAGTTCTTCTCTTCGCCCGAGCTGAGCCAGGTTATCGGCGCGGCGCTTCAAAACAACAAAGACCTCAAAGTCGCCGCGCTCAATATCGAAGAGGCGCGCGCCATGTACCGGATCGAGCGCGCGGATATTGTTCCAAGCGTCAACGCGAGCGGAAATGCGACGATTGCCGAAAGCTCTGACAAAAGCAGCATCACGGGAAAAAGTCAGAAGACCGAATTATATGAGGCGAATGTGGGCATTATGGCCTACGAAGTCGATCTGTTTGGAAAAATTAGAAGCAAGAACGAAGCGGCGCTTAACGACTATCTGGCCACGCGCGAAGCGCATGACGTCGTTCGCAACGCCCTGATTGCTGAAACGGCAAACGCTTACCTGCAACTGCTCGCGGATCAAAAACTGCTGTCGCTGACCCAAAAAACCCTGGAGGCCCAGCGCCGCACCTATGACATTCTCTCGCAGAGCCTGCAAAAGGGCGTCGCCACGGAGCAAGACGTCGCACGGGCCGCAACCGCCGTGGAGACGGCGCAGGTTAATCTGCATCAGTATTCCCGCTTTGTGGCGCAAGATAAAAACGCCCTGTTTCTTTTGATGGGCGTGGCTCAGGACGGAAATGCGCTTCCAGAAACCAGCCTCGACGACGTGAAGATCAAGGAAAATCTTGCGCCGGGACTTCCTTCCGAGGTTCTGCTGACTCGCCCCGACATCCGTCAGGCCGAATACGCCTTGATTGCGCGTAACGCCGACATCGGCGCGGCGCGGGCGGCCTTTTTCCCCAGCATCTCCCTCACCGGAACATTCGGGTTCGCAAGCCAGGATTTGGGCAGTTTATTTGCAAGCGGCGCCGCCGGGGCGTGGGCATTTCTGCCGCAGATCACGCTGCCGATCTTCCAGGGCGGGCGGAACGAGGCAAACCTCGATCTCGCGGAGATTCGCAAAGAGAAAGCCGTCGTCCATTACGAAAAGGCTATTCAGACGGCCTTCCGCGAGGTGGCCGACGAGCTGGCCGCGAGAGCAACCCTCGACCAGCAGCTCAAGGCGCAGCGCCGTCTCGTGGCCGCCGCCCAAAAAGTCTACAATATCTCGGATGCGCGTTATAAGTCGGGAATCGACAGCTTTTTAAGCGTTCTGGACGCCCAGCGCGAGTTATATGGATCCCAGCAAGTCGAAATCCAGATCGAACGCCAGCGCCTCTCGAACCTTGTTAATCTCTACAAGGTCTTGGGCGGTGGGTCGATTGAATAGGAAGTCAGTTGCCGTTAGATTTTGTTTTAACCCCAAAGGAGAGAAAAATGAGTGAAGCAAGAAAAGAAGATGTGTTTGGTTTTGGTTTCACGATGCGTGATGCTCATGAAATGTTCCAAAACTTAAGCAAGGCCCAGAGTGACTTCATGATGGAAACCTTTTCAAAGGGCATGACGTACCATAAGGAGCAATCCGAACTGGTCACACGTATCGTGCAGAATCAAATGAACCACGGCAGCGTCATTCTCCAGAGCTATCTTCGCGTTGTTAACAGCAACATGAAACCTTCGGAAAGCAAAAAGTAGCTGACTTATCGGAAGAAAAAGATACGATCTTCCGATAAACTCGGCTTACCGGCTGAGGGTCTTTCCAGAGTTTAGGATGTGCCGTTACGGGGCACAGGCTTTGCACGACCGGACTTCGTCGCGCTTCGTGGCCTTTGCCTGGTTGAAGGCGGGTTCCCTATCGGAGAACGGCCCATGCCATTCCCCGTTATTTTTTGAACTTTTGCCGTGGATACCGCGCCCATCGTTGCAGTAAGAGCAGTCTCCCTTGTGAACGATGGCTTTCTTATGCGTCCAGTTCTCGTAAACCCAGAAGATCGCAAGTTGTCCTCTTTTTAGGCCGCGACGGGCAGCGTTTTCCAAATATCCTGCGCCAAGGCCATAAGCAGCGCGTGACGCTTGTCGATGGCGGCGGCGTCCCATGTCGGAAACGCAGCCAGCTTCTCGTTTATCCGCGACACGGAACTATTTTGCCCGATGGCGGCAAGCTCTGCCATGGAGCGGGTCAGGTAGTTGTTGCAATCACGATAGATTTTGAGCTTCTCGGCATAGAAGTTATTGCCCGCGATGATGTTGTGGGGCTTTTCCAGTAGGGTCAGGTTGCCAAGGCGGGTTTTATAGTCGTCATACAGGGCTTCGGGGTTTTGCGTCGTCCATGCAGCGCGCAGCTCGGCGGTGGGCGTGTCGGGCAGGATATGCTCGATCTCCAGCGTCGTGTACGGCTCCAGGCTGCCGGGGATTTTCACGCCGCTGAAAGCCAGATCGACATGCTGCGCCAACCGCGCCAGCAGATAGCGGGTGCGGTACTGCTGCATGGAGTACAGCGAAAAGCGTTTAAGGGCATCGGACAATTCCTGCGCCTTGCCGTCCATGTTCTTTTGGAAATGCTCGGCGACGAAGGCGTTGATTTTTGCCCTTTGCGCGGCGTCGTCGCTAAGAGCGGCAATACCGCGCATTTCATCGGCCCAGATCGAGAAATTCTTTTCCAAGTGCTTCGTCGGGGTCTTGGTGAAGATGTAATAGAACAGGAAGCTCTCAAGCTGCGTGACGAAGTGGTCGAACAGCGGCTTAGGCAGCGGGGCCGCGGCCAACAACAACACATAGTGCAAGCTGAACGCCCCGCCCGCCAGCCGTTTCAGGCTGTCCATGGCGAGACTGGGCTTGCCGTCATTGCCAAGGCCGTTTGTGAAATTGATGTAATGCTCGACGTTGCGAATGACCTTACGGACAAAATCAAAGGGCTTGCCCGCATAATCGCAAAGCGCTGCATTGTCCTTGTTGATGAACCAGTCGTAGATTTTATCTTCGTAAATGACGCTTTCGCCTTTTTCATTCTTGACCGGATAATTGGCCATCAGGAAATAGCGCAGGAAGCGGAGCGGTTTTTCTTTCCCTTTTTCCAGCGGGCTGGTGATTTTTTTCCACTCGTCCTTGAGCTTGGAAAACTGGTCGGGCGTCACTTGCGTAAAGAGAAGATTTTTCAGCAAGTCCATCGAGTTCAGGCCAACGCCACGCTCGTTGATCGTCTCAAAGATTTTGAGCGCGCTGCTGACGTCCGTGGAAATCTGGATGAATACGACGTTCGTGGCGAGATAAAACCAGTATTTCTTGAGCTTGGCCGTATCGTCGTAATTGTCCTGCAGATAGCGGTACAGGGTCGCGTAGGCATTGACGAGGTTTTCCAGTGATCCGAAGCTGGTGATGCCCGCCGCCATGATGCCGGAGCGCACGGCCATGGGTTCGCCGTTGATCTCCACCAGCTTGGCCATGACCTCACTGGCGTTCTCGTAACGAGGATCCAGCTTGAGGCGGGTTTCAATGCCGCTGCTGGTCGTGTAGCTGTCGGAAATCAGACGGCTGAGAAGCTGGGACTCGGGTTCTTTTTGCAGCAAATGCCGCAGGGCGCAGAGCAACAGGAAAAACGTCGTCAGGCGTTGCTGGCCGTCGATGACCTCGTAATGGCTCTTCTGCAGCGTTGGCGACACCAGCACCGTGCCGATGAAATATTCCCGCGTCGATCCGGTGTCGATCTGCTCGTTGATGTCCTCCAGAAGCTGGTTGACCTCCTTGTCCGTCCAGACATACTCGCGCTGGTAATCGGGGATGATATAAAAACACTCCCTGAAGGCTTCTTCGATGCTGTATTTGTGGTTCTCTATGCGGGCCATATTTCCTCTTACCGATGTTGTCTTTTAATAGCTCATTTATCGATAATTTCATAGCTTCCCGTCTTCCTGGCCCCAACAAAACGGATTTTTCTAGTCTCTTTCAATCCCTCGATGTCGCGTCGTGCTGTTTTCAGCGCCACGTCAAAATGCACGGCGATGTCCTCCGCGCTGGCCTTGTTTTTACGCTTGAGCAGGATCAAAAACCATCGCTGGCGCTCGTTGAGTGATTTTATAGGGACATTTATAGGGACATTTTCGGCGGGGTTTGTGACGTCATAAACGGGTATTTCCGGCTCCGGCGCAGATGCCAGCGCATGGCTGGAAAGTAGCCGAAAAGCGTCCCACAAATCCTCGCCGCCGATCTGCACCAGGATGAATTTCAGGATGCTGGGCGACGAGCGCGCCAGCAGCAGCAAGTGGCCGGAAGATGGCGTATTTCTAGCTTGATACCAGTTTTTGATGGCGCGCAAATTGGCGTTGGTCAGTTGCCCGATCCGCTTTACCGCAGATGCGCTATCGCCGAAATCCTGACGCAGCGCCATGGCGACGATTTGCGCCAGTTCGCCATCGGAAATAGCTTTCGGTTTGACTGGAAAAAGTTGGTCCTTTTTTGATTGAGACATTTTCTTCGCTCCTTGGTTATGATTCCAAAGAGCGGTCAAGCGGTGGCTGGCGACAGGTAATGTCTAAATCGGAAAGAACAGGCGAATGGACAGGTGCAATAATTCGGGTGGAGAGAACAGCGGAGAACAACGGCGCCGTGCGGCCATGTATGTCCGCATGTCGACCGACCACCAGAAATACTCGACCGAAAACCAAGCCGACGCGATCCGCGACTATGCTGTCCATCGCCAGATGGACATCGTCAAAACCTATGCCGATTCCGGTAAAAGCGGGTTGAGCCTCGACGGACGCGACGCCCTTCAAAATCTGATTGCCGACGTGCAGTCGGGTTCCGCCGATTATACCGTTATTCTCGTGCTTGACGTGACCCGTTGGGGACGGTTTCAGGATGCGGATGAGAGTGCCTATTATGAATATCTGTGCCGACGGGCTGGCATCGACGTGCAATATGTCGCCGAGCAGTTTGAAAACGATGGCAGCCCCGTATCCACCATCGTCAAAGGCGTCAAACGTGCCATGGCGGGTGAATATAGCCGTGAATTATCCGGCAAGGTCTTTGCGGGACAATGTCGCCTGATCGAGATGGGGTTCCGCCAGGGCGGCCCCGCCGGATATGGTTTGCGCCGTGCCTTGGTGGACGAACACCGCCAGCCCAAAAGCACGCTCAAGCGCGGCGAGCACAAATCCTTGCAGACCGACCGCGTTATCCTGGTCGCAGGGCCGGATGACGAAGTGGCGATCGTGCGCTGGATTTACCGCGCCTTCACCGAGGAAGGTTTGCTGGAATCCCAGATTGCCGCACGCCTGAATATGCAGGGTCTTAAAACCGATCTTGACCGTGAATGGACGCGCGGTGTTGTTCACACCATCCTCACCAATGAAAAATACATCGGCAACAACGTCTTCAATCGCCGCTCTTACAAGCTGAAAAAGCGCCGCGTCGAAAATACGCCGGATATGTGGGTGCGTGCGGATGGCGTGTTCGATACCATTGTTGAACCAAGATATTTCTATGAGGCGCAAGGCATCATCCGCGAACGCAGCCGGAGATTTTCCAATGATGAGATGCTGGCAAAACTGCGCGATCTGCACGAAAAGCAAGGATGGCTGTCGGGCATCCTGATTGATGAGACGGACGATATGCCGTCCAGCAGCGTCTATGCCCACCGCTTCGGCGGACTGTCGCAAGCTTACAAGCTGATCGGCTACGATCCTGGGCGCGACATGCGCTATATCGAGGATAACAAGCGCCTGCGTCAGATGTATCCCGAAGTCGTTGAAGGCGTGATCCGCAAGATTCAAGAATATGGCGGGCGCGTCCACCGCGAGGTGCAAAACGACTTTCTGATCGTGAATAACGAGATCAAAGCTTCGCTGGTGATCTGCCGTTGCAGGCAGACATCCACCGGCAGCAACCGCTGGAAAATCCAGCTTGATGCGGGGCTGATGCCGGACATCACCATCGTCGTGCGGATGGAGGCTGACAACCGCCAAATCCTCGATTACTACCTGATCCCCGCCATCGATGTGGAAAATCCGCAGATCCGCCTGATGGAAAACAACCATCTCGCGCTCGATGCGTATCGCTTCGATGATCTGGAACAATTTTTCATGATGGCGGAACGCGCCGCCTTACCGGAGGCCGCATGACGAAAAGCAAAGGCAAGCGCACTTCCGAAATCAAGATGATCCCGATTGAGAAGATCAACATTCTCAATCCCCGCGTGCGGAATCAAAAAGTGTTCATGGACATCGCCACGAACATGACCCAGGTGGGCATGAAGCGCCCGATCACGGTCACGCCGAGCCGAGCCAAAATCGAAGGCAAGGACTACGACCTGATCTGCGGTCAGGGCCGGATCGAGGCTTTTGTGGTAGTCGGACAAAAGGAAATTCCTGCCATCGTCATCGACGCCAGCGAGGAACAGGCGCTGATTATGAGCCTGGTAGAAAACCTGGCCCGCCGTCAGCACCGTGCCAACGACCTGTTGCAGGGTATCGAAATCTTGCAAAAACAGGGTTATGCCGCCCAACAGATTTCCGATAAGACGGGGTTGGCAAAAGAATATGTCAGCGGCGTTTTGAATTTGATGGAACGTGGCGAGGAACGGCTGCTCTCTGCCGTCGAAGCCGGACACATGCCGATCACGCTGGCCATCCGCATCGCCGAAAATCCCGCAGACGAACAGCGCGCCCTGCATGAGGCCTACGAATCCAAATTACTGCGTGGCAACCGTCTCTTGCTGGCAAAAAAGCTGATCGATACGCGCAGGAGGCGCGGCAAGACTTTTATCGATGAGCGCGGTAAACGCGGGCGACGTGACAAGGGCGACAAGGCGCTGACCGTCAAGGATGTCATGATGGTGTATCAATTGGAGGTGGATCGCAAACGCCTCTTGACCCGCAAGGCCGACGGCGTCTCCAAAAACATGCTGTTCGTGACGGAAGCCTTGCGGCAGTTGTTTCAGGATGAACATTTCAGCAATCTCCTGCGCGCAGAAGGGCTGACGACGCTGCCCAAGCCGCTGGCCGGATTGATGGATGAGAAAGGTCGCGCCCATGGCTAAAGACGCACGGCAAAAACAAAAACTGCCCAAGGGCGAGATCAAGGCAGGGTTCAATTCAGAGACCATCGATCTTCGGATTGACCAGATCGTCCTGCTCAAGATGGTGGCGCCTGCCACCCGCAAAAGCCCTAAATATCAGCAAATCCTCTCCTCTATCCGCGAGGTTGGCGTGATTGAGCCGCCCGTGGTCAATCGTTCACGCGGCAAATACATCCTGCTGGACGGTCATATGCGTATTGAGGCGCTCAAGGAATTGGGCGAAACGGAAGTGACGTGCCTGGTTTCCATCGACGATGAAGCCTTCACCTACAACAAGCATATCAACCGCCTCTCGACCGTCATGGAACACAAGATGATCCTGCGGGCGATCGAGCGCGGCGTACCAGAAGCAAAGATCGCGGCGGCGCTTAACATTGAGATCAAGAGCATCGTCACCAGGCGTGATCTGCTGAATGGCGTATGTTCCGAAGCCGCCGAGCTTTTGAAAGACAAGATCGTGCCAATCGCCACGTTCCCGATCCTGAAACGCATGAAGCCCTTCCGGCAGATCGAAGCCGCAACGCTCATGAATGACGCAAATACTTATTCAAAAACCTATGCCCGCATGTTGCTGGCGGCGACGCCCAAGGATCAGCTCGTGGATCCGGAGAAGCCAAAAAAGATCAAGGGGCTGGACGATGATCAGATGGCGCGCATGGAAAGCGAGATGGAAGGTCTTCAGCGTGAATATCGCCTGATCGAAGAAAATTACGGCAAGGATGTTTTGAACCTGATGCTGACCAAGGGCTATCTCGGTTCGCTCCTGGGCAATGCCAAGGTCGTGCGCTACCTCGCGCAAAACCATGCCGACATCCTGACCCAATTCCAGAAAATCGCCGACATCACCTCGCTGGCCAGGGATACGGCGGCATAACGGGCTGAAGCGGCGCAGCTCGGCCTTCCCTTGCGGCCATTGGCCTTTGAGCGCGCGGCATACGGGGACCGAGACCCTTCAAGCGTCGGGACCGCGGGAGAAGCCGTCCGGCCATGGTCGGGCATGGAGCAAGCGCGGTGGCAGGGATGGCGGCGACCCCGTCCGAAGCCTGCCAAGGCTGGCCGGACATATCGCCAGCCGCTTATGCATGCGCGGTCTTCCGGTTGATGGCTTCAGATCGGCCAGGAAGGCCGCGCCTTGGGGGATAAATCGGGGGAAATAAGGATAAGAACGGGTATAAATGGGTGCGCTTTTGGTAGAATAACTTGTTTTTAGCCCATAAAAGAAAAGAAACGGTTAAAATCTTTCTTTTTATGCCTTTCTGGACAAAAATCCTTATCTATCGACTTTACAAAGAAAGCATATTTTTCTATTCTTTCTTTCATCGAATCACAAAGAAAGGGTCGCCGTGTCGAACGATCAGGGCAATCAGGGCCGTCTCGGCTCTTATATAAGATGTAGCGTCGCGGCGGGGGAATCCTATCAGGCTTTCCTGCCTCCGGCGTTGCCGCCGCTACCGCCCCTGAACCTTCTGCCGTTACAGGGGCTATTGTCCAAGGCCAGTCAGGCGCTGGGCAAGCTCGATGCCGTGGCTGACATTCTGCCCGACAGCAATCTGCTGCTCTATTACTACGTTCGCAAGGAAGCCGTGCTGTCCTCCCAGATCGAAGGCACGCAATCCTCGCTCTCCGATCTTCTGCTCCATGAAAGCGGCGAAGCGCCCAGCGTCCCCGTCGATGACGTGGTGGAGGTGTCATCCTACGTCGCCGCGCTCGAACATGGGCTGAAGCGCGTGCGCGAGGGTTTTCCTGTTTCCCTGCGTCTGATCCGCGAGATGCACGCGATCCTGCTTGCCAAGGGGCGTGGCAGCAACAAGCAACCTGGGGAATTCCGCACCTCGCAAAACTGGATCGGCGGGTCGCGCCCTGGCAATGCCGCTTTCGTGCCGCCACCGCCGGATCGGCTGATGGAATGCCTCGACGCTTTCGAGAAATATCTGCATCTGGAGGAACGCGCCTACACGTCGCTGATCGATGCTGGCCTGATCCACGTCCAGTTTGAAACGATCCACCCGTTCCTCGACGGCAACGGGCGTATCGGGCGTCTGCTCATCACCTTTTTCCTCATCATGATGGGCGATCTGCGGCAACCGAACCTGTATCTCAGCTTGTTCTTCAAGAACAACCGCGAGGAATATTACCGCCGCCTCGGAGCCGTCCGCACGGCGGGCGATTGGGAGGGTTGGCTGGATTATTTCCTGCACGGCGTCGCCGAGACCTCCAACCAGGTTGTTGCCACCTCTCAGGCGATCTCCGCGCTGTTCAAGGCCGATCAGGACAAGATTGCCATGCTGAAGCGCGCAGGCATCACGGCGCGACAAGCCCATGCCCAGCTTCAGAAGACAGCGATCTCGAACGCAATCAATATGGCGAAGGCACTTGATGTCAGCGTCCCCACGGCGCGCCTGGCGTTGAATAACCTCAAAGAGCTTGAAATCGTGAAAGACATCAGTGGCTCCGGCAAGGAACGGCTCTACATTTACACCGCCTTGATTGATCTCTTGGAACAGGGCGCGGAGCCGATCGCGCTTGGGCGAAAGGAAGCATAATGAGTAAAAGTCAGACCGCATCGAAAACCGTGCAGGCCGCACCGAAATCTTACACGCCGTATCAGGGGCAGTATTTTGCTCATGCCCTGACACTCGACGGGCAGACAGAAGATACGCTTTCGCGCTCTATCGCCAGCGCGAAGGTCGATATGAACCCTCACCAGGTTGAGGCGGCATTGTTCGCTCTGCGGTCGCCGCTTTCCCAAGGAGTTATCCTTGCGGATGAAGTCGGTCTTGGAAAAACCATCGAGGCCAGCCTCGTCATCGCCCAGAAATGGGCGGAGCGTCAGCGTAAAATCCTGCTGATCGTTCCAGCCATGCTACGAAACCAATGGGCGCAGGAATTAAGCGAAAAGTTTTCCCTGCCGACCACGATCATGGAAACGGCCAGCTACAACGTTGCTAAGAAGACGCGAAAGCTGAATCCATTCGAGAGCGACAAGATCGTGATCTGCTCTTACGAATTTGCCGCAGGCAAGGACGTTGACGTTAAAAATATAGACTGGAACCTTGTCATTTTCGACGAAGCGCACAAGGTGCGGAACGTCTGGCAGAAGGAAGCCAACAAGGCCAAGAAAGCCAAAAAGCTGCAAGCGGCCCTGGACGGCAAAAAGAAGATGCTGCTTTCGGCGACGCCGTTGCAAAACTCGCTGCTGGAGCTTTACGGGCTGGTGTCCATCATCGACCCGCATTTCTTCGGGAGCGCCGACGCCTTCAAGTCGCAATATGTCGGCGGGCGGGCGACCACGCAGAACCTCGATATTCTCAAGCACCGCCTGAGCAAGGTTTGCAACCGCACCCTGCGCCGTCAGGTGCAGCAGGAAGGCGGCATTAAATTCACCAAGCGCCATTCCATCGTGGAGGATTTCCGCCCCAGCCAGGAAGAGCTTGATCTTTACGAAAGCATTTCCAGCTATCTGCAACGTGACGACATCGCCTCGATCAAGCCAGGGGCGCGTCACCTCGTGACCCTTGTCATCCGTAAAATTCTGGCCTCGTCCTCCTTTGCCATCAGCGGCACGCTGGAGAAGATGATCGAACGCCTTGAAAGCGGTCTGCCCAATATCGACACGGACACGCTGGACGACATCGAAAACGTCAAGGAAATAGCCGAGGAGCTGGATATTGACGAGGATGAGGATGGCGAAAGAGCCGATGCCAACGCCCTCAAGAAAGAAATCGAGGAGTTAAAATCCTATCAGGTTCTCGCCAAGCGCATTCAGCAGAATGAAAAAGGCAACGCGCTGTTAAAGGTTCTGGATCGCGCCTTCACCCGCGTGACCGATCTGGGCGGTAAGCGCAAGGCCGTGATCTTCACGGAATCCTGCCGTACCCAGGCACACCTCAAGGAATTGCTGGAAGCCAACGGCTATAAGGGCGAGATCGTCCTGCTCAACGGCTCGAACAACGATCCGGAATCCAAGCGCATCTATCAGGAATGGCAACAACGCCACGCTGGGTCGGACAAAATCTCCGGCTCCAAGACGGCGGACATGAAAGCTGCCATCGTCGAGGAATTCAAAAATAAAGCCACCATCCTGATCTCAACGGAATCCGGCGCGGAGGGCGTGAACATGCAGTTCTGCTCCCTGCTGATAAATTACGACTTGCCGTGGAACCCGCAACGGGTCGAACAGCGCATTGGCCGCGTCCACCGCTACGGGCAGGAATGCGACGTCGTGGTCGTCAATTTCCTCAACAAGGGCAACAAGGCCGATCAGCTTGTATTCGAGCTTCTCGATCGCAAATTCAAGCTGTTCGAGGGCGTGTTCGGGGCCAGCGATGAAATTCTGGGTGCTATTGAATCCGGCGTAGACATCGAGCAGCGGATCAACGGCATCCTGCAAAAATGCCGCCACACCAATGAAATTGAACAGAGCTTCACGCAGCTTCAGCTTGACCTGGACGGCCTGATCGAAGCCCGCGAACAGGACGCCCGCCGTACGTTGCTGGAGCATTTTGATCCCGACGTCGTGCGCCGCCTGCAAAGTCGCCGCAACCGCATGGATATGGCGCTGGGTGCCTACGAAGAACAGCTTATGACCATGGTGCGCGCCGAATTGCCGGATGCGGAATTTGACGACACCAGCTTCAAGCATAATGGTGAAAACTTCTTCCTGAAATGGAAGGAAGCCGAGGAGCAGGACGGCCAGTTCTTCCGCATCGATCACGGGCTGGCGGGGGAGATTGTTAATAAGGCCAAGGCCAAAACGCTTCCGCCCGCCACGGTGCGCTTCCATTTTGACCGCCACGGCATGCAGCTTGCAGACCTCAAGGAATTCCGTGGAAAGTCCGGCTGGCTGGCGCTCTCCAAGCTGAAAATCGACAGCATCAACACGGTCGAACATCTGGTAGCTGCCGCCAAAGCCGACGACGGACAGGTGCTGGACGGCGATCTTTGCTGCCGCCTGATGCTGGTGCCATCCGAGGTTGTCGGGGCATTGCCAGGGGAGTCGCCCGCCGATCTTTCCACCATCGCGGATCAGGTTGTGCAATCCTGCCTGCAACGTGCCAACGATGAAAACGCCGAGTATTTTGAAGAAGAACGCGACAAGCTTGAACGCTGGGCGGAAGATACCAAGCAGGCCATGGAGCAGGAAATCAAGGCGCTGGAAAAGGAAATCCGCGAAGCCAAAAAGCTGGCGCGCAGCCTTTCCACTCTGGATGAAAAAACCAAGGAACAGCGCCGCATCAAGAAAATGGAAAAAGACCGCGACGACAAGATGCTGGAATTCTTCAACACCCGCAAACAGGTGGACGAAAAAATGGAGGAATTGCTCGATACGATCGAAGAAAAACTAAACTTGAATCCGTCCCAAGAACCGATCTTCATGATCCGGTGGGAATTGGTCTAACGAAAGTAGGATTATAATGGCCAAAAAACAAAAGCTGGAGCTGACATGGATCGGCAAGGAAAAGCGGCCAAAGTTGGAACCGCGAATCCTTCTTGAGGACGCAACGAAGTCATATCACGCCAAGCACAAGGTTACGGACAATGACTTGTTCGATAACCGACTGGTTTTTGGCGATAACCTTTTAGCCTTGCGGGCGCTTGAACAGGAATTTGCGGGTAAGATCAAATGCATCTATATCGACCCGCCATATAACACGGGGCAAGCATTCCTAGAATACGATGATGGCATTGAACATTCACTGTGGCTATCGCTCATTAAGGAGCGACTGGAGATTATAAGAAAGCTCCTCCATGAGACCGGAACGCTCTTCCTTCAGCTTAACGATGAGGAAATGGCTTATTGCAAAGTCCTTTTGGATGAAGTTTTTGGCAGAGCGAATTTTATTAATCAGATTTCGGTAAAAACCAAAAACACGGCTGGCGCAAGCGGAGGTGGCGAGGACAAACGCCTCAAGAAAAACGTCGAATTTATCCTTATCTATGCAAAAAATTATGAAGCGTTCCCTGGCTTTAATGATGTCTACGATCAAGAGGATCTTTTTGAATTGATCCAAGATATGGAGGATGAAGGGAAGAGCTGGAAATATACCAGCGTGCTTGTGGATAAGGGAAAATTGGTTGACACCAGAATTGTTCTGGATGGTAGCGGTCAGCCTATTGAGGTCAAAAAATATAAAGGTGTGCAGAGAACAACCGTAAAAAGACTTTCTCAAGATAAATCCAATCAAGAAAAGGTTTATTACGATAATTTTGAAAAAATCTTCTCTGATACCAATGCCCAAACAAGCATCCGCACAAGAATCATGGATGAGTTTGTTTCCCTTGAAGAGGACGAATTACTTGTGGCGAGCTACATCCCGCGCTCTGGGCGTGATAAGGGACAGGTCGTGGAACATTACTACATTAGTCCCACGATACGTCGCGTGATATGGTTGAAGGATTCAGCGGTAAAATCTGCAAACAAAATCGTTAAACTAGAAAAGACAGGAACCCATTGGGCTGGGTTCAACTGGAATAACGTAAATAAAGAAGGTGGCGTAGTATTTACAGGAGGAAAAAAACCAGAAGCCCTTGTCCAGAAGGTTTTAGAGCTTGCAACAGATGAAGGTGACTGGGTTTTGGACTCGTTTGCCGGATCTGGAACAACGGGTGCTGCGGCACACAAAATGAGAAGAAGATGGATTATGGTTGAGCTGCGCGATCATTGCCACACGCTCGTTATGCCTCGTATCCAGAAAGTCATCGACGGGGAAGATCAAAACGGCATTACAAAAGCTGTAGATTGGAAAGGTGGCGGTGGGTTCCGATACTATTACCTCGCGCCATCGCTTCTGCAAAAGGACAAGTGGGATAATTGGATCATTAGTACCGAATACAACGCCGCCATGCTGTCCGAGGCCATGTGCAAACTGATGGGCTTCACCTATGCGCCGAACCCAGAGCATTACTGGCTTCACGGCCATTCGTCGGAAACCGACTTTATCTATGTGACCACCAACGTGATGACGCACGACCAGCTGAAGGTCATCAGCGAGGAAGTGGGCAAGAATCGAACGCTTTTGGTTTGCTGCAAAGCCTTCAAGGCCAATCAGGACATTTTCGAGAACCTGACCATCCGCAAGATCCCCGCCGCCGTGCTGGCCAAATGCGAATGGGGCAAGGATGATTACAGTCTGAACGTCGCCAATCTGCAACCGAAACCCGAACCAGAGAACAAGGGTAATGGCACACCGTCCTTGTTTGACGCCGTCAAGGAAGGGTAAGCCATGAATCGCACCGTTAATTCAATCACCGCCCGTCTGTCTCTTCGCAAGCCACAGGAAGAATCTCTAGAAATTCTGGCCAATATCCTTGAGAGCATCGAGCTTTCAAAGGCTCCCGACCTGATGCAAGCCCTTAAAACCATCGAAGGCATGTACCCTTCGGTTAAGGATTTTGAACGTGAATTCCCGTCCCTGTGCTTCGCGCTGGCGACGGGCGTTGGCAAAACCCGCCTGATGGGCGCGTTCATTGCCTATTTCTACCTGACGGGGCGCAGCCACAATTTCTTCGTTCTGGCACCGAACCTGACGATTTACGACAAGCTGATCAGCGATTTCTCTCCGCAAAGCCCCAAATATGTGTTCAAGGGCATTGCCGAATTCGCCACCAACCAGCCCGTCATCATCACAGGAGACAACTACGAAAGCGGCATCGGTGTACGCGGGCGCGACCTTCTGGGGCATGACGACACGCCGTATATCAACATCTTCAACATCTCGAAGATCAATGCCACGGAGAACAAGCCAGGAGCCGCCAAAAGCAAGACGCCCAAGATCAAGCGTTTGCAGGAATATATCGGCGAAAGCTATTTTGAATATCTCTCCAATTTACCCGACCTTGTCCTGCTCATGGACGAGGCGCACCGTTACCGTGCCACAGCGGGCGCAGCAGCCATCAATGAGTTAAAGCCGCTGATCGGTCTTGAGCTGACGGCAACGCCGAAAAGCATTGGCGCACGTTCAACCGACTTCAAAAACATCATCTATGATTATCCTCTCGCTCAGGCGATGATTGACGGCTATGTCAAAGACCCTGCCGTCGCCACGCGCAAGAATTTCAATGCCGATCAATACAAGAACGCGCCGGAGCAACTGGAGCGTATCAAGCTGGAAGATGGCATCCATCACCATGAGCATGTGAAGGTGGAGTTGGACGTTTATGCGCGGCAATACGCCAAGCCGCTTGTGAAGCCGTTTATGCTGGTGGTGGCGCAGGACACCGACCATGCCCGCCAGCTTCGTGCCATGATCGAAGCGGACAGCTTTTTCGAAGGCCGTTACAAGGGCAAGGTCGCGGAAATTCATTCCAAGCAAACAGGCGCAGAAGAGGATGAGAACATCCAGAAGCTGATCGCCGTTGAAAATCCAGCGGAACCGACGGAAATCGTCATCCACGTCAACAAGCTAAAAGAAGGCTGGGACGTAACGAACCTTTATACCATCGTCCCGTTACGTGCCTCGGCGTCGGAAATCCTGACGGAGCAAACCATTGGGCGCGGTCTGCGTCTGCCCTATGGTCGCCGCACGGGCGTCGAGGCTGTTGACCGCCTTACAATCGTGGCTCACGACCAGTTCCAGAAAATTGTCGACGCCGCTAATGACCCTAACTCCATCATCCGCAAGACGGTCATTATCGGCGAAGGCGGCGATATTCCTGCTGAAAAGCCTCGTGCGATCGAGGTTCCATCCATCGCCGAAACTGCCCTTGCGGGCTTTGGAGAAAGGCCGCAGGACGATTACACGGTGTCACCGATCATCAAGACGCCAGAGCATCAGCGCATTGCCGCCGTCACGATTGAGGTGGCCAAGAAATACGAACGCCTTGAAAGCTCACAGAAACTCAAAGAGCCTGAAATTCAGAAAAAGATTGCGGAAGAGGTTCGGGAAATCCTGCGCCCCGCGCAGGGGGAATTGGCAGGGGTTCTTACGGGGCCGGACATCGACACCGTCGTTCAGACGGTGACGACAAACCTTGCCGAACTCACCATCGACGTGCCGAACATCGTGTTGATCCCGACGCGAGAGATTACATACGGCTTCAAGGATTTTGACTTGCAAAACCTTGGAACCGTCAATTATCCGCCCGTCAGCGAAGAAATCCTGATCCACCAGCTTCGCACCAACCAGAAATCGACGCTGACCTGGAATAACAACATCGAGCGTGAATCCAGGCCAGAAAACTATATCGTGCGTTCCCTCATCGACCATGACGAGATCGATTACGACGAACACGCCGATCTTCTTTACAAGCTGTCAGGACAGATTGTCGGGCGGTTGCGCGCCTACCTGAAAGACGAAGCCGAGGTCGAGAACGTCCTGCTTTATTACCAGAAGCGGCTCTCGCAATTCGTATTCGCGCAGATGATGGAGCATTATTGGGAAACACCGACCGATTACCGTCCCAGCATCACGCAGGGTTTTTCCATCCTCAAGCCGATTAACTACACGCTGGCGGCTAGCGAAAAGCCACGCAACTTCCGGCAAATTCCGCAGAACAAGTCCGACGTTAAGAAGATGGTGTTTTCAGGCTTCACCAAATGCTGCTACCCGCTGCAAAAGTTTGACTCCGTCGATGGGGAATTGCGCTTTGCGGGTCTTCTGGAAGATGATGCCACCGTCGTCAAATGGATGAAGCCAGCGCCTGGGGTGTTCCGTATCGAATACCGCGACGGCATTCCCTACAACCCTGACTTCGTCGTCGAGACAAAAACCGAGAAACTGATCTGCGAACCCAAAATGGAATCGGAGATGAAGGACGACGACGTTCTCGCCAAGGCACGGTCAGCGGTGAAATGGTGCCATTACGCTTCCGAATATGCGAAGGCCAATGGCAAGAAGCCATGGTCGTATCTACTGATCCCCCACACGGCGATCGGCAGTAATCGGACGCTTGATTCTTTGAAGGCCGACTATCTCTTCAATGAGCTTGATGTTTGATCAAAATAGGCTCTCCTGCGTGACGTGCGGCGGGTGGAATGTGCCGATGATCACGAAGGGATTTTTGGCCTTGCGGATGTGCCATTCATAGGTTGTGCCGAGGAACAGATACAGGTCTTTGGTTTTCACAAAGTCATCCATGTATTTCTGGCGCACCTTTTCCACGGCCTGATCCTTGCCGTAGTGCTTTTCGCAGCTCCAATATAGCTGGCCGATCTCCCAATCCTCGATCATCAGTTTGCTCTCGGTGCCGGCATCATCCTTGAAGCGGTACGAGAATTTATACGGGAGCTTGGGCATGATTTTGAAGTCATCCATATTCTGATCTTCAAAAAGATTGCCCTGTTTCAGGCCGTTGAGAATGCCATTGATCTTGTCCTGCGGCCATTCGGGATCGGCAGGCTCGGCGACAAATTCCAGGATTTCGGCGGGCCGGAATACCACAAGAGAGATTTTGTTCTCGTGCGCGAGATCGATGATTTCCCTGAGGTTGGTGTAGATTTTCTTGTTGCCCAGAACCAGCTTGCGGCGATCTTCCCATTGGCGCTCGGTGCCAATTTCGTTCAGGAGCTTGATCTCGCCGGTATTGAGAACGCGGTGGCTTTCAGGGCGCTGGTCGCCCTTGTTGCGGGCGGTGTCCACCTCAACCCACTGGTATTTCTTGTATTGCTGTCCTTCATCGAGCAAGCGGAAGGGAATAGGATAAAGGCGGATCCATGACCCGTCCTCGCGGAAACCCGCCGTGCAGGCCAGTTCCTTATACTTCTCCGAGATGGTCGGATAGGTTTTGACGGCAATCAGGACTTTCTCTTTTGCCATTCTTCATAGACTTCAGATGTGACGGATATCGTATTTCCAGCCAGGGAGCGCAGAAATAGCCCTGGCAACCCGTCCACGGTGGCACATGCAGACATGCGCCTCGAAACAGGTGATAGCGACGCGCTTGTCCTTCTGGAAGATGTCGAACAGGGATTTCAGAGCCGCGCCGTTGCGTTTCAATTCCTGCTTTTCGTAGGAATCAAACAGGCGGTCATAATCGGCCTGGGTGTTCAGCTCCTGCCGCCGTTCGGACGCGATGCCAAGCTCTGGGATATGCACATAGTTGATGTCCAGTTTCTTGACGGTGTCGGCCAGCGTTTTTTTGGAGAAGCCGTATTTGCGGCTCAAGGGATTGCGGCGCACATCCACCAGCGTTTTGACGTTGTTCTTGATGATGCGGTTTAGGTACCCCTCAAAGGACGAGCCTTCATAGCCGATGGTAAAAAAGCATGGCGCTTCATCGGCGGGCCGGGCCGCGGTGATCGCGCCGATTTCCTGTTCGTTCATAATCTCGTCGGCGATTTCGCTGTTGATGGCGAAATAGGGATAGCGGCGATACACTTCCTGCACCAGCTTCCGGCCTTTCAGGCGGGAATATTTATCGTAGCATCGGTTGAAGGCCGCTTCGTCAAACAGGCTTTTCGCAAGAAAACCCTCCTGCAACTGCCAGTCGTCACTCTCGGCCAAGGCGCCAACCTCGATAAGGCGGCGTTTGTCGGCATAAGACTGGAAGGAAAAGCTGCCGAATTTGTAAGGCACGAATTCAAAAGACGGTTCTTTCTCGAATTCCTGCGTGAACAGGAATAAATATTTCTGGAAATCCGTGTTCGGCAAATGCCCGCCAAAGGCGCTGAGGAGTCCGACCAGCGTCTTTTGGCGATAATTCAGGGATACGGTTTGCTGCGTTGTCATGGCTTTGTAATTATACCCCCAATGGTTAAGATTTAGAACCCGAAACATGGGCCGGATGCGCTTTTTTGCCTCTTTAGCGGCATTTCTGCGTCTGGAGCCGGAGGATGGCATAATCCTGCAACGCGACCGGAAAGGCTGCATCCGCAGGCGCGGACTCAATTTCATCAGCCAGCCTGCGCTGGAATTCCCGATCATATTTTTTGACAGGCGGGCAGACGCTGGCCGGATCAGAATTTGCCGTCGCGCAGGCGGTCAATAAGCTCACCGCGATTGCGAGGAGCATCCAGCGTCGCACGAAGTTGGGCATCTTTTACCTCCAGGGATTTTTTGAGTTGATCCACGCGCTCGGCGTTGCGGCCAGCTTGGCGCGCGCCCAGCAGCACCGCTGCCACCGACAACGCCGCTACGCCCCAGCCAATCAGGCGCAGCGCGTTGCCGGAGAACCAGGCTTTGACGACCGCCCACATCAGCGTAAGCCTTTGCGGTGATCATCGATCCGCGCCCAGAGCATCACGCCGATGCTGATCAGGGTGACAGCCAGAAGCAGCCATTTAGCTACGTCCAGATACGGAGCCAGCCCCGTCAGCGCATCACGGGCGGGATCGAGGGTTTGTTGCACGGCCTCCACCACGCCCAGGCCTGCCGTGGCCGCCGTCGCGGCCTGTCCGCCCTTGACGGTGCGGCTGGCCTGCAAATTGGCCTTTTCCGGCTCCACGCCCGCCAACACCAGGGCCTTGGTGAGCTGGGTGTCGGTATAGGGCTGCTGCCCATTTTCGTGCCGGATGATCGCCTTGGTCAGCGGCAGCAAATGACCGAAACGGTGCATATCGAGAGGCTGGTCGGGATCCAGCCCCGTATCGGCAGCCACAGCCCTTACATACGCATTGGTGTTGTTTTCGTTCGGGGGCGCCCAGCGAGAAATGATCTGGCGAATGGTGCGCAGGCCGTGTTTGTCCTGGTAGGCGATGAGCGTCCGCGCCAGCGCGCGGATGCCGTAGATGGAATCCTTGAAGGTGAAAAATTCTACGTCTCCCTGGCGTTCGGCCAGACCTTGCCACGGATCACCGTTGCGACGAAGATTGCCAGGGTTGTTGTTGCGGATGCCGCGCGGGATGCGGCCTTCGTTTTTGGCGGTCATGCTGTTCTCCAATCTGTCAGCGGTTGAAAAAGGCTTTGATGATTTGTTCGAGCAGCGCGCCCGCGATGGCGCCCAGCGCCAGCACCACGGCAAATCCGCCTTTCCAGCGGTTGGCCATGCGATCGAGGTCGCACAGTTTCGTTTCCATGCTCTCGACCTTGGTTTTCAGGTCGGTGATGGCCGTGGTCAGGGTCTGGACTTGGGCTTCCAGCCTGCCGATGGCGCGGAAATATTCAGGCTCCGTCATGGGCGCGTTCTCCTGTTCCCGCCCATTCAGGGTGGGTTGTTGGTTTTGGTTTTTCATGGGGTGGCTCCGTTTATCCGGCGACGACGACCAGCATGCCGCCTTGTCCCGTGGACGGGGGTGACCCGTTCCGGCGCACAACTTCAACAGCGAGCTGGCTTAAGCGAAGATTGGCGCTTGTCGCGCGTCGTACCGTTTCAATGGCAAGCTGACTGACTTGCAGGCGCGCCTGCGTTGGGCGGCGCACGGCTTCAACGGCCACCTGGCTGACGCGCAGGACGGGGTTATCAAGCAGCGTGAAGTTGTCCGAAAAATCAAAATAACCGACACCGCTCGTGGCCGCACCGCCGCTTGCCAGATCGGAACCGCTGCCGCCATAATAAATCGTTCCGGTGCGGCTGCTCGTCGTCGTATTGCGCGCGCGATAGCCGATCTCGACAACGATGCGATCACCCGTCAGGGCCGCAACGCTGGTTAAAGTGGCTGCCGCAGACAGCGCCTTTCCAAGCGCCGTCGTACCCCATTCATTGGTATTGAGATCGTTGTAGTTGGCCAGTAACGTGCCGCGCAGATTGTCCGTGTCGCCCTGGGTGACGAAGGCATGAACGTAATAGGCCATGTCGGCGTCGGTGTTCGACTCCTGCACGGCCATCATGACGTTCATGGTGCCGGAAAAAGTATGATCCGCTGCCAGCGGTGCCGAAACGCAGCGCAAAAGCAACACATCATAATCGGTCGTGCTGACCGTTTCGGCAATGGCAATCGAGAGCGGCCCGCCGAGACCGGACAGATCCTTCGCCGCGCCCATGCCGCAAACGGCATGGCCGGTGGTTTTCTCCCACGCGCCACGGATCGTTGTCGGGGTGTATGCAGCCCCGACCGCAGATGGATAGAGCTTGGTCATTATGCCTGTACCTTGTATCCGAACTCAGCGCCGTTGATTTCGCTTTCCGTCCAAGCCGCCGTGGTGTTCGGGTTTTGCTCGATGATTTCGCGGTAAACCCTGTAATCGGTACCGACGTTCTGGGATGCGCCTTCATAATCGGTGCTGGACACGCGCGTCAGCGAACGTAGCGTTCGACCGCCCGCATCATCCTTGCGCGCGGCTATGTTGACCTGGACGCCAAAGATCGTCCCCGTGATCGTTGGAAGGTTGCCGCAATCCAGCGTATCGCGCTGTCCGACCGTGTTGCTGTAGTTGTAGGTGGAATCGCTATCCAGCGTCGTGTCATCAAGGTTATCCCAGTTGCTGGCGCTGCCTTGCTTGCTGAATTCTGAATAATTTCCGGCCCCGATGGGACGCACCGTATCCACGCGCACGTCGCCAAGGAAGCTATTGTTCGTGCTGCCCGTGCTATCGCAGACATATAGATCGTCGATGGCATTGTCGGAGCCGCGGCCCCAAATCTGGATACGGGCAACGGTCGAAAGCGTGGTGGATTGCTTGGTGTCGCCCGTGAAGTTGATCCAGGTGCTTTCGTTGACCCGCACCTCCCAATTCCCGCCGCTATCCGCGACGGTGAGTTTCACTTCGATATAGTTCCAGGTCAGGATCGGCAGCGCGTTTGTGGATGTGGCCAGCAGCGTTCCGCTACTCACGGAGTTGCGGTAAACACGGATCGTACCGTCGTTGCCGATGGAAAGCGCCCCCTGGATCGTACCCGTCTCATCCGTAAAACGCAGCAATTCCGTCGTTTCGGTTGAGAGCATATAAAGCGCGAAACCGATGATCCATGTCGATTGCGGATCAAAGGTCAGACCGATAAAATCGCTAGATGTGCGGAACAGCAAGGCGGTGCTGCCGGAGCGGCGGCCTGCCATCGTCGTGATGCCGCTCGACCCGCCGCTATCGTTGTAAGAGGTATATTTCAGCGGGACTTGGGCCGGAATGGTGTAATGCTCGAAGCCGTCAATAAAACGCAATGCCATGTGTTTTCTCCTTAAAGTCGAATGCCTGCCAGCGCGAAACCGATATCGGCCAGCGTGCTGTCGGCGGGGCTTGGGGCGATGATGGTCAGCACATCGCCTGCCGCAAAATCCGTGAGCGTGGCCGCCGTGAAGCTCGGTGTGCTGACGCCCGCCGGAAATTGCATGGTGGCGAACTGCGTGCCGTTCTTGCGGATAGAAAATGTTGCCGTTGCGCCGGAGGTCGTTCCGGCGACGCCACGGCTGTTGGCCATGCCTGCGGGAAAACGCACGGCGCGCGGCACCGGATAGCGCAGCACGACCGATCCGCCTGTGGGAACGCCTGCCAGCGTTCCACCGATATCGTAGGGAATGGTCGCGCCCACGGCAGTTTCGGCCACGATTTGAAAGGTCGTGCCATCGCAATACAGCAATTTGCGGTCTCCAACCCCGAAGGAAATGCCCGTGCCGGAAGGCGTTTTTACCAGAAGCGAAAAGCCGCCCGTGGTATTGTTTTCCACCATCAGCAACTTCGTCTTGGCAGGAACAGTGATCGTTCTGCCCACCGTCAGCGTGCCGGTGAATTTCATCGACAGTGTGCCAAGCATCTGCGCGTCGGTCAGCGTGACATCGGCATCCGCAAGCGCAATGGCCGTCAACTGACACAGCGCCTTGTCCAGCGCATCGAAGGCGGCGTTGGCCGTGACTTCCTTTTGCGCCTGGTTGGCAGCGATATGATCAATTAATAGATTGGGTGTTGTTGGCATGGTTTTTCCCTTAGAGAGTGGCTTGCGCGGGCTGTCCGCGTCCGACGACGGCGTTGATCTGATAGACGGCAACCGTCACCGCGCTTTGCGCCGCGCCGAAATCAGTCACCTGGTCAGTGGCGCTATAGACGATGCTCGGTGTCATGACCGTGAGCGTGCGCTTCACCGTGGTGCCGGACAGGATGTCGATGGCGTAGTTTTCGCTGGCCTCAAAAAGCGGCACGTCGGTTCCGTCCTGCCATTCGCCATACCAGCGCGTGCGGCGTTTCCAGGTGATGGTCAGGTTGCCGGAACCATCACGCGCGCCTTTAACCATCACAGGAGAGAAGCAACGCAGGCTGTTGGCATTGAACACGAACGGCGTGGACGGCGCGTCATCCCAATTTCCGCCATCCGGAATGCCCTTATAATAAGAGGTGCGGCTGATCTCGGTCATCGGCAACGGCGCACGATAAACACCGTCATTGGCCAGAAGAATGAACCGCTCGCCCGTCACATGGGATGCCATTGCTCCTTCCGTGCCGCGCCGACCGCGCAGCAGGCCGGACAGTTCGTAAAGCCCGCTGGCCAGCACCGTGGCATCGCGCCATTGGATGATCTCGCTACCCAGCAGGGCTACATTCGCCCAATTCAGGACTTCCAGCGCCGTTTTGCTGTCGAGTGTCCCTTGCGTCAGCGCAATTTGCACCTTGCTGGTTTCGTCCCATGTCCACGGGCTGGCGACGTTGGGCAGAACGGTGGCCGCCCAGCCGAAAGTGGGGCCGTCATTGCCCGTGCCAAGGACTTCCCATGCCAACTCGTCGGGTGAACGGTACATGGACGCGCCTGTGACAGTGTTGTCACGGAAGCCGAAGGCGTAATACATGCCGAGCGTGTCATCCTCATAGCGCAGCATGGGCAAATCCATGAGGAAGAGCGGCGTTGGCCCCGCAAGGCCGATGGGGATAGCGGGAAGATTGCCTCCGGAACCTGTCGCATTCGAGAGATAGACAATCTCATCTTCGGCCACGGCCTCGCAGGACACGACATTATTGCCGCCGAAATCCACCTTGTTCAGGCGAAGTTTCAGCGACACATCATCGATATTGACCGTCACTACGTCGGCAGGGTCGAGCCGTAGCCATTTTGGCAACACGCTGAATTTATACTGGTTGCGTTCCACCCAGGCGTTATAGAGCGTGCGCTCGGCGATCTGTTTGGCTTCGTCCGGCGTGAGCGAAATCGAGATTTCCCTGGTCTGCTTTTCCCGCGTGATGATGGCATCATTGATGCGGGAGGCGTGCTGGGTGTTCGGCTGGTGGTCGCGTGTCGGATCGACATGCACGATGTCAAGGCGTTGCGGCAATTCCACATCCTGCACACGGGTTTCTGAAAGTCTGGTCAGTTCGTCCGACCCGCTGTCATCCGCGCCCAGATCATCCTTGCCGATGGTGGCCACGGCTGCGCCCCCACGCGGCACGAAACGCAGAATACCGTCTGTTTCCACGGCATCGATAAAGAACGATCCAAGAAGCGGCTCCAGCGCCTCGCGCGCGGCCATGCGGCGGCTCACGACATAGCCGCGCAAAGACTGGCTGACGGCGCTGGAAATGACGCTCGTGGGAGCCATGCCAGCCTTCAGGCAGATATCCGTCAAAACACCCGACAAGGCGACGGAGTTATTCCCGTAACGCTCCAGCGGGTATTTGAATTCGCCGTCATAGGTCATGATGACGGCGGAATGCGTGAATTTTTCGTAGGTTCCGCCAAGATGTGCGGGAAACGTAGTTGCAAAATCGGTCAGATCGATCCGGCGCTCGATTTTCATCGTGACGAGGTTCACCAGCGTCACGTCGTAATCCGCTGCCGCCCAATATTTTCCGTTGATCGGATAGTTGAAGTCGGACTGGATTCCCCAGCCAGCAGGGATAGCGACGTCGTCGCAATGCCCCACATAACCGTTGTCTGGATGCCATTTGACGATGCGATGCCCAAGACCGAGCGTGAAATAAATATGGCCCGTAAAATCATCCCACCATACGGTGCGCGGCAGTTCGCTGTCCGTCCAGGCCGTGCTGCTCCATTCGGTCAGCTCGCCCGTGCCAAAGCCATTCGGGACAAATTTCCGCACATAACCACCCGTGACCTGCCAGTAACGGCCATAGGGATCATCGCACATCGGCCCGCCGAACATGACGGAGGGAAAGTAAGTCGACAAATCAATGATCAGTTTGAGGTTCGTGTCGTAAACCTCGCGTGTGCCATAGCAGAAGATTTTATCCCGCCGCACACAACCATTGACGCTGAAGCTGATTTTGGGGCTGCTGATTGACACGATCCCCAGCGTTTCGGGGTGGCGCTTCACCAAGCGCATGGTCACGCCATAGGCATCCGTGGCGTGGTAATAATAACCCTGGCTGTCGATGCCGCAGACGTCGCCGTAAACTTCGTCAGAGTCCGGATAAATAGGAATCCAGTTAGGATCGGCAAGGCTGCGCTGCAATACAAATCGATTGCTCACGCAGTCATATTTCCAAACGTGATCAGAACCCGTGCCGATCAACGTGCCGCGCGACTGATCGAGAATACCGCCTTCCTTCGTCATGGTGGTTGCAGGTGGAAATTTATAAATATCGCTTTGCATCGCGCCCTGAGCGACGACTTCCGCGCTGATATTCGGGATGCGGTTGGCAAAATCCTTGAGTTGCAGATCATCGAATACCAGGTAGCACATGCCCCGAAACGCAGGCACATTGCCAACGCCGAGGTGCATTTCTAATGTGGCATCCGGTTCCTCATCTTCGCCGCCGCGATGAATGCGCACCACGCCTGGATATTTTTCCGTGGACTGCGTGTTGCTGGCGGTCGCATCATAAATAACCTTCGTATCCGCCCAGATACGGCGCACGGTTGCCACAGGGCCGACGCATAGGCCGACCGCAAAGGATGCGGAATAGCTGTAGGTCGTCTGCGATGATTTCTTGCCGCCGCCTTTACCTCCGCTGGAGCGGGTGACGGTGCGGGTTTCCTTGAGCGGTGTTGACCAGATCACATTGCCGGATAGGCGCATTGTGCCGTAAACCAGCGGGATCGGCGCGCCGTAGGTGGATGTTTGCACCGACAAATCGTCAATGCGGGGGCCTTCAATGTTTTGGCCTTTGCCGCCACCGAACAGCAGATTGCCGAGCAGCACGCCGCCCAGCCATCCTGCGGATGCACCAATACCGATGGCCGACCCCAACGCGGAGCCGACCACACCAAGAGCAAGAACGGCCATCAGACACCTTCCGCGAAGTAGGGAAAGCGATAAGCAGCCGCCACGCGCTGCTGCCAGCGTTCATCAAGGCTGTGTTCGACTACCTTGCCGACGCCGGAATAGCTATGGATGATCCCGTGGTCGGTGATCAGCGCGACATGCTGCGGTTCGCGCCCCCAGGCCATGAAATAAAAATCAGCGATTTGAGCATCCTGCACCGGAACAGGGATGAACCAGCGGCTCAAGGCTTCGCGCATGCGGCGGCTGTCCGGCATCATGGAATAATTGGCGTAGGACAGCGCCTCCGGCGAGGCCGGATCGTAATCCATCAGCCCGTGTTCCATACCGATGGCCTTAATCAGCCCGATGCAATCGCAGGCCACGCCTTTGAGCGACCCCTGATGCTTGAAAGGCGTGTCGAGCCATTCGCGCGCTTCGCGCACGATGTCCATGCGGGTGAGTTTATTTGCCATCGGGATATGCCAGAACCTGATCGTTGCCAGGGACGTTCGGTTCGCCCCTGAAGTTACGCACGTTGTTGTACCTGTCTTTGCAGGTGGAAAATTTCTTGTCGCAGCCAGGGCGCAAACTGTAATTGTCGCCAATCGCCACGGTACTTGGCATCGGCAGAAAGAGCGTGAAGGTTCCACCGCTGCCGAAGGCTTTAACCTCCATCTTGCGCCCGACGTTCGCGCCGCTCGTCCAGGTCAGCAAACCGCCGTTCCAGTAATTGACGCTTTCCCCGCGTGCGCTATCGGCAAAGCTGCGCCTGTCGGTGACAGCGGTGAGCGCTCCTGTGACGGTGAGCGCGGCCAGGTTAACCTTGCAACGCGCATCGCCTAGATCGGCGCGGCAATCCGGCGTGTAAAGCTCTACGATCTGCTGTGACAAGGCTTGGGAAAGCCCGCGCAATTCGGCGCGGAACACCGTATCTTTTAATTCCACTTCGCCGATAGTGCCGCGTTTGAGGATGATTTGTCCATTGGCGAGGTTCGCCCAATTGACGAGGAAAATTTCCACCGTCGCGCCATCCCACACGCCCGCACGCAGATCGGCGGCGGACAGGGTCTCGCTATCGATGGCGCTTTCGATGTCGAGATTGTCCACTGCAAGATTGGCGATGGTATGAATGGCCGAGCGGGTGTAACCGGAACGCGCCTGATACAAAAGGCTTTCCACCGTCAAATCCTTGTCAAAATCCGTGAAGCCAAAGATCGCCCCGTCGCGGCGCGTGACTTTCCAGCACGTCGCCAGCGTGGTGGTTTCCCCAGCGATATGTGTGGCCAGCGGACTTCCGGCAGTTTTCATACTCTGATCTCCACGATCGGGATGCCCGACCATTGATGAAGGTTGATCTGTTCGATAGTGATAGCCATGCGGTCGGTATCGAAGCGTACCGGCACGTCGAATTCGTAATCGGCAGAAACGGCCACATTGTTTCCAGGCGCGGTCGTAAAGGTGATAACGCCTGTAGTGGTATTGACCGACCAGCCAGACATTTGCTGCACGCCCGCCAGATAAACTTTGACCGTGCCGGCGACGGGTTTGGTGATGGTGCGAACATCCGTGGCGCCACCCGATGAATAGGTGCGGATGAGCTGAAACGTCGTGATCGTGCCATTGCCCGTGCCAAGCGCCTGCGCGGTTGTCTTGTAATCCGTCCAGTCCTTGAAGCGGAATCCGTGGGCGCGGCCTTTGCGGGCGCGGAAGAAAGCGACCAACGTATCGAGCTGGGTTTGCTTTTTGAGGCCGGATGCTACGTCCCAGCGACCACGGGCCGATGACCAGTTGATATTGCGCTGTTCAAATCCCGACGCCGTGGCGACAACGGAGGTGGCAAATTCTGGCCCGCCCGTCGCGCCATAGGCGATGTCATTCGGAAATTGAACCTCGTGAAAAGCCATTACAGATTCCTCTTGGCGCGTTGAATGCCGCGCGCCGCTTCTGCCGTGATTTGCGACTGGCTCATACGGAAGCTGCTGGCATCCGGCGTGGTGATGTTCATGACGACATTGACGGGCGATCCCATGCGGGTGCCGTCCTTCGGTAAAACCACTTCGCCACGTTCAAGAATGGCGGGGATTTCCCCAGGCTTTAAGCCCGCCACGCCGCCCGTGTGATAACGCGGCGCGCTGGCAAACACATAGGCAGGCACACGGCGCTGCGGCGCGGATCCGCCGACTTCGCCACCTTCGTGAAAGATGCTGCCGAAAATGCTGTCCAGAAAACCGCCACCACCCATGCTGCTACCCAGCATGTTGAACAACGGCCCCGTGATAGATTTCTGCACGGCCATGCGGGTGATGTCAGCGACGATGGAATTCGCCAGATCGCCCAGGCTTTGTAAACTCTTTCCACCGGAGGTGACGAAATCGACAATCGCGTCCTCGGTCGCTTTCATGCCTTCGGTGAAGGCTTTTTCGACCGCTGACGCGGCATCTTCTGCCTGTTCGCGGTAATTGCGGAAGGCCCGCAACGCTCCGGCTTCGGCATCCTTGCGTGCGTCAAGCTGCTGCTTTTCAGCGTTGGCGACGGCGCGGTTATAGGTTTCCTGGCTGATCGCGCCAGCATCGAGCATGTTTTTAAGACGCTCTAATTCTGCCGTGTAGGATTCCGTCGCCGTGCGCGTGGCGTTGGTGACCTGTTCGCCTTCCTGTT
>JBFXCK010000010.1:0-60778 GCA_050182275.1 Dongiaceae bacterium | reverse complement strand
TGTTGGCGATAGCCCATGATGATGCGCGGCTGCTGGTAGAAAAAGACCCCTACTTAAAAACCGCGCGCGGGCAAGGGGTGCGGCAATTGCTGGTTTTATTCGAGCGCGACCGGGCGTTTCATTATTTGCAGTCGGGCTAACGCCCTATCTCTACTCCCGCATATCCGGCGTGACGATGCCGCCGGAAATAATAAATTTAAAGCCTTCTTCCACAGTCATATTCAAAGGGCGGATTTGGTCGATGGGGATGGCGAGCAAATAGCCGGATGTTGGATTCGGCGTGGTAGGAACAAACACATTGGTCAATTCCTGGCCCGCGGCTTTGGTATAGGAGGAAATCGGCGGGCCGCTGATGAAACCCAATGTCCAGCATTCGCGGCGGGGATATTCGATCAGCACCACCTGGCGGAAGGCCGATTTCTGGCTGCCGAACAGCATTTCGGCAATTTGCTTGGTGGCGCCATAAATACTGCGCACCACGGGCATGCGCGCTAAAATGGCCTCGCCGCTTTGCAACATCAGGCGGCCAAAAATATTGGTGGTGATAAAGCCGATTAAAGTCAGGCCGACCAATAAAAGCACCAGCCCCAAACCCGGCACATGGAACGGCAAAGCCGACTCGGTATAAAGGCCGGGAATTAAAGCTGTGATGCTCCGGTCGATAAAATCAACGATCACCCAAGCGATATATAACGTCAGGCCGATTGGCGCGGTTACCAGCAAACCGGCGAAGAAATAATTACGTACTCTTTCCCACACGGCTTAAGCCTTACCTTTCACGAAGAGCGTTTTCTTGCGCTTTTAAAATTGGTTTCAACAGATAATCAAGGACGGTTTTACGGCCCGTGATAATATCTACCGATGCTGTCATTCCCGGAGTGATTTGTAAAGGCTTATCCTGCTTATCCAGCGTATTACCGCTGGTTTTCAAAAGAACTTTGAAATAGCTTTCACCCTTATCATCGGTAATCGAATCGGCGCTGACATTGGCGACGTTGGCGTTCAAGCCGCCATAAATCGAGTAATCATAGGCGGTGATTTTGACAATAGCCTTTTGCCCTTCGCGAATGAAAGCGATGTCGGCGGGCCTGACTCGCGCCTCGACCAGCAGCACGTCTTCAATAGGAACGATTTGAACGATTTCCTCGCCCGGTTTAATAACCCCGCCGATGGTATTGATTTTAAGCGCCTGCACCGTGCCGCGCAACGGCGAGGTCACTTCGGTGCGGGCGACACGGTCTTGGCTGGCGGTCATGGTTTGAGTTAAGGTTGCAATCTCGGCGCGTCTTTGCGCCAACTCGGCCGAGGCTTGGGAGCTGAAAGTGGCTTTGCGTTCTTGAATGCGGCGGCGCGCCTCCTCGATCGCCGAGCGGGCGCGGGGAATCGACATGCGCACATTTTCCATTTGTGATTGCAAATCGGCAACCTGCCGTTCCACGCGCAACAATTCAATTTTCGAAGAAACCCCTTGCTGCACCAAAGGTTCTAAAATTTTCTTTTCTTCCCGCGCTAAATTCAAGGAGCGTTCAATATTTTCCGCACGGCCCGACAATTCGGCGACTTCTTGCTGACGTTGCGCCATTTGCGATTCAAAGACGCTAACCTGCGACAATAATTCATTGCGGCGGCTGTAAAAATTTGCTTCCTCAATCCGCGCCGCCTCAGGAACTTCTTTGACGACTTCCGGCGGGAATTCGATGCGGTCTTTGCCATTGGCCTCGGCGGCAAGGCGGGTCATGGCGGCCAGAATGCCCATATATTTCACCCGGCCGGCGCTGAAATCGGCCTGCGCCATGCTATTGCGGATTTGCAAAAGCACTTGGCCTTTTTCAACAATATCGCCTTCCCGCACTTTGATGTCTTCGACAATCCCGCCTTCCAAATTTTGAATAACTTGAATGCGGGAAGTCGGAATGACTTTGCCGGCGCCGCGCGCCACTTCATCCACTTGAGCAAAACCCGCCCATAGAATAAAAATCACAAAGAAAATGCCGATAAAAATCAGCAGTAAGTGATAAAATAATTTTGCGCCGCGCTCGCTGGCGGCGGCGGCTTCGGGCATGAACTCGACCTCATCGCGGTGGATGCGCAAAAATTCATTCAGCATATCGCGAAGCGGCTTCATCCGGCCTTAACCTCCCCCTCTTTCAGGGCGTTTAAGACTTGATCGCGCGGCCCATCGGCCATGACCTTGCCATTATCTAAAACAATCAGGCGGTTGACCATGGAAAGCATGGAAGCGCGGTGAGTGATTAGAATTAAAGTCTTATCGCGCAAATAGCGGTCAAGGCGGGATTTGATGCGGTTTTCTAAACCGGGATCCATCGAGCTGGTGGGTTCATCTAAAATCAACACGCTGGGATCGCTAACCAAAGCCCGCGCCAGGGCAATGGCTTGCCGCTGCCCGCCCGACAGGCCCTCCCCGCGCTCCCCGATCGATAAATCATAGCCCAGCGGATGGGTTTTTAGAAAATCGGTAACGCCCGCCAGCGTGCCGGCCTGCAAGACCGCGCGGTCATCCAACGCGGCGCGGCCCATAATGATATTGTCCTTTACCGTGCCGTAAAATAAAAACACATCTTGCGGGCATACGCCGATATTGCGCCGCAAATCGGACGGATAGATTTGCCGCACATCGGTGCCGTCAATCATGATCGAGCCTTCGGTCGGCTCGTATAAATTGATCAATAGTTTTTCCAGCGTAGTTTTGCCAGAACCAATCGCGCCGATGATCCCTACCCGCTCGCCCGGCTCGATGCGTAAATTGATATTGTCCAAGGCTTTCATTTTTTGCCCCGGATAGCTGAAATTGACATTGCGAAATTCGATATGACCGCGCAAATGCGGGCGGTTTAAGAAGGTTTTTCCTGGCGCCAATTCTACCGGCAATGACATGAAACCGTTCAAGGTTTCCAAGGCCGCCCGGCTGTGATGAAACTTGGTTAAGAGCGCGGCCAATTGCCCAAGCGGCGCCATGGCGCGGCTAACCAGCATAACCGAAGCTACCAATGCGCCCGTCGTAATATTGCCGCTAGCAACCGAATAGGCGCCCGCCACAATCAGCGCCACAGTAACAAAATAATTGGAAAAAATGGTGAAATTCATCACCACCGACGAGAGAGTGTGGGATCGCATGTTCGAACCCGCCGTTTTCCCGACAAAACTTTCCCATAAACGCTGCATATAGCCTTCAGCGCTTGTCATTTTAATGGTTTCAAGGCCGGTGATCGATTCAATTAATAGGGCGCTTTTTTGCGCCGACTCGCGGAAAGTTTCTTTAACAATGCGCGTTAAAGGGCGCTGCATATAAACGCCGATACCCAATACGACCGGGATCATTACTAAGGGAATAACCGCCAGCCAGCCGGCGACAAAACCGATAATGACAATAAACAACAACAGGAATGGCAGATCAACAAAAGTGCTAAGCGTGGCCGAAGTATAAAAATCGCGCAGATGTTCAAATTCGCGCAAATGCCCCGCCAAAACGCCGGCCGAAGGCGGCCGCGAGGCCAATTGCAAACCCATTAATTGTTCAAACAATTTAGCCGAAATCAGCGTATCAACCCCGCGTCCGCAAAGATCGAGGAAATAGGCGCGAAGGCCCCGTAAAATAAAATCAAAGAGATAGACAATCATGACGCCCAGCGCCAGCACCCACAAGGTTTCCATGGCGTTATTGGGGATGACACGGTCGTAAACATTCATGATAAATAAAGGCGTGGCGAGCGCAAAGACGTTGATCATAAACGCCGCCAAGCCCACTTCCACATACATGGTCTTAAAGTGCCGCACCGTATCCCAGAACCAGCTGCCCTTGATTTCCTCGACTAGGCCGGAAGCACGCGGGTCAAAGCGGAATTCCGGCTTGGCGAAGAGGACATAGCCGCTATAGCTTTCCTCCAATTCGCCACGCGTGATAATTTGCGTGCCGCCGGTTTCGGGAAAAATAACCTCGGCCTTATCCGGGTCTAGGCGCGTCAGCACACAAGCTCCGCGCTTTTTTAGTAAAAGCACAACCGGCATGACCAAAGCCGGAATTTGATCAAGCGGCCGATCCATCAACCGGCTGCTAACCCCGGCCCGGGCGGCGGCGCGGATGAAAAGCGCCGGTGTCATGCCCTGCTCGGTCATCGGCAGGCCTGCCGCCAAGGAATCGCGCGAATGGGTTTTATCGAGTAAACGGCACAGAATAACCAAGCAATTCAGCAACGGGTCATCGGCCAGCGTTACGCTAGGCGCCACCCGCCAATTTTGCACGGCGGGGTCTTGCGGTTCAATCGATGTTGTCGGAGTTTCGGCCAAAACAAAAATCCCAAAATTGAACGGATATAATAAACAATTGCCCCTAATAAATCTTTAGCAAAGGAGAACAGCGATAAGCTATATAATTCAATTGTTTAGAAGTTATTTTTTAAAAACCGTTGTATTTCCGAAGAAAAAAACACGGATGCTTTTTGCACCCGTGCCCAAGGTAGGTTCGGTAGAGAAACTTGCCGCTAAATAAGTTCTTCTCCTTACGGATGATGCGTTACAATAACGTTGTCGATAATATTGGCATTTTGCGCGCCGGCGCCTTGCAAGATGGCGACGGTTTGCCAGCTATGGCCGCTGCCTGCACCGTCAATGTCGATTTCAAAACGGGTGACGCCATTTTCGGTCACAAAGCGGGCATAGAGCGATAAATCGGAAATACCGTTTTGGTACCCTTGCAAGATATTTTGCAGAACAATGTAATCGGAGCTGGCGCTATTGCCGCCCATAAAATCGGTGATCGTGTCAATGGCATCGGCATCGCCCGCCTCATAAATAAAGTAATCGATGCTGGCGCCGCCGGTCATTGTATCCGCGCCGCGGCCGCCCTGGACAAAATCAAACCCATTGCCGCCAAATAAAATATCGTCGCCATCACCGCCATTAACCCCGGCGATTAAACGGTCGTCAAAAAATATCTCCAGGCCGGCATCGTAATATTGGCCATCGGCGCCTAAAATGATGCCGTCATTGCCATCGCCGCCATCAATATAATCGTTGCCGGCGCCGCCGTTTAAGAAGTCGGTGCCCGCGCCGCCATAAATCGTATCGTTACCTGCGCCGCCGTCGATCGTGTCGTTGCCGGCGCCGCCATCGATATAATCATTGCCATTGCCGCCCAAAATACGGTCATCGCCAGCACCGCCGAAAATAATATCGTCGCCAGCGCCGCCATCGATAATATCATTGCCATTGCCGCCTAGAATTACGTCATTGCCGCTGCCGGTCCACACCACGTCATCGCCGTTTCCGGCATCCACCATCACGCCGGTGCGGGTAAGAACGGTGCCATCGGGCATGGTGAATTGATATTGGCCGTAAGTAACCACAATGCCCTGAGCCAGCAAATTGGTGTCGATCAAATTGACCACATCATTGCCATCGCCCAGATTAAAGATTTCAACGCCCGAAATTAAAGGAATACCGGTGGCAAAATTATTCACGCTATTGCCCGGCACCGGAACAAAGAGGCCTGCATCCATCAGAATAAAATCAGCGCTAGCCGTGCCAGTAATCGTATCCACGCCCAGGCCGCCAACAATCACATCCAAGCTAAAGTTGCGGCCATTGATCAAAACCGCCAAATCGGGATTGCTAAAAGGGTCGATAATCGATTTGGTGGTGAAGGCGTAAGGAATAAAATTCGGATTAAGCAGATCAAATACATCATTCACGCTGCCGCCAAAGACGCCATCGGCGCTATAGATAAAGGTATCATTGCCATTGCCGCCATCTAAATAATCAACGCCGGCGCCGCCATTGATAATATCGTCACCATCGCCGCCGACGATATAATCGTTGCCCGCATCGCCGTTCAGGATGTCGTTGCGGTTGGTGCCGATGATCGTATCGTTGCCATTGCCGCCGTTAATGGTGATGTTATTGGTATAATTGCCCAGACCCATATTGACATAATCATTGCCATCGCCAGCATTAATGACTTCGATATTTAGCAAACGCTGGGCAAAACCCGGCACATCCAATGAAATGTAATCATTGTTGCTGGTGCCAATCAAAGTATCAAAACCGCTGCCGCCATCATATAGGCTGGTGGAAAGATTCAAAATAACGTTTTGGGTGATTCCGGTTGCGCCAAAAGTCATGGCTTGGGTGATAGTGCCAGCACCGCTGTCGGTAAAATACAGCGTGTCATTGCCAGCGCCGCCTAAAAGCGTATTGCGGCCGGCGCCGCCGTATAAAATATCATCGCCGTCGCCGCCATCTAATATATCGTCGCCGCTGCCGGTAGCGATCACATCATTGCCATTACCGCCCAAAACCGTGACATTGCCCAGATTGCCGTTTGTTAAAATCACCACGTCATCGCCATCGCCCATGTCAAAGACTTCAATGCCGGTGATATTATTGTTAAAGCTTCTTATCACATCAGCGCCGGAAGTGCCGATAATGGTGTCGATCCCGGCCCCGCCATGAAACTGATCCAAAGATTGGTTTTTGCCGGCAACATTAACCGAAACGCCGTCGCCAAATTGAAAGCTGTTGCCCGCCGACCAGACCGTGTCGGCGCCATAAATAAAACGGTCATTGCCATTGCCGCCATTCAAAATATCGGCGCCCATGCCGCCATCGATCAGGTCGTCGCCATCATCGCCATTGATGACGTCAGCGCCGTCGCCGCCATTTAAAATGTCATCGCCATCGCCGCCGGAAATTAGATCGTTGCCTTCATCGCCATTTAAAATATCGTTGCCGGAACCGCCGGTTAGCGTATCATCGCCCGTACCGCCTGAAACCGACATGCCGATGCTGCCACCGGTAAAGACGTCGTTACCCGCCCCTAAATTCAGCGTCCGGCTTAAATCAAATCCGGCGCGCGCGGCGGCGGCCAATGTGTTAAATCCCTGAACAGTATCGTCCCCGCCAAGCGCATCATATTGCGTGCCGGCTAAATAATTTGCGGCATCTACCTGTTCGAAATTAACGTTATTCGCATTATCATTGAATAACGCCGACAAAGGCGGCGGCGGCGGAGGTGGTGGAGGTGGAGGAGGAGGCGGCGGCGGGGGTGGTGGAGGTGGAGGCGGTTCCCCATCTGCCGGCGCAGGGTGATCATCTGAATCAGGTTTCGGAATAGGAGAAGCAGGTTGAACGTCGACCGGCCCCGTGCTGTTTGTGATGGCAGCCCTTACTAATGTTTCAGGGTGACTTATTTTTATATCCGCACTTCCGCCTTGTCCGGCATTTTCAGAAAGAGCGTTTAAGGCCCGCACGCCTGGTAAATTGCCGTTATCTTCAAAGCGGGTAAAGGCTGCCCCCCCATGCGCCAGCTCGGCGGTCTGCCCTTCAGCAGGCTGAATTGCGCCTAAGCTTTGCAATTTTTGCAAAAATTCGCCAGCCCCTACTTCATCGACGCCTATTACCAGCGTCGGCGCTTTGCCGGTTGTGGTTATATCAAGAAAATCTTTAATGATTTGGGTAACTGTACCTTCGGTGTTTTTGATTAATAGGTCTTTGCCTGTAATCAAAAAACTAGCAGCGTCTTTGGAAAAATGGATACGGCCATCATCTGTGACCGCATTTTTCCATGTAAGGACTTTTAACTGGCTTGAGATAGTTTTTTTCATAATACCGCCCCTGTATATCACGTTAACCTTTTAGTAAGGTTTTATTAGCATATTATAAATATATCTTAAAAAGATATTAATGTCAAAAGAATGTTGGCAAAAACGTGATAATTAGGCTTTGAAGCCCTTGAAAAATCTGATTAATAGGGGGGCATTAGGGGCAAAGGCGCTATAAGTGAAAGTTCTAACTAGCCCCTAGTGACAAGCGCACGTTATCGTTAATATTAGCACTGCCCGGGTCACTGCCTTGAATGATGGCAACTGTCTGCCAGTCATGCCCTGCAGCGGCGCCATCTAAATCGACCTGAAAACTGACAATCCCGGCATTACTTACAAAACGGGCAAATAGGGAAAGGTCGGAAACTCCGTCTTGATAGCCGATCAAAATATCCTGCAAAACAATTTGATCGGATCCAGCTACATTGCCACCTCTAAAATCGGTGATCCTGTCTACAGCCGCCGTATTGTCAAGATCGGCGCCGGTATATAAAAATTGATCATTACCTGAACCCGCTATATTCCAAAAGCCGTTTGGGTCAGACCTATCGCCGCCGCCAGCTAGCAAATCGCTGCCCGCGCCGCCACGGATAATGTCATCGCCAGCACCGCCAAAAATAAAATCATCGCCGGCGCCCGCATCGATAAAATCATCCCCATCATCGGCGAAAATAGTATCCTGACCACCGCCAGTGTAAATCGTATCATGGCCGCCTTGGGCAACCACGTCATCATTACGGGCGGTGCCAATAACTGTATCGTTGCCCTCGCCGCTATAGATTTGAAGATTATTGCTATAGGCGCCTAATCCCATATCAATATAATCATTTCCATTGCCGCCATAAATGACTTCAATATTATTGATAAAAATCTCGCTGAAACCAACCATGGTGTAGGAGATATAAATATTCTCTAGGCCGCTGCCCGAAGTCGATAATGAATCGGTGCCAAGGCCGCCGTCATAAATGCTGTAAGAAACGGTATAGGTAATATTTTGCGTAACGCCGGTTGCCCCGAAAGTTACGTTTTTAACGATGGTGTCGGCAATATTGTCATAATTAAAGTGCAGTGTGTCACTACCAGAACCGCCATTTAAAATATTGGTGCCAGCGCCGCCATATAAAATGTCATTACCAGAACCGCCATCTAGATAATCATCGCCGCTGCCGGTCATCAGCACATCATTGCCGTTGTCGCCATAAACCTCAACATCATATTCAATGTCAAAACCTAGCGTGATTTCAACCGTGGTGGGATTACCGTTTTCATCTTCGCCCTCCGTGGTGTAGCTTGAGCTGCCCAGCAAAAGCACGTCATTGCCGTCGCCCATGCGAAAAATTTCAACGCTCCGGATGTTACCATAGGTGTAGTTGTTTGCGAGATCGATCGCAAATTCCAAGAAATCATTGCCGGAAGTGCCAAGGATAGTATCGATCCCATCTTCGCCATGATAATAATCTGAATTATAATTCATCCCGCCGATATCAACAAAGGGTACCCTAACATTGTAAGTTACAATGAAGCCAGAATCAAAAACGTCATCGACAGAATAGACAAAGGTATCCTGGCCACTGCCGCCAGCCAATAAATCGTTGCCTGCGCCGCCTTCGATTAAATCATTGCCATCACTGCCGTCGATATAATCGTTGCCCTCGCCACCCATTAAATGATCATTTCCTCCATCGCCCACTAGCGCATCATCGGCGCTGCTGCCGATAACGGTATCGTGACCGCCACCGCCATAAAGGGTAATTCCCTGGCTGTAAGCGCTCATGTCGACATAATCATTGCCCTCGCCGCCATCGATTACTTCAAAATTTAAGATCCGTGCGGCAAAACCTATGACATTATAAGATATATAATCATCACCGGCCGTGCCTTGTAAATTATCCACTTCATTCCCGCCGTCATACAAACTAGTGGAAAAATTTAAAACCACATTTTGGGTCACGCCAGTGGAGCCAAAAGTCATGGCTTGCGTAATAGTTGTCGAGCTGCTGGAACTATAATAAATAAAGTCACTGCCATTGCCGCCTAGAATGGTATTATGCCCAGCAGCGCCATAAAGGTAATCATCTCCATCGCCGCCATCTATTGTGTCATTCCCATCGCCAGTGGCAATAATATCATCACCGGCACCCCCATATACCGTTATGCTGCTAATATTTCCGTTGGCCAGTAACACGACATCATCGCCGTTGCCCATGTCAAAAATTTCGATGTTGCGGATATTTCCATTGCTATAGCTTAATACATCTGCACCGTTGGTTCCTTCTAAAGTATCAATGCCATCGCTGCCGTCATAAGTATCAAAGTTCCGGTTTTTTCCTTCTATGGTTATTGCCAATGAATCACCGGGATAGTTCATTGTGCTGCCAGCGGCCCATACCGCATCAACCGAATAAACAAAACGGTCGTTATCAACGCCGCCGGTGATGCTGTCGGTGCCTTCACCGCCGCTTAAAACGTCATTACCGCCGCCGCCACTAATAATATCATTGCCAGCACCACCATCGATAGTATCGTCGCCTGTACTGCCGGTTAGGGTATCGTTACCTTCGCCACCGGTTAATATATCATCACCGCCGCCGCCATTGATTATCATGCCGACCGCGCCGCCGATAAAAATGTCGTTGCCACTTCCAAGATTTAGCACATGCGTCAAATCAAAACCGGCGTCGATAGCCGCCTGAAGTGTATCAAAACCCGTAATAACGTCTTCGCCGCCGCCGGTATCATATTGCGAGCCTTCGGTATAATCCCCTGCTCTTACGGCATTAAGGTCAACAATATTGGGGCCGTTGTCGAACAAAAATCCGGGTGAAGGATCAGGATCGGGGTCTGGAGCGGGATCTGGATCAGGGTCTGGAGCGGGATCTGGATTGGGGTCAGGGTTAGGATTAGGATTTGGGTTCGGATCGCTCGGATGCGGCCGTGGATCAGGACGCGGGAGAGGATCGGGAACAGGATCACGCGGTACACGCGGGCCATTATCGGATGCATCCCTATTTTGATCGGGGCCATTCGGCCGGTCGCGCATTCCTCTACCATCCGCCGGATTAATTCTATTATTTTCGCCGATTAATGCCCTTAAAGACTGCAAGCGGTATTCAAGGTCGGCAATATTCCAACCCATATTGTTCCATGGCGAAGATTCCAGCATTTGCGATAAGGTCAGCACTTCGTTGAAATGCTCGAATGAAGAATTTCTTTCCTCAACATCAAAGGCAGGGTCAAGAAGAGGCGCGATATAAATAGCCTCGCCACCATTTAATTTTGCTAAAATATCGCTAGCAGAAACTTCTTTTAAGCCTAAGATCAAGATTGGCATCTTGCCTTCTTTGATCATTGTCATGAAATCTTTGATGACATCGACAACTTTTCCATTGCCGTCTTTAACAATTAAATCTTTTCCATTCACGCTGAAGGTAGCGGCGGTTTTGGCAATATCAATGCGTATGGCGGCCTTTTCGGCCGCAACATTTTTTATATCGTTGGACTGGGCTTTGAGGGGCTCTTTCACTTAAATTCTCTTGTCTTTCTCTAAAATTTTCTACAGGAAAATCCGATAGAAATTTCAGTTTCCATTTATGGCCAAAGTTATTATTAATTTATTAAACTGGGGCCTAAAAGAGAGGGATTGGCAGTAAAATTTGTCTGTCGCACTCGCATCCGTTTTTGAATCGGAAACAAAATAAACGCGCTGGTTGTATATATATTTGAAAGGGAAAAATGGGGGCGAAGGATAAGGAATGGGGCGAGCGACGGGGATCGAACCCGCGACGGCCAGAATCACAATCTGGTGCTCTACCAACTGAGCTACGCCCGCCATCCTTAGAAATATTGACCAGATTTATACTGGCCGCCCAGCTTTTTAGTTTACGCTCAGGGCCGAAAGGCCCCTCACTAGGGCAACTGAGCTTAAGCCCGCCACTTGGTGAACAGCCTTCATAGCAAAGGATGCTGGCTTTGTTAAGCGATTTTTCGGGTGGCGTTAAGCCGCCGGTTTAGCCGCTTCCTGGGCATGCTTGACGCTGAACTCGTCATCAAATGCTTCTTCCCAAGTGCCGACGGTCGAAGCCTTCGAATATTCGGTCGCCCGGTTTTCGAAGAAATTGGTATGTTCGACCGCGTTCAGCATTTCATCCATCCAGGGCAGTGGATTTTTGATGATGCCATACATCGCCTGCAAGCCAAGTTGGTTTAAGCGCCTATCGGCGATATAGCGGATGTAATCTTTGACTTCCTGCGCGGTTAAGCCCTCTACCCCCTGCATTTCAAACGCCAAATCGATGAAGGCGTCTTCATGGCTGATGATGGTGGAGCAGGCTTGATATAAATCGCGCTTTAATTGCTCGGTCCAAATTTCCGGATTTTCTTGAATGAAAGTGCGGAATAAACGGATGACGTTAATGCAATGCAAGCTTTCATCGCGCGCCGACCATGAAACGATTTGCCCCATGCCCTTCATTTTATTAAAGCGCGGGAAATTCAGCAGCACGGCGAATGAGGCGAACAATTGCAAGCCTTCGGTGAAGGCGCCAAATACCGCCAATGTTTTGGCGATTTCATGCTTGTTATCGACATTGAAGGTTTGCATGTAATCGTATTTATCCTTCATTTCCTTATATTTCAGGAAGGCGGAATATTCGATTTCCGGCATGCCGATCGTATCCAGCAAATGCGAGTACGCGGCGATATGCACGGTTTCAATGTTGGAGAAGGCCGAAAGCATCATCAGAATTTCGGTTGGTTGAAACACCTGGCTGTAATGTTTCATATAGCAATTATTGACTTCAACATCGGCCTGGGTAAAGAAGCGGAAAATTTGGGTGAGCAAATTGCGCTCGCCGTCGCTTAGCTTTTTACGCCAATCTTTGACGTCATCGGCCAAGGGAACTTCTTCGGGCAGCCAATGGATGCGCTGCTGCGTCAGCCATGCCTCATAGGCCCAGGGATAATGGAAAGGCTTGTAAACGTGATTCGGCGTTAACAGACGGGACATACGACACCTCCTACTAATAATATATTTTTTCTAAGCTACTGACAGCTTAAACATTCTTCGTAATTGCTGCCGCCATCCTTATTATGGTTGGCCGCACCCGCGACGAAGGGCAGATCTTGTTTACCCACGTCTTGCGCGTTTTGCACTACCATCGCCGCTTCTTTGGCCGCTTCCAGCAACGGATCGCCGGTGGCCAATTGCGTGTCGCTGCTTTCCGCGCGCTGGATTGAAAGCGAACGGCAATAATACAAGCTTTTCACGCCTTTTTTCCAGGCTTGATAATGGATTTGATGCAAATCACGTTTATGCACATTGGCGGGCAAGAAAATATTCAGCGATTGCGCCTGGCAAATGAAGGGCGTGCGGTCGGCGGCCAAATCGATCAGCCAGCGCTGATCCATTTCAAAGGCGGTTCTGAAGACCAGCTTTTCATGCTCGGTCAGGAAATCGAGGTGCGATACCGAACCGCCCTTTAGGGTAATGAGCGACCAAGTGTCATCGTCATTCTTGCCGTATTTTTCCAGCACTTGCGCCAGGTATTTGTTGCGCACATTGAAAGAGCCCGACAAGGTTTTATGCATGTAGGAATTGGCCGCGACCGGCTCGATACCGGGGCTGGCATTGCCCGCGATAATCGAAATCGATGCGGTTGGCGCAATCGCTATTTTATTGGAAAAACGTTCCCGGATGCCGAAATCGGCCGCATCGGGGCAAGGCCCGCGTTCTTCGGCCAATAATTTGCTGGCGGCATCGGCCTGCTGTTTAATATGGGCGAAAACTTTGCGGTTCCATACCTTGGCCATGACCGATTCAAACGGCACATTTTGCTGCTGCAAGAAAGAATGGAAACCCATGACGCCCAAACCGATCGAGCGTTCGCGCATGGCGCTGTATTTAGCGCGGTCCATGCCCGAGGGCGCCCGTTCAATAAAATCGGTCAGAACGTTATCAAGAAAGCGGATGACATCCTCGATAAATAGCGGATGATCTTTCCACTGATTGAAATATTCCAAATTAACCGAAGATAAGCAGCAAACAGCTGTGCGGTCATTGCCCTGGCGGTCGGGGCCGGTTGGCAAAGTAATTTCGCTGCACAAATTCGAAGTCTTTACGAATAGGCCCGCCATTTTGTGATGTTCGGGAATTGCGCGGTTGACATGGTCGATATAGACGATATAAGGCTCACCCGTTTCAATACGGGCGGTGAGCAAGCGAATCCATAAGGCGCGCGCCGAAACTTTGCGGATCACCGCGCCGTCTTTCGGGCTGGTTAGCCCCCACTCCGCATCTTGTTCAACCGCGCGCATAAAAGCGTCGGTGACCAATACGCCGTGATGTAAATTCAAAGCTTTACGGTTGGGATCGCCGCCGGTAGGACGGCGGATTTCAATGAACTCTTCAATTTCCGGGTGGCTGATTGGCAAATAGCAAGCGGCCGAACCACGGCGCAAACTGCCTTGGCTGATAGCAAGCGTGAGCGAATCCATAACACGGATAAAAGGAACAACACCGCTGGTTTTACCATTGGCGCCGACCTTTTCGCCGATCGAGCGCAAATTGCCCCAATAGCTGCCAATACCGCCGCCGCGCGCGGCCAGCCACACATTTTCATTCCATAAATCGACAATGCCGTTCAGCGTATCGTCGGATTCGTTCAAGAAGCAAGAAATCGGCAAACCGCGTTCGGTGCCGCCGTTAGAAAGTATTGGCGTCGCCGGCATGAACCATAATTTGGAGATATAATCGTAAATCCGCTGCGCATGGGCCGAATCATCGGCGAAAGCGGTGGCGACGCGCGCGAATAAATCTTGATAGGTTTCATCGGGCAGCAAATAGCGGTCATCAAGCGTGGCTTTGCCAAAGGGGGTTAGATTGGCATCACGTTCGGGTTCAATTTTTACTTGGATCGTCTTGGCATCGCGGCTGCCGACTTTGCCTTTATCCGCCGTATTTTTTGGCGCCATTTGGACGATATCAAGCATTTTTTTAACTCCCTAATTCTGTTCTTTAACTCAAAGCCGTTTATTCTAAAATCCGGGGTATTTTCCAGCCAGGGGGTCAATGAAGCTTGAGCCCCATCCGGCTAAATAATCCCCGTCAATTTTCCTCTAAAACCCCAGTTTGGCGGTAAACAAGCCCAGCCTGAGAAAGCTGCTTCATCTGGCCCGTTCCTGCTAAACTATTGTTTTATTTGTAGAAACTTATCCACATTGGTGGATAACAAAATGGGGATAAGCCACTACCTATAGATTCAATAGTTATTATTGCTACCACATATAGGAATTATCGCAAGCGCAATTTTGGCTAAAATATGTTTTTTTATCCCCACACGGGGATAGGCGGAGGATAGTTTTAACACCCCCGCCAAAGTAGCCTCAAATTTCCTGGCGATGCGCTTTTCTAGAGCAATTGTAAAATTTTTAGCGTGATGGAAAAAGCACAAGAAAAACCTGTATGCACTGCAGTAAAAAGCCAAAGCATCTAGACAGTTTTTTGTTCTTCTTCCACCCCATGCTTATACTGAAAATTATATCTCAATAGACAAGGAAATCCTTGGTTTTATTGTGCTCTCAAGGTAGAATTAACCAATTCTCAACCGGATTGCGTTAGTGTTGCATTGCAATATCAGATTTTTCCCTTTCTTTTTCTCTTTTGCATCAGGAGGCCAAGATGGCCGATACCGCTAAAAAACCGGAATTGAAAACTGTGTCTAACACCAAACCCCCGCTAAGCTTGAATGACCCCAAAAGCGGCAAGACGCTTTCCCTGCCGGTAATGAGCGGCACGCTGGGGCCGGATATTGTCGACATACGTAAACTATACGGCGAAACCGGTTATTTTACCTATGACCCCGGTTTTGGCTCAACCGCTTCGTGCGAATCCAAAATCACTTTCATTGATGGCGATGAAGGCGTGCTTTTGTACCGCGGCTATGACATTGCGGAATTGGCCGAAAAAAGCAGCTTTTTAGAAGTCGCCTATCTTTTGTTATACGGCGAATTGCCGACTCCACAGCAAATGAAGGATTTTGACTATTCAATCACGCATCACAGCATGATCCATGAACAGCTTACCTTCTTCTATCGCGGTTTCCGCCGTGATGCGCACCCGATGGCCGTAATGTGCGGCGTGGTGGGCGCGCTTTCGGCCTTCTATCATGATTCCTTGGATATTCAAGATCCCAAGCAGCGCGACATTTCGGCGCACCGCTTGATTGCGAAAATGCCGACGATTGCGGCGGATACATACAAATATTCCATCGGCCAGCCTTTCGTGTACCCGAAGAATGATTTGTCTTACGCCGAAAATTTCTTGAACATGACATTCTCGGTGCCGTGCGAACCTTATAAGGTCAACCCGATTTTGGCCCGCGCGATGGACCGCATTTTAATTTTACACGCCGATCATGAACAAAACGCCTCGACTTCGACCGTGCGCTTGGCCGGCTCCTCGGGCGCTAATCCGTTTGCCTGTATCGCTGCTGGTATCGCCTCCCTTTGGGGTCCTGCCCATGGCGGCGCGAATGAGGCGGTTATTAAAATGCTGAATGAAATCGGCCATAAAGACCGCATTCCTGAATTCATTAAACGCGCGAAAGATAAGAATGACACTTTCCGCCTGATGGGCTTTGGCCACCGCGTGTATAAGAACTATGACCCGCGCGCGACCGTCATGCGTCAAACCTGCCATGAAGTTTTAAGCGAGCTTGGCATCAAAGACCCGCGCCTGGAATTGGCGATGGAGTTAGAGCGTATTGCCCTGGAAGACGATTATTTCGTGCAGAAAAAGCTTTATCCCAATGTCGATTTCTATTCCGGCATTATCCTAAAAGCGATGGGTTTCCCGGTTTCGATGTTCACCGTGCTGTTTGCGGTATCGCGCACGGTCGGCTGGATTGCGCAATGGTCGGAAATGATCGGCGATCCCGAACAGCGCATCGGCCGCCCGCGCCAGTTATACACCGGCTCGCCGAAACGGCCTTATATTCCGGTTGACAAAAGGAAATAGCTTTTAGCGAGCTGCTTGCCTTGCACGTTCACGCGCCACAACAGCGTAGAATTTTTCTGCTAAAGGCGGCCGCTTTTTAAGTTCGATCAATAGCTGTGGAAACGATACATATCTATCAAACTCGTTGCCAAAACGATAACCGCTACAGCCAGAACGATAGACATTCGTAAAAGCTTGATCAAACTCTTCTGGCGCCAAACCAACCAGTAATCTTTCATATCTCTTTCCTAATTCCATCATTGCTGCAAAACCGGGGGCTTCACCTTGTTCAATTTGAAGTTTAACAGTCGCCGCAAATTGTTCAGGTGTTACCACTTCCATTAAATTAGGACGGTTAGAAATAATTGAAAAAATATCGGTCAATATCGAGCCATAATCTGTTTTTACTAGGGCTGGTAAAAGCTGCTTAACATGTTTTGGTTCTAACGCCGCAATCAAAGCAGTATCTTGAACTGCCATTAAAAGTACGGTGAGTTCAGCAAACATGCCTTTAGCAATAAATTCCTCGATCTTTGCGCCAATTTCTTTAGTTTTATCAACAAGATTATCATTGGTAAGGCCTTGGCTAGGATTGTCAGCGCCTAAAACAGTATCAATTGTAAAATCACGATTAAAAAACATAGTTAACTCCTCCTAGAAAATTATGATTTTAAAGCGGCTATTTAATCTGGGCTCACCCTAACAAGTTATTTCCGTTAAGTCAACAAAATCCTATTGGGTAATAAAATTACTTTTCCCAGGATTACTAACGTGTTTGCTCAAGAACCGGCCTGCCTGGATTTGGTGGCGGAGTTGATGGCCTTTGAATCATCATAGCTTCGCCGATAGCGCCGAATACCATATCCAAATTTTCGCGGCCCTTAAGAGGAACATTAAGAACTACCCCGCATTCCGAAGCCAATAGGCGGATATTCTCTAACAGCGTTTTTACCCCGCCTTGCGATTCCGCCATGATCAGCATATCGCGGAAAAACCCAAGATATTGATCCGTTCGATCCTTATTGCCCTGCATTAAGGGTGCTAAACGCTTAAATTCAGGCGTAATAGCAATTAGCAATTCTTCCCTTTCATCTTTATTTTTTCTTCCTTTAATTCGGGCGATTGCGCCTTCGATAATAATAAACGGATCATATGAAGCGCTCAAAGATTTATCGATTGCGTCCGCAGCCGATACTATATCAACTATTTGGCTGAAAGCTTTAGCGGCGATTAAAGAAGAAGCTTTTTCCGCTGTCGTTATTAAAATCAATAATATATCTTTGCGCAGTTCCGCATTAGCCTGGGAAAGGACTTCAAATTCTGTCGGCTGAACTGAATTGCGCGCTATTTGAGCTAATTTATCTAAAAATTCCTCATTAGCATCAGCCAAATCGTCTGGCTTATCTTCTTGTAAATATCCCAAACGGGTGCGCAATAAATCAACCTGGGCGCGGCTATAAACTCCCCGAGCGGTTTTTACATTAAACGTTAGCAGATCGAGTAAGGATTGGGTTTGCGGCATAATCTAGGCTTTCTTGTTTCATTAAACTCAAAACCGCCTTCGCCGCCGCTTCCGACGGCAAGGCGGTTTGTTTTAGTTTTTGCGACGCCTCTTCCAAACTTGCGATTTGGTCCATGCGCTTGGTTGGATTATCGAGCAATTCGGCAATTGCTTCCGTAACCAAATGCGGCGTGGCGCGTTCTTGAATATACTCCGGCACGGTGTTCTTTTGCAGCAAAATATTGCTCAAAGTTATCCACGGCGTCTTAACCAATTGCCGCGCGATAAGCGCGGTCAACCAATTAACCCGGTACACAACCACATGAGGCAAGCCCGCCAGCGCCAATTCCAAGGTTACAGTGCCCGATGCCGCCAGCGCTATTTGGCTTAAAGCAAAAGCGTCGTGCTTATCTTGCTCGGCGGTTAGTATATGCAAAGGCGTGGGAAAGTTTTTAATATGGGGCGCAATCAATTCCTGAAGATGTGGCAAGGTAGGAAGCAAAGCAACCACTTGGCCATAACGTTCTTGCAAGCGCGCCATTGTTTGCCGGAATAAGGGCATGTGGCGGGCGATTTCCCCCTTGCGGCTGCCGGGCAGAAGACAAATAACTTTTGCATTAGGATTAATATTTAGTTTTTGACGTAAACGCTTGGCATCGCCTATCCCTGCCCCGCTTTCAACAATGGGATGGCCGATGAAATAGGCCTTCATCCCCGCCCGTTCGAAATAGGGCGGCTCGAAAGGAAGCAGGCATAAAACCGCGTCGTATAATTTAGCCATAACTTTGGCGCGGCCGGGGCGCCAGGCCCATACAGAAGGCGCTACATAATGAATCAAAGGAAAACGCCCTTTGCCGATTTTTTTAACGACACGCTTGTTAAATCCTGGCGAGTCGATGGTGATTAACGCCGCCGGATTTATTTGGCGCAAATAATCGGCGGTGCGCTGAATGCGCTTTTGCAAATGGCGGATATGGGGAATGATTTCAACCAACCCCATCAAAGCCAGTTCCTCATAAGGAAAAAACGATTGTAAGCCTTGCGCCTGCATCAAAGGGCCGCCGATGCCGATAAAATTGATATTGGAATGCTGCGCCTTCAGCGCGCCCATTAGGCGGGCGCCCAAATAATCGCCCGAAGGCTCGCCCGCGATTAAGGCCACGGTAAAATTGGAAACGGATGGATTCATGTCCACCCGTTATAAACAAAAGCTGGAAGATTAGAAAGCTTAAGGATTAGCCATCCATTAAGTTGACACTATCTTTTAAAAGCTTGCCCAAAGCGCCGGTTGCGCTTAAGAGAACGCTTGCTTGCGGATCGCGGGCCATTTGTTGTTTTGCTTGTTTACGGGTTGCTTCGGTGCTTTCCTGAGCAACTATTTTATTCCGTTCGCCTTGCGCCGCTTGGGCCGAGGCTTTTTTGGCCTGTTTTTCTGGCGGCAATTCATATGTTTTCAATTTGCCATCATCGCCCTTTAATTTGACGATTTTGGGTTCAAAACCAGCCGCATCAATGCGCTGATCAAATTGGAGCGGGTTTTCGCCGGCGACAGGAATGGAAACGGTCGTGGCTTGCGGCGTTTTAGCGGCGGTAATAGAGACGCCTGCGATCGCCATATTGTCAAAGCCAGTTCCTGCCACTCCATACGGATTGGTAAGAACGGTTTTTTCGTCTCTGATGATTCTTTTTTCCTCGGCAATGATCATTTCTTTTAAGCCTCTGGCCCGGTCAAGTTCTTCTTCCATTTTTGCGGTTTTTTGATCGTTGCGGGCGGTTGCGCTTTGCGCGTCTTGCAAACGCCCCTCAAGAAAAGCGATGCGGTCTTGCGCTGCCGCCAATTCGGCCTGTAAACGTGTTTTGCCGCCCGGCCCTAGATCAGCCAGGTCAGCAGCGACTTTTTCCGCATAAACTTCAGCCGCCATTCGCTCGGGGCTGATGTCGTCAGTTGGGCCTTTGGGCGCAATAAAATCGCCTAATGGGTCTTTTGGATTTGCCATTTTCCGCTCCTGGTAATTATTACCTATAAAATATATCATATCCTATAAGGATATTCAATGCCTGTTTTAGCGTGTCCGGTGAGCGGCCAGCAGACGGCCGGGGGCGAGTTTAGAGCGGCTTCTTTCCCGCAGCGCTTTTAGCACTATGGTGCGGGCATCGGGCATGTTAAGGAAGCTATATAAGGCCACCGACTGTTTAAAAGTAGGGCCATTAACCAAACCGGCTTGATGGGCAATTTCCTGGTCGATATGGCTTAAATCATCATGTGCTAAAGCTAGGCGCAAAATTTTACCCGCTAATTCCATTTCCGCCTTATGATCGCGATGCTGATGGAACGGAGAGTTTTTCCAATGGTCCAAGGCATTGCGCCCGTAACGGTCGACAGCCGCGATTTGCGCGCCATAGCCCAGTAATTCCATTACTAAATAAGCATCGCCTTTATGGGCAGCCGCCATTAAAGGAGTTCTATTGCGGTGCTTATCTAAGGGATCGGGCATCCGAACTTCAATATTAGCCCCTTCCATAATTAAATTGGCGACCGTATCCGAGCTTAAAAAGTGCGCGCCGGAAAAATGGACTTTGAGTTTGACGGTTGCATCGGCAGGTGAAGTAGAAAAAGCCTTTTTAAATTTATTAGGCCGTGGATTTTTATTGGCGGCTTTAATAGCGGCAAATTTTTGAACATATTCCTGAATTTGCCCTTTTTGCACCGAGGTGAAACAGCCCTGCAACTGGACTGGGATTTGATCGGTACCGTATAAATGGCAGGCTAAAACGCCTAATAAAACCAGATCCTGTTCAGCGGATTCCTGTTCGAGATTGACCGTCTCGAACCCATCATGATGTAAACCCATTTTTTCCGTACCCTTTAAAAAGTTTATAGGAAAAACTTATACGGGCAGGAAGCCTGGAAATCAAGCGTTCCTAGCGCAACGGAGCTATGCGAACGGGGGATAATTTACAATGGAAGGCGCTGGCTGGCTTTGGAACCGGGAATGAGGCGCTGTTCTTCGGCGTAAAGTTTGCGCAAATAGTTTTTATCGATTTTAAGGTGGCTGCGTAAATCGCCCAGCTTCCAATCCATATAGTTTTTGAAGCTGATTTGGTGCAAATCGCGGCATTCGCTGCTTTGCGCCCCATCAAACGCCATGTCATAGACTTTGATTTGATCGCCATTTAAGCGGTAAATACTGGGATAAAAACGGTGCGCCACCATCTTAAACAAACGCCGTTCCCAGAATTTAGCAGTTGAGGACGCGCCCATGGTAAAGCCGATAACAAAAGATTCATCTTGCGGCAGCAAGCCGCGGCCCAATAATATATGGACAATATCATGGTCGAATAATTCGAGTGCGCCCGATAGCGCCACTTTGCTTTTCGGGTTTTCCAATAAACGCACCAGCCAATGGATTTGGCCCGGATCATTGCCGGGCAGGCTTTGATAGGCTTGGGCCAAAGTTTGATCGTCATTATCCAGGCCCGGATTCCAGGATTTCCAAGGGGCTTTAGAACCCGCGCTAATCCCTGGCTGCTTAGGGGCGGCCAAAGGCGATAAAAGCTCGGAAGGGTTATTTTCCAACAACATAGCGACCCGCCTTCAATAGTTACTTTTTCGTTAGTTTACGCTTTCAGCCTAGCAAAAAATAGTTACTAAGAAGTTTAGGGATAAACTCTTGTTTTTAGCCCCAAAGGCTAGTGCATTAATTTTAGCTTGCGCTATAAGGAAGTGCCTTTCATCCTTCTTTCCCTTCCCCCAGGAGCCCGTGATGAGCGATATCAAAAAAACACTTCAAACCATTAAAGATCACGACATTAAATATGTCGATTTCCGTTTTACCGATCCGCGCGGCAAATGGCATCACACCACCCAGGCGGTGCGCACGGTTGATGCGGATTTGTTAAATGACGGCGTGCCGTTTGACGGCTCCTCGATCGCCGGATGGAAGGCGATTAATGAATCCGACATGCTGCTATTACCCGATCTTGCCACCGCGGTGCTGGATCCGTTTGCGGCGCAGCCAACCTTGATTATCACTTGCGATGTGGCCGATCCGAAATCGGGAAAAAATTACGCCCGCGATCCGCGCTCCATCGCTAAACGCGCCGAGGCCTTTATAGCAAAGGCGGGCTTTGCCGATAACGCTTATTTCGGGCCGGAAATTGAATTTTTTGTGTTCGATGATGTGCGTTTCGATGTGGCGATGAATCAGGTATTTCACTTTATCGATTCAAATGAAGGCCCCTATAATTCGGGCGCGCAAATGCCAAACGGCAATATGGGCCACCGCCCCGGCGTTAAGGGCGGTTATTTCCCGGTGCAACCGGTTGACAGCGGTAATGATTTGCGCGCCGAAATGCTGACCGTGATGGGCGATATGGGCGTTGATATTGAAAAACATCATCATGAAGTGGCCGCCAGCCAGCATGAGCTGGGCATTAAATTCAGCACCCTTACCAAAATGGCCGATGCGGTGCAGATTTATAAATATGTCGTCCACAATGTGGCGCACGCCTATGGCAAGACCGCCTGTTTTATGCCGAAACCCATCAGGGGCGATAATGGCAGCGGCATGCATGTGCATCAAAGCCTTTGGAAAAAGGGCAAGCCTTTATTCGCCGGTAAAAGCAATGCCGGCCTATCGGAAATGGCGCTTTATTATATTGGTGGCATTATCAAGCACGCGCGGGCGATTAACGCCTTCACCAATCCTACCACCAATTCTTACAAGCGCTTGATTCCAGGATTCGAAGCGCCGGTATTGCTCGCCTATTCCGCCCATAACCGCAGCGCCTCTTGCCGCATTCCCTATAGCGTCGGCGATAAAGCCAAACGGGTTGAGGTGCGCTTCCCCGACCCCGCCGCAAATCCCTATTTAAGCTTTGCTGCGATGCTGATGGCGGGATTGGATGGCATTAAAAACAAAATTCATCCTGGCAAAACGATGGATGCTGATTTATATCATCTGCCACCCGCTGAATTGAAAAAAGTGCCAACCGTGTGCGGCTCTTTGCGCGAAGCGCTGGGCGCGCTCGACAATGACCGCGCTTTCCTAAAAGTCGGCGGCGTCTTCACCGATGATTTGATTGATGGCTATTTAGAATTGAAATGGCCGGAGGTTTATGAAATGGAACACACGCCGCATCCGGTTGAGTTTAAGATGTATTATAGCGTTTGATCTTTTTTCACCTCTCCCCTTGCGGGAGAGGTCAGCATTTCATTATGAGGCCAAAGGCCGAATTAGGAAATGCTGGGTGAGGGGTAATAAAAATTATGCCCAAACCCCTCACCCTGCTCACTTCGTTCGCTTCCCTCTCCCGCAAGGGGAGAGGGACAACAAATAGGCGGCTTTTCCCCTCCTGTAACCTGGCCTTAATGCACGAGCGCTTTTTGGCGCTTTCTGTGCAATAAAGCCGGGGCGACTTCATCAAGCACTTCTCTTTGGCCGGGGCCAAGATTCATTTGCTGCACCGAAAAACCTGTTGGCGATTCGCGGTCGAGTTCATAGGCCAGCAGCAAATTATGCTCCATTAAAGCGTGGGCGCGGCTGATGGCGCCTTTTAAAATCATGGCATCATGCGGGCCTTTATTGCCAAGATAGCGCCTCAGATAAACCGCCAATGCCGTTTTCACTTCCTCCATGATGCGCCGGCGTTGATTGCCATCCTTGGCCATATCTTGCCACATGCGCATGGCTTCGACCGATTGGCTGATGGTTTGGCCTTTGTCCTTCTTAATGCCAAAGGCCCTATAACCAAGCTCGCCCAAAGTCACGCCTTGATTTTGCAAATGGATTTGATAGGAAACATTCCCACTTGAAACCACATCGGGAATTTGGGCAAGCACTGCGGTATCAACCTCGCGCTTTAAAGGCTTGAACGAGTCATGCGCCTCTTTCAGCGCCCACCAAATCACCTGAGCTTGGGGCCATGACACCTCATGCGCCTGCAAGACCTGCACAAGATCGATGATCTTGGCGGCGGTTGACTGATTAAGGAACTTTCCCCCCTCTTCAAAGAAAGGGGTATTCGCGGCATATTCTTTTCGCCGCAAAATATCGCCTTCGGCCTTGGGAGGATTACCGGCTTTGTTTTTTTCACCAAACCCGATTTTGGCAAGAATTTTTCTCATAGCACTCTCCTTTCAAAATTAAAAGATTAGTGCTTATGATGCTGCTACTTTAGTATTATAGTAGTCAATCTGTATTTATATTAAATAATTATTACATAAATACATTAAGTAATTGATAAATAATAATTTATAATAAAATATAATTTTATTATATTGCGGCTTTATGAACTAATAAAATTAAATTATAGCAATATTTAATTATTTTATTTCTTAACCTGGCGTGGCTGACGGTTATCATCTATTGCAACATAGGTGAAGGTGCCTTGGGTCACCAATTCCAGCTCGGCATGAAGCTGGCGGCGCGCCCAGGCTTCAACCTTTACGGCAATTGAAGTTTTGCCAATTCTCACCAGCGAGGCATAACAACTGACCTCATCGCCCACTTCAACCGGCAAATGGAAGGTCATGCCATCGACCGCAATTGTCACCACAGGCCCCTTGGAAATTTCCACGGCGAAGCTGGCGCCGGCTAAATCCATTTGGCTCATCATCCAGCCGCCGAACATGTCGCCATGAGCGTTGGTATCCGCGGGCATGCCAATGGTGCGGAATTTCAACTCACCGGTAGGAGCCATAGGAAGAGAAGATTTAGTCGATTTCATACAATCAGCTAATTTTGAAGGATTATGAGAAAATAGCTTTAAAATACAGTGTTTTAAATTAAAAACGCCTTGACAGCATACTCAAATAGGTATTCTATGCGGCCAAGACGCCCCCTCTTTTAGCTCTTGATAAGGAGAACATCAATGCAAAAGCTATTGTCTCTTTTTATTTTTGCAATGTTATTAGTTTCATTGCTTTTTGTTCCAGCTCCCAGCCAGGCATTTAACTGCGATGAAGATATCGCTTTCACTTGCGTAAATGCGCAACCGATGGCCGGCATCCGCCCAGCTCAAATGACGGTGCGGGTAATAGCTGCTGCTAAAGGCTAATGAATTTCTAGCTCAATAAAAAGGGCCCTAAATGGGCCCTTTTTTTATTCTTTAAAGTTTTTGTTGCTATAAAGGATACCGTTTGTTACACTGGCCGGGCGATGAGCGAAGCTTTACCCTATGACCCCCTTACCGATGACCGTTATAGCCTAACGGCCTATACCGAGTCTTTACTTGATAGTTTTGGCGTTAATCCGGAATGTTGGGATTTAAAGGGTTTTGCTTGGTGGGCAAGCAACATCGAGAAGGAACAAAGAGAATTAGGTATTATATTAACCCGAAAGAATTTCTGGGCCCGCACTTTCAATACCTTGTCCGTTTTTGAAAATAGGCGGCTTGATTATGATGACGCCACTATAGTCGATCTTCCGGTTGGCGCTCCGTTTCCCCCTCGCCGCCAGCCTGATGACCCTAAACTACATGCCGCTGTCCTGGATAGAACGCTAAGGGAACTTTGGCCGGCATATGGCTGTTATTTTTTGGAAGATTTTATTGCGTTTTCCCAGCCCCGCTCCTATCAGCCTGCACCGGGCAAGTTTGAAACTTGTGATCCGCGCCTTTCGAGCCTGACCAAGCTGTTAAGCAAAATCGGCTCTTATGGCAACCGCTGCCGGTTATTTAGTTTTTCCGGGGCTGACTATATAAAATTTGCCCGCAATTTGTATAAAGAACTTGCTGCCGAATTTAACCATCAAACTTTGCGCGATTTTTCCCAGCAATTATTGACAATGGCGCGCTCCAAGCCGGTTGAGTGGGCTTATCCGTCCTTGCTGTTGGCTTTTGCGCTGGGGCAAAGCGATCCTGCCTTAAAGAAGGAAATTCAAGAAACCCTTATTAAAAAAGCCGCTCAACTATATGGAAATCTCCCGCCCCATTGTATTGGGCAGGCAACCGAGGCGCATATTGTACATGATAACATGCTTTCGGTAATCGGCGCTGTAATCGATAAAGATCAATATTCCCGCTTAGCCGCCGCGATCGATCACTTGTCTGAACTGGAAAAATCCGACAGCGTGAAGCAAATTTATCAAAAGCACGCGGATTCCCTTCGAAAACCGGCCGGTGTTTTAAGTTGGTGGCAGCGCACGCGGCATAGATAAATCACTTTCGTTTCCTGCACTTTCTCCTGGAAAAAGTCTTTTGCGCATGCCACATAAGAAGGCATGAACGCCGCTATGAAGAAAAAACAATCCGCCTATACCGCCAAAGACATCGAAGTTTTAGAGGGCCTCGAGCCGGTGCGCCGCCGCCCCGGCATGTATATCGGCGGCACCGATGACAATGCGCGCCACCATTTGGTGAACGAAGTTTTCGATAATTCGATGGACGAGGCGGTCGCCGGCCATGCCGACCGCATTAAATTAATCATGCGGGAAGATGGCGGCATCACCATTAGCGATAATGGCCGTGGCATTCCGGTTGATCCGCATCCCAAATTCAAAAAACAATCGGCATTAGAGGTCATTATGACCATGCTGCATTCGGGCGGTAAATTTTCTAATAAATCTTATGAAACCTCGGGCGGTTTGCACGGGGTTGGCGTATCGGTGGTGAATGCCTTAAGCGAAAAATTGATTGTGCGCGTATCGCGTGACAAGGTTTTATGGGAACAGGAATATTCCAAGGGTCATGCGGTAACCAAACTTAAAAAAATCGGCCCGACTAAGGAACATGGCACGGAAATCAGCTTTTGGGCAGATCCCGAAATTTTCGGCGAGGGAAAAACCGGCTTTAACCCTGCCCGCCTTTACCGTTTTGCCCGCAGCAAGGCCTATTTGTTCAAAGGCGTTTGGATCGATTGGGAATGCGCCCCTTCCCTGCTTAAGGGCAGCGATATTCCGGCCAAAGATTCATTCCACTTCCCTGAAGGTTTGCTCGATTATATGAAAGAATCGCTGGGAGACAGGGAAACCTATACGCCGCAAATTTTTGCGGAAGAAGTCACCTTCCCCGGCAAGGCCGGACGTCTTGCCTTCGCCATTGCCTGGCCGCGCGACGAGGAAGGGTTTTTCAATTCCTATTGCAATACCGTGCCAACGCCTGAGGGCGGCACGCATGAAAACGGGTTGCGCAGCGCCCTGTCCCGCTCGCTTAAAGATTACGGCGACCGGATTGGCAATAAAAAGGCCTCTGAAATCACCACCGATGATGTGGTGAACGGGGCTTGTATTATGCTGTCCCTGTTTTTGCCGCAGCCGCAATTTCAGGGGCAAACCAAGGATAAACTGGCCTCGCCCGAGGCTACCCGCTTGGTGGAAAACGCGGTTAAAGACCGTTTCGATTTATGGCTGACTTCCGACACCACCTCGGCCAGCATTTTGCTTGACCGCGCGGTTGAGCGTGTCATCGAACGCCAGCAGGCCAAACAAGCGAAAGAATTAAAGCGTCAAAGCGCCACGCGTAAACTTCGTTTGCCCGGCAAGTTGGTTGATTGCGCCAAGCAAAGCTCGGCCGGCACCGAAATCTTTTTAGTCGAGGGCGATTCGGCGGGCGGTTCGGCCAAACAGGCGCGCTCGCGCGATACCCAGGCCGTGCTGCCCTTGCGCGGCAAGATTATGAACGTGGCTAGCGCCAGCGCCGAGAAGCTCAGTCAAAATCAGGAATTGAAAGATTTGGTATTGGCTTTGGGTTGCGGCACCGGCAAGGAATGCGATCCTGAAGCTTTGCGTTATGAACGCATTATCATCATGACCGATGCCGATGTGGATGGCGCGCACATTGCCGCCTTGTTGCTTACCTTTTTCTACCGTGAAATGATGCCGGTATTGCAAAAGGGGCACGTATATTTGGCCGTGCCGCCGCTATACCGTTTAAGCCAAGGCGACAAATTCGTTTATGCCCGCGATGACAAGCATAAGGAAGAATTGATGAAAAAGGAATTCACGGGCCGTGGCAAAGTTGAAATTTCCCGCTTTAAAGGCCTTGGCGAAATGCCGGCGCGTTATTTAAAAGACACCACCATGGATCCTGAAAAACGCACTTTGCTGCGCGTCATGGTGCCCGATAAATATAAAAGCGAAAGCCATAAAGAGGCCAAGCAAATCGAAAATCTGGTCGAACGCCTGATGGGCCGGAAACCCGAACTGCGCCTGGCCTTCATCCAAGAACACGCGCCGGAGGCGGTGAAGGATTTGGATGTTTAGTGCGCCGGCTGCGCATCCTCAACCGGTTCCTGCACCTGGATTTCCACTTCCACCTTGCCGCTATTTTTGAAAGTTAAGGTCATGGGGATTTTATCGCCATTGGCAAAGGGTTTTTTTAAACCCGCTGCATAAAAATGCAACCCATGCGGGCGCATGGGAACCGGCTGGCGGTGGCCGATGATTAATTCCTTGACCTTCTTCGTCTTTTTATTTTCCAACGTTTCGCGCAATTCAATTTTTTCGGCGCAAGAACATTCGGCTTTTAGCAATTGATCCGGCTCCTGGCCTAGATTCAATAATGACAAATAAATCGCCGGCTTCCCCGCCTCGGCCCAGGGATGGCCGATGTAAATTTCACCCGCACGGTAAGAATGCGCGGCTGCTGTAGACAAGCATAATAAAATCAGCGTCATCCCGGCCAAGCTGCGGAGCAGCGCGAGCCGGGATCCATCTATCACGCGGCGCCATGGATCCCCGCTTACGCGGGGATGACGATTGAATAAGCGGTTAAACATCATTCTTAATTCCCAAACGCCGCGATGCCGGTAATCGCGCGGCCCAAAATAAGGGCGTGAATATCATGCGTGCCTTCGTAAGTATTCACCGATTCCAAATTCACCATATGGCGAATGACGTGAAATTCATCCGATACGCCATTGCCGCCCAGCATGTCGCGGGCATTGCGGGCAATTTCTAAAGCCTTGCCGCAATTATTGCGCTTGGCGAGCGAGATCATTTCCGGCGCAACCTTACCTTCATCGGCCAGACGTCCCAAACGTAAAACCAATTGCAAACCCGAAGTAATTTCGGTTTGCATATCAACCAATTTTTTCTGAATCAATTGATTGGCGGCCAATGGGCGGCCGAATTGCTGGCGCTCCATCACATATTGGCGGGCCTGATGCCAGCAAAATTCTGCTGCGCCTAATACGCCCCAAGCAATGCCAAAACGCGCTTTGTTCAGGCAGCCAAACGGGCCCTTTAAGCCCGACACACCCGGCAATAAATTGGCTTCCGGCACAAAAACCTGATCCATCACAATTTCGCCAGTGATCGAGGCGCGTAAAGAAACCTTGCCCTCGATTTTCGGCGCGCTTAGGCCCTTCATGCCTTTTTCTAAAATGAAGCCGCGAATTTCACCGGCCTCGTCTTTCGCCCAAACAATAAAAACATCGGCGATCGGCGAATTGGTGATCCAGGTTTTGCTCCCCGTTAATTCCCAGCCGCCCTTTACTTTTACGGCGCGGCTTTTCATCGAGCCGGGGTCGGAGCCGTGATCGGGTTCGGTCAAGCCAAAACAGCCAATCAATTCAGCCTTGGCCAGTTTGGGCAAATATTTTTCCTTTTGTTCAGGCGTGCCATAGGCATTGATGGGGTGCATCACCAAGCTTGATTGCACGCTCATGGCGCTGCGATAGCCGGAATCAACCCGCTCTACCTCCCGCGCGATTAAGCCATAAGTCACTTCATTGACACCGGCGCAGCCATAGCCTTCGATCGTCGCGCCCAAAAATCCCATTTCGGCCATTTCACGCATAATCGCGACATCAAATTTTTCATGGCGGAAACCTTCCAATACCCGGGGCTGGAGTTTTTCTTGGCAGAATTTATGGGCCTCGGCCGCCACCATGCGCTCTTCATCGCTTAATTGGCCGGCGAAAAGGTAGGGATCATCCCATTGGAAGGTATTTTTTGACTTGTCAGACATCAATATTTTCCTTATTTATTAAATAGATAACCACAAATCCTATAGTAAATTATTAACTTCCTATTAGTTTAAATTTCGTAAACTGTACTTATATAAAAATAAGGGGAACATGGCAGAAATCGATTATCCAAACGCTTTTGCGAAGTTTCCGCGTTTACAGCGGAAATTGCAAGCTTTACTCGACCAAAATCAAGAAAAAACCCCAAAGCGGCAGCGTTATACCGATGTGATGCGCTTTATTCGCGAATATTTCGGCGAGGCGTTTTCGCCCCATACCCATTTCTTCATCGTCAACCGCAACAAAGTCATTCGCACCACCCACCAAGAAACCGCGGAAGGCGATATCGAATTTGATATTGATGTTGATGAACAGCATCTAACCCGCGCCCTATACTGGGCCTGGAATGATGTGCGCTGGCAAAAAGGCCGCAAAAAAGGCGATGCCTTCATGCGCTATTTGGCGATCGCCAGCCAGGTGACGAACAATTCTTCCAACTTGCGCCAGGCCTCGGCTTCCTGTCTCTTACACACCATGCCGCTTGATGAAGAAAACGGCAATTCGCCGCAAAAAGTTTTTTGCATTATCAACACCGAATCCCCCGCCGCCTCGACCGCCTATTTGCAACATGGGTATAGCCATTTGCATGATCCAACCGTCGCCTGGCGCGATGATTTGCCGCATTACGGCTTCCATCTTTACGCCGTATTGCATGAATTGGCGCATTTGTACGCCCTTGAACGCCAGGTGCATATCGGTGATGATCCATACGATGTCTATGCCCAAGAATGCATCGCCGATGCCTTTGCGACGCTGGTGTATATTCAACAGCAAGATGACGATAAACTCCCCGCCCGGCTAGTGGCCTTGCGCACCATCGGCGCGGTTGAGGGCAATGATGGCGATCACGCCACCCATTTAACCGTGCTGGCCGCCATTAACCACGCCAAAAGCCTGAAGGCGCATGGCAAGCTGCGGGGCCTTCATGTTGACGCGCTGTTCGATGAAGCCAAAAAATGCGCTACCTCCAGCCTTTTGCCGCGCCAGCAGCATAATGAATTGGTGCGCTTTTTGAATAAAAAACGCTCCGGTTTCAAACATCTGCCCTTGGCCGAAAAACCCAAACGCCTGGCCCGCGAAGCCAAAGGGGTTTTGGCAAAAAATTTCGTCAAACGCTATGAGGAAAGCCTGCATTTGCTGCAACATCCCATGCAAGAAAATTTCACTAAGGCCGCAACCGAATGGCTGGATAAAATCAATGCCACTTTGAACCAGGTCAGCGATAATTCAAACCCGATGCTGACCATCGTGTGCGAACAGCAATTATTGGCCCGCCAAATCCATCATCTAAAAGCAACCTGCCGTTATTTGCGCCGCAAAGGTAAAAAGAAACAAGCGGCCCTTTTATGGCAGCGCTATTTTGAAGGCGGCGGCGCTGAACGCCATTTTGGCCTGGCCGATAAACAAGAGATTTTGGATTATCTATTTTCCGCCTTCGCCGACCGCCATGTGAATGAAGGCGTAGATGATGAATTCAAGCCTTCCCGCTTTAAAAGCCCCACTTCCTGGCGGCGCAAGCAAACCCTTTCCCCGCGCCCCAACTTGCACTAAACTCACCCGCGATGATTATTCGCGCCCTTTTCCTGATTTTGCTGATCTATGCCCCGCCTCTTGCCGCCGCCGATTTGCGCGATGCGGCGCAGGCGATTACCGAAAGGCGGGCTTTTGACGATTTGGCGCGCCGCCAGCGCGCGATGAATATTAAAGACCCATTTGTGATTCAGGGCACAGGCGCCAAAATTTTGCTGCGCAAAAATCCGCGTGATCTGCGAGCCTTGGAAATTTTGTGCGAGGCTTATTTTAATAAAGGGTTCATCAATGCCGCAGCCGGAACTTGCCGCGAAGCTTTGCGCATTAATGCCCAAGCGCCCAGCGCCTTAACCACCATGGCGGAAATTGCGTTGCGCGATAACGACCGCCAGCAAGCTAAAATGTATATCGACCAGGCGCTATTGGCCGATAAGAATTTCGGCCGCGCCCGGATTGTGAACGCCAAATTGCTGCAGCAAGACAATCAAAAAGGCTTGGCGCTGGCCGAGCTGGAAAAGGCGGTGGCGCTTTCGCCCAATCCTGACAGCCTAATCCGATTGGGTGAGATATATGCTCAAAACAACCGCCATCAAGAAGCGCGTGACCGTTTTTTGCAGGCTCTGCAAATGGACCCAAAGAATATCCAGGCGCTTACCTATTTGTCTTCTTCCTATGAAAGCCTGGGCGATAACAACCGCGCGCTTGATTTCGCTAAGGAGGCGGTTAAAACCGATCCCAAATCGTCGCTGGCGCAATTGAGCCTTGGCACGCGTTTTGAAAATATGGGACGCCTTGATGAGGCAATCGCGCAATACCGCTTGGCTACCCGTATCGAGCCAAGCTTGGCCCCGGCCCAGCGGCAATTGGCCAATGCGTTGATGAAAAGGGGCGATGCCTTGCCCGCACTTGAGGCCTACGGCAAAATTTTAAGCAAAAACCCAAAAGACCAGGAGGCGTTATTGGGCAGCGCCAAGGCCTATGAGATTTTGGGGAATCCGGCGGCGGCGGAAGAAATGCGCCAGCAATCTCAAAAATTGAAACCTGCTCCGGTGGCGGCTTCTTCGGCTTCTGCCACCCTAGCCCCTTTGCCCAATTGGATTGCGCGAGGAAAAGCACAGGAAAACCAGGGAAATTTTGAAGCGGCGCGGCAAATATATGAGCAGGCCGCCATCAACAACCCGGTCGATGCCGAAGCTTATTTCCATTTGGGGCGCGTTTACACCATTGCGCAAGATTGGGGAAATGCCGAACGTTTTTTAAACCAAGCCAATTCTTTGCGGCCAAATAATGCCGCTGTTTTACGTGAACTCAGCATGATTTACTGCCATCGCGGCGATGGCGGCAAAGCCCGCGCCACTTACACCCAGGCTTTACAGGCAGGCCTATCGGCCCATGATGAAGCGGGTTTCAGCTATTTACAGGCGCATTGCCCGCCATTCGAACGAAAAATTCCTACGCCACGGGGCTAAGCGGCAATTCCACCTGGAAGGTGGCGCCCTTGCCAAGGCCGGGGCTTGAGGCCTGAATCGTGCCGTTCAGCAATTGCACCATGCCGCGGCACACGGAAAGGCCGATCCCGGCGCCCGCTGCGGGGGGGGTGCTTTGTTTATTTTGCACGCGGTAAAATTTATCGAACACACGGGTTAAATCGCCTGTTTCAATCCCCGCCCCTTCATCGCGCACCTGAATAACCATCTTATCATTTTGCAGCGCAGCCTTGATAGTGAGGGTGGATTGCGCAGGCGAATATTTCACGGCGTTATCAAGCAAATTCCATAAAACTTTTTCCAGCAATACCGGGTCGGTGCGGATTTTCGGCAAATTAGGCTCGACCTTAAAATCAATGCGGTGAGCGGCCAGCATTAAGTGTGAATCCTTGCACAATCCTACAATCAACGATTCTATGTCCACTTGTTGAAAATTGGGGTGGATTTCACCGGCCTCTAATTGCGCGATATCAATCAGGTTGGTCAATAGCCGCTGCAATTGCCCGCCCTGTTCTTCCATTTCCTCGGCTTGCACCAAGCTGCTGCTGGGAGAGGTGCGGCCTTCACGGATTTCTTTGCTGGCTTGCAGCATCGCGGTTAGCGGCTCCTTCAATTCCTGCGAAACCGAGGCCAGGAAGGCGCTTCGCATTTGATCGGATTCCACTTTCAGGCGGATTTCTTCCATCCCCCGCGCCAGCCCCATGCGTTCCAGCGCAGCGGCGGCCTGATCGTTTAGCGCGGAAAGCAAACGGCGGTCTTCGCGGTTGTTCAAGGTTTCCGATATTCTGGGCAAGACCGCCAATACGCCGACTACACCGCGCGGCGTGGTCATCGGCAAAAACAAACGCTGCAAGGCGGGTAAAGTTTCGGTCGCCCAGCCAGCAGGCTGCTGATGATCGAACGCCCATTGCGCGGCTGCAATTTCGCCTTCATTCAAGGTGTCATCCGCCGGAGAAGAGGCGCGCACCGTTAGCCGGTCTTTGGCGGGAAGTAAAATGGTGGCATTGACATTCATGATCGCCGAAATTTGCTGCGCCACCGTCCACAGCAAATTATCCAAGGTGGTCATTCCCAATAATTGGCGGGTGAAGGAATAAAGCGCCGCCGTCGCCCGCTCCCTGCGGTTGGCCTCGCGCGCCTGGTTGCGCACGCGGGAAGCCAAATCGCTGGTGACGATCGCCACCGCCAGGAAAATAGTGAAGGAAAGAAAGTTTTCGCTGCGGGTAAAGGCGAAGCCGCCTTGCGGCTCGACAAAAACGAAATTGTATAAAAACGCGCTTAAAATCGCGGCCAGCAAAGAAGGGATGGTGCCGTAAGAAGTGGCGCTAATCAACACCGCCATCAAATATAACAGCGCCATACTGGTGACGCTGAAAATTTGATTGCCGGCGATTCCGGCAAGAGTGGCCAAGCCTACCCAGCCGAAGGAATATAAATAGTCGCGCGGCTGGGAAACCGGCGCGGGGCGGGCGCGCAAAATCAGCTTGCTTTCTTCTTCCTCCCCCTTTTCCGGAGGGGCGGTTAAAATCATCACGTCGATGCCATGCGCCCGGTCTAAAATTTGATGCATGAGCGAAGGGAAAAGCCGTTTAAACCAACGCCGGCTGCGCGTTTGGCCCAGCAAAATACGCGTTACATTATGTTGCTCGGCATAGCGCAAAATTTCTTCCGCCGGATCGGAGCCGGTTAAGGTAACTACTTCCCCGCCCAAACGGTCGGCCAAGCGCAAAGCGCCGGTGATATGCTCTTTACGTTCGGCAGGCAGGCTAGCGTGGTACGGAGTTTCCACAAACACCGCCACCCACGGCGCATGCAAGCGGTTGGCCGAACGCTTGGCGGCGCGCAGCAATCGCGGCGCCAAGGGGTTATCGTTTAAACATACCATCACCCGCTCCCCCGCCGGCCAGGGGCCTTTGATAGCGTGGGTTTGCATATAATGAACCAATTTTCTTTCAACCGCCTGCGCGGTATGGCGCAAGGCCAATTCGCGCAACGCCGCCAAATTACCGGGGGCGAAAAAATGCTGAATCGCGCGCCTTGCCTGTTCGGGTAAATAGACTTTCCCTTCCTGCAAGCGGCGTAGCAATTCCTCGGACGAAATATCGATCAGTTCGATTTGATCGGCTTTTTCCAATACCGCATCGGGAATAGTTTCCTTTACTCGCACCCGGGTAATTTGCGCCACCACATCGTTCAAGCTTTCGATATGCTGCACATTCAAGGTGCTATAGACATCGATTCCCGCCGCCAACAATTCCTCGACATCCTGGTAGCGTTTGGGATGGCGCGAGGCCGGCGCATTGGTATGCGCCAATTCGTCAACCAAAATCAATTGCGGCTTCCTGGCTAAGGCGGCGTCAAGATCGAATTCTTTTAACACATGGCCGCGATAATCGACTTCCCGCAAAGGAAGCGCCGGCAGCCCTTGCACTAATTGATGCGTTTCGGGGCGGCCGTGGGTTTCCACAATGCCCACCACCACATCCACCCCTTCTTGCATTCGCTGTTGCGCCGCGCGCAACATGGAATAAGTTTTGCCGACACCGGGCGCCGCGCCAAAAAATACCCGCAAACGTCCGCGTTTTTCTTGCTGCGCCTCGCGCAAGAGCGCATCGGGCGAGGGGCGTTCAAAGGAAGGGGTTTGATTATTGGGCATCGAGGGCTAAATTTAACCCAACTACGTTAATATAGTCTTGCCCTAAAAAGCGGAATGGCGCTTTTTGTAATTGGCTGATGATTTTTCCTTGTATCTCATCGATCGGGGCTTTCCGGGCCTCGGCCACGCGCGGAGCTTGCGCCAGCGCTCCCGCCAATGAAATATGCGGATCAAGCCCGCTGGCCGAAGCGCTTAGGAATTCGAGCGGCGGCGGAACGTTCGGATTTTGCTGGCTCCATGCGTCGCCGTAAGCCTGGCGCTGACGGATAAGGCTGGGATTATGAGGCGATAAATTCGAAGCACCCGAGACTAAAATCCCCGTTTTGGCATCCAGCGAAGCATTGCTGGGGCGGCCATGAAAATAGCGCGCCGCTTGAAAAGGCTGGGCAATTAAGGAAGAGCCGATCACTTGTTCATCACGGCGGATTAAACTGCCCCCGGCTTGGGACGCGAAAAACACCTGCCCTATCCCCCACACCGCCGCGGGATAAATGAATCCCACCAGTAAGGTAAAACCCAAAAAATGCAGCAAGGCGGATTTTAAATGTTGCATCTTACGCCCATCCCAAAGCCGAAATTAGCATATCAATCGCCTTAATGCCGATAAAGGGCGTAATAATTCCGCCCAAGCCATACATCAATAAATGCCGCGCCAGTACTTTGCTGGCGCCCAAGGGGCGGTACGGCACGCCGCGCAAAGCCAAGGGAATCAAAGCAATAATAATCAAGGCATTGAATATCACCGCCGACAATAACGCGCTGGCCGGCGTGGTTAAATGCATAATATTGAATATCCCTAAAGCCGGATAACTCGCTACCATCATCGCCGGTAAAATGGCGAAATATTTGGCGATGTCATTGGCGATGCTGAAAGTAGTCAACGCACCGCGCGTCATCAATAATTGTTTACCGATGCCGACAATCTCGATCAATTTGGTTGGATCGGAATCAAGGTCGATCATATTGCCCGCTTCACGTGCGGCCATGGTGCCGGTATTCATCGCCACGCCCACATCGGCTTGGGCTAAGGCCGGCGCATCATTGGTGCCATCGCCGCACATGGCGATTAATTTTCCTTTGGCCTGCTCGGCGCGGATTAAACGAAGCTTATCTTCAGGCGTAGCCTCGGCCAGGAAATCATCGACGCCCGCCTCGGCTGCAACCGCGCCGGCGGTTAAGGGGTTATCGCCGGTGATCATGATGGTGCGGATGCCCATACGGCGCAGCTCGGCGCAACGGTCGCGGATGCCGCCCTTTACAACATCCTTTAAATGGATAACGCCCAGCAATTTAGCGCCTTTGCTGACCGCCAAGGGCGTTCCGCCTTCGCGCGATATTTTTTCGGCGATGCGGTCAAGCTCGCCGGTGTGATCGACGCTGCCCTGGGAGGCCACGAATTTTTTAATCGCCTCGACCGCGCCTTTGCGCAAAGCAACGCCGTCAATATCCAAGCCGCTAAGCCGTGTCACAGCGCTGAAGGAAACAAAATGTGTTTGGTGCTGCGCCAAATCGCGCCCGCGCAAGCCGAATTTTTCTTTAATATAAACCACGATTGAGCGCCCCTCCGGCGTTTCATCGTAAAGCGAAGACAGTTGCGCCGCATCGGCCAGTTCCCCGCTATCGACGCCGGTTAAAGGAATCAGGGCGCATGCCACCCGATTGCCCAGCGTGATCGTACCGGTTTTATCGAGCAATAAAATATCGACATCGCCCGCCGCCTCCACCGCCCGCCCGGACATCGCCAATACATTAAAGCGCACCAAGCGGTCCATCCCGGCAATCCCGATCGCCGATAGCAGCCCGCCGATAGTGGTTGGAATTAAAGTGATGAATAAGGCGCTTAAAGCCACCGGCGACAAGGAAAAATGCAGGGGCGGCGCCAACCATAATAAAGCCAAGCAAACAATGGTGAAAGACAAGGTCGATCCTAACAGCAAAACCTGCAAAGCGATTTCATTAGGGGTTTTATGGCGCTCGGCCCCTTCAACCAGGTCGATCATGCGGTCAAGAAAAGTATTGCCCGCCTTGGCCGACACCCGCACTTTGATGCGGTCGGAAAGAACGCGTGTGCCGGCCGTGACCGCTGAACGGTCGCCACCGCTTTCGCGGATCACCGGCGCCGATTCGCCGGTGATCGCCGATTCGTCGACCGAGGCGATGCCATCAATCACTTCGCCATCGCACGGAATGATTTCGCCCGCCAGGATTAAGACAATATCGCCCACTTCTAAATCATTGGCGTCAACCATTTCGTAATCGCCGGCCGCGGTTTGGCGTTGCGCCTTAATGCCGGCGCGGGTTTTCTTCAGGCTGTTGGCCTGCGCCTTGCCGCGCCCTTGCGCCAGGCTTTCGGCGAAATTGGCGAAAATCACGGTAAACCACAGCCAAAAGGCGATTTGCCAGGAAGCGCTATCGCCCTGGGCGCCGAATACCAGCAACGTTACCCAGGCGGCGATCAGCCAGGTTATAAAAATAATCGGGTTATGGTACAGCCGGATGGGATTTAATTTGCGCAACGTGTCAATCCCGGCGGGACGGAGCAGCGGCAAATAATTTTCCATTTAAAACCCCGCCAGATGTTCTACCACCGGCCCGATCAGCAGCAGCGGGAAAGCGGTAAGGCCGTTGAACAGAACAATAATAAACAATAAAAAAGTGGCGAACATAAAAGTGTCGGTGCGTAATGTGCCCAAGGATGGCGGCATTTTTGGTTTCGGCGCTAAATGCCCCGCCAGGGCCAGGGCCGGCAATAAAGTAAAAAACCGCCCCAAAAGCATCGCCACGCCCATGGTGATGTTATAAAAAGGGACATCGGCTTTAATGCCGCCCAAAGCGCTGCCATTATTCGCCGCCGCCGAAGTATAGGCATACAGAATTTCGCTAAAGCCCCGCATGCCGGGATTGCCCATGGCCGCCCGTCCTGCTTCCAGATTCATCGCCCATACCGTAAAGCCCGCAGCAACCAGCGGCAGCGCCAATATAAAAACAAAGCACCATTTAATTTCGGCGGCGGTGATTTTCTTACCCAGAAATTCTGGGCTGCGGCCAACCATCAAGCCCGCCATAAACACGCTTAAAATGACGAACACCATTAGTGCAACAAAACCGGTGCCGCCCGCGCCGAAGACAACACTGTCGAACAGCATATGAAGGAGCATTACCAACACACTTAAGGGCATGAAGCTGTCATGCGCTGCATTGACCGAGCCATTGCCGGTGGCGGTGGTGATGCTGGCCCATAGCGCGTCTTCGCCCAAATTAAAGCGCCATTCTTTTCCTTCCCAGGAAACTAATGATGCGGCTTCCGCGGTGTAAATCGCCACTCCTCCGGCTAGTAAAAGGAGCAGCACGACGGCATAAAAAACCCAGGCTTGCCGCTGGTTGCGGATGGCTTTGCCAAAAGCAAATAAAAAAGCGCCCGATAATAAAAGCATCGCCAGCATTTCAACAAAATTGCTAAGCGCCGTCGGATTTTCAAACGGATGCGCGCTGTTCGCGCCGTAAAACCCGCCGCCATTATCCCCTACTTGCTTGATTGCGATTTGCGAAGCGGCATTGCCCAACGGCAAAAGCTGCGCCTGGCCTTCCAGCGTGGTGATGGGCTGATAGGCCTGAAAGCTTTGCGGCACGCCCTGCCAAAGCAAAAAGATGGCCAGCACAAAGGATAAGGGCAATAAAATATATAAAATGCTTGCCCGTAAATCGGCCCAGAAATTGCCGATCCCCTTCTCCGCCGGATAGGCTACCGCCCGCAAGATCACCATGCCCGCCGTCATGCCGATTGCCGCGGATAAGAAATTTTGCACCGTTAAACCGGCCATTTGCGTGAAGGGGCTTAAAGTGATTTCGCCTTGATAAGATTGCCAATTGGTTTGGCTGACAAAGCTGATAGCTATATTAAAAGCCCTGTCCCATGCTAAACCCGGCAACTGCAACGGATTCCAGGGCAACACATGCTGCCAGCACAGCATTAAAAATAAAATGATAAAGCCGACAAAATGAAGCGCCAGCATCGCCTTGCCGTAAGCGCGCCAATCTTGCATAGGGAATTTTTTGCTTTGGCCGGCGGAATAAGTCAGCGCAAAAGACAGCGCATAGGCGGCCACCGTTAGGACGCCAAAAAACACCAAATTTAAAAGCAGAAAATCGTTCACAATTTTTCCGGGTAGAGGAAGTAATAAAATACGTAACCGAAAATGGCCAGCAACAATAGGGCTGTTAGCGTAGTCCAAGCGGCCATGCGGTGTCTACCCCAGCAAAAGGTTAGGAACTTTCTTTAACGGCAGCGGCGACGGTGCGCTTATCGGGGCCGTCGAATTCCGGCAATTGGCGGCGCCTGCGGTCGGGGCCGGCATAATCGCCGGTGCGGACGAAATCACGGGGCCGTTCCAAAATCGATAAAAAGCGCGAACGCAGCATTTTCGCCGAAACCGGTTTGGTCAGCATTTCATTCACGCCGGCATCCCTGGCCGCCAGCACCAAATCGCGGTCGGTATGAGCGGAAACCATAATAATTGGAATATTGGCCGGCGGAATCGCCGCCGGCTCCGGATTGCTGCGGATTTTTTGCGTCAATTCAATTCCATCCATCGGCGTCATCCGCCAATCGGTGATAATGACGTCAACCGGATTATCGATCATTTTGCGTAAAGCGGCGGTGCCATCATCGGCCTCGTAAATTTCGGCGACGTCGATGCTTTCTAAAATAATCCGGATTAATTTGCGCATCGAAACGCTGTCATCCACCACCATGACGCGCAAGGTGCGAAGCTGTTCTTCAAGGGGGGAATTGGCTTTGTTATTTTCCATTAATGCCATGGCAAGAAGAGTTATAAAGTATACGCTGTTTCCAATTTCTAGCAGTCTAGCAATTTTTCGCAAGCTTTTGGGGCAGATATGCCGATTTTAGAAGTTAATAGTTAATAAAAAGTCACAAGGCGAAATGAAAGCCTAGGGTTTGCCGAGGGATATAGAAAATAATTAAGGATTTAACAGGCAGCACCCAGTAAAACACAAGCTGGCGTCAGCCAGCCTTCGCTTTATTTTTTCTTCGCCTTGGCTGACTGGCGTAAGCCACCCGAAGCCGAAGGCGTAGGGTGGTCGGAGCGAGAGGATTTGAACCTCCGACCCCTTGCACCCCATGCAAGTGCGCTACCAGGCTGCGCTACGCTCCGTCCGATGTCAGAAGAAGGGCTGTTATAGAGGTATTAGGGGCAAAGCGCAATCGCTTTAAGCCGCTTTTTGCTGAAGCCCTGAGGGTTGAGCCAAAGCACGTAATTGGCGCTGTAAATCGCGCAATTCCTTAACCGCCAGGCGCAGTTCCTGGCCGCGCTTGACCTCGGATGTCACGATTTCCACCACATTGCCGCCGCCCTCAACCGCCACCATCGGGCGTTTGGAGGACATTTTTTCCAAGGCTTCTTTGGCGCCGCGCACCGTAAAACCCTTGATGTGCAAAAGTTCCTTAATTTGACGCAAAGTTTCAATATCGGCCTGGCGGTAATAGCGCCGCCCGCCCCGCATGCGCACGGGCTTTACCTGGGGGAATTTGCTTTCCCAAAAACGCAAAACATGGGTTTCAACGCCCAATTCGGCGGCTACTTCGGCGATAGTGCGAAAAGCATCAGGGGATTTAGTGATGTTCATCATGCGGCACCTCCATTGGGTATAGTGGGAGCAACACGCTTTTTCAAATTTTGGCTGGGGCGGAAAACCAAGACACGGCGCGGGTCAATCGGCACTTCTTCGCCGGTTTTGGGATTGCGGCCCACGCGTTTGCCCTTTTGACGCAAAATAAAGCTGCCAAAGGATGAAATTTTTACATTCTGCCCGCCGACAAGCGCATCGGCCATTAAAGCCAGCACATCATCGACCAAATCGCCGGCTTCATTCCGTGAAATGCCGATTTCCTGATAAATAGTCTCCGCCAGATTGGCGCGGGTGACGGTGTTTTCCGACATAGGGCCCTCTCCTGTTGATGCGCGAAGGCTAGGACGCAAATCGGGTAATGTCAATAGGTTAGTGTGTATCCTTTAGAAGAAAGCTAAGAAGCTTTTAGAACTGTGGCATATCTTTAAAACTTCGCCAAACTAGCACCCCAGGTAAAGCCGCCGCCCATGGCTTCGAATAGCAAAAGCTGGCCCGGCTTGATGCGGCCATCTTTAACGCCTGTGGCAAAGGCCAAAGGGATCGAGGCGGCGGAAGTGTTGCCATGGTCGGCGATAGTTTCGATGATTTTATGTAATGGCACGCCCAAATGTTCGGCGGTGGCGTGGATGATGCGGCTATTGGCCTGATGAGGAATGAGCCAATCGATATCCGCCCCTTTAAAATTATATTCCGCCAAAATTTCGCTGGCGACATCGGCCAAATTTTTTACCGCGTGCTTGAATACTTCCTTGCCTTGCATCCGTGTTTTGCCGCTTGCATCGGTGTGCAGCATATCGCGGTAGCGGCCATCGGAATGCAAAATGCTGCCGATAATGCCAACGTCGCCTTGATCGGCTTGCAGCACAACGGCCCCTGCCCCATCGCCGAATAAAATGGCGGTGGTGCGGTCGTTCCAATCGACGATTCTTGAAAAAGTTTCAGCGCCGATGACAAGGGCGGTTTTGACCTGGCCCGAACGGATGAAGTTATCGGCCACATTCAGCGCATATAAAAATCCCGAACAGACCGCCTGAATATCGAAGGCGAAACCCGATGTCATGCCAAGCTTGGCCTGCACCTTGGCGGCTGTCGCCGGAAAAATTTCATCGGGCGTGGTGGTGGCCAAGACAATCATATCGATTTGCGAAGCCCCCATACCGCTATTTTTTAAAGCATCCATGGCCGCTTCATAGGCAAGATCGGACGTGCGCTCGGTATCGGCGGCGATATGGCGCTGTTTAATGCCGGTGCGCCCGGTGATCCACTCATCGGAAGTTTCAAGAGACTTGGCCAAATCCTGATTGCGGAGAATTTTCGCCGGCAAATAAGATCCAACGCCACGAATGCGCGAACGCAGCATTACTGCACCGCCGCCAGTTCGGCGCTTTCAGGGGTTTTTTTTAGATGTTTCGACAAAATTTCAAATTCGCTGCGCACGGTGGAAAGGAAGCCATGCTTCACCATCTCAACTGCGACACCAATCGCCGCCGCAAAACCGATTGCATCGGTGCCGCCATGGCTTTTCACGACAACGCCGTCCAAGCCCAAAAGCACCGCGCCATTATAACGGCGCGGATCCATGCGCGCGCGCAGCTTTTGAAAAGCGGCGCGGGAAAAAATATAGCCGATTTTGGCCATGAACGAACTTTGGATCGCCTCTTTAATAAAGCTTGCCACCATTTTGGCCGTGCCCTCGGCGGTTTTAAGAGCGACATTGCCGGTGAAACCATCGGTCACCACCACATCGGCAACGCCGGCGGCGATGTCATTGCCCTCGATAAAGCCGGAAAATTCGATGGGCAATTGCGCGGCGCGTAATTGCGCAGCGGCCTCGCGGATTTCTTCATGGCCCTTTTGCTCTTCCGAACCGACATTGAGCAAGCCCACGCGCGGCTTGACCATGCCCAACGCGGTGCGGGCGAATACTTCACCCAGCACGGCGAATTGCACCAAATTATCGGCATCGCATTCCAAATTCGCGCCCAAATCAAGCATCACGCATTCGCCATGCTCGGTTGGGAAAAAGGAGGCGATGGCGGGGCGGTCAACACCCTGAATCGTGCCCAGCACAAATTTAGCGGTCGCCATCAATGCGCCGGTGTTGCCGGCCGATACAATGCAATCAGCCTCTTGTTTTGAAACCGCGTCAATCGACAAGCGCATGCTGGATTTTTTTAAGGTGCGCATCGCGATCGAAGGCTTCATGTCGTTGGAAACAATTTCTTCGGCATGAATGATTTTGGTTACCGCCGCCAGTTTCGGCAAGGCGGCTAAAATCGGCGCGCATTGTTCTTCGCGTCCGTATAAAATAAATTCAACTTCGGGATGGCGTTCGCGCGCGATATTTGCCCCCTTTAGCACCATATCGGGGGCTTTATCGCCCCCCATGGCGTCCAAAGCGATGCGGATGCGGCGGGACACGGGATTAACTTAAAAAAAACGCTTACGCCGAGGCTTCTGCTTGGCGGAAAGTCGGCCGCCCATCGTAATGGCCGCAAGACGGGCACACATGGTGCGGACGCTTCAATTCGCCGCAATTCGAGCATTCAGCGGCGCCGGCGGCTTTAAGCGCGTGATGCGAGCGGCGCATACCGCGGCGCGACGGGGAAGTTTTTCTTTTAGGTACAGCCATAACACACCACCTTTATTTAAACTTAAATCTTAGGGTCAATAAATACCGGGCGCCTAATCGGACGCCCCCTGCAAAGGAGGGTGTATAGACCTAAATCCTCTATTTGGCAAGGGTTTAGTATGGGTTTTTATAGTTGTTTCCGTTTTTATAAGGAAATAGCCAAGCCATAATTAGGCTTTAACCAGATGCTCTTTCAACCAGGCGGCGAATTCTTCTTCGGTGATTTCACCGGCGGCGACTTTGTAAAAATTTAGGTATTTTTCTTCGGTCGAAGCTTCCAAATTATGGCCGTTCATCAAGAAAAAAAGGCGGCATACGACATAAGCGGTACGCTTATTCCCATCAATAAAAGGATGGTTGCGGGCGATTGCAAAAGCATAGTCTTTAGCTAATTCCCAAATACTAGGCTTTATATCGCTATAATACCAACGGTCGATTGGACGATTAAGCGCCGAGGATAACAGCCCTTTATCTCGCACGCCTTCTGAGCCGCCATGTTCCGCCAATTGCCGGTGATGGATAGCGATAGCCATATCTATCGGCACCCATTTGGGTTCTTTAGACAAGCTTTACTCCGCCAATTTTTTTAAGACGTCACGGTCTTCACGCATAATCTGCTCCGCCAATTCCATTTGTTCGGCGAATTCGGGGTTATAGGCGCGGAGTTCAACGCCATTTGGCGTTTCGGTGACATATAAATAATCGCCCTTGCTGACGCGCAATTTGGCGAGCAATTCCTTGGGCAGAACAACTCCAACCGAGCTGCCGATGGTCGTGATTTTAAGAGTAGTCATGATTTTGCTCCTTTTGCTCTATTATAATACTTATTATAATACAGTCAAGATTAATAAAAGCCTAGTTTTTCTTCGGATATAGCCCCGCCAGGCCGGCAAAGGGGTTCTTTTTGTCTTCCGCCGCGCCATAAACCAGGCCGCCGCCCTCGATGCCCGGCTTATGGGGATAGGGGTCGATCGCCAGCGCCAAATATTGGGTAGCGATTTCGCCTAGATCGATTTTGCCGAATTCATAGGGCTCGATATCGTCTTCATGCGTGCCATCCCCCTCCTCGCGCAAATGATTGGCGCGGACAATTTCGCTGCCGGCAGGCGCAAAGCGGGCGCTGAAATTTTCTTCAAGCTGGGCCGGGAATTCCTCCAAAGTCACCACACAAATTTGCTTGATACCGGCAGAAATTTTCCCCGAAACTTGAATGACTTCTTCAGCCTGACGCCCCAGGGTAAAAACCGCCTCAAGCTTATCCAGCGCCGTTAAATCAAGGCGCTTTACCAGCCGGGCGCGCTCTTCGGCATTGGCGCGAATCGTCACTTCGATGATTTTATTGCCCAAATTTTCCACATTGAACGGATGCGACCATTCGGGCTGGGCCTTCATTGGTGCAATCATTTTTTAGATCTCCGGGGCGATAAATTTTATTTCGGCATTTTGAAAAGCCGGCAGCCCTTGCGCCTGTAGCGCAGCAATTTGACGGCGGATATAGGCGGCCAAATCCTGCACCGGTTTTTCATTTGCGGTTTTTTGCTCGCGGTAAATGTTGCGCGAAATCGCCCCGGCCAGGGCTTGGTTATCGCCCATCTCAAAAGCGGCGCTATAGGTTTGCACTCTGCCATTAAAGGCCAGCATCATGGCCTTAATGCGGCGCGGCACCCCCAAATCGCCGACCCCCATTTCGCGTAAATTATGATCCATGTCCTGAAACATTAGATCAAATAATTGTTGTTTTAGATCAGTGGTTTCTTGTAAGTTATTCAAGCAATAGATAGTTATGGCCATATGCAAGCACAGCATGTCGAACCGGCCATCGATCGTATCGGGCACGCCATATTGCTGATAAAATACCGGGCGCCTGGCGGCATCGACCAAACTTAAGTAAAGCCGGTGGACAATGGCTGGCGATATTGTGGGCTTACGTTTTAATAGGGAAAGTATCATTTTATTTCCATACGCTCATGGTGAGCCTGTCGAACCATGGACAATTTTCAAATGGCAAGAATCATCCTTCGACAAGCTCAGGATGAGCCTATATAAAACTTACTTGTATTCATGTAGCCTTTGCCGCTAAAGATAACAAAGGGTTTTATTTAACCGAGTAGAGATATGCGCCAAAAATTACTGCTTTTAACCGTTTTTGCGGCCCTTGCCGCCTGCACGCCGTTTAACAACACGCGCGGCAATTTCGTGGATGCGGAACGCCTTGATTACATTAAAACCGGCGAAACTACGCAAGATCAAGTGGCGCGTATTCTAGGCTCCCCTTCGGCCAAATCTGAATTCGGCGAGCCGGCTTGGTATTATATCGGCCAGAAAACCGAGGCGGTCGCCTTCTTCACCCCCGAAGTAAAAAAACACGAAGTCACCATTATCCGCTTTAATAAGGAAGGCGTGGTTCAGACGGTGGAAAAGGTCGACGAAACCAAGCTTCAAGCTATTAAGCCCGTCGCCCGCGCTACCCCCTCGCCTGGTTCAGAGTTAACCATTATGCAGCAGCTATTGGGGAATGTGGGGCGGTTTCAAGGCATCGATAAGAAAGAACGTTAGCTTTTACCAGGCTTGACACCCCTATATACTTCCCCTAAAAAGATACAAAGCAACTTTATGGGGGTACTATCATGACAACCGAAGCTCCGGCCCAGCCGAAAACTTTTACGCTGCCTGAATTAACCGCACTTTTAGAAAAAATCTCTCAAAATCCGCCGGAGGCTAAGGCTGAACTCGCTGAACATCGCGATGTGTTCGCCAGCGCGGTGCTTGCGGAATTACGGGGACAGCCCCGGACTCTTTTGGAAGCCGCCCAAGAACCAAAAAAACCCGATCCAAAATTTTTGGCTGCCTTATTAGGATTAGATATAGATCAATTTGATATCTATCTTGATTCAGCGAGCGAGCTATCAGCCAATAATCTATTTACGGGCAGGGCTTACGATGCGATGGAACTTTTTGCTTTATCGCGCGAGACCGCCATTCTTGCTGAAAATTTACCGGTCAATTTGCGGCAAAAAGCGTTTCGGGATGTTTTTGAAAATGTGTTATCTGGCAACGAGCGGCTTGAATTCACCAATAAGCGTATTGGCGAGGTTTTAAACGCCCCGTTTTTTGAGGGTGTAAAAAAAGAATTCACAACAAAGCTGGTGGAAACGCTGAAATATGCCGATTCATACAAAATTTCCTCTTTCGTTAATCGATTCGTTAATGCCGGATTTATTAGCCGGGAAGAAGCGCCACGTATTATCAATTCTATAGTTTACCACAACCGCCATTTCCGTAAAATGTTAGCGATATTTACGGCAGGAGTAGCCGCAGCCGCTGGCTGGGCGGGAGCATGGGGAGCTTCTTCTCATTCTACCGACCGTCAGAACGAAGCGGCCCAACAAATGCGAAGCTTGGTGGTAACAGGAAAACCTTTGCCGGCCCCTGCCATGGTTCATCTTATCAAGCCGGATGGTCATTTGGTTACTACTGAAGCTGATCCCACCCCTGACCGCGATGGTAAAAAAGTTTATGAATTAGTGAAAGCCTTTCGAAACGGCGATAGCGCCACTTTTTCACAAACGGAATTGCAGGCGATGGAAAGATATATCCAGGCAGAAGCAAAGGCTCAACATCCTTTTCATCAAAGCCTATTGTCCTGGAAAGCAGGGGTTCCGGCAATAGGCGCTAGCTGTATAGGTCTTGCTGTTTTCGGCTCTATTGTAGTTTTAAGCCGACAGCGGGTTTTAACTCGATAAACATGAAAATATAAAAAAACCCGCCGAGGTTTCGCCCCGGCGGGTTTTGTTTTAACTTGGCTTACTGCCCAGCGGCCAAACTGGCCAACAGCAACAGCGCCACAATGTTAATGATCTTAATCATCGGATTAACAGCCGGGCCTGCGGTATCCTTGTAAGGATCGCCAACAGTGTCTCCCGTCACGGCTGCCTTATGGGCATCGCTGCCCTTGCCGCCATGATGGCCGTCTTCGATGTATTTCTTGGCATTGTCCCAAGCGCCGCCGCCCGATGTCATGGAGATGGCGACGAACAAGCCCGTCACAATCGTTCCCAAGAGCATCGCGCCGACGGTGGAGAACGCGGCCGCTGCGCCCGCGATCCATTCGATCACGAGATACACCACAACAGGAGCCAAAACCGGCAAGAGCGAGGGTTTAATCATTTCCCGGATCGCAGCCACGGTTAAAAGGTCAACCGCCTTGCCATATTGCGGCTTGGCTTTGCCCTCCATGATGCCGGCGATTTCCTTGAATTGACGGCGGACTTCAACCACCACCGCACCCGCAGCCCTGCCCACAGCCATCATGCCCATCGCCCCGAACAGATAGGGCAATAGGCCGCCGATGAACAAGCCAATCACCACATAGGGATTTTGCAAGTTAAAATTTACATCGGTTGTGGGGAAATAATGCCGCAAATCTTCGATGTAAGCGGCGAATAGCACCAATGACGCCAAACCGGCCGAGCCAATGGCATAGCCCTTGGTGACAGCCTTGGTGGTGTTGCCAACAGCATCCAGCGCATCGGTGGTTACCCGCACTTCCTTCGGCAGGTTCGACATTTCCGCAATGCCGCCGGCGTTATCGGTAACGGGGCCATAGGCATCAAGCGCCACAATCATTCCGGCCAAAGCCAGCATGGTGGTAGCGGCCAATGACACGCCGAATAAACCGGCGTTTAAAAAGGCCACAATGATCCCGGCCGAAATCACCAACACAGGCAAAGCGGTTGATTCCATCGACACAGCCAAGCCTTGGATGATATTGGTGGCATGGCCCGTTTCCGAAGCCGCGGCGATGCTTTTGACGGGGCGGAATTCCTTGGCGGTGTAGTATTCAGTGATCCACACCAGCAAGCCCGTGACAACCAAACCGGTTAAGCAGCAATAATACAGGTTCTTTACCTGAATTAAGCGGCCATCCAATTCAACTTCGGTGGCCAGGCCATCGAAAGTGTGAGTCATTACGCCATAAATCGCAATCGCCGATAAAACCGCGGTTGCGATCAAGCCCTTGTATAAAGCGCGCATGATGCCTTGGGTTTTATCCAAGCGCACAAAGAAGGTGCCGATGACGGAAGTGACAATGCACACGCCGCCAATCAATAACGGCAACAGCATCATCGTATCGACCATGCCGGGCGTGCGGACAAAATAAATACTGCCCAACAACATGGTGGCCACAATGGTAACCGCATAGGTTTCGAACAAATCGGCAGCCATGCCGGCGCAATCGCCGACATTATCGCCGACATTGTCGGCGATGACGGCGGGGTTGCGCGGATCATCTTCGGGAATATTTTTTTCGATTTTGCCCACCAAATCGGCGCCCACATCGGCGCCCTTGGTGAAAATTCCGCCGCCCAAACGCGCGAAGATCGAAATCAAGGACGCGCCGAAGCTTAAAGCCACCAGCGCCTCAACCACCTGGCGCACGCTTAAGCCCATTTTAAGAAGCGAGAAATAATACCCAGCCACGCCCAGCAATCCTAAGCCCACCACCAGCATGCCGGTGATCGCGCCCGATTTAAAGGCGATATCCAAAGCTTTGGCCAAGCCGTTTTTGGCGGCCTCTGCCGTGCGCACATTGGCGCGCACCGATACATTCATGCCGATATAGCCGGCCGCTGCCGATAAAACCGCGCCAATCGCAAAGCCAACCGCGACATGGCGGCCCAAAAGATAGGCCAGCAAGGCCGCGATAATAACGCCCACAATCGCGATCGTATAATATTGGCGGTTGAGATAGGCTTTAGCGCCTTCTTGAATGGCGGCGGCGATTTCTTGCATCCGCGCATTGCCGGTTGGCTGAGCCAAAACTTCGCGCGAGGCATACAGGCCATAAAGCAAGGCAAACACCCCGCAAGCCAAAACGAATTGGTGCATCATTGGCAAATCAAACATCGGAAAACCCTTTAGTTGGAATTTATAGAAGAATTTAGAAACCTAAAAGCTCGTAGCCGAGCCCGAGGTTTATGCCAGAAACATCTAGCGAAAGCAATGGGTTAAATAAAAAGGCCGCCTGGCTTAAGGCGGCCTCTATTTTTGAATAACGTAAGTATCTAGCTGCAGAAAATCGCGCCAAAAACACCAGCAATCCCACGGATTATACGGGGATCATCGTTATTGATCACACCAAGGCAAGCATCGCCGTAATGCACAATGCCGTCAATAATGCGGCCGGGAATCGTGCGATCGCCAGCAACAACCGGCGGCTCCGCCGAAGCCGGAGCAATAATTAAAAACGAAAACAAAACCAAAAAGGCAACCTTGAGAGCGAATTGAGAGGATTTCATCTTTTTATCTCCTAAATAAAAATTGCGTTAGTGTTTAAATACCTTATTCAAGCTTTTGTTACAAGCTAGAAAATCGAAATTTTATTAGAAATTAGCGGTCTTCCCTGCCCAGGCTTCTGTCTTGCGGAAAAAGATCATAGATTTTTTGCGGCTTTTTCCTTAATTTTAACACCGCGATACACACTGCCCCGGCCATTTTTTCTAATAAAGGCCCCATGGCTGGATTAGAAGCCGATAATTTCCGCAACCGCCCGGCTAGGTGAAAAGCTATCCGCTCCGCTTCGCTAGCCTGGCTTTTAGGAATTTCATAAACCGTCAGCACAGGCAAAGGCGGCAAGGAAGACTGAGGATAAACATCAGGCCAGCGCTTAGAAACAATATGGGTTAAGGCGGTTTTTAAGTCCGGAATGTAAGGAAAACCCTCAAATTCGCCGGCCTTTTCATTTAGAATTTCCAGAACCCCCCTTAAGGCGCCATAGGGGCGCATATGGGGATTAATAATATCCGTCACCCACCACATATCCACGGCGGTTTGAAGATAAAAATCCTCTACGACAGCATGCGCCCCTAAACCCCTTACCAATTGCATAGGATAAGAAGCAAGCCGAGTCCGGCGGGGAGGCGCGCTTAGCAAACTTGCCATTATTTTATATCCATTTTCCTGTAACGGGCATGAAGGTACCACCACTTTCCTGAAGTGGCAATATAAAATATCCGTTTAAATGAATTATATTATCTTTAAGGAAATAAAATTACTTATCGGTTTTTGGGGCGTCTTCCGCCGCGGCAGGGGCTAGGGGCAGTATTGGCTGTTCGGGTTTTGGGGCTTTTACCTCTTTAACCGCCTGGGGGTCGGGCACTAAGGTATTTTCGCTTGTGGCCCTTACCAAAACAGTCACGGTTTTCGGCTTGCCGACTACTTTATCGGCGCGTTTTTGCAAGCGCTGTTTAACAAAATCGATTTTCTTTAACAACGCCCCGCGTTGGACCGAAGCGATGCCGTGCAATTCCTCGACAAACGCATCGCCGATTTGCACCTCTTTTTTATGGACCAAATCATAATCTTCCTGGGTTTTCATATCTAAGACGATGGCGAAGTTCATGTGAAATACCGGCTTGCCGCGGACAATTGCAACCGTGTTGAATTGCGGCATATTGATAAAATAGGTTTTGGGCAAATTGGGATCTTCGGGCGGCTTTTCTTCTTCATTGGCAAAGGCGGGCCCGGCCAATACCGACAGCATAATGAAAAGGCAAAAGCGTTTAAGCAAAATGGTCATGACCTAATTCCGGCAAGGGAAGATAACCGCCATCCTTAGCCCTAACCTTAACACCGCCTTGGTTAAGAATTCGCCCAATTTTAGTAAGTTTTAGGTCTAAATGACTGCTTAAAGCCTTAATATCCGCCTCTTTTTCAAGAGACGTCGTAAATAACAGCTCATAATCATCGCCGGCCGACATCAACTTTAATAAGGCAGGCTCGTCCTGACCGGAGATTGAAAAAGGTACCGCGCTTAATTCAATTTCCACACCGCCGGCTAAATGGTTGGCATCAGCCAATAAACCATCGGAAATATCGATCGCCGATGTGGCAAGCTCGCGCAATTTTTCGCCAAGCGTCACGCGCGGCTCGGGCAATAAATAGCGGTTGCGGAAATATTCATCGCCGCCACCCCGCCCCTTGAATGATTGCAACCCCAAATAAGAATCGCCAATTGTGCCGGAAACAAAAAGACTGTCCCCTGCCTTAGCCGTGCCGCGCCTAAGCGCCCGGCCTTTAGGAACTAAACCGAAGGCGGTAATCGTCAAACTTAACGGGCCGGGCGTGCGCGATAAATCGCCGCCGATTAAACCGATGCCGAAATGTTTTTGATCTTCCGCCAAACCCAAACTTATTCCTTGCCAAAAATCGGCGTCAACTTCTTTGGACGCCGCTATCACCAGCGTATAGGCATAAGGCTTAGCGCCCATGGCGGCCAGGTCGGATAAATTGACCCGCAATGCCTTTTGCGCGATCAGATGCGGCTTTTCATTTCCCAAAAAATCGATGCCGGAAATGATGGCATCGGTCGTCACCACCAATTCCTGGCCGGGCGGAATGGACATAAGCGCGGCATCATCCTTCAGCCCCAAAGATTCGGGCAGAAGCGCTAATGGCTTGAAATAGGTTTCAATAAGAGAAAATTCACCAGGCATGGCAGGCCTAGTATAGGACGGCTTTTAAGATTTAGCCATCTCTTGCGGGCGCAAATGATGCGCCAATTTATCAAGAATGCCGTTGATAAAATCGGGCTCCTTGCCGCCAAAGAAATCATGCGCCAGATCGACATATTCCTTGATCGTGACTTTGGGCGGAATATCGGCGCGACACCATAATTCATAAATGGCGGAAAGCAAAATTGCGCGCGCAACCGGATCGATGCGTTCAATTTTCCAGTTATCGGCCAGATTAGCGGCGATTAGGCGGTCCAGCTCGGCCCGTTCGCGTTCAACACCGCGGTATAAATCGGTGAAGAGTTCGATGTCGGCCTCTTCCAGCGACAGATTTTCGAATTTTTTGCCCAAACGGTGCTTGCTGAATTCCTGCACCACATTGGCGGTATCGGTATTGAAGGCGGCCTGATACAGCGCCTGCACGGCAGCGAGCCGGGCTTGACGCCGCGCTACCGGCAGAGAAGAAGAAACTTTGTTCACGGCAAGACTCATATCACACCAAATAGTTTGCGCAAAGCGATCATTCTTACACAGGCCGCGGCCGCGTGGGCGCCATTGTTGCGGCCATCGACCTTGGCGCGCTCCCACGCCTGTTCCATATTTTCGGCGCAAATAATGCCATAGCCGATCGCCAATTTTTGCTGGACTGCCAAATCTTGCAAACCCCGGGCGCTTTCGCCCGATACCAATTCATAATGGCTGGTTTGCCCCCGCACGATACAGCCCAGCGCCACATATCCCGCATAACGCGGCTGCTTAGTAGCGGGATCAAGCGCAGCCGCAGCCATGGCAATTGCCGCCGGAATCTCGAAAGAACCAGGCACGGCAATCCGGTCATAGGTGAATCCTTCCCGTTGTATAACGGGCACGACCCCCTTGATCAATTCATCGGCGATATCTTCGTAAAACCGCGCCTCAACAATAAGTACTTTTCCTTGACTCATCGCGGCTTAGGCGGCCTGGCGCAGCTTTTGCCGATAAGCAATTAGATCAGCAATAGAGGCGATTTTCAAGTTATGCAAACGGGCAAAGCGCCGCAAATCGGGCAGGCGCGCCATGGTGCCATCCTCGTTCAGGATTTCGCATAATATCCCAGCCGGATAGAATCCGGCCATGCGCGCTAAATCTACCGAAGCCTCGGTATGGCCGGGACGCGCCAAAACACCCTCTTCCCGCGCGATTAAAGGGAAAATATGGCCGGGAGTTTGAAAAGCATCGGCTTTATATTTCTCATCAGCCAGCATTTGAATGGTGGTCGAACGGTCGGAAGCGGAAATGCCGGTGGTAACGCCATTTTCCTTGGCATCAACCGAAATGGTGAAGGCGCAAGAAGTGGGCCCGATATTGCGCCGTGGCATTAAATCGATATTCAATTGCTCGGCGCGTTTTTTTAAGATCGGCACACAAATTAATCCGCGGCCATGGGTGATCATGAAATTGATTGCCTGCGGAGTCGCGGTTTCGGCAGGCATGATAAGGTCGCCCTCATTTTCGCGGTCTTCATCATCGACCACGACCACCATTTTACCCGCGCGAAGTTCGGCTACAATTTCCTCGATCGAGGAAAGAGGGGTATTTTCTTCCGCGTCTATCACATGTAAATTGCTTTTCATTCGCTGCCTTTAGGAAACTTTTTTGATATAAGGCATCACCCCTAGCATCCGCGCTATATAGCGTGCCATCATATCGACTTCGAGGTTTACCTTATCATTAATCCGGGCATTGGCGAAAGTGGTAAGTTTTCGAGTATGAGGGATTATATTGATCCCAAAGCAGTTATTTTCGACCTCATTAATGGTTAACGACACCCCATCCAAAGCAATCGAGCCTTTAGGGGCCAGGTAGGGTGCCAAGGTTACAGGGGCGGTAAAGGTGAAACGCAGGCTTTCCCCCTCCTCCCGAATATCGCTGATTTCAGCCAGGCCATCGACATGGCCATAGACAAAATGGCCCCCTAGCTCATCCCCTACCCGCAAAGAGCGCTCAAGGTTAAGAAGGGTTCCCTCCTGCCAAAATTTGCTGGTGGTTTTTTCCATGGTCTCGGCGGAAATTTGCGCTGAAAACTGGCTGGCGGTTTTTTCAATCACGGTCAGGCAAACGCCGGAGCAAGCGATAGAGGCGCCCACAGCGGAATCTTCAGCTAAACCGGTTTCAATCGTGATTAACCAATCGCCGGTTTTTTTGATTTTTGCGATACGCCCTTGATGGGTGATAATACCGGTGAACATTAGCTAATATCGTCCGCGCCGAGTTTGCCGACAAAATCTTCGAAATCTTTAGCTTCGCGGAAATTGCGGTAGACCGAGGCATAGCGCACATAGGCGACTTGATCGAGCGTGCCTAAAGCATCCATCACCAATTCACCGATCGATTCGGCCGGAATTTCGGTTTCGCCGATGGATTCCAGACGGCGCACTAGCCCATTCACCACGCGCTCAATGCGCTCAGGCTCAACCGGGCGCTTGCGCAAGGCGATAGCCATCGAACGGTAAAGCTTGTCGCGGTCGAAGGGTTCTTTCTGGCCGTTTTTCTTGACAATCACCAATTCGCGCAGCTGCACGCGCTCGAAGGTGGTGAAGCGTGCGCCGCAATTGCTGCAAATCCGCCGGCGGCGGATGGCGGAATTATCCTCCGTCGGGCGCGAATCTTTAACTTGGGTTTCGTCATTTCCGCAAAAAGGGCAGCGCATTATTTAGCGTCCCTCTCTTTGCAATGTCGGATAAATCGGAAAACGGGCACAAAGCTCGACAATTTTACCTTGCACGATTTTTTCGACATCGCCGTTATTTTCTTCGCCATTTTTGGAAAGGCCATCCAGTACATCGGCAATGTAATTGCCAATCGTCTGAAATTCGGCGATGCCAAAGCCGCGGGTAGTGCCGGCCGGCGTGCCTAAGCGGATGCCCGACGTAATCATCGGCTTTTCGGGGTCGAACGGAATGCCGTTTTTATTGCAAGTGATGTTGGCGCGGTGCAATGTCTCTTCCGCCTTTTTGCCGGTTAGCTTTTTGGGGCGCACATCAACCAGCATCAAATGCGAATCGGTGCCGCCCGAAACAATATCCAGCCCGCGGGAAATTAAAGTTGCCGCCAATGCCCTGGCATTTTCCAGCACGTTTTTGGCGTAAATTTTAAATTCGGGCTGCAGCGCCTCGCCGAAGGCGACGGCCTTAGCGGCGATCACATGCATTAAGGGGCCGCCTTGCAAGCCAGGGAAAAGGGCCGAGTTGATTTTCTTGGCGATCGCCTCGTCATTGGTCAACACCATGCCGCCCCTTGGCCCGCGCAAGGTTTTATGCGTGGTGGTAGTGGTGACATGAGCGTGCGGCACGGGGCTGGGATATGCGCCCCCAGCAACCAGGCCGGCAAAGTGCGCCATATCGACCATTAAATAAGCGCCGATCGAATCGGCAATCGCGCGGAAGCGCGCGAAATCAATCGTGCGCGGATAGGCCGAACCGCCGGCGATAATCAATTTAGGCTTATGTTCCTGGGCTAATCTTTCAACCGCGTCATAATCTATCAAATGATTATCGGCGCGCACTTCATAGGAAATAGGCTTGAACCATTTGCCCGATTGGTTGGCGGGCGAACCATGCGTTAAATGGCCGCCATGCGCCAGCGACATTCCCATATAGGTATCGCCCGGCTGAAGCAGCGCCATGAAAACGGTTTGATTGGCCTGCGCGCCGGAATGGGGCTGCACATTGGCAAAAGCGCAGCCGAAAATTTGCTTGGCGCGTTCGATCGCCAAACTTTCGGCGATATCGACATATTCGCATCCTGCATAATAACGTTTGCCCGGATAGCCTTCGGCATATTTATTGGTGTTGATGGAACCTTGCGCTTCTAATACGGCAAGCGAAACAATATTTTCCGAGGCGATTAATTCGATATGATCTTGCTGGCGCTGCAATTCCTGTTCGATCGAGGAAAAAATTTGCGGGTCGCGCTCGGCCAGGCTTTGTGTGAAAAAACTATGAATGGATTGGGGATTTAATTTCATGGCTGCGCTCACCTTAACACCCTCCTAGGTTGGTTAATTTATTGACCCGGTTATCATGGCGTCCGCCCTCATAGGCGGTTGATAGAAAAGTTTTCAATGCCGCGACCGCTTTTTCCGGCTGAATCCGCCGCGCGCCAAAGGCGATGATATTGGCGTTGTTATGCTGACGGGTTAATTTCGCTTCTTCTTCATCGCTTACCAACGCGGCGCGAATAAAAGTATAACGGTTGGCCGCCATAATCATTCCCTGCCCGCTGCCGCAAATTAAAATGCCGCCATCGGCCTTAGCATCGCCAATCGCGCGCGCAACTTTGCCGGCATAATCGGGGTAATCGACCGAGTCTTTGCCATCCGTGCCCATATCAAGCACGCGGATTCCCTGGCCTTGCAGCCAGTTTTTTAAGGCGTTTTTAAGATCAACTCCGGCGTGATCGGCGCCGATGGCGATGGTTTTGAAAATCATGCGCCCTTCATACCAAAGCCCCATCTCTATGGCTAGGGGGTTATGCGCCCTTATCCTTAAGCGGCTTATATTCCCCATCCCGCCACTCATAAACGATATAGCCGGGGGCCTGCACATCGCCTTTGGCATCGAAGCTAAGCTTGCCCAAAACCGTGTTAAAGCTAGCCTTGCGCAAAATGGGCTCGATTTGGTTTAATTTGGTTCCCCCCGCTTGAGCGGCGGCCTGGGCGAAGACTTGAAAAGTGGCATATGTGTAAAGCGTATAGCCCTCAGGTTTAATATTTTTGGCTTTAAACCGCTCGACCACCGCCTTGGCCTCGGGCAAGAGGCGCGGATCGGGATTAAAAGTTAGCAAGGTGCCAGCGCCGCTTTTGCCGGTAATGTCCCAGAATTCTTTGGTGATAAGGGCATCGCCCCCCATCAAGGGCGCATTAACATCCTGATCGCGCATTTGCCGCACGATCAGGCCCGCTTCTTGATGATAGCCGCCGAAAAATAAAATGTCGGCCTTGGCCGCTTTCAGTTTGCTGACCAGGGCGCTGTAATCGCGTTCGCCAGGGGTGATGGCCTCGTACAAAACTTCTTTGACATTCTTGCCCTTTAAACTATCGCGCACCGCATCGGCCAGGCCTTTGCCATAGGCGGTTTTGTCATGAACGATGGCGATATAGCGGCCATTATAATTCTTGGTAATAAAAGCGGCAGCAATTGCGCCTTGCTGATCGTCACGCCCGCAAACACGGAAAACATTGCTTAATTTACGGTCGGTAAAAATAGGGTTGGTCGAGCCGGGCGAAATTTGCAAAACATTTTCTTCCGAATAAACTTCGGACGCCGGAATGGAAGAGCCAGAGCAAAAATGGCCCGATACAAATACCGCGCCTTGATTCACCAAACGGTTGGCGACCGCTACCGCCTGTTTCGGATCGCAGGCGTCGTCGCCCTGGGCTAATTTCAGTTTTTGCCCCAACACCCCGCCTTTGGCGTTAATATCGGCCACCGCCATTTCAGCGCCTTGACGCATTTGCTCGCCAAGGCTGGCGAGCGAGCCGGTCATGGGGCCGGCGATGCCGACCACAATTTCGGCGCGGGCGGCGGAAAGGGTGAGAAATAATATTGAAAGAGCAAGAATGCAGCGGGTCATGATAATTTCCTTCAACTGACAAAAGAGGTTTTTCCTTCTATCTCATTTCGCATTGACAGGCTAGAGGTTGTCTGACATTTCTAATTCCATGGACATATCAATATGGTTTTGGGTTGGGTTTTTGGCGTTTATTGCCGCCATGCTGGCCTTGGATTTGGGGGTTTTCCACCGGAAATCCCATGCGATTACCTTTAAAGAAGCCAGCATTTGGAGCGCGGTGTGGGTAACGCTCGCGCTTATTTTCAATGGCTGGGTTTATTGGCAATTCGGCTTTGAGAAAGCGATCGAATTTTTAACCGGCTATGTGGTCGAATATTCGCTGTCGGTTGATAATATTTTTGTAATCGTTTTGCTGTTCAATTTCTTCCACACTCCCGATCAATATCAGCACCGCGTGCTGTTCTGGGGGATTTTGGGGGCGCTGGTTATGCGCGCCGCTTTGATTTTCGCCGGCGCCGCTTTAGTCGCCGAATATCAATGGGTGATTTATATCTTCGGCGTTTTCCTTATCTTCACCGGCGTTAAAATGGCGCTAAGCAGCGATAAACCGAAAGATTTAGCCAATAATTTCGTTTTGCGCTATGTCCGCAATCATTTCCGCGTGACCGACAATTATGAAGGCCATCATTTCATCGTTGTGCGCGATGGCAAAGTTTGGATTACCCCGCTTTTATTGGCGCTGATTATGGTGGAATTCACCGACCTGATTTTTGCGGTTGATTCGATTCCGGCGATTTTGGCGATTACACAGGATACTTTTATCGTATTCACCTCGAACGCTTTTGCGATTTTGGGATTGCGTTCGATGTATTTCATGCTGGCCTCTTTGGCCGATAAATTCCATTATTTGAAATACGGCCTGGCGGCGGTTCTGACCTTTATCGGCGTCAAAATGCTGTTGGCTCACACCGCCTTTGCGATTTCAACACCGGCCTCGCTGGTAGTGGTGGTGATTATGCTCAGTATTGCAATCATGGCCTCGCTGGTGCATAAGCCGGGCACAGAAGCTTAACCGTATAAATAAGCCTGGCGCACTTGGCTGTTGGCCAGCAAATCGCCCGCCTTGCCCTGCAAAGTCACGCGGCCATTCACCAAAACATAGGCGTGATCGGCCAATTGCAAGGCAAGCGCTGCGTTTTGCTCGACCAATAAAATAGTTGCGCCCAATTCTTGGTTTAGTTGCCGTAAAATTTCAAAAATTTGTTTAACAATCAAAGGCGCCAGGCCCAGCGACGGTTCATCCAAACATAAAAATTCCGGCTCGCCCATTAAGGCGCGCCCGATCGCCAGCATTTGCTGTTCGCCGCCCGACAGCGTGCCGCCGCGCTTATGCAGGCGTTCGGCCAGGCGCGGAAAAAGATTTAAAGTCTTCTCTAAATTATTTTTATAATTTTTTTCAGGCGCCAGGCGGGAGCCCAGCTGTAAATTTTCCAGCACGGTCAGCTTGGAAAAAATCCGCCGCCCCTCCGGCACCTGCGCTAGACCCAGGCGGGCGATGCGGTCGGCGGAAAGCCGGGTAATGTCTTTTTCTTTAAAAACAATTCTTCCCTCCCAGGCGCGCGGGCGGCCGAACAAGCTCATCAGCAAGGTTGATTTGCCGGCGCCATTCGCGCCAATTAAGGTGACAATTTTTCCTTGCGGTACTTCCAGGCATACATTATCCAAGGCTTGGATCGCGCCATAGCCGCATGTCAGGTTTTCAATTTTCAACATCAAGCCGCCCCCTGATAATCTTCGCCCAGATAGGCTTTCAAGACGATGGGGTTCGATTGAATCGTGGCGGGCTTGCCCTCGGCGATATTGCGGCCATAATCCAGCACCACGATATGATCGGAAATTTTCATCACCACGCGCATGTCATGCTCGATGAGCAAAATGGTGATGCCGAACTGTCGGCGGATGCGCAATAGCAATTCATTTAGCTGTTCGGTTTCATGCGGATTAAGCCCCGCGGCCGGCTCGTCCAGACATAATAATTTCGGCTTGGTCATTAAGGCACGGGCGATTTCCAGCAAACGCTGCGCGCCGTAAGGCAATTCCCCGGCCGGCTTATTGGCATAGGACGCCAGGGTAAAAAAGCCCAATATCTCCTTGGCTTCTTCCAGATTCGCCTGGCGTGGCACCATGAGATTTTCCAGCACGGTCATTTTTTCAAACAGGCGGATATTTTGGAAAGTGCGGGCGATTCCGGCCTGATTGCAAATCCGGTGATTCGGCAATCCTTGAATTTCCATCTCCCCTTGCGGCGTATAAATCAAAATCCGCCCTGAATTTGGCTTGTAAAAACCGGTCAGGCAATTGAACAGCGTGGTTTTTCCAGCGCCATTCGGGCCGATCACCGCGGTGATCGAGCCTTCCGCCGTATCAAACGATAAATTATCGATTGCGGTTAAGCCGCCAAAACGCATGGTTACATTTTGCACGGTTAATAAGGGCTTCATGGCAATTGCACGCTGGGCTGGCGGGTGGCCAATAAACCTTGCGGACGCCAAACCATGATTAAAACCATGGCGGCGCCGAATAAGAGCATTCTGAAATCCGCCACTTCACGGCCCCATTCGGGCAGCGCCACCAAAATCAGCGCCGCCAACACCACGCCCAAAGAGCTTCCCATGCCGCCC
>JBFXCK010000009.1:0-62870 GCA_050182275.1 Dongiaceae bacterium | reverse complement strand
AAAATTACCGCCCAATCCTGCGCACTGGCCAGGAATTTTTTCGATTCAACCGTATAGCCTTGTTGCACATTGCGCAAAAAGCTTTTCGCCTGGCCGGAAGAAACGCCGAATATTTGCTGCACCGGCTGCCATTGACGCTCGAACGCGCCGTTACCGGCATGGGTTAAAGGCTCGCGCGTGGCAAAGGGCGAGCCATAGGTGTAACGCCCTGCGGGCGGGGCCGCCGTCACAGTTCGCAAAGGCGAAGGCGCCCGCACTACCGAAGGCGGCACAATCATTTGCCGCGGCTGGGCTTTTTGCTGCTTGGTATAATCCACGCTCCATAGCTGATTGCTGGCCGGGGCGGCGTTTTGCGCCCAGGCCGGGCTAGTGGCTAAGATAATTACAAGCGTGATAATTTTTTTCATGGTTCGTCTCCTGCCGTTGTTAAGCCGTTTGCGCGAAAATTTCGCGCCCGATCAACATGCGCCGGATTTCCGATGTTCCAGCGCCAATTTCATATAACTTTGCATCACGAAGCAAGCGTCCAGCCGGATATTCATTAATATAGCCGTTGCCGCCCAAACACTGAATCGCCTCAAGCGCCACTTGGGTGGCGTTTTCTGCGGCCAGCAAAATCGCGCCGGCCGCGTCTTGCCGCGTGATTTGCCCTTTATCGCAACTTTGCGCCACCGCATATACATAAGCACGGGCGGAATTATAGGCGGTGTACATATCGGCAAGCTTGGCCTGCATTAATTGAAACTCGCCAATCGGCTTGCCGAATTGTTCGCGCTGGTGCAAATAAGGAATCACCAAATCCAGCGCCGCCGCCATAATGCCCAAGGGGCCGCCGGCCAGCACGGCCCGTTCGTAATCCAAGCCGCTCATTAATACTTTAACGCCATCACCCTCTTTACCTAAAATATTAGCGGCGGGTACGGCGCAATTTTCAAACACCAATTCACAAGTGTTTGAACCGCGCATGCCCAGCTTGTCCAATTTCTGCGCGGTGGAAAACCCTTTGAAATTCTTTTCGACGATAAAAGCGGTAATGCCCTTGGCTCCCGCTTTGGGGTCGGTTTTAGCGTATACCACCAGCACTTCGGCATCGGGGCCGTTGGTGCACCACATTTTGGTGCCGTTTAAAACATAGTGATCGCCCTTCTTTTCGGCGCGGCAGCGCATGCCGGTAACATCCGAGCCCGCGCCCGCCTCCGACATGGCAAGCGCGCCCACATGTTCGCCGCTAATTAATTCCGGCAAATATTTTTTCTTTTGTTCAACCGTGCCATTCAAATTAATTTGATTGACGCATAAATTGGAATGCGCGCCATAAGATAAACCAACCGAAGCGGAACCCCGGCTGATTTCTTCCATCGCCACCACATGCGCGGTATACCCCATGCCTGCCCCGCCAAATTCGGTTGGTACGGTAATGCCCAGCAATCCCAGTTCGCCAAATTTGGGCCACAAATCGCGCGGAAACTCATTGTTATGGTCGATCGCTTCGGCGCGCGGCGAAATATGCGCCAAGGTAAAAGCGGCGACCGCTTCGCGCAGCATGGCCACGTCTTGGCCCAGATCAAAGGTAAAGCCGCGGAACATGCCTCGTTCATCTCCTGTTAAGATTGGGCGTTTTGCCCAATCTTCTGCCCTTGCCTTTAAACTATACTATAAATCGTTAATTTTTTATAGGCAGGAGAGTAAAATCGTTTTATAACAGTAAGATAAATTGAAGGATTGTCACTTGTCTGTAAAAGCTATCCGCTGGTTAAGCTTCCTAATGGTGGTCGCCCTGTTTGGCGGCGCGATGTGGCTGCTATATCATCAGCTGCATAAGCATTCCTGGGAAGATTTCGAAGCCGCCATCCTGGCCATTGGCGGGCGGGACATCGTTATGGCGTGCGTGTTTACTTTATTATCTTATATCGTATTGGCCGGGTACGATTTTTCGGCGCTTTATTACTTGCAGCGCCGCCTTCCCAGCCGCGGCGTATTTTTGGCCTCTTTCACCGGTTTCGCTTTCAGCCAAAACCTGGCGCTTTCGCCTCTAACCGGAGGTGCGGTGCGCTTGCGGATTTACAGCGCTTATGGCGTGCCGCCGCTGGAAATCGGGAAGCTGGTGGCGTTTTGCATTCTTACCTTCAGTATCGGCGCCACCGCCGTGGGCGGCACTATGATGGTGATCGAGCCCGAATTGATGCAGCCGCTTGACCATTTGCCTATTGAAATCGCCCGCCTGATCGGCATTGTAACGCTGCTGGGGATCGCTGGTTATATATATTGGGCATCGCACCGTAAAACCCCGATTCGCTTCAGGGGTTTTGAGTTCAAACCGCTTTCCACCAAATTGGCGGTTTGGCAAATTTTGCTGGCCGCAATCGACTTAGCCTTGGTTAGCGCCGTATTATATGTGCTGCTGCCAACGCAAGGGACGGGCGTTACCTTTTTATATGTCTTCGGCGTCTATGTGGTGGCTATCACCTTTGGCATTCTAAGCCATGTGCCGGGAAGCTTGGGGGTTTTTGACAGTATTGTCATCCTCTTGCTCGAGGACCGCATAGAAACGCCCTATATTGTTGGCGCGATTTTATTGTACCGCCTGATTTATCTGTTGATCCCTCTCCTTGCCGCTTCTTTGACTTTGGCGCTGTTTGAATGGCGCAACAAGCGGGAAAAGCCTGCAATTCTTGCCGCGCCCGGTAATGGTATTACGCCGCAACAGAATTTTATAAACGAAAATAGCCCCCCGGCAAAAATTACCGATCAAAAAAGATAAAAAGCCGTCGAATTTTCAATTCCTGTTAATAAAAAATTTGTGGATTTGTTTTATTGTAGGCGAAGTTATCCGAATTTCCCGGTGCGCCCATCCTAGGGCGCGCCTCGTTTCGCAAGGTATGTTCGTTTAAATAAGGAGTTTTATCATGACCCCCTCGCTCTCGCTTTCGAACGTATTTAACGCCCGTGAAACCGCAGCCGGCGGCATTCGCTCATTATCCAAAGAAATTCCTTACGCAACCGCCGCAGGTGGCGCTAAGCCAATTGGCCTGCCGATTGGCGGTTTTGCAATCGAAGATATTGTCGATATTTCCAGCAATAAACAGCCTGAATCAACCGCTGCCGCCGCCTCAGATGAATGGGCGGGCTGGACAGAAATGCCTTCCGGTTTGCCGAGCGCGGTTGATCCTGCCCTGCAAGCAAAATCCGGCGATTACGCAACAGTAAGGGAAGTTTTGCAGCAATATTTAAACCGCATGCAAACGATCGCTAAAGAAGCCACCAATACCGAACTGACCAATGAAGAGCGCACCGCCTTAAGCCGCGAATTCGAATTGATCAAAGGCCATGTCAATGTTTGGGTGCAATTGGCCAATGATAATGCTACTTACGCCATCCCCTCTGAAGGGGGTATGGGTTTTGTCGGCCTGGTATGGGGCGGCAATGGCTGGGGCAATCCTGCCGGTTTCTTCAACGCTAATGTTAATTCTGCCGATGCGGCGATGAAGGCCTATGACACGTTGGATTACACTCAATCCCTTGCCAGCACCACGTTTGAAAGCATTGAAAAATTACAAGCCGCCAATATTGCAACAGCTCAACCTGCAACCGGCGGCTTTAGTGCTTCCGCCGCTGCTATCGATGAGACTCCCCGGGTTGGCCCCGGCTTCTTGATGCCGGACGTTGTTCCGAGCGCCGATGCCGCCGCAATTCCGCAAGCTGGTCCTGGCTTATTAATGCCAAGCGGCCTGCCGAGTGCTATTGATCCTGAAATGCGCAGCCAAGCCGCGAATTTAGATTCTTGGATGTCGGTAGCCCGTCAATATTTGGGCCGCATGCAAGAGTTGGCCAAGCAAGCTTCGGATCCCTCCTTAAGCAACGCACAGCGTGGCTATTTGAACCAAGAATTTGAATTGATCAAAGGCCACTTAAATGCGTGGGCAAACTTAGCCGGCGATGAAAGCGATTTCTTTGGCGGCAGCAACGAAGCCAACTATTCGGATATTATTGGCATTATATGGGGCAACGGCAATGGCTGGGGCAACAATGCCGGTTTCTTCGAAGCGGACATTAGCTCGGTAGAAGGCGCTGCTAAAGCGCTGGATACTTTAAATGTCACTCAGCAACGCGCTACCGATGCCGAAGCCAGCATCAACATCCGCAGCACCACGTTAAACTTCATCGATCAAGCGCAAGACGCCATTAAAAACTTGCGCGGCCTGGCCAATGCCAATCCCGAGCAAGTGGGCATTACTAAAGTAGGCGAACCATTAAATGATTTCCAAAGCGCTTTTGGCCAGTTGCACCTTCTCCGTGAACGCTTGGGCGATGGTTTCGTAACCGAAGCGCGGTATAACGAACTGACCGGGATTTTTCTGAATACCGGCTTCTATACCGCCGATGCCTCGAATATAGATGACGCTTTATCCATGCTGAGCAGTCAGCTGGATGAATACAGAGCCCGCGCCTAATTAATTATTATTAGTGCCCTTTAAAATCCGCTCGCTAAGCATGGTGATTTTACTCTCCTGACGCTTAGCGAGCGCTTGGGCTTCCACGGCGGCAATCGCCGCCATATTGATGATTCCGCGCACCGTAATTGATGGCGTTAAAATGTGAGCCGGCAAAGCGGTGCCGATCAAAATCGGCCCGATCGAAAGCCCCTCGCCCAGCACTTTCATTAGATTATAGGAAATATTGGCGGCGTCGATATTCGGCATAATCAGCAAATTGGCCGAGCCTTTTAATTTGGAATGCGGAAAGATGCGGCTGCGGATTTCTTCATTCAAAGCGGCATCGCCGTGCATTTCGCCTTCAACCTCTAATTCGGGCGCGCGCAAAGCAAGCAGGCTTAAGGCTTCCCGCATTTTCCGCGCCGAGGGCGTGTCGTAAGAGCCAAAGCTGGAATGCGATAGCAGCGCCACTTTCGGCGGCAAGCCAAAGCGCCGGACGATTTCCGCCGCCTGCAAAGTCATTTCGGCGATTTCATGCGCCGTGGGGTCGGGCGTAACATAGGTATCGCATAAAAAGAAGGTGCCTTTGGGCGTGATCATCGCATTTAAGGAAGAGGCTACATGCACATCGTGCGATAAGCCGATCACATCCAAAATATCGGTCAAATGAGAGCCATAACGGCCTGACGAACCGCAAATCATCGCCTCGGCCTCGCCGCGCTTGACCATTAACGCCGCGATGACGGTGTTGCGGGTGCGCACCACCGTGCGGGCGTGCTGCGGCGAAACACCGCGGCGTTCCATGAGCCTATGATACATGCTCCAATAATCGGGAAAGCGCGGATCGTCTTCCGGATTCACCAAAATAAAATCGCTGACCGGGCGCAGGCGCAAACCGGCCTTGGCTAAGCGCCTTTCCACCACATTGGGCCGGCCGATCAAAATCGGATGGCCCAAACCCTCGTCGACCATTACCTGCACCGCGCGTAAGACGCGCTCATCCTCACCCTCGGCGAAGACGATGCGTTGCGGCGTTTCGGCGGCGCGCTCGAAAATCGGCTGCATTAACTGGCCGGAGCGGAAAACAAATTGATTCAATTGCTGGTGATACGCCGGCCAATCGGTGATGGGCCGCATGGCCACGCCCGATTCCATGGCGGCCTTGGCGACAGCAGGGGCAATGGTTAGAATAAGGCGCGGATCAAAGGGTTTTGGGATAATATATTGCGGCCCAAAGCTTAAATCTTCACCGGCATAGGCCTTGGCCACCACATCGGAAATTTCGACATGCGCCAGGCTGGCGATAGCCTCGACGGCGGCGCGTTTCATCGCCTCATTAATTGTGGTTGCCCCCACATCCAAGGCGCCCCTGAACATAAAAGGAAAGCATAAAGCATTATTGACTTGGTTGGGGTAATCCGACCTGCCGGTGGCGATAATCGCATCGGGGCGAGCTTCGAGCGCATCTTCCGGCATAATTTCGGGCGTCGGATTGGCCAAAGCCATAATCAACGGATTCTTGGCCATTTTTTTCAGCATTTTGCCATCGACCACCTTGGGTGCGGACAACCCTAAGAATATATCGGCGTCTTCCAAAGCATCGGCCAAGGAACGTGCATTGGTTTTACGCGCATATTTGGCCTTATAGGGGTCCATATCTTTATCGCGGCCCTCATACACCACGCCTTGGCGGTCGGTGACGATAACATTTTCTTTTTGCAAGCCCAGGCTGACCAGCAAATCCAAGCAGGCCATCGCCGAAGCGCCGGCGCCGGAGGTGACCAATTTTACATCTTTTAATTTGCGGTCGCTTAAGCGCAAGCCGTTGAGAATGGCGGCGGCGACAATGATCGAGGTGCCGTGCTGATCGTCATGGAAGACGGGAATTTTCATGCGCTCGCGCAAAGCTTTTTCCACCTCGAAACATTCGGGCGCCTTGATGTCTTCCAAATTAATGCCGCCGAAAGATGGTTCGAGCGAGGCGATAATATCAATTAATTTTTTCGGGTCTTTTTCATCAATTTCAATATCGATCGAATCGATGCCGGCGAATTTTTTAAATAAAATCGCCTTGCCCTCCATAACGGGCTTGGCGGCCAAGGGGCCGATATCGCCCAGGCCAAGCACCGCCGTGCCATTGGTGATTACAGCCACCAAATTTCCGCGCGAGGTTAAATAGGCAGCCTCTTTCGGATCACGGACAATTTCTTCGCACGCGGCGGCCACGCCGGGCGAATAGGCCAGCGATAAATCGCGCTGCGTATCAAGCGGCTTGGTGGCGACAATGCCCATTTTGCCCGGTTTGGGCTGGCGGTGATATTCAAGGGCGGCTTGGCGGAAATCTTCTTTCATGGGGTCAATTTGTAAAGAGGAACGCAAAGAAACGCAATCTATCTTGGGTGCAGCGCAAGGTAAAAGAAACTGGGGGCTTGCTTTTGCGCCAGGCGGGGATTAGTTTCTTGAAAAGAAAATAACAACTTCTTACAGCCGAGGGATAGCCTGTATGTCGGAAACCGCAGCGCCAGCTTTAACCCGTAAACCGCATTTGGCCGTTTTGGTGCGGCTGATAAAATCCTTGCCAGCGGAAGACAAGGCCGCCATCGCCATTGAAGCCGCAAAAAATCCGTTGAGTTTTGACAGCGCGGAAACAATCGAACAGCATCGGGCCTTGCGGGAGAAAATTTATCAGACGCTGGCGCTAAAGCTGGAAACCTTTATCCGCGAGGCCCCTCCTGAAAAATTATCCTTGAGCAAGCAGCGCCTTGGCCGGTTTATCCGCTCTGCCGTGCATCAGGAAGCGCCGGCGATTCTTCAATCGGCTTGGCAGGCAATTGTGTATAACAGTTGGGAAGAATTTTTTGGCGAACAACAGCGATTTCTTAATAAAATACGTTGCAATGACGATAAAGACACGCAAAATATTCAAATTATTTATGCCGAAGGAAGAAAAGCTCCTACTATCCTGCAAGATTGGGTTTTTATCGATACCATTCACCGCGCCGTGTACCATCAGTTCGATATTGCCTGCAAAAAAGCGCAAGGCCTAAAAATCCATGTCATAACCTCCCGCCAACTGGTTCACACGCGGGATAATTAATAGCATTTTGAATCATTTTTAAACCTCTTGCCCTTCTAGCATTTCTGCCCTAAAAACGTAAGCTTCCGCGGTCATGGCGGAATTGGTAGACGCGCAACGTTGAGGTCGTTGTGGGGAGACCCGTGGAGGTTCGAGTCCTCTTGACCGCACCATTATTATAGAAAAAATGCTGGCATCGCCCTTAACAAACCTGGCCCGCCCCCTTGAGTGGCAGGCCTTTGATACCCCCATCCCCTACCCCGAAGCCATGACTATGATGGAGGAGCGGGTGGCGGCCATCCGGAATCATGGCGCGCCGGAGCTGGTTTGGCTCTTGGAACATTTGCCCTGCTATACCGCCGGCTCCAGCGCCAAGGATAATGATTTGATCACGCCCGGTAAAATACCCCTTTATCCCACGGGGCGCGGCGGGCAAGTCACTTATCATGGGCCGGGGCAAAGAATTGTTTATTTAATGATGGATTTGACATCGCGCCAAATCGATATCCGTGATTATGTCGGCCGACTGCAAAATTGGATTATCGCAAGCCTTGCCGATTTCGGCGTGAATGGTTTTTGCCGCGAGGGGCGTATCGGCGTATGGGTCGAAGATAAAGGCCGGGAAAGTAAAATCGCCGCCATTGGTATACGGGTAAGACGGGGCGTCGCCTTTCACGGTATTAGCGTCAATATCAACCCCGATCTTTCCGCCTATGCCGGAATTATTCCTTGCGGGATTAAAGAATTCGGCGTGACTTCCTTGAAAGCGCTGGGGAAAAATATTGTCATGGCTGAATTCGATCAAGCTTTACGCCGCCATTTTCCGCGCTATTTCCCATAGACTTGCAAGCGTATTTTACGTTACACTGGCCTTTCTTACAAACTTCTTAAAGGATTTTCCATGAACTCGCAAAAGCTTCTTCGTTTCGGGATTTCGTTTCTTATTCTTGCCGCTGTCATTGTGGCTGGCGCTTTCGCCGCCGACCGGTATTTAAAACAGCGCTACCAAGAATCGGTTACCGCGCTTATGGCTTTGGCCGCCCCCGAATTCAGCATTAGCTTTGAAGACAGCAAGCTGGGGTATTTCGCCCGCAGCGCCCGCTACAAGAATTTTTTGGTCAAGCGCAACAATCAAGATTTATTCAAAGCGGCCGAGCTTAATTTAAGCGATATTTCGGTACGCGGTCAAAAATTGACGAAAATGAATGTGGAAATTAAGGGCGGCGATATTTTCAGCCCGCCTAATTATGCCGGAAACGCCACCTTGCTGGCCAAAACCAATATTTCCTTCACTTTCAGCCAAGACCCGGAGGCGCAAAGTTTCCGCATCACCAATTATGTGCAGGAACTGCCCGAAAAGCCCGCGCGCATCACTTTTGCCGAGATGAGGCTTGACCAGTTGAAAATAGAAAATGGCCGCCCTGCCTCCTTCGGCTTTTCCTTAGAAAATCTCGGAGTTGAATCGGGCGCTGGCCAAGCCGCGCTTAAGCAAATTGACGGCTTAGGCGTAAAATTTATTTATGGCCATGATATTGGCCAGGGCAGCCATACGGTTGGCGATTTTGTCCTTATCCTTAACAATGGCGCCGAGCCGATCAAAATGCGCGAATTAAGCGCCCGCACCGATCCCGCCCACACGCCGCCCCATGCCTCTTTCCTGGAAATCCGCGGGCTTGATATGCCGCTCTTAGAGGGGCTGGCGATGAAAAACTGGCAGGAATTGGGCTATTCCCGCCTGACCGGTAATTTGCGCCTGGCCTATGAATATGTCGAGGCCGAGCAGCGTTTGGTAACGAATATTTCCGCCCAGGCCGACAATTATTTTAATCTCGATGTCACCGCGCATTTGGGCAGCGTAACCATGAACGAACTTGGCACCGACATGCTGCGCAAATTAATGGAGCAGGCTTCCGTAACTTTGATCGGCGCCGATGTAATGTTTAAAGACCAATCTTTGGTGCAAAAAATCATGCAAAAAGAAGCCGAAAAAACCGGGCGCACGAAAGAGCAAGTAGCGGCCGATTGGGGTATGGCCTTGGAAAAAGAATTACGCCAAGGTTCGCTTGCCGCCGACCCGGCGATTGTCGATGCCGCCGAAAAGCTGAAAACCTATTTCGCAACGCTCGGCACGCTGAATTTGGCTTTGCGCCCCGAACAGCCTTTGCCGCTGGCCTCGCTGATTCCGGCGGCCCTGGTTGACCGCAGCCGGCTGTTAAAGCTGTTAGGCGCAACGGTGAATATATCCTAGCCCAGCAACTTTAAGCAGCGCTCCACATCAATCAGCTCCGCCTCGATTTGTTTGAGGCGGAATCTGGCTTCCTCATCTTCGCCCCATTGTTTGAGCGCCCAGCGTTCATGCAAAAAGCCAAGGCGCAAAGCCTGATCGGCATCGATTTCACCAACGGCAAAAGCCAGCGCCACTAGGCCAGAGCCCAGCATTTGCGCCGCGATATAAAGAGCGCCCAAGCGCCAGCCATCGAATTCCTGCAAAACCGGATAAACTATTTCGGCAACCTTGGGCGATGAATCGGGCATCAGGCCGAATTGCACCGGCAAATCCAAATGATATTTTTTCTTGGCCCATTCCAGCCAGGGCCGCCATTCCTGTTCTTGCAAAGCCATTAAAGCCGGCGGCTCTGCCGCCCAATGGCACAAAGATTCATGGGTTAGATAGCGGACAATTTCACTTTCAATCACTTCGCGGGCGGGCAAAATGCGGTCAATCACGCTCATAGCGAAAACGGTCGCCGGCATGGTGGCGGGCAGCACTTTTTGCTTTTGGCCCTGCCATTCCTTAGCGATTAATTTCGCCAGCGCCTCGCTTGGCGCGACCATGACTTCGCCCTTTGGCGTCATCACGAAATTGCCGTCAAGCTTAACCGCATAGCCGTGCAAATGCTTGACCGCCCTTGCCTGTTCATAGCCCCGCGCCGCCTTTGGTTTGGCGGCTGGCTTTTTCTTTGCGGCGGCTTTTTTCTTTACTGCCATTGGCGGATCACCGGTAAAATTTCCTCGATCTTATGTACCAAAAAATCGGGCTTGGCTTCTTGCAATTGCGCAAGGTGGTGAAAACCCCACGACACGCCGATCGATTTAACCCCGGCGCCCTTGGCGCATTGAATATCGAAAATAGTATCGCCGATCATAAGGGCGGATTCGGGCCCCACCCCAACTTCTTTTAAGGCGGCTTTCATTAAAAAGGGATCCGGCTTGCCTGGGCCGTTATCGGGCGTTTGAATATTGGTGAAATGCTTTTCCCATTTCTTTTGCTGTAAAAAACGGTCAACGCCATGGCGGCCTTTGCTGGTGACAATTCCCAAGATAAAGCCTTCGGCGAACAGGGTTTCGACCAGCTCCCTGGCGCCGGGATAAAGCGGCTCGACATCCTGGTCTTTATCGGCATAGGCGTGATGGTTTTTAATATAACTTTCCACCACTTCTTGCTGGATTTTTTCCTCTAACTCCGGGAAAACCTTTTGCAGCGCCGCGCTTAAGGGCAATCCCACACCGGCCAGCATTTGGCTGCGTTCGGCAGGAAGGGTTAAATTGAATTCTTTGGCGACCTTTCGCACTACATGCACAATCGCTTCTTCGCTGTTGATCAGCGTGCCGTCCAAATCAAAGGCGATCAGGCGTTTTTTCATATTCCAAGCTTAGGCCGTGAAATTAAAATAAGCCAAGGTTTTCGCCATTTCTTCGGGCAATTCAGCCTTGATTGTCAGGATTTTGCCATTCAATCCCCGCAAACGAATTTGCCGTGCATGCAAATGCAGGCTATCGGACAGGCCGGCCGGCTTTAAAAACCTGTCTTCCCCGCCATATTTCGGATCGCCCAAAATCGGATGGCCGATATATTGGCAATGCGCCCGCAATTGATGGGTGCGCCCTGTATGGGGGCTTAATTCAAGCAGCGCTAATTTTTGCCCCGCCTGATCAAGGACGCGGTAAAGAGTCAGCGCCTGGTCGCCGTCTTTGGCCACCGCCATTTTTTCCCCTTCGCGGTCGCGGCGTTTGGCAAGCGGCGCGTTGATTTCGCCTTGTAAAGGCGCGGGCACGCCCACCACCACCGCCCAATAAATCTTTTCAACCTCCCGTCCCCTAAAAGCCGAGGTTAGATAGGCAGCACTTTTACGGTTGCGCGCCAATAGCAAAACGCCGCTGGTGTCCTTATCCAAGCGATGCACCAGGCGCGGGCGCTCTTTCCCATCGGCCAGCGCATCAAGCCAGGCATCCAGATGCTGGCCCGTTTTACTTCCGCCCTGCACCGCTAAGCCCGGCGGCTTGTTAAGAGCGATCATATCTTGATCTTGGTAAATCACCCAGGAGCGGATTTTTTTAACCAAATTATCAGGCATTTTTACGGTTGGTTTTTCTTTATTCTCCCCGCGCAAAAAAGGCGGGAGCTTTAATTCTTGCCCCGCCTCTAATCTCGCATTGGCCTCAACCTTTTTGCCATTGATGCGGATATCGCCCTGGCGCAGAAGTTTTTGGATTTGGCCTTGGGTTAAATCGGATTTTAGCGCGCGCAAGAAGCGGTCAAGCCGCATGCCTTCATCTTTGGCTGGAATGATAAGGTGGAATTTACCGCTCATTAGCCTTGGATTTGGCCGCGGATGATTTGATCGCCGCGGCGAAAAACAATGTTCCAGCCCTTCTGCGGAAGCCCTAAAGCGGTCACGGCATCGCTTACCCGGCGGATTTTTTTACCCTGAATTTCCAATAATATATCGCGCGGCTTTAAACCAAAACGTGCGGCCTGGCTTCTGCTGTTGATGGCGATGACCACCACGCCATCATCCGGCACATCGCCGCCCAGCTCTTCTTGAATAGCGGGTGAAAGATTGGCGATCTTAGCGCCCGCCAAAGGCTGATTCCCGGTTAACTCGGTCAATTCACGCGGCGGATTTTCGGGCGGCAGGGACAGTTTAATACCCACCTTTTGCTCAAAGCCATCGCGCCAGCGGGTAAGCTCGGCGGTTTCATTAAGGGTCAGCGTCGCCACGCGGAAGCGCAAGGATTGCGGATCGGCCACTTCCAAGCCATTGATCGCGGTAATGACATCGCCTTTTTTGATGGAGCTGGCTGCCGGCGATTGCGGATGAATTTGATTAATCAGCACGCCAAAGGGGCGCGGCAAGCGTAATTCCCGCGCCAAGTCGGCTGTAACATTCTGCCCGCCCAAACCCAGCCAGGGGCGCACCAAGCGCTTGCCCTGCTCGCCCTGGCGCAAAAACGCCTCGACCATGTTCGAGGGAATGGCGAAACCAATGCCCAAGCTGCCGCCATCCTTGGAATAAATGGCGGTATTAATGCCCAACAATTTTCCATTTAAGTCGACCAGCGCGCCGCCCGAATTGCCGGGGTTAATGGCGGCATCGGTTTGAATAAAGAAACTATAATCGCTGATCCCCGCCTGGGTGCGGGCCAGAGCCGAAATAATGCCCGAGGTTACGGTTTGCCCGACGCCGAAGGGGTTGCCCAAGGCCAGCACCATATCCCCCACTTCCGCCGTATCGGAATTGCCGAGGGTGATGGAAGGCAGGCTGATATTTTGGCCTTCCAGGCGAAGCAACGCCAAATCGCTTTGCTCGTCGCGCACCATGATTTCGGCCGGAAATTCGCGCCGGTCGCTTAACACCACGGTGATTTCATCGGCCCCTTGCACCACATGATTGCTGGTCACCACCAAGCCATCGCCGCGCACGATAACGCCTGAACCTAAGGATGATTGAACACGCTCGGCCGGAATGCCGGGGATAGCGCCGCCAAAAAATTGCTGGAATAGCGGATTATTGCCAAAGGGCGACACAAAGGTGCGCACCTTTCGCTTGGTGTAAATATTGACGACAGCGGGGGCCACCTGCTTTACCACCGGCGCGAAAGAAAGCTGTATCTGCTGACGTGATTTTGGCAGTTCGCGCTCTTGCGCTTGCACCGGGGAAATTAGCAAAATCAAAACAATAAAAAAGATATATCGCATGGGGCGTATCATAGCCTGGAATTAAGCAATAAAAAAGGGCGGCTTTATGGCCGCCCTTTTCTTTTCTACCTGCCTTGCCAAGGGCTTTTAAGCCGCTTTTTCTTCGGCCTTAACATTCTTATCCTGGCCGGAATCTTTGCCTTTGGCGGCAACATCACGGTCAATGAATTCGATAATCGCCATCGGCGCAGCATCGCCATAGCGGAAGCCCGCTTTTAAGACGCGGCAATAACCGCCGGCGCGTTTGGCATAACGCTTGCCCAGCACATCGAACAGCTTTTTAACTTGGGTTTCATCTTGCATCATCGACAAGGCGCGGCGGCGCGCATCAAGCGTGCCTTTCTTGCCAAGCGTGATCAGCTTTTCCACCACCGGGCGCAATTCCTTGGCCTTGGGCAGGGTGGTTTCGATTTGCTCGTGCTTAATCAACGCCACGGCCATGTTCGAAAACATTGCCAGCCTGTGCTGAGACTTGCGATTTAATTTACGACCGGCAATACCGTGACGCATTTTCCTTCTCCATCAATTTTTAATATGGGTCTTCCAATTTTTTGGCCAATTCTTCGATATTTTCCGGCGGCCAACCAGGAATTTCCATGCCAAGCGTTAAGCCCATTTGCGCCAGCACTTCCTTGATTTCGTTCAAAGATTTGCGGCCGAAATTGGGGGTGCGCAGCATTTCGGATTCGGTCTTTTGCACCAAATCGCCGATGTAAACGATGTTATCGTTCTTCAAGCAATTGGCGGCGCGGACCGATAATTCAAGCTCATCGACTTTGCGCAATAAATTGCGGTTGAAGGGCAGATCGACGGCCTTGTCGGTATCGGCCGAAATCTTCGGTTCTTCAAAATTGATAAACAACTGCAATTGGTCTTGCAGAATACGCGCAGCCAAGGCCACCGCATCTTCGGGGCTGACGGCGCCGTTGGTTTCAACGGTCAGCGACAACTTATCATAATCGGTGCGCTGGCCAACGCGGGTGTTTTCCACCTTGTATGATACGCGGCGTACCGGCGAATAAATCGCATCAATCGGGATCAGGCCGATCGGCGCGTCTTCCGGGCGGCTTTCGGCGGCGGGGATATAGCCCTTGCCGTTATTGACCGTCATTTCCATGGAAATCTTCGCCCCTTTATCCAGCGTGCAAATCACGGCTTCGGGGTTCATGATTTCGATATCATGACCGGCCTCGATCATGCTGGCGGTGATTTCACCGGGGCCAACGCCATTCAAGCGGATTTTCTTTGGGCCATCGCCAAACATGCGCAGGCCAACGCCTTTCAAATTCAACACGATGTCGGTTACGTCTTCGCGCACGCCGGGAATCGAGGAAAATTCATGCAACACGCCTTCAATTTGCACGGCCGAAATAGCGGCCCCTTGCAAGGAAGACAAAAGCACGCGGCGCAGCGCATTGCCCAGGGTCAAGCCAAAGCCGCGCTCCAGCGGTTCGGCCACGACAGTGGCGTTGCGGCGGGGATCAATCCCCGCTTCGACGTTCAATTTTTCCGGTTTAATCAAAACTTGCCAGTTACGTTGCATCATGATGCGAAACCCCATACCGAATAGACGAAAGAAAAAACAACCAACCCCAACCCTAAAACGCTACCTAGACACGGCGGCGCTTGGGCGGACGGCAACCATTATGCGGAATCGGCGTAACGTCTTTTATCGACGTAATTTGAAATCCAACCGCCTGCAACGCGCGCAAAGCCGATTCCCGGCCCGAACCAGGGCCGCTAACTTCCACGCTTAATAGGCGCACCCCGTGTTCCTGGGCTTTACGGCCCGCATCTTCGGCGGCGATTTGCGCGGCATAGGGCGTCGATTTTCTCGAACCCTTAAAACCCTTCATGCCGGCCGACGACCAGCAAATCACATTGCCTTGCGCATCGGCAATGGTGATCATGGTATTGTTAAAAGTCGCATTCACATGCGCGACCGCCGAAGCGATATTTTTCCGCTCTTTGCGGCGGATGCGGCCCGCGGCCGGTGCTGTTGCTTCATTTGCCATTCTGTTTCTATCCTTTAATTACTTGAATTACTTGGTGACCATTTTCTTACCCGCGATCGCGACGCGCTTGTTGCCTTTGCGGGTGCGGGCGTTGGTGTGGGTGCGTTGGCCGCGCACCGGCAAGCCGCGCCGGTGACGCAAGCCTTGGTAGCAGCCAATATCAATCTTGCGCTTGATGTTCATTTGCACTTCGCGGCGCAAATCCCCTTCGACCTTGAATTTTTGATCGATGATTTCCCGCACGCGTAAATTTTCATCTTCGGTAACTTCATGCGTGCGCTTGGTGAGTGGAATGCCGGCCTCTTGACAAATGGCGATAGAATTTTCATCGCCGATGCCGTAGATTTTTCTAAGCGCGATGTGATATAATTTTTTGTCTTCGAGATTTACACCTGCAATACGTGCCACGCTTTAACTCCTCGTTCTTATAATATAAATATAGCCGCAAAAAACACTTGCGCTGCGCCACCGTTAAGATGGGCAGGAAGCGCGGATTATAGGCTGCAAATTATTGAAGTCAATAGAATTTTGGTAAATTTGAGCCATTTCCATGACTTCCCCTAAGCCCCGCCCAGACCCTGCTTTTTGGCCCCCGGAACGGCGTTTTCCAGCCCTTCTAGAATGGCTTCAATCTGGGCATTGACCTCCTCGATGGGAAGCATGGCATCAACCGTCCGAAGCAGCCCATTTGCCTGGTAATGGGGCAAAATAGGGGCGGTTTTCTCATTATAGACCTTTAGACGGGCCTTTACCGTTTCGGGCTTGTCGTCGTCCCGGCGGGTGAATTCCTTGGAACCGCAATTATCGCATACCCCTGCCACCGCCGGCGGGTTGTACATTTCATGGTACCCGGCGCCGCAGGTGGCGCAATGCAGGCGGCCGGAAATGCGCCTGATCAATTCATCTTCCTGTACCTTCAATTCAATAACAGCCTTTAAGGGGCGTTTCATTTCGGCCAGCATTTGATCGAGGGCCTCGGCCTGAGTCACAGTGCGGGGGAAACCATCCAGGATAAAACCACGGGCGCAATCAGGCTGCGCCAAGCGGGCGCGCAGCATGCTGATCATCACCGAATCGGGCACCAATTGACCCTGCCCGATTAAGGCCTTTACTTGCTGACCCAAAGCCGTGTTCGCGGCAATTTCACCGCGCAGCAAATCGCCGGTTGAAATTTGCGGGATGTGGTAATGCTCTTGCAACAGGCGGGCTTGCGTGCCCTTGCCCGCCCCCGGAGGCCCTAGGAGGATGATGTTCACTGGCGGCCCTTTAGCTTGGCTTTTTTGATCAAGCCTTCATATTGATGCGACAATAAATGCGATTGAATCTGGCCAACCGTATCCATGGTGACCGTGACTACGATCAGCAAACTGGTGCCGCCAAAGTAAAAGGGCAATGCGTGGCGGGCCAGCAAAAATTCCGGCAACAAACAAATCGCCACCAAATATAAAGCGCCCAAGACGGTGATGCGGGTTAAAACATAATCCAAATACTCGGCCGTCGCCGCGCCCGGACGGATGCCCGGAATAAAGCCGCCATATTTGCGCAAATTTTCCGCCGTATCGTTCGGGTTGAAAACGACCGAGGTATAGAAAAAGGCGAAGAAAGCGATCAAGAGAGCGTAAGCCGCCATATAAGCAGGCTGGCCATGGCCAAGCGCGGTGATAAAGGCGCCGAACCAGCTATCGGGATTGGCGATACCGAAACCGCCGAAGGTAGCAGGCAATAGCAAAATTGAGCTGGCGAAAATCGGCGGGATTACGCCCGAGGTATTGATTTTCATCGGCAAGGCCGAGGAATCGCCGCCAACCATTTTATTGCCCATTTGCCGGCGCGGATATTGCACAATCAAGCGGCGCTGCGCGCGCTCGATAAACACCACGAAAGCGATAACCGCAATCGCCATCACCAACAAAAAGATAACGGTGACAGGTGAAATTGCGCCGGTACGGCTTAATTCCAGCAGCGAAGCCAAAGCGGTCGGCAAATGCGCGACGATACCGGCAAAGATGATAAGGGAAATGCCGTTGCCAATCCCGCGCGCGGTGATTTGCTCGCCCAGCCACATTAGAAATACCGTGCCGCCGGTTAAAGTGATCACGGTGGTCAGAATGAAGAAAACGCCCGGATTCGGCACCAAAGCCGCGCCCGCTTGATTGGCAGCCTGCAAACCTGCAGCAATGGCATAGGCCTGAACGACTGACAGCAATACCGTGCCATAGCGCGAATATTGATTGATTTTTTTGCGGCCCGAATCGCCTTCTTTTTTTAAACTTTCAAGCGAAGGCACGATCGCGGTCAATAGCTGCACGATAATCGAGGCCGAAATGTAAGGCATAATGTTAAGCGCAAAAATCGACATCCGCGATACCGCGCCGCCGGCGAACATGTCGAACATGCCCAAAATCCCGCCGGCATTTTGCTTGAACACTTCGGCCATGACATGCGGGTCGATGCCGGGCAAAGGAATATAGGTGCCCAAACGGTAAACGATCAATACGCCAAGCGTAAACCAAATGCGCCGTTTCAATTCGGTGGCTTTGGCGAAAGTGCCGAGATTCATATTGGCGGCTAATTGTTCGGCGGCGGAGACCATGGCGATATTCCTTGAGCGAATGCTACGAATAAGAAACTCATCCTTCGACAAGCTCAGGATGAGCTTAAATAGTAAAGCGGCTCATGGTGAGCTTAGTCGAACCATGAGCTTTTTAAAACTTACGCTTCAGCGCCTTCGGGCTTCGGAGCTTTGGGCTTTTTCTCAGCCCCAGCATCCTTGGCTTTTGGCTTGGCTTCGGTACGGGCGGCTTTGGCTTTGGCCGCCGTTTCCTTAGCTTTAGCGCGGCGGGCTTCAAAACTGTTGGCAGGAGCCGGTTTCGGCGTCACCAAAATGGTTAGCTTGCCGCCGGCTTTTTCAACAGCGGCTTTGGCCGAAGCCGAAGCGCCCATCACTTCCAGCGTGATGGCCTGGCTTAAAGAGCCTTTGCCGAGCAGGCGGATACCATCGCGCGCATGTGAAATAACGCCGCTTTCGCGCAAAGTTTTGGCATTGATGGCGCCGTCTTTTTTCAACTTACCGGAATCAAGCGCCGCCTGGATTTGACCCAGATTGACGCCGACATAATTCCAGCGGAACGGACGGTTGAAGCCGCGCTTGGGCAAACGGCGGTGCAAGGGCATTTGGCCCCCTTCAAAACCTTTAATGCGAACGCCGGTACGGGCGGTTTGGCCTTTACCGCCACGGCCGCCGGTTTTACCGCGGCCCGAACCGATACCACGGCCAATGCGGCGGATCGATTTGGTTGCGCCCGGATTATCTCTTAATTCATTTAGTTTCATAACCAACCTCTTATTATAAAAAACTAGCTCATCCTGAGCTTGTCGAAGGATAGGCAACTCATGGTTCGACAAGCTCACCATGAGCTTAACTTAAAATTAGGCCGCCTTGCCTTTGTCTTCGGTTTCTTCAACTTTGACCAAGTGACGGACCTTGTGAATCATGCCGCGGATCGACGGCGTATCTTCCAGCACGGCAACGCGGTGGCGGCGGTTCAGTTTCAAGCCAATAAGCGTGGCTTGCTGGCTGGCTTCGCGCCCAATTGGGCTGCCTGTTTGCGTGACTTTCAATTTTTTCTTTGCCATGACAATTATCCTTTACTTACTCAGCCGCGGCCGCAGCAGCGCCGCCGCGGCGGGTGACGATGTCGCTGATTTTTTTGCCGCGTTTAGCAGCAATCGAACGCGGCGCGTTCATATTGGTCAACGCATCGAATGTCGCGCGCACCATGTTATGCGGATTGCTGGAACCCAAAGATTTCGCCACCACATCGCTGACGCCCAACGCCTCGAATACTGCGCGCATCGGGCCGCCGGCGATAATACCAGTACCCGGAGGGGCAGCGCGCAAATGCACGCGGCCAGCGCCGAAAGTGCCGATCAAATCGTGATGCAAAGTGCGGCCTTCACGCAAGGGAATACGAACCATACGGCGACGGGCGGAATCGGTTGCTTTACGCATCGCATCTTGAACTTCGCGCGCCTTGCCGGTGCCAAAACCGACCTTGCCTTTGCCATCGCCGACCACAACCAGGGCCGCGATCGAGAAATTCTTACCGCCTTTAACAACCTTGGCGACACGGCGGACAGCGACGGGACGCTGACGCTCCCCATCATTGCCTTCGCCTTTATTGTCATCGCCTTCCGATTTACGGCGGCGGCCGCCGCCGCTGCCATCACGGCCGCCACGTCCGCCACGGCCACGGCCTTGACGGGTTTCTTCCGCGGGCGGCGCTTTGGCGGCTTCTTCGGTTGGGGCGGCTGGAGTATTTTCGGTATCGGTCATTGTATGTTCCTTATCCTTAGAATTTCAAACCGGCTTCGCGTGCGGCATCGGCGCAAGCCTTAATGCGGCCGTGATAACGCTTGGCGCCACGGTCGAAAGCGACTTTATCAATCCCGGCCTTTACCGCGCGGGCAGCCAGCAAAGCGCCGACCAATTTAGCGGCTTCGACATTGCCGCCATGCTTGGTCTTACCTTGAACTTCCTTATCCAAGGTCGAGGCTGCCGCCAAAGTTGCGCCGGCCTTGTCATCGATGATTTGCGCATGGAAATTGGAATTGCTGCCATACACGTGAAAGCGCGGGCGCCCTTTCGATTTTTTGCGCAAGCTGAAACGGGCGCGGGCCTGACGGCGCGCTTGTTGCTTGGCGGTGCTTGATGCTTGTCCCATAATAATCCTCTACTTCTTCTTGCCTTCTTTACGTTCGACATATTCGCCTTCATAGCGAATGCCTTTGCCCTTATACGGTTCCGGCTTTTTGAATTTGCGGATAATCGCCGCTTTATGGCCGACCGCTTCCTTATTATGACCGATGACCTTGATCGTGGTTTGCTTATCGACGGTGACTTTAATTCCGGGCGATCCACGTTCGATATCTTCGTGGCTGTGGCCGACTTTGGCGTATAAATCATTGCCCTTCATTTCAGCGCGGTTACCAACGCCTTCGATTAGCAAAGTTTTGCCATAGCCCTCGGTGACGCCGACCATCATATTTTTGATGTGCGCGCGGGTGGTCCCCCAATCCATTTTCGCCTGCTTGGAATTGCCCAGCATGCTGACGGTGACTTTGCCGTCTTTGGATTCAACCTTGACCAGTTTCGAGAACAGGCGCTTATCTTCGCCCAATTTGCCCTTGACCGAAATTTGCTGGCCGGCGATGGCGACGGTGACGCCGCTTGGAACCGGAACAGGATTTTTACCGACGCGCGACATAACTTAACTCCTTAGAATACGCTGCATAAAATTTCGCCGCCAACATTTTGCTGGCGCGCTTCCCCATCGGACAGCACGCCCTTCGGCGTCGAGAGAATCGAAATGCCCAAACCGTTGAATATCGGGCGCAATTCCTTAACGTTGGAATAAACGCGGCTGCCCGGTTTGGAAATACGCTTGATTTCGCGAATGACCGGCTGGCCTTCATGATATTTCAAGTCGATCACAAGCTGCTTGCCGCCGCGCTCGTTCTTTTCGGTGCGGAAGCCCTTGATATAGCCTTCGCGTTCCAGCACTTCGCACACATGGGCGCGCAAGCTGGAGGCAGGCGTCATCACGCTATCGGCGCGGATCTTTTGCGCATTGCGGATACGTGTCAACATATCGGCTAGGGGATCGGTAAATGCCATCGTTCGTTCCTTTTTCTACCAGCTGGCCTTAATCAGGCCGGGAATTAAACCAAGATTGCCGAATTCACGCAACGCGATCCGCGATAGGCCGAATTTACGGTAATACGCGCGGGGGCGGCCGGAAAAACGGCAGCGGTTGTGAATACGGGTTTTCGAACCGTTGCGCGGCATCGCCGCCAATTTCAACTGGGCGGCAAAGCGTTCTTCCAGGGAAAGATCGCGGTTGTAAATAATCGCCTTCAGCTTCGCGCGTTTGGCCGCATGATTCTTGCTCATTTTGCGGCGCTTGTTATCGCGGTTGATGTTACTGGTGCGTGCCATTAATAGTCCTTTCCTTAACTCGCGAACGGCATGTCGAAATGTTTCAACAATGCTTTCGCTTCTTTATCGGTTTTTGCGGTGGTGCAAATGATGATGTCCATGCCGCGGATTGCGTCGATTTTATCGTAATTGATTTCCGGAAATACGATTTGCTCCTTGAGGCCCAAAGCGTAATTGCCGTTGCCATCGAAACTTCTGGCCGGAAGCCCGCGGAAATCGCGGACGCGAGGCAGCACGATGGTGACCAAGCGGTCTAAAAATTCGTACATTCTTTTGCCGCGCAAGGTGACTTTGCAGCCCAAGGGCAGGTTTTGACGGATTTTATAAGTCGCAATCGATTTTTTCGATTTGGTCACGACCGGTTTTTGGCCGGTGATAAGCTTGACCTCTTCCACGGCGCTGGCCAATTTTTTATTATCGGCGACGACTTGGCGGCCCGGGCTCATATTGACCACGATTTTCTCAAGCTTCGGCACTTGCATCGGATTTTTATAGCCGAATTCGCCGGTTAAAGCGGTAATGACCGCCTTTTTATAATGGTCTTGCAATCGACTTTGTTTTGCTGTTGCTGTTGCCATAGTAGTTTCCCTTTATCCTTACGCCGCGATCACTTGACCGGATTTTTTAGCGATGCGCTGTTTGCTGCCATCGGCGGCAATTTTATAGCCGGCGCGCGTCGCCTTGCCCGATTTCGGATCAATCAATGCCACCTTAGATATAGCGAGCGGCAATTCTTTTTCAACAATCCCGCCGCCGCCTGCCGCCGAAGGCTTGGTATGGCGTTTGACCATATTAACGCCCTTGACCAATATTTTGTGCTCGGCGCGCAAAACTTCCAAAACCTTGCCCTTTTTGCCGCGGTCTTTGCCGCTGCGCACGATGACTTCATCATCTTTTTTAATTTTAAATTTAGCTTTCATTATAGCACCTCAGGAGCCAAAGAAATAATCTTCATAAAACTGCCGCGCAATTCGCGGGTGACGGGGCCGAAAATACGCGTGCCGATCGGCGTGCCTTGCGCATCAACCAACACAGCGGCGTTCCGGTCGAAGCGGATCAACGAACCATCGGGACGGCGGATGGCCGAGCGCGTGCGCACGATCACGGCCTTATGGACATCGCCCTTATTGACCTTGCCGCGGGGAATCGCATCTTTGATGGTGACGACGATAATATCGCCCACTTGCGCATAGCGGCGCTTCGAGCCGCCCAGCACTTTAATGCACTGTACCTTGCGGGCGCCCGAATTATCCGCCACTTCAAGATTGCTTTTCATTTGTATCATGACACTAACCCCAACTAAAAATTCCTAAGCCGCCTTGCCGCTTAATACGGTAAAACGTTTGCGCGCCGAGAGCGGGCGGCATTCCTGAATACGCACCTTATCGCCGACCGCGACCTTGTTCGATTCATCATGCGCCAAATACTTTTTCGAGCGAGTGATGATCTTCTTGTACATCGGGTGCGTGACGCGGCGTTCGACATAAACCGAAACGGTTTTATCGCCCGACTTTTTCACGACCACGCCTTGTAAAATACGTTTTGGCATTTTTTACTCCTTCGCTTTCTTGGCCGGCTTGGCTTTTTTGGCCGCCGGTTTGGCCGCCTTGGCGCCTTTGGCAAAATCCAGCCCTAATTTCCGCTCGCTTTGCACGGTTTTCAGGCGCGCCACATTGCGGCGCAAACCGCGGACGCGGCCGATATTGTCGTTCTGCCCGCTGGCGCGCTGGAAGCGGATATTAAACGCTTCCTGCTGCAGCTTGGCGATTTCCGCGACGATTTCATCTTCCGTCTTCAAGCGGAGATCGCCGATATTTTGTTTTGCCTTGGCCATATTCCTTTACCCTTCTTCTAAGCCGCGTCGCCGATACGGGCGACGAACTTGGTTTTGACCGATAATTTGTCGGCCGCCAATTGGAAGGCTTCTTCCGCCAATGAGCGCGGCACGCCATCCAATTCGAACAAGATGCGGCCGGGTTTGATGCGGCACATCCAATATTCAGGCGAACCCTTACCGCTGCCCATCCGCACTTCGGCGGGCTTGCGGGAAACCGGCACATCCGGGAAAATCCGGATCCACATTTTTCCGGTACGTTTAATGTGACGCGAAATCGCGCGGCGGGCCGCCTCGATTTCACGCGCATTCATCCGGCCAGCGTGGATTGCCTTCATGCCGTAAGAACCGTGGTTCAAGGTAAAGCCGCCTTTGGCTTGCCCTTTAACCCGGCCTTTAAACTGTTTACGGTGCTTTGACCGTTTCGGACTCATCATAGCAGAATCTCCATTCCCTTAAGCGGCTTTACCTGGATCCGCCGGCGCGGTGTTGCCCGACAAACGCTTTTCCTGCGCCATCGGATCATGCGCCATGATCTCACCTTTAAAAATCCATACCTTGACGCCGCACACCCCATAGGTAGTTTCCGCGCGCGCATAGGCAAAATCAATATCGGCCCGCAATGTATGCAAAGGCACGCGCCCCTCGCGGTACCATTCCATCCGGGCGATTTCAGCGCCGCCCAAACGGCCCGAACAATTGATCCGGATGCCCAAAGCGCCCAAACGCATCGCGTTTTGCACGGCGCGTTTCATGGCGCGGCGGAAGGCGATCCGGCGTTCCAATTGCTGGGCGATATTTTCGGCCACCAGCTTGGCGTCGATTTCGGGTTTGCGGATTTCAATAATGTTAATATTGACTTCGCTTCCCGTCATCGCTTGCAAATCGGTTTGCAGCTTTTTAATGCCCGAACCTTTGACGCCGATAATAATGCCGGGGCGGCCCGAATAAATCGTTACAATGACTTTTTTCGCCGCGCGCTCAATCACGATTTTGCTGATCGCGGCTTGGTCGCCCAAGGCCTTGATTAAATGTTCGCGGATTTCAAAATCTTGCTCTAGATTATCGGCATAGACTTTGGTGTTCGCATACCAGCGCGAATCCCAAGTGCGATTAATGCCTAACCGTAAACCGATGGGGTTTGTTTTCTGACCCATTACGCTTGCTCCCCTTTTGCAGATTTAGCTTTCTTGGCCGGCTTGGCTTTCGCCGGCGCGGTTTCCTTTACTTCTTCCACCACGATGCGCAGATTGGCGAAAGGCCGTTCAACCGGGGCGATTTTGCCGCGGCCGCGCACATGGAAGCGGCGCATCGATAACGACACGCCAACGATTGCTTCGCGCACGATCAAGCGGTCGACATCCAAACGGTGGTTGTTTTCCGCATTGGCGATCGCCGATTGCAACGCTTTCTTGACATCGAGCGCCACGCGCTTGTTCAAGAATGACAGCGTGTTCAAGGCGGTTTGCACTTTTTGGCCGCGGATCGGCTGCGTTACCAAATTCAGTTTGCGCGGGCTGACGCGAATATTCTTCACGATGCAGATCGCTTGATTGTCTTGAACCTTGCGGCCCTGTGATGCTTTACCCATACTTTACTCCGACTTAGCTTCGGCTTTTTTATCAGCCGGGGTGTGACCTTGGAAATGACGGGTCGGCGAAAATTCGCCGAACTTGTGGCCAATCATGTTTTCATTGACCAACACGGGAATGAATTTTTGGCCGTTATACACGCCGAAAGTCAAACCGACGAATTGCGGCAAAATAGTCGAGCGCCGCGACCAGGTTTTAATAACCTCTTTGCGGCCGGAGGTGTGAGCCTTTTCCGCCTTCTTCAAGAGGTACCCATCAACGAACGGGCCTTTCCATACTGAACGTGCCATATCTTACTCCTTCACTCTTAAGACGCTTTGCGGCGGCGAATAATAAAGCTATTCGTGCGCTTGTTTTTACGGGTTTTCTTGCCCTTGGTTGAAATCCCCCACGGTGTCGCCCAATGCTTGCCGCCGTTGGTGCGGCCGCCATTCGGGTGATCGACCGGGTTCATGGCAATACCGCGGACATGCGGGCGCTTACCGCGCCAACGCATTCTGCCGGCCTTGCCGAAATTGACGTTTTGCCAGTCGGGGTTCGACATGGCGCCAATCGAGGCCATGCAATCTTGATGCACCAACCGCACTTCGCCCGAGCTTAGGCGAAGCTGGGCATACCCCTGATCGCGGCCAACCAATTGCACATAAGAACCGGCCGAACGGGCCATTTGGCCGCCCTTGCCGGGTTTTAATTCGACGTTATGCAGCACCGTGCCGATCGGCATGTTTTTAATGTACATGGCGTTGCCGGGTTTGATATCGACGCGTTCGCCCGATACAACTTCATCGCCGGCGGCCAGGCGTTGCGGCGCCAAAATGTAGGACAAAGCGCCATCGCTTTTATATTTGATCAGCGCGATACGGCCCGAGCGGTTCGGATCATATTCAATACGCTCAACAATCGCGACATCATCAAAGCGGCTGCGCTTGAAATCGATGATGCGGTAAGTGCGCTTGTGACCGCCGCCGATATAGCGCGAGGTGACGCGGCCCGTATTGTTACGGCCGCCCGAGCTTTTTTTGCCTTCGGTCAAAGCTTTGACAGGCTTGCCTTTCCACAAATCGGCGCGGTCGACGATGACCAGCGCGCGCTGCGAAGGGGTAACCGGATTATAATTCTTTAGTGCCATAACAATATTCCTTTATTCCTATATCCCTGCCGTGACATCGATCGACTGGCCATCGGCCAAGGTGACGATCGCTTTTTTGATCGACTGGCGCGTGCCGGGGCGGCCCCGGAACATTTTGGTTTTGTCGGTCATCCGGATGGTGTTGACGGCCTCAACTTTCACTTTAAACAACCCTTCAACCGCGACTTTGATTTCAGGCTTGGTGGCGGTTAAAGGCACCACGAAAGTGACTTGATTATGTTCGCTGCCTTGAGTCGCCTTTTCCGTAATGCGCGGCCGGCGGATGATGGAGAGCATTTGCTCCCGCGTCAGCTTCGGCTTGGTGATGATTTTAAGGTTGGTCTTGCTCATGGCTGTTACTCTTTCTTCGCTTTAGCGGCTTTGGCGGGCTTTTCGGCCTTGGGTTTGGCGGCTTTAGCGGGTTTTGCGGCTTTCACCTTGTCCGCTGAATTTTTGAAACGGGCTTGCAGCAATTCGACCGCCTCGGTCGTGATCAGCAATTTCTTGCAGCGTAAAATGTCATATACATTGGCGCCCATGGTGGGGAGAACATTAAAAGTTTCCAAATTCGCCGCCGCCTTGGCCAGATTCGCATCCAGCTTTTCGCCGCCGATCAATAACGCCGAAGAAGCGCCCAATTTTTCGAGGCTTTTAGCCAATTTGCCGGTTTTAGCTTCGGGCAAAGCGGCTTCTTTCAAGAAAATGACGTTGCCTTCAGCCAATTTGCTGGAAAGCGCCATTTTCAAACCTAATTGGCGGAATTTACGCGACAAAGTAAAAGCATGGCTGCGCGGCAGCGGGCCGAAAATGGTGGCGCCGCCACGGAATTGCGCGTTCCGCAAGCTGCCTTGACGGGCGCGGCCAGTGCCCTTTTGCGCCCAGGGTTTTTTCGTGGTGCCGGCGATGTCGCTGACGGTTTTGGTCTTGTGCGTGCCCGCTTGTTTCTTGGCCAATTGCCAATTCACCACGCGTGATAAAATATCGCGGCGCGGCTTTAAGCCAAAAATATCGGCCGGGGCGTTAAATTCCCCTGCGTCTTTATTGTCCAATGTTTTTAAAGCCTGCTTCATGACTTGTTCCTATCTATTATTGAGCAGCCGGAGTTTCGGTTGCCTCTGCTTTCGGGGCTTCTTCGCCACCGCGTAAAGCGGCGGGGAAAGGAAGATCCTTCGGCAGTTTGCTTTTAATCGCGTCTTTCACCAACACGTACGAACCTTCATGGCCGGGCATGTTGCCCTTGATCACGATAAAACCCTTTTCGGCGTCGGTTGAAATGACTTTCAAATTTTGCGTGGTCACGCGCACATCGCCCATATGGCCGGCCATGCGTTTATTCTTGAACACGCGGCCCGGGTCTTGACGCTGGCCGGTTGAACCGTGGCTGCGGTGGCGGATCGACACGCCGTGAGTGGCTTTCAAGCCGGCGAAATTGTGCCGCTTCATCGGCCCTGCGAAACCGCGGCCAATGGTGATGCCCACTACGTCAACATATTGGCCGGCGATAAAATGCGCGGCGGTAATTTCACTGCCTACCGGCACCAGCGCATCCTCGCTGACCACGAATTCGGCGATTTTGGCCTTGGCTTCGACCTTGGCTTTAGCCAAATGGCCTTTCAACGCCTTACTGACATTTTTGGCCTTACGGGCGCCTGCGCCCAATTGCAGGGCGGTGTAGCCGTTTTTCTCTTTGGTTTTGTGGGCCGTTACTTGGCAGTTTTCCACTTGCAGCAACGTCGCGGGAATATGGCGCCCTTCGGCGTCATAGACGCGGGTCATGCCCAATTTCTTTGCGATTAAACCGGTACGCGTTTTCATAGCCTTATTCCTTTACGCTGCCTGCAGCTTAATTTCGACATCCACACCGGCCGCCAGATCAAGCTTCATTAAAGCATCGACGGTTTGCGGGGTGGGCTCGATAATGTCCAACATACGCTTATGCGTGCGGATTTCGAATTGCTCGCGCGACTTCTTGTCGATGTGCGGCGAGCGGTTGACCGTAAAGCGTTCAATCCGCGTGGGGAGCGGAATCGGCCCCCGCACTCTGGCGCCGGTGCGTTTCGCGGTGAGCACGATCTCGGCGGTGGACAAGTCCAACAGCCGGTGATCGAACGCTTTTAAGCGAATACGGATATTCTGGTTTTCCATCAATAACCTGCCTTTAACGATCTCTCTCTAACTACAAACTTTACAACCCTTAAAAGAGGCAGGATTTTGGAATCTTCGGCGGAAGCGGCTGATGCCGCTGCCGCCAGATTAAACCCTGCCCCGTTTGGGGTCTTGTTATCTCCTACTCAAGAATTTTGGTCACCACGCCGGCGCCAACCGTCTTGCCGCCTTCGCGAATGGCGAAGCGTAAACCTTCATCCATCGCGATTGGGGAGATCAAATGCACTTCAACCGAGATGTTGTCGCCCGGCATCACCATTTCCACGCCCGAGGGCAGGACCACTTGGCCCGTCACGTCGGTGGTGCGGAAATAGAATTGCGGACGGTAGTTGGAGAAGAACGGCGTATGACGGCCGCCTTCTTCCTTCGTCAACACATAGGCCTCGGCCTTGAACTTGGTGTGCGGCGTGATCGAGCCGGGCGCCGCCAAAACTTGGCCGCGTTCGACTTCTTCGCGCTTGGTGCCGCGGAGCAATGCGCCGACGTTGTCGCCGGCTTCGCCGCGGTCCAACAATTTACGGAACATTTCAACGCCGGTAACAATGGTCTTGGTGGTCGGGCGCAAGCCGACGATTTCGACTTCATCGCCAACCTTCACAATACCACGCTCGATACGGCCGGTTACAACGGTGCCGCGGCCCGAGATCGAGAATACGTCTTCGATCGACATCAAGAAGGGCTTATCGACATCGCGGGTCGGCAGCGGGATGAATTCATCCAACGCCTTCAGCAAATCATCGATGCATTTGGCGGCCTTGTCATCTTTCGGATTATCCAAAGCGGGCTTCGCCGCGCCACGGATGATCGGGGCCTTGTCGCCTTCGAATTTGTACTTGTTGAGCAAGTCGCGGATTTCCATTTCGACCAGGTCAAGCAATTCCGGATCGTCAACCAAATCCACCTTGTTCAAGAACACGACCAGCTTGGGTACGCCGACTTGGCGGGCGAGCAGAACGTGTTCGCGGGTTTGCGGCATCGGGCCGTCGGCGGCCGACACAACCAGAATCGCGCCGTCCATCTGCGCGGCGCCGGTGATCATGTTTTTCACATAGTCGGCGTGGCCGGGGCAATCGACGTGGGCGTAGTGGCGCTTTTCCGATTCATATTCAACGTGCGAAGTCGCAATCGTGATGATTTTGGTTGCGTCACGGCGGCCTTCTTTTTCCGAAGCCTTGGCGACTTGATCGTAAGCCACCGCGGTTTTGGTCCAACCCTTGGCGTGTGAACGGGCGGTTAGCGCCGCTGTCAAAGTTGTCTTACCATGATCGATGTGACCGATGGTGCCCACATTGACGTGGGGTTTAGCGCGGTTAAAATTCTCTTTACTCATGGTGGTCTCCTTTGCTGGCTTTAAGTAAAAAATTTAAAAGTTTACGCGTATTTGGCCTTTACTAATTCAGCGGCCGCTTGCGGCGCCGCTTCATAGTGGTTGAACTCCATCGAATATTGCGCACGGCCTTGGCTCATCGAGCGCAAAGTGTTCACATAACCGAACATATTGGCGAGCGGCACCATGGCGGTGACGATCCGGGCGTTGCCCCGTTGATCCATGCCCGTTACCTGGCCACGGCGGCTGTTCAAATCGCCGATTACATCGCCCATATAATCTTCCGGGGTGATGACTTCGACTTTCATAACCGGCTCCAACAATTTGGGGCCAGCCTTGACAATGCCTTCACGGAAAGCGGCCCGCGCGGCGATTTCGAACGCCAGCACGGACGAGTCAACATCGTGGTAAGCGCCATCTATCAAGGTGGCTTTAAAATCGATGCAGGGAAAGCCCGCCAACACGCCGGTTTCGCGCGCCGCGGCCAAGCCCTTTTCAACGCCCGGGATGTATTCCTTGGGCACCGAGCCGCCGTAAATCTTGGATTCAAATTCATAGCCCGAGCCGGGGGGCAGCGGTTCGAACAAGATTTTAACCTTAGCGAATTGACCAGCACCGCCCGATTGCTTTTTGTGGGTATAATCCATTTCATAGGCTTTGCTAATGGTTTCGCGGTAGGCCACTTGCGGCTGCCCGACATTGGCATCGACCTTATAGGTGCGCTTTAAAATATCGACCTTAATTTCCAGGTGCAATTCGCCAACGCCCTTAATAATGGTCTGGCCGGTTTCCTGATCCGAAGCGATGCGGAAGCTTGGATCTTCCTGCGCCAAACGGGCCAAGGCCACGCCCATTTTTTCTTGGTCGGCTTTGGTTTTCGGTTCGATCGCCAATTCAATGACGGGTTCGGGAATATTAATGCGTTCCAGCAAAACCGATTTATCGGGGTCGCATAAAGTATCGCCGGTAAAGGTGCTCTTTAGGCCAACCAGCGCCACGATATCGCCGGCGAAGGCCTCCTTGATCGGCTCGCGGTCATTGGCATGCATTAACAACATGCGGCCGATACGTTCGCGTTCGCCCTTGGTTGAATTCAGTACATAGCTGCCGTCGGTCAAAACGCCCGAATAAACGCGGAAGAAAGTAAGCGTGCCGACAAATGGATCGGTCATAATTTTAAAGGCCAAACCGCACATTGGCTGGTCATCTTTGCGTTCGCGGATGATTTCAACATCCGGCTTGTCGGGATCGGTACCCTTAACAGCCGGCAAATCCAACGGCGAGGGCAGATAATCGACGATCGCATCAAGCAGCGTTTGCACGCCCTTGTTTTTGAAAGCGGCGCCGCAAATGACGGGCACGAAAGCGCCGGTGACAACGGCTTTGCGCACGCATTTTTTCATGGTGGCGACATCAGGATGCTTGCCGTTCAAATATTCTTCCAGCGCCTTGTCATCCATTTCGACGACCATTTCAACCATCTTGGCGTGGTATTCATCGGCCTTGGCCTTCAAATCTGCCGGAATTTCCTCTTCCGTGAATTTAGCGCCGAGACCGTCATCATGCCAGCGCACATATTTCATGGTTTGCAAATCGATCAAGCCGCTATAGTCGGCCTCAATTCCGACCGGCAAAGTCAACACGCAAGGTTTGGCGCCCAGCTTGTCGGTGATTTCCTGCACGCAGCGGTAAAAATCGGCGCCGATGCGGTCCATCTTATTGACGAAGCAAATGCGCGGCACATTATATTTGTCAGCCTGACGCCATACGGTTTCGGATTGCGGCTCAACGCCGGCAACCGAGTCAAACACGGTTACAGCGCCGTCAAGCACGCGCAAAGAACGCTCGACCTCAATGGTGAAATCGACGTGGCCCGGCGTATCGATAATATTGATGCGGTGATCGCGCCAAAAGCAAGTGGTGGCGGCGGAAGTAATGGTAATGCCGCGCTCCCGTTCCTGATCCATGAAATCCATGGTCGCCGTACCTTCATGCACTTCACCGATTTTATAGGATTTACCGGTGTAATACAGAATACGTTCCGTGGTCGTGGTTTTACCGGCGTCAATGTGCGCCATAATCCCGATATTGCGGTACTTTTCGATAGGAGTTGTACGTGCCATCGAACTTACTTTCCTTTAAATACTACCAACGGAAATGCGCGAAAGCTTTATTAGCGTCCGCCATCCGATGAGTTTCATCGCGTTTCTTCACAGCCGAACCGCGGCCTTGCGCGGCTTCCATGATCTCAGCAAGAAGGCGCTGCCACATGGTTTTCTCCCCACGATTCGCCGCCGCCTCAATAATCCAACGGCAAGCCAAGGCGAAGCCGCGCACAGCGCTTACTTCAACCGGCACCTGATACGTTGCGCCGCCAACGCGGCGCGATTTTACTTCAACAGCCGGCCTGACGTTTTCAATGGCGGCCAGGAAAATTTTAACCGGATCTTCCTTGCTTTTTTTGGCGATTTCATCAAACGCGCTGTAGGTGATTTTTTCCGCAGCGCCTTTTTTACCGTGCTGCATCAGCATGTTGATAAATTTCGCAACCTCGATGCGCCCATACCGGGGATCGGGAATCACTTCACGTTTTACTGCTGCGCGGCGACGAGCCATATTTTCCTGCCTTCCTTATTTAGGACGTTTCGCGCCGTATTTCGAGCGCTGTTGTTTACGGTCCTTGACCCCTTGCGTGTCGAGCGAGCCGCGGACGATGTGATAACGCACGCCGGGTAAATCTTTTACACGGCCGCCGCGGATCAACACCACCGAGTGTTCCTGCAAATTGTGGCCTTCGCCACCGATGTAAGCGGTGACTTCAAAACCATTCGTTAAGCGCACGCGCGCGACTTTCCGCAAAGCCGAGTTCGGCTTTTTCGGCGTCGTCGTGTAAACGCGGGTGCAAACGCCGCGCTTGGCCGGGGCAGCTTCAAGCGCCGGCACCGTGTTGCGCCAAGTCGGATCCTTCCGGCCATGACGAATGAGTTGATTTACTGTAGGCATATTTTATTCCCTAACCTCAAAAACTTTCCTCTCCTAGCTCATCCTGAGCTTGTCGAAGGATGAGCTCATGGTTCGACAAGCTCACCATGAGCGCTCAATATAAAAACAAAAATGGCCGCGATACGTGGGCCATTGGGTTTGTTGAAATCAACAAACGGCTCGCGAATGCGGATGCTTTATGAAAAACGCGTTTAGCTTAAAGCCTTAAACACGGGCCCAAGAGCTACAGCCGTCTTTCCCAAAACGTGACGGATTTATAGGGGATTTATTAAAGCCCGTCAACAGCAAAAGTAAGATTATTTTAAAGGTTAAAATGGGGATTTAGCCCCTATCCGGCCGGATATTTAATTTATTGCATTAGGCTACTTATTTTGTTAAAAAGGATACAAATTTATGAGGAACCAAATGGCCCTGCCCCAATTTGAAAATACCCTGCCCCCGTTTGAAGCCACTTTAGTTTTTGGCAGGAATTACTCGGCCGTTACCGGCCTATCGCCATCGGCGGTTGACGCCCTCATAGCTTCAAAAACCCCTGAAATCATAGCCGGTCTTGGCATAGCGGGGATCGGCCATACCCCCCTGGCGGTTGGCCGCATGGCCGCTTTCGCCTGGGCGGTTTCTTTATACCAAACCACGAAAAACTTTGCGCATGCGAATATTAAGCTGTCTCCCCAAACCTCGAATCACACCATCTTTTTTCAAGCAGTTGATTTATTGCGCAGCTTTGATTTTCCTCAAAAGCCAGAATATGACGAAGTGCTGGATCAGTTAAGAGCCGGAAAACTATCCCGCAAGCTGGTCCCCCGCGCAATTACGGCAACCAACTTCTTACTAGGCGATTTTATTGAGACAACCGCCTGGAAAGACAGGGATGGTGTTATTCTAGGGCGCAACATAAAACCTGAATTGCTGTTTGTTCAAAAAATGAGTGAAGTTTTTGAAACGTCGCTTAGCCTTTGCGCCGGCCCGCCGGAAAAGCTTGATCAGCGAGTGATGGAATTTTCGAACGAAGATAAAAAATCTGCCCAGAAACACCAACCGGAAGATCCCGGGCTTTTCCTAAGGGTCGGCTTGCAAGTAATCGCCGGCAGTTATGTAAAAGCGGCCGGCCAGTTCTTAATCCAAAACCGCTTGGTAAAAAAATTGGCGGGCTTGGTCAACAACTCCCCGGCGGAACAAGGGAAATTGCTGAAACGCGAAATCCAATGGCGGCGGATGGTACAAATGCAAATGGATATTGCTTTATGCCTGCCTAAATGCGAGGGCCGCTTTAACGCTACGACCGGGGCTTTAGGCTTGGGGCCCATGCCGCCCGATGAACGGGTTGAAAAGCTGCAGGCGATCGGCGGTGAGAATCCCGAGCCCAGCGTTTTAGAAAATCATTGGTATAAAGTAATGGGCCGCCAACGCTAAAAAATCAAAGCTCCCGCCCGTGGCTTTTCAAGGATTCAACAATCAACATCGATACCGGCCGCGTTGCGGCATTGGCAAGCTTGGGATTTTGCTGTTCCGCTTCGCTTAAATTGGCTGTGGCGATTTGTGAATTTTCCGGCTCAACCGACGGCAGCGCGGTTTTATCCATTTTATCCAGCAAAGCGCCGGCTATTTTATAGGCGTTGTATCCCGCCGCGGCTGCGGCCGTTATTCCCGCGGCCAGGGCGGTGCTCCAAATCCTGAATTTAATCAAAGTGATTTTGTCTTCCGATTGAATGCGGGCGCGGAAATTTTCCACTTGCCTGTCCGCCCATTTGGCGGTTTTGATTACCCCGGCCACTGCGCCAAAAGCGGCAAAGGCGCCGGCGGCAATTTTTAATAAAGTCAAATTGATTTCCCCTATCAAGGCCAAATTGCCGAAGACGCCGCCAATAATAAAACTGGCCACGACCGCGCCCGCCGTTGCGAGAAGCGCGGAATTCCTGGGTTTTTTTAAAGCCGCCTTCAACCGCTCCGGGCGCGGCGGCAAGGTATCCCGTTCCCCCATCAGGGCCTCCTAGGCCTTTTCAGTTATTAATTTTATTCTATCTCAAGAGAGGCCGAAAATCAAGTTAACGGCCTAGCTCATGGCCGGGGTGGAATCTAAGGTCAATGCCCATCGAAGAAGCGCCGCCCTTATCTAATATTCTGAGCAATCTTTGGCTTTCTTGAACGATCTCTTTCGCCCACTCATGAGTGGCGCTTGAAGAGGGTTCCATTGCCAAAAGCTTATCCCTGCTATCGACCACTTGCACCTGGCATATTCCTTCCCGTTGCAACGCCACCAAACGCGGAATGTTTTCGGCGGCGCCTTTAATCGAACTCAGCACATGACGGGCGGGAACATATAAATCGGTATTCGTATAGCGTTGCAAGGCGCGGTGCAATGCAATCGCGGGCGGGCATAACAACATTAAAACCGTAACTTTGGCGCCCGACTTATGGGCCTCTAGAATAAAAGTTTCCATCCAGCCTTTATTCGCCCCGGTATAGGAGGCGAACATAACGTTATAATGATGATCCAGCGCATGATGCCAGGCCGCGGTTTCAATCGAGCTGTTTTCAGCGCGGGTTAAGGTGGCGGCGGCAGGCAGGGCACTGTCGGAAAATTCCTCGGAATGGAATTCCGGCACATTGTCCTCGCGTTTTGTGGAGCCGATGAAAACGAAATCCGGAAAACCCCCTGAACGGTATGTTTCAGGATGATCTTCTGCTTGTTGCATCAAATCTTTTTTGCCCGAACAACTGCCGCCGAAAATCAGCACCGCTTCGTTCTTGCCTTCGCCGGCCTGCGTACAGCCTTCAAAGTTACTTTGCACGCATAGATCGCGCCAATCGCTGCGCAAATGCGCTTCCCCGCCGGATTGGACCGTCTCATTGGCTAAAGTCGCCATGCTTAAAATTGTTTCCCGCGATGTGCCGGTGGGAAAGTCTATGACCTCGGGGGCTTCAAGGCCAAGCGCCGCCGTTAATTTTTGGTAATCAATTCCCTGATCGAAAATCGCGGCGGCGTCCGCTTTATCGCGTTCGATCAGACGGGCACGGAAAGATTTAACGCTGCCATCGGGCGCTTGTTCTAGATAACCGGTTTGCCCCGGCGCCTGTTGCGCGCGGCGGGCGAAGCTGCGCTGAAAAGAACCTTTGAATTCGGGATAAATATTTAATGGCATATGTCGTTTCCTTTGGCCTTTTTATACCAGGATGTATTTTTTAGGGCAACAGCAAAAACCCCGGCCTTTTGGGCCGGGGTTTGTTACGGATCGGCTAAAAGTTAAGCCGCGCTGGCGCGTTTGCGCTTGGGCTTTTCTTCGTTCGCGGTTTCGGTCGGCGCTGGCGGCAAGGCCGGTTGATCGGTTGGGGCCAATTGTTTGTCGCGGCGAACGGCTTCGACCTTCAGCTTGTTGACAACGGCGCCGGTACCGGCCGGAATCAAGCGGCCGACGATGACGTTTTCTTTCAAGCCTTCCAAATTATCAACCTTGCCCGACACTGCAGCTTCGGTCAGCACGCGGGTCGTTTCTTGGAACGATGCGGCCGAGATGAAGGAGCGGGTTTGCAAAGAAGCTTTGGTGATGCCCATCAGCACAGGAATCGCCTTGGCGGGGCGTAAATTTTCGGCCGCCGCCTTGGCATTTTCCTCTTCGAAATCAAGGCGCTCGGCCTGCTCGCCCACCAAATAGGTGGTTTCGCCGGCATCGACGACTTCAACCTTTTGCAGCATTTGGCGCACGATCACCTCGATATGCTTATCGTTGATCTTAACGCCCTGCAAACGGTAAACCTGCTGGACTTCCTGGATCAGATAATCGGCCAAGGCTTCGACACCCTGCACGCGCAAGATATCGTGCGGCACGGGGTTGCCATCGACCAATAAATCGCCGGGTTGAACGATGTCGCCCTCTTGCACGCTGATGTGGCGGCCTTTCGGGATGACATATTCAACGGCGGTTTTGCCTTCATCCATGGGTTCCAGGATAAGGCGGCGCTTGGTTTTTTGATCTTTGCCGAAGGTGACGCGGCCGGCGATGTCACTGATGATGGCGAAATCTTTCGGCTTGCGGGCTTCGAACAGTTCGGCGACACGCGGCAAACCGCCGGTGATGTCGCGCGTTTTGCTGGTTTCACGGGGAAGACGCGCCAGCACATCGCCGGCATGAACTTCAGCGCCGTTTTCGACGCTCAAAACACCGTCAACCGGCAAGAAGTAGCGCGCTTCCATACCATTGGCGAAGGTAAGGACTTTGCCTTTTTTGTCGCGCAACACCAACATTGGGCGCAAATCCTGGCCCTTGGGCGTTTGACGCCAATCGATCACGACCTTGCTGGAAATGCCGGTGGCTTCGTCCATGACTTCGCGAACCGAAATACCTTCGACTAAGTCGACATAATGCAAAGTCCCATCGCGTTCGGTGATGATCGGCACCATGTGCGGATCCCATTCCGCCATTTTCTGGCCTTTGGTGACTTTATCGCCCTCCTTGACCAGCAATTTACCGCCGTAAGGCACGCGGTGACGCGCGCGCTCGCGGCCTTCATCGTCGATCAATTGGATTTCAAGATTGCGGCCCATGACGACGGTAACGCCATCGCTGTTGGTGACCACATTCTTATTATTGATCTTAACTTTGGCTTCAAGCGAAGATTCAACGGCCGATTGTTCAGCCCCGCGCTGCGCAGCGCCCCCGATGTGGAAGGTCCGCATGGTAAGCTGCGTACCGGGTTCCCCGATCGATTGCGCGGCAATAACGCCAACGGCTTCGCCCATATTTACGGGCGTGCCGCGGGCCAAATCGCGGCCATAGCAAGCGCCGCAAGTGCCGACCTTAGCTTCGCAAGTCAACACCGAGCGGATTTTGATTGAATCGATTGCGGCTTTTTCAATGGCTTCGACTTCCGGTTCTTGGATCATTTGGCCGGCCTTGATAATCAATTCCTTGGTTTTCGGATTGATGATATCGGCGGCGGCAGATCTGCCTAAAATGCGTTCGGCCAAGGTTTCGATCACGTCACCGCCCTCAACAACGGCGCGCAAGGTTAAACCCTTATCCGTGCCGCAATCGGTTTGAGTGATGATGCAATCTTGCGCCACGTCAACCAAGCGGCGGGTTAAGTAACCCGAGTTCGCGGTTTTCAAGGCGGTATCGGCTAAACCCTTGCGGGCGCCGTGGGTGGAATTGAAATATTCCAGCACGGTCAGGCCTTCTTTGAAGTTCGAAATAATCGGCGTTTCGATAATTTCGCCCGACGGTTTCGCCATCAAACCGCGCATCCCGGCCAGCTGCTTGATCTGCGCAGCTGAACCCCGGGCGCCGGAATGGGCCATCATATAGACGGCGTTGACATTGCCATCAGCCATGGGCCGCTGGATTTCCTTCATCATGGCTTCGGCCACTTGATCGGTGCAATGCGCCCATAAATCGACCACCTTGTTGTACTTTTCGCGCTGGGTGATCAGACCATCTAGATATTGCTGTTCGTACTCTTTGACGCGGGTTTCCGCCTCAGCCACCAGTTTTTGCTTGGCTTGCGGGATGATCAGATCGTCCTTGCCGAAAGAAATTCCCGAGGCGAAAGCGTGCTTAAAGCCGAGCGACATTAAACGGTCGGCAAAAATCACGGCATTCTTTTGCCCGCAGTGACGATAGACGTTATCGATCACATTGGTGATTTCTTTCTTGGTCAACAAACGGTTGATAATCGAGAAAGGCACATTCACATCGCGCGGCAGCAAATTGGCGATCAACATGCGGCCGGCCGTGGTTTCCACCTTTTCGACGATCTTATTGCCTTCGGCGTCAACCGTGTGAAAGCGCGTGCGGATTTTCGAATGCAAGGTGATTTGCCCCCGATTTAACGCATGCTCGATTTCGCCGATATCGGCAAAAGCGCGGATTTCCTTGGTATCGCCTTCCTTCATCAGGGTCAGGTAATAGATGCCCAACACGATATCCTGCGTCGGCACGATAATGGGTTTACCATGCGCCGGGCTTAGGATGTTGTTGGTGGACATCATCAACACGCGGGCTTCCAACTGCGCCTCTAACGATAAAGGCACGTGAACGGCCATTTGGTCGCCGTCGAAGTCGGCGTTGAAAGCGGTACAAACCAAGGGATGCAATTGAATCGCCTTGCCTTCGATCAGCACCGGTTCAAACGCCTGAATCCCCAAACGGTGGAGAGTCGGCGCGCGGTTTAACAATACCGGATGTTCTTTGATGACTTCTTCTAAAATATCCCAAACTTCGGGACGTTCTTTTTCCACCATGCGCTTAGCGGCTTTAATGGTGGTCGCCATGCCGTAGAGTTCGAGCTTGGCATAGATAAAGGGCTTGAATAATTCAAGCGCCATTTTCTTCGGCAAACCGCATTGGTGCAGTTTCAATTCCGGACCGACAACGATAACCGAACGGCCCGAATAATCGACGCGCTTACCCAGCAAGTTTTGACGGAAGCGGCCTTGTTTGCCCTTCAGCATGTCGGAGAGCGATTTTAAGGGGCGCTTATTGGCGCCTTGAATGGCGCGGCCACGGCGGCCATTGTCGAACAACGCATCGACCGATTCCTGCAGCATCCGCTTTTCGTTGCGGATGATGATATCGGGGGCGCGCAATTCGATCAGGCGCTGCAACCGGTTGTTACGGTTGATGACGCGGCGGTACAGATCGTTTAAATCCGATGTCGCAAAGCGGCCGCCATCCAGCGGCACCAAGGGGCGCAATTCGGGCGGGATGACGGGAATAACTTCCAAAACCATCCAATCGGGCTTGGCGCCGGAGTGAATAAACGCATCAACCAATTTCAAGCGCTTGACCAATTTCTTGCGCTTCATTTCGGAAGTGGTTTCCTTCAATTCCTCGCGCATGCGTTCTTGTTCGGCCTTTAAATCGATGGCTTGCAAGAAAGTGCGGATCGCCTCGGCGCCGATTTGGGCGGTGAAATTTTCGCCGTAATCGTCTTGGGCTTTATAATATTCTTCTTCCGTTAACAGTTGCGTCTTTTTCAACGGCGTTAGGCCGGGTTCGGTGACGACATAGCTTTCGAAGTACAAAACCTTCTCTAATTCACGCACCGTCATGTCCAGCATTAAAGCAATACGGCTGGGCACCGATTTCATGAACCAAATATGCGCAACCGGCGAGGCCAATTCGATATGGCCCATGCGGTCGCGGCGTACTTTGGCCAGCGTTACTTCGACACCGCATTTTTCGCAAACGATGCCGCGGTATTTCATGCGCTTATATTTGCCGCATAAGCATTCATAATCCTTGATTGGGCCGAAGATGCGGGCGCAGAATAAGCCATCCCGCTCCGGCTTAAAGGTGCGGTAGTTGATGGTTTCCGGCTTTTTGATTTCGCCGAACGACCAGGAGCGGATTTGCTCGGGCGAGGCGATCGAAATGCGGATTTGGTCGAAGCTTTGCGGACCGCTGACTTGACCGAACAAATTAATCAATTGCTGATTCATACTATTTCTCCGCTTGTCTTAATTAAAGAGGACGCTGGATTAAATCGACATTTAATCCAAGCGACTTCAATTCTTTGACCAACACGTTGAAGGATTCCGGAATGCCGGCTTCGAAATTATCATCGCCGCGGACAATCGCTTCATAGACCTTGGTGCGGCCGGAAACGTCGTCGGACTTGACGGTGAGCATTTCTTGCAAAGTATAGGCCGCGCCGTAAGCTTGAAGGGCCCAGACTTCCATTTCCCCGAAACGCTGACCGCCGAACTGCGCCTTACCGCCCAACGGCTGTTGGGTAACGAGACTGTAGGGGCCGATCGAACGGGCGTGGATTTTGTCGTCCACCAAATGGTGCAGTTTCAACATATAGATGTAACCGACGGTGACTTTGCGGTCGAACTTTTCGCCGCTGCGGCCATCGATCAGCGTTACCTGACCCGAAGTGCTTAAGCCCGCCGCTTCCAACGCGGCGTTGATGTCGGCGCCGTGGGCGCCGTCAAACACCGGTGTTGCAATCGGCACGCCTTGCTTCAAGTTCGAGGCAAGCTCGATCACTTCCGCGTCTTCCATTTTGGTTAAGGCGTTTTTGTTAACATCATCGCCATAAACATCTTTCAGTTTTTTACGCAAATCGGCGATCTTGCCTTGATTATGCTGATATTGAACCAGCAAATCGCCGATTTGACGGCCCAAACCGTTGGAGGCCCAGCCTAAATGGGTTTCCAAGATTTGGCCCACATTCATCCGGCTGGGCACGCCCAGCGGATTTAAAACGATGTCGACCGAAGTGCCGTCTTCCAGGAGGGGCATATCTTCCACCGGCACGATGCGCGAAATAACGCCCTTGTTACCGTGACGGCCGGCCATTTTATCGCCGGGCTGAAGCTTGCGCTTCACCGCTACGAAGACTTTGACCATTTTCATCACGCCGGGGGGCAATTCATCGCCGCGCTGCAGCTTATCGACCTTATTGTCGAAGCGGTGCTGCAGAAGGCGCACGCTTTCATCGAATTGGGTTTTAAGCGATTCGATTTTATCGTTGGTTTTATCGTCTTCAACCACCACTTGACGCCATAAGTGGCGCGGCAGTTCTTCGAGCACGTCTTTGGTGATGTCCATGCCCTTCTTGATTTTAGTTTCCTTCGGCCCTTGCGCCACGGTTTCTTTTAACAAGAGGTCGCGCAAGCGGGCAAAGAAGTTGCCTTCCAAAATCGCGCGTTCGTCATCGCGGTCTTTGGCCAGGCGCTCGATTTCAGCGCGCTCGATCGCCATAGCGCGCTGGTCTTTATCAACGCCGCGGCGGGAGAAGACGCGCACTTCGACAATGGTGCCGCCCACGCCGGGAGGCACGCGGAGCGAAGTATCGCGCACGTCGGAGGCTTTTTCACCGAAAATCGCGCGCAAGAGTTTTTCTTCCGGCGTCATCGGCGATTCGCCCTTGGGCGTTACTTTGCCGACCAAGATATCGCCCGCCTTGACTTCGGCGCCGATGTAAACGATGCCGGCTTCGTCAAGGTTTTTCAAGGCTTCTTCGCCCACGTTCGGAATATCGCGGGTGATTTCTTCCTGGCCCAATTTGGTGTCGCGCGCCATGACTTCGAATTCCTCGATGTGAATCGAGGTGAAAACGTCGTCACGGACAATGCGTTCGGAAATTAAAATCGAGTCTTCGAAATTGTACCCGTTCCACGGCATGAAGGCGACCAGCGCGTTGCGGCCCAGCGCCAATTCACCCAAATGGGTGGAGGGGCCGTCGGCGATAATGTCGCCGCCCTTGACCGCATCGCCCACTTTCACCAAGGGACGCTGCGTAATGCAGGTGCTTTGGTTCGAGCGCTGGAATTTGAGCAGTTTGTAAATATCAACACCCGGCGCATCGGCCTTGGTTGATTCGGTGGCGCGGATAACGATGCGGTTACCGTCAACTTGATCGACAATGCCGCTGCGTTTGGCGATCGTGACCACGCCGGAATCGCGCGCCACGGTTGCTTCCATGCCGGTGCCGACCAAGGGCGCCTCGGCCTGCAACAAAGGCACGGCCTGACGTTGCATGTTCGAACCCATGAGCGCGCGGTTGGCGTCGTCATTTTCCAAGAATGGAATCAAGGCGGCGGCGACCGAAACCAATTGCTTGGGCGAAACATCCATGAAATCGATGTCTTGCGGGCGGGCCATGATAAAATCTTGGCCTTTGCGGCAGCTGATGAGGTCTTGCGTGAAACGACCTTTTTCATCCAGCACCGAATTGGCCTGCGCTACGGTGTATTTGCCTTCTTGCATGGCGGTTAAGTAAATCACTTCATCGGTGACTTTGCCGTTTTCGACGCGGCGGTACGGGCTTTCCACGAAGCCGTACTTATTAATACGGGCATAAGTGGCCAATGAATTAATCAACCCGATGTTCGGGCCTTCCGGCGTTTCAATCGGGCAGATGCGGCCATAATGGGTCGGGTGCACGTCGCGCACCTCGAAGCCGGCGCGTTCGCGCGTTAAACCGCCCGGTCCAAGGGCCGAGAGGCGGCGCTTGTGGGTGATTTCCGATAACGGATTGGTTTGATCCATAAATTGCGATAGCTGCGAGGAGCCGAAGAATTCGCGCACCGCGGCCGCCACCGGTTTCGCATTGATCAAATCATGCGGCATGATGGTGTCGATTTCAACACTGCTCATGCGCTCGCGGATGGCGCGCTCCATGCGGAGCAGGCCGACGCGGAATTGGTTTTCCAGCAATTCACCAACCGAACGCACGCGGCGGTTGCCCAAATGGTCGATATCGTCGCTTTCGCCGCCAGTGTGTTTAAGGTCTTGCAAGGTTTTTAAGGTCAGCAGGATGTCATCCTTGCGAAGCACGCGCACGGTGTCGTCCATTTCATCCAAGCCTAGGCGCGCATTCATTTTCACGCGGCCGACATCGGATAAATCATAACGCTCTAAATCAAAGAACAGCGAGCGGAACAGGGCGTCGGCCGCCTCAACCGTCGGCGGTTCACCCGGACGCATGACGCGGTAGATATCAAGCAGCGCGTCATCGCGGTTGAAATTCTTATCCGCCGCTAAAGTATTGCGGATATAGGCGCCGACATTGACATGGTCGATCGCCAAGGTTTTGATTTCCTTTAATTCCAGCTTTTCAAATTGCTTCATTAAAGTGGGGGTGATTTCATCGCCGGCTTCGCATAATACCTCGCCGGTTTCATCATTGATCATATCGACCGCGATATAGCGGCCGATAATTTCATCGGCGTCAGCCTGGCGTTCCTTCAAGCCGTCGGCCTGAAGTTTTTTCGCCATGCGCGGGGTGATTTTGGTGTTGGCCTCAACCAGCACCTTATCGCTATCCGCCGCCTTTAAATCGTGGGCAAGCTTGGTGCCCTGGATCCAATCGGCGTTGAAGGCGGTTTTCCAGCCCTTCTTGGTTTGGTGGTAGGACTGGATTTGATAGAAATGGTGCAGAATTTCTTCGCGGCTCATGCCTTGGACTTGCGCCAATTCCAGCTCTTCGCCGAGCTTTTCTTTGTCGGTGCGTTTTTTGTCGGTTTCCTTGGAATCAAGCGCCAGCAAAATGGTGGTGGCGGGAAGTTTCCGCTTGCGGTCGATACGGGCGAACACCAAATCCTTGGCGTCGAATTCAAAATCAAGCCACGAACCGCGGTAAGGGATAACGCGCGCGGCATAGAGGAATTTACCCGAGGAGTGCGTCTTGCCCTTGTCATGGTCAAAGAATACGCCGGGGGAGCGGTGCATTTGCGAAACGATCACGCGCTCGGTGCCATTGACAATGAAAGTGCCGTTCTTGGTCATCAGCGGCATATCGCCCATGTACACATCTTGCTCTTTAATATCACGGATCGAGCGGGCGCCGGTGTCGGCATCGACATCCCACACCACTAAGCGCAAAGTTACTTTGAGCGGCGCCGCATAAGTCATGCCGCGCTGTTGGCATTCCTCCACATCGTATTTCGGCTCTTCCAATTCATAGCGGACGAATTCAAGCTGCGAGGTGTTGGAAAAATCGCGGATCGGGAATACCGATTTGAACACCGCGTGCAAGCCGGAATCGGTGCGCTTTTCAGGGGCGGTGTGAATTTGCAGAAAATTATCGTAGGAAGATTTTTGCACTTCGATCAGGTTTGGCATCGGCGCCACTTCGGGAATGCGCCCGTAAGATTTTCTGATGCGTTTACGTTCCGTGAATGAGAGTGCCAGTTCCGCCGCCATGATTCTTGACCTTCCACAAATTGTTAATCACAAACAAAAAGCAAAAAAGAACCCGACGGAAACCTCACCTATTCAACCGATAGAGGCATCCGTTTTGAGTCTTTTCAAAATTTATTTTTAAGGTTTCCCTTAAACCTGAGGGCTTTATAGGGGAATATCGCCCCCCTGGCAAGCGCTTTGATTGGGGAATTATTGATAAAGAGTATATAGGCAGCCTTGGGCGGATTTCCAAGCTCCCCTATCAAAAGCCCCCTTCCCGTTCCTTTTCCCTGACAGTATAAGGGGTATATCCTATCAAGAAAGGCCCATTTTCAATGTTTTTCAAAACCTTATTCGCCGACCGTAAAGTGGGCTTCACCATTATCGTGGCCGCCCTTGGCTATTTCGTTGATGTGTTCGATTTAGGCCTGTTTAGCGCGGTGCGCACCAACAGCTTGAAAAGCCTGGGATTACAAGGCGATGAATTATTGAATGCCGGGGTGTTTTTGCTGAATTGGCAAAATGCCGGGCTGTTATTGGGCGGGATTTTGTGGGGTATTTTGGGTGATAAAAAGGGGCGGCTTTCCGTGCTGCTGGGGTCGATCTTTTTATATTCCATCGCCAATATCGCCAATGCCTATGTCACCAGTGTTGAAGAATATGCGGCCTGGCGCTTTATCGCCGGTATTGGCTTGGCGGGTGAATTGGGCGCCGGGATCACCTTGGCCTCGGAATTATTGCCGCGGCAATATAGGGGCTATGGCACAACCTTGATCGCCTCCTTCGGCGTGCTGGGCGGCGTTGCCTCGGGCTTTGTGGGGCATTACATGCAATGGAATCACGCCTTTTTGCTGGGCGGGGTGATGGGTTTGGCTTTACTGGCTTTACGCATCGGCTTAATCGAATCGAGCATGTTTCAAAAAATGGATCCAACCGTGGTCAAAGGCGCGTTTTTAAGAGCGCTTGCCAAGCCGCATATTTTAAAGCGGTTATTCTTACTGATTTTGGTCGGCGCGCCGGTATGGGTGTGCGTTGGGCTGTTCATTACTTTCGCGCCGGAATTGGGCACGGCGATGGGCTTGGCCGCGCCGCCGTCGGCGGCGATTGCCTATATTTGCGCCTCGGCCGCGATTGCTTGCGGCGATTTATTGAGCGGGCTTTATTCGCAGCATCTGCAAAGCCGGAAAAAAGTAGCAAGAACTTTTATCATCGCCTTTGCCTTGGCCATTATGGTCTACGCCTTTATCGGATCGGCCTCGACCGTTGTTTTTTACGGCTGCTATGTGCTGATGGGCCTGGCCTGCGGCTATTGGACGATTTTCGCGCAAATGGGCGCGGAGAATTTCGGCACCAATATCCGCTCGACCCTGGCGACCTCGATTCCCAATTTCGTGCGCGCCACCATTATTCCGGTTACGCTGCTATTCCAGTTTATTAAACTCCATTCCAGCGTTTTGGAAAGCGCGTTGATAGTAAGCGCCCTGGTTATCGCGCTCGCGCTATGGGCGCTCTCAAAACTGCCGGAAACTTTCCACCAAGATTTGGAGTATGTGGAGAAGCTGTAGGCCAACAAAAAAGGCGCCCTTTTGCGGGGCGCCTTTTCGTTTAGCAATAAACAGAACTACTTAAGTTCAACCTTAGCGCCGGCGGCTTCCAGGGCTTTCTTGCCTTTTTCGGCGTCTTCCTTGGATAGGCCTTCCTTGACGACCTTGGGCGCGCCTTCAACCAAATCCTTGGCTTCTTTCAAGCCGAGACCAGTGATGGTGCGCACTTCCTTGATCACTTCGATTTTCTTGGCGCCGGAATCGGCCAAGAATAAAGTGAATTCGGTCTTTTCAGCAGCCGGAGCAGCGCCTGCCGCGCCACCGCCGCCTGCCGCCATCATGGCGACCGGAGCTGCGGCCGAAACGCCCCATTTGTCTTCCAACAATTTGGCGAGTTCAGCGGCTTCAAGTACGCTCAGTTTCGATAAATCATCTACTAATTTGTTTAAGTCAGTCATTTCACTATCTCCAATCGGTTAAAAAAATTAAGAGGCTTTATTGCCGTAAGCCGAAATAACGCGCGCCAATTGACCGGCGGGCGCCTGCAATACGCCAGCAATTTTGGTTGCCGGAGCTTGTAAGAGACCCAAGATCTTAGCGCGAAGTTCGTTCAGCGAAGGCAGTTTGGCAAGTGCTTGAATGCTTGCAACATCCAGCTTACGCTCGCCCATGCCGCCGCCGATGATTTTCAATTTATCATTGGTGTTGGCAAAATCGACCAGCACTTTAGCGATCGCCACGGGATCGTTGGCGGTGGCAAAGGCGGTCGGGCCTTCGCACAACTCGGTCAGGTATTCATATTGAGTACCTTTCAAAGCCATGCGGGCCAGCGTGTTCTTAACCACCTGAACATCGACGCCGGCATCGCGCGTGGTTTTACGCAACGTTGCGGTGGCGCCGGCGTTTAGGCCGGTTTGCTGGATCAAAAGCATGATCTGCACTTGGTTGGCTTTTGCCGCAACGTCTTTAACAACGGCGGCTTTTTGCGAACGGTCCAAGTGTCACTCCTTCGTTTAGAAATGGTTGCCCATTTCGTTGCACACGCAACTGGGCAGATGCCCAATTGCACCATTCCCTGCGCCGAAGAAGTGTTGGAGGAAAAAATCCATCACTCTGTCTCCTGCTGGCGACCTTACGGTCTTTAGGGTTTTTCAACCACCCGCAATCTCGGACAGGGTTTAGCGGAAATAAATTTCCGCTAAATCTGTTAGGCAGACAAGCTGCCGATATCAAGCCGCAAGCCCGGCCCCATGGTGGAGCTTAAACTTGCTTTTTTAATCAAGCCGCCTTTCACGCCGCTCGGTTTTGCTTTCAATACCGCATCGACAAAGGCCTTTAAGTTGGCTTGCAATTGATCTTCACTGAACGAGGCCTTGCCAACGCCGGCCTGGATGATTCCGGCTTTTTCAACGCGGAATTCAATTTGGCCGGATTTGGCGGCTTTGACCGCCTCGCCCACATTCATGGTTACCGTGCCAAGCTTGGGATTCGGCATAAGCCCGCGCGGGCCTAATACTTTACCAAGCTTGCCCACCACGCCCATCATATCGGGGGTGGCGACGACACGGTCAAAATTGATTTGACCCTTTTCAATATCGGCCGCCAAATCATCGGCGCCAACCAAATCGGCGCCGGCTTTTTTGGCTTCTTCGGCTTTGGGCCCGCGGGCGAACACGGCAACGCGGTAAGATTTACCGGTGCCATGCGGCAAGGAGACCATACCGCGCAAATTTTGATCGGATTGAGTTGGATCGATATCGCAGTTCAAGCAAATTTCGATTGTTTCATCGAATTTCGCCTTGGCGTTGGCTTTGATGGTTTTAACCGCCTCGGCCAAAGCATAAGATTTGTTGCGGTCGATGCCTTCATAGGCTTTACGTAATCTTTTTCCCATTTAGCCCTCCACCACTTCTAAGCCCATGGATTTGGCCGAGCCTTCGACCTGCGCCATGGCCGATTCGATCGAGCCGCAATTCAAATCGGGCAGTTTTTTGGTTGCGATATTTTTGATTTGCGACTTTTTGATTTTGCCGACAAAGCCGCGGCCAGTCGTGCCCGACCCTTTTTCAAGATTGATTTCCTTCTTGATGTAATAAGACACCGGCGGCAATTTTTTGACGAAGGTGAAGGAACGGTCGGAATAAACCGTGATAATCACGGGCGTTGGCGCGCCAGGCTCATCTTTGGCCGTGGCGGCGTTGAACGCCTTGCAGAATTCCATGATGTTGACGCCTTTTTGACCCAAGGCAGGCCCAACGGGGGGCGAAGGGTTTGCTTTACCAGCCGGAATTTCCAGCTTGATATAGCCGTCGATCTTTTTTGCCATAACACACCTTATATGTTTGTTGTCATATGTTTGTTCTTACGCCCTTTACGGTAAACGGCGATGGCACTCGCCTCCCGCAAAAGGAAGGGTGGTTATAGCGGATTAGCTTGGGATACGCAAGGGGGTGTTTAGCCGGCCCTGGAACGCACAGAACGGGCAGCCTGCGCGGCAAGCTTGGCCTGACGGCCGGATTGGGCGATTTTTAAATGCTTCAAAAATGCTTCGGCGGTATCGACGGTTAAGGGCGGCCCATTAAGCAAAGTATTGTAATCCAAATTTTTAGCATCGCTCTCAAATGGGGGAATTTTCCGGAATTTAAATGCCAAAATGCCTTGAGCAATATTGGCTAAACAACCGTAAGTAGCGGAATTATATCCAGCTCCCCGGCCTAAAATATTTGGCAAATCCGCTTTGATGCCCAAACGGTCAAGACGTAAATTAGGAATTATACGCAGATCAAATAAATCAATCGCGCCTAACACAGAACGGGCGAGAATTTCGGGATCATCGCTAGTTTGGGCTAAATGGCCAAGTAAGCCGTTTAAATGCCCATATAAGAATTTAATGTCATCGAAGTCCAACGGCCGCGGATCAGCGGCGCGGCGCTCCATCCATAAATTCAGCGCGTGGTTGGCGCGAAATTCTTTTTTAAGTTCTTCCGGCACCCTTTTTGATTGAGGCATCCCATATTCCTGTATGTAATTATCTTATATTTATACAGGAAAATGGCGTTAAGATTTATGAAGTTTCTGTTACAGAAACAATTTATTACTATCGCCCTTCGATGAAGCGGGCCTGAATAAAACGGGGCATTAATCCCCGCAATGTCTTGGCATGGGCTTCCCGCACCGGTTTGGCCATACCCGGCTCAACCGTAACGTTTAAAAAAAGCTGATTATTATACTCTCTAAGCGCAATGTCCTTCACACCCTGGGTGCGGCCAATGCCGGTTTGGGTTTTAATGTCTTCCATAAAATGCGGATGTGACTTTAAAAATTGTTGCAGCTTCACCTGCAGCTCCGTTAGTTTTTAATTTTACCGCTTTTTTTAAATTGCGGTTAAACTTTTTCAACCTGGCTGTATTCCAGCTCGACCGGGGTTGGGCGGCCTAGAATGCTGATTAAGACCTTCACGCGGCCTTTTTCTTCATCAACGCCTTCGACATTGCCGGTGAAAGAGGCAAACGGGCCATCCGATACGCGAACCTGTTCGCCGACTTCGAAGGAAACGGAGGGGCGCGGATGATCAACGCCCTCTTGCACTTGCTGCATGATGCGGGTGGCCTCGGCATCGGTGATGGGCATGGGTTTGCCGCGGCCCTTGCTGCCGACAAAGCCGGTGACTTTGGGCACGTTCAGCAAAAAGTTGGCGACGATGTCATCCATATCGGCATTGACCAGAATATAGCCGGGGAAAAAGCGGCGTTCGGTTTGCACCTTTTGGCCGCGTTTGACTTCGGTCACTTCTTCGGTCGGCACCATGACTTCATGGATTTTTTCAGACAGGCCCTTTTGCGCGGCCATTGATTTAATTTGTTCGCCGACCTTTTTTTCGAAGCCGGAATAAGCGTGCATCACATACCAATTCGGCATAACAAGTTCCTTTATTTCTTAAGCGCTGGCGAAAATATGGCGGACGGCCCAGGCAATCACGCCATCGACGCCGGCGAAAAACAATGACGCCACCACCACGAATAACAACACCATCATGGTGCTGATCATGGTTTCTTTGCGGTTCGGCCAAGTGATTTTGACAATCTCTTGACGCACTTGGCGGATAAATTGCGCGGGATTCACTTTTGCCATACTGCCAACCTAAATTTTTCAAATTCCTTGAAAGTTTTGCGGCGGGGATTGCCCCCGCCGTGTGAGGCATCTATGCCAAAAATCGGGGGTTTCGTCAATATACGTTTTAAGCGCGGCCCCGGCCCCGAAAGCGGGAGCGTTTTTGCTCGAGGGTAAGAATAATGGGCTTTTTGGCCGGCTTTTTTGAAGCGGAAGGTTTGGCGGCTTTTGTCCTAGCGGCTTGGCTTTTTCTGGCTTTTTCGATCAATCTTTTGCCTTCTTGCTCCATCCAGGTTTCAAATTGTTCGGTGGCGACCATCAGCAAGGTCATTATGTCGGGATTTTCCGGATGATTTTGGCGCGCCATCGCCAAAGCGGTTTTATTGGTGCGCGGATCGCGCTCGATCAAATTGGCGCGGCGGAAGGGGGAAATTTCTTCCGTTTGCGTTAATTCACTGCCAGGCGCTTTACGCGGATCCAGCCAAAGATATTCCAGCAAGCTCTTGGAAGTAAGGGCGCCATGCGCCGGGTCATTTAAAATATTCCACAAAATTTGCGTGGCGTCATTCACTACAAAATTGCCGGTGCTTGGATCATAAAACCACTCGCGGCCCTTACGCGGATTGGCGCGCATGGTGGCGTCGAACTCGGTGGTGGAACCGGATGTTTCTAATTTATCGTCTCTCATTTTTTTCCTCGGTGGTTTGTTTGTTTTTTAGTTTGCAATCAGCCCTCCTTCGCCAAGGCTACGGAGGGCAGCCTTCATTTTTTATTTTGCTTCATCTGGCGTAAGCCACCCGAAGCCGAAGGCGTAGGGTGGCAGGAGCGGAGGGGATCGAACCCCCAACCCCCGGTTTTGGAGACCGGTGCTCTACCAGTTGAGCTACGCTCCTAGCGCTAGGCTGTTCATAACAAATGACGGCGCTTTGCGCTAGGGGAAGTTTAGGGCCGGAAAATATGAATCGCGCTGGTCCGCTGTTTATTGGCGAATACCGCAACCGGCTCAAATCCGGCTTGTTGCCCCAATTCCTGGAACAACAGGGAAGAATATTTATAGGAATTCCACATATGCAGCTTCTGCCCCGCCTTCAAGGGGAAAGAGCGGCCCCACATGGTAATCAATTGATTAACGCGGCTACTTACGCCCATTTCCATACAATAATTGCGCTCATTCCATTCGGCATAGTAATCAAAGGCTTCGACATTTAATTGCACGCGCGCATCGCGGCGCAGGCGGTGTAATAAATTCAACATCCAATTTGCCGCTGCCTCATTTTGATAGGCGGCCAAAAGCGTGGAAAGAAGTTGATTGCAATCTTGCCCTACCACCAAAAGCCCGCGATGGCCCATGGCGTTTTTAATTTTTTGTAAAAAGGCCACCGCATCGGGATTGGGATAGATTGGCGAATAAGGAAAGTTCCCGACCACATTGCCTAACAGCAGAAAAACCGGATTGTGAAAATTCTGCGCCAAATCGGTCGCTTGGGTAAAGTCAGTGTTTAAGGACAATACCGGCAAGCCGGGAAACTGGTTTGCAACCGCGGCAACCGCCTCATCGACATAATGACGGCAATAATCCACTCCTACATAGGCCGTGGGATTGACCAAGGCTTGCAATAAAGGCAACGGTTTTTTTTGCACAGATTCCAACGGCCCGGTACCCAGGTCGATTAGAGTTACTTTCTCCCCTACTAAATCGGCGAAAGCGTGGCGGCAGGTTTGAATCAATTCGGCTTCGGCATTGCGCAAATAATAAGCGGGATGGTTACATAGCCTATTGAACAATTCCTCACCGTTCACCGCGTCATTAGCGCCAAGGGGTGAAGCATACATATAAGGGCTAAGATTGCCCGATGAGCGCCCGTTCAAAATTTCAAAAGCCGCGTGCGAAAACAAGGTGGTTTCGTTAGCGCCGCTATCGCTTTGGCGCAGCAAATCGGAAAAAAGTGATTTTTCGGCAGCCGGCATTATTTACGCTCCAGCGTCGGAACAGCGGCGTTGCGCCAAGCTTCCATGAATTGGCGGCGATAAGCCTCGGCCAAGGATTCGTGATTATGAATAATAATTTGCGGCGGCGGGCCCCATAAAATCATCGCCAGCTTTTTGCCATAGACATAAAACGGCGTTGGCGCAAAAGTGCTGCGCGTAACCCAGCGATATTGTGCGTAAGGCACGGTGAAATTGCGGTCACCTTCTAGGCACAAAACTTTTTGCGACACGGTGCCCAATTTCGCCAGGCGCTTTAAATGCTGATCGACTAGCACCGGATCAACATCGGTATAGGCTTCTTCTTCGACGCCGCTGACCAAAATTTCGCCCTCGCCCGCTGCCTGCAGGGTTGAATAAATATCATCGAAGAAACGAGCCAAGGCATTATTGCCTTTAAAGATGGTGATGAAATCAGCTTTGAACCGGGTGCCGGAGCGATCTAAAAATTCTATGCCGGCTTGTTCCAGCGCGGCTTGAATTAAGCGAATCGTTTCAGCACGCGGGATGGATTGTTCATTTTCAATATTTTTAATCGAGCTGATGGCGATATTCGAATTTTCAGCCAAAGTAGCTTGACTCCAATTCAGGAGAGCACGGGCAGCACGGATTTGAGCGGCATCAATCATCAAACTATCCAAAAAGTACTGTTTTCAAATCTCTTTAATCGAGAAATAGCTATAATGTATTTTTTTTCTGTTGAAAAGGGTTATTTTATCGGATATATTCATAAAAAATTAACCAAGCCGCCCTATTCTCTTAGACTGAAGTTTAAGAAAGGGCTGAAAATGAGGGTGATAACCAATACCAACGTACAGATAAAAAGCACCAAGAATCAGTGCGTTAGGAAAGAATTAACCTTTTTAACGTTAATAGGAAGACAGAGTATGCAACCAGAGATTGTGTTTAGCCCGGTACCTACGAAGAGTTACCAAGGCAAGGGGATCATGGCGGAACAAGGTGTAAAAACGGTAAAAGCCGGCGGCAAAATCATGGATGCCGAACAGGAAGTGGCGTTTTACCGCTCGCAAATCCGCACCCTGATTTTTCTGTACCGCCGCTGGGTGAAAGAATCGGATATTCCGCAAATCCTGGGTGCTGATACGCTTTTACAGCTGCAACAGCAATGGCAGTTGGACTTGGAATATAATGTGCGTCTCTACCGCGCCGCGCAGCATAAAATCCGCCGTATTAAAGGCGAAGCCAATAAGGTCTCCCCGGCGCATGAATTGAACGCCCAAGATCAGGCAGAGTTATATGAATTCTTAGAACACCGCTATGGCGCGCCCTATGCGCAAGAGGTGATGGGCCACATCTTAAAAGCCAAGGAAATGGACCGTCAAATTAACGAGCGCAAAGAACAAGCCAAACTCCTCGCTTTGCTTAATATTCCAAAAGCGGCTTAACGATTTACTTGCCAGCCCTCCTCTGCCCCGTCATATTAGCCCTTAAATCCGCGGGTGTAGCTTAGTGGTAAAGCGCTAGCCTTCCAAGCTAGTGATGAGGGTTCGATTCCCTTCACCCGCTCCACCCTACGCCTTCGGCTTCGGGTGGTAAACCACCCAGAGCTTTAGCTTCGGCTGGCTGACGCCAGTCAGCCATGACGAAGCAAAGATAAAGCGAAGGCTGCCCTCCGTAGCCTTTGGCGTAGGAGGGCTGGTTGCCCACTAAATCTCCTCCCTTGCAATTCGTATCCCTATAAGATATACTTAAAATAATTAACAACCCGGGAGAAGTTCATGCGGATTTTTATTTTAAGCTTATTTCTTTTAACCGCTTTAACTTTAGGCTGGCCTGCCTCCAGCGAAGCAAGAACTGTGGCCAGCGGCAAGCGTGATTACTTGGCCCCTCCGCCCGATCCGTTTTTTCCTGAACCAAAGCCTGAACCCAAACCTAAGCCTTGGGTTCCTACCGAAGAAGATTTTGGAATTCGCCCGCCAATATTGGACAGGCCGATAGATCCGTCTTTAATATTTTAAGACGGCTTTTATTTATCAAAAATTGAAATAAAGACGCGATCGTCGGTTTTCGATTTTGCGACTTCTTGGGCCGAAAACACCCGTGCGTTCATACACACATAAACGCCGGGCGGCAGGGAATTAATTATTCCAACGGTAAAACCCAGGTTAAATCCGGCATCAGATTCGGCGAAATTGGCCAGCGGCATCAATGATCCGGTAAAAACAATCCGCGCATCCCTTCTCATCATATTGCCCGCGACATAACGCGCGCTATCGGCCATGGTATAGGTGCCGTGGGTGATGATGATGCGGGTTTCAGGCGCCGATTCGATTTCCTGCAGCAATTTACGCCGGTCGTCTTGATTCAGTTCGCGGCTGTCTTTTAAGGCCACCGTTACAAAGCGCGATGACATATATAAATTCAGCAAATCGACATAGCGCGGAATGATCGAGGTTTCGTTCGGCTTGACGGTATCGATGCGGCCGTCATAATGCTCGTCGATCGTGCCGCCCATCATCAAAAAAAGTAAATCGGCTGCCATGGGTTATTCTCCGGCCTTGATAATATCGCCTTTGAAAAAGATATAATCGCAATTTTGCTTGGCCGCCTCGGCTTGCATGTCTTCATGCTCGTTAAGGCCGGCGATGGTGACCCAGCCTTCGCTCCGCAATTTTTCGGCGTCACTGCGGCGCGAGCCGGTATAGGGCATATAAACCCGCTGTTCGGTTGGCGGCGGCGGCATTAAATGAATCGCATCGCTTAATGAAAGCCGTGCGATTACGCAGTTTTCATTATCGGCCCCAAATTGCGTGCGCCCGCCTTTAACAAAGGGCGCTTGGGTGTCGGAAGCCACCAGGCTGAAAGTCATTTCGGCATGATGGCGGTCTTGTTTGGTTTCAAGCCGCGTGCGCCAATCAAACGCCGCTTTGCTTAAAGTGGTGGTGATTTCGGTAACGGCAGCGCCGGCCGGCCCTTCGGCGCCTGGATTGATGACCAGCTCAAAACCCTTGATGCCAATTTTCGGCAGGGTATCCCACAATAATAAAAACATTTCGATTTCCGCGCGCGGACCGGCTTCGCCGACAATCGCCATCACCCAATCGCCTGGCGGCGGGGTGGGGTTGACGAACGCGAACCGCGCCGGACGCGCCATATCATGCAACGGCAAACCTAAAAAATCATGAGTGAGGTTGGGCATTGCCCGTGTGGGCAATGGATCATCGGGCGCTTTTAAACGTTCATAGCCTTGCGCCACGGCGGCTTTGAACAAAGCCGCGATCAAATCGGCCTCGAGCCCAGCTTCAAGAGCGGATAAACGGTGCGAGGTTTTTTCCAGCATGAATAATGCCTTTAGAAATTTTAGCTAGGAGCGCTGTTTTACCTTAATTCTAAACTACTAATTTTTGCTTACTTTAGGGCGGTTTATCACGGAAAGCCTGCCAAAATCCCTTAAGCCGTGACAATTTGCTGATAGGCCCATTCCAACCATGGCAATAAAATTTCGATATTTTTGGTTTCCACCGTCGTTCCACCCCAAATCCGCAAATGCGGCGGCATTTCCTTATGGCCGTGAATATCATAGGCAGCGCCCTCGGCCGCCAGAATATCGGAAATTTTTTGCACCCATTCGGCATTGGTTTTTGGCTCCAATTCGCGGTAGCCGGGCTGGATGACATTGAAGGTCATGGCCGTGCTGGCGCGGGTCGAGGGTTCCTTGGCGTAAAAATCGACCCAATGGGTTTTTTCAATCCAGGCGCTTAAAGCCGCCAAATTCGCTTTCGAGCGTTTGATTGAGGAAGCCAACCCGCCGGTTGATTGAATCCATTCCAGCACATCGATGCAATCTTCGACGCACAACATGGATGGCGTATTGATGGTTGAACCATCGAACACCTGGCTCATGAAATTGCCGTCTCTCATTAAACGGAACAAACGCGGCATCGGCCAGGGCGGCGTGTAAGATTTAATGCGTTCAACGGCGCGGGGCGACAAAATCAACATGCCATGCGCCCCTTCCCCGCCCAAAACTTTTTGCCAGGAATAAGTGGTGACATCGAGCTTATCCCACGGCAAATCGACCGCGAATACGGCAGCCGTTGCATCGCAAATCGTAAGCCCCTCGCGCTCGTCATAAATCCAGGCGCCATCGGGCACGCATACGCCGGTGGTGGTGCCGGTCCAGGTGAACACCACATCGCGGTCGGTATCGACTTGTTTTAAATCGGGCAATTCGCCGTAAGGCGCTTTGAAAGTGCGCACATCTTTGATTTTCAATTCATGGACAATATCATGTACCCATAATTCGCCGAATTTATCCCAGGCCAGCACATCAACGCCGCGCGGGCCGATCATGCCCCATAACGCCATTTCGATAGCGCCGGTGTCGGAACCTGGCACCAAGGCGATTAAATAATCATCGGGGATTTTTAAAATGTTGCGCGATAGCTCTAGCAAATATTGAATCCGCGCATAGCCTTCCTTAGAACGGTGGCTTCTGCCCGCTAAGGCTTTTTCCAAAACTTGCGGCGACCAGCCCGGACGCTTGGCGGTTGGCCCTGAGCCAAAACATGGGTTGCTGGGGCGCAACATTGGCTTAGCGACAGGTTTTAAGGCGAGAGGGGAAGCTTGCATTAGGCTTTCTAGCGCGAATGCGCAAAAAAATGAATCAAAAACTTGTGCATAAATGTCTTTTCTTCTTACAGCTTATTGTATATATTTCGTTTTCCGGCAATATTAAGGCACAAAATTTTAAACGGAGGGTTATAATGACAATATTATCTAATCAAGCGCCCGCGCGCGCATTTGCTGCTGAACCTAGCATTCCTAAAAAAGGGCTTTCATTTGAAGTTCATTCTTTAAGTGAAAACCAAATTCCCGCTGATTTGGGGCCTTACCGTATTTACCGCCATAGAATATTTTTCACCACTCAAGCTGAGGGCAAGGTAATTCAAGGGTGGGCATTTTGGAAAAGCCTTGATGCGCTGGGATATGTTTATATTCATCACGGCGCCCGTCTTCATCCGGCGGTAAAAGACAGAATCACCCGAGATCTGCGCTCATTTCTTTTGCAGAACGACATACCGCATCCGCATCAACGCCGATCGAGGAAGCCTTCGCCTGCGGAATTGTTGCGTTTATTAAAAACCAAGGAAATGTAATTTTTATATAAATCTACAATAGGGAAAGACGCTAATCTTTTAAAAGGTTAGCGCAAGCTGAAAATCCCCTCAACCTCAACCGCCACACCCAGCGGAAGGGAGCTGACGCCGACTGCGGCGCGCGCATGGCGGCCTTGATCTCCTAGAACTTCAACCATTAAATCGCTGGCGCCGTTCATGACTTTGGACTGGTCAATAAAATTATCCGGGCAATTGATAAAGCCGGTTAATTTCACGCACGCCGCCAATTTGAACCATTCGCCATGCAACGCCGCCTGCAATTGCGCCAACACATTAATGGCGCACAGGCGCGCGGCTTGCTGGCCTTGTTCGATGGAAAATTCTTTGCCCAATTTGCCGATGAATTGCGGCTTGCCTTGATCCATCGGCAATTGGCCGGAAATGAAAATATTTTTACCGCTGATGCTGTAACCCACATAATTCGCCACCGCCCCCGCAGGCGTAGGCAAAGCGATGTTCAACTCTTTTAAACGCTGGGCGATATCGTGCATTAACAACCTCTAGCTCATCCTGAGCCTGTCGAAGGATGAACTTATTTTGAATAGAAAAAATTTGAGAGGTGAAGCCAAAGCTTCACCTCTCAAGTTAGGAGGCAGGGTAAAGAGTGGGGCGCAAGGCGCTGCGCAAACGCGCTTTTGCCGTGGCCGAAACTGGTTGATTATCGTTGATGAAATTATCATTGCCATGCATGACGCAGGATAAGGCTTGGGATGCCCTCTCCCCCAGGCTGACGCGGGTAATTTTGCCGTGCTTAACCCACAAAAATCCGTCGAAGCCTAAGCGTTGTTGCCAGGTAAGGGGGGCGGACATGAGCGGCGTAACCATCCTGTAAAAAGTAAAAGGGTTATAATTATTCTTGAGAGTATGATTATCGCGCGGCTTTCCCCTGCACCAGGAAAATGCGGCGGTCAAAAAAGATTTCCTGTGGAAATCTAAGGGCTTGTGGTAGGAAAACAACAAAGGGTTGTGGATAAACGCTATCCGCGCCACTGCCACCGCCGCGGGGAAACTATTGAAACAGAGCCGGATTTCCTATAGCTTTCGCGGCATGAACTTGCTTGGCACCCGTTTATATACTTGGCTCAAAGGCCACGAGGTTGGCCGTGATTATATAGGTAATATTTATTACCAGGAAAAATCCGCCCCCCAAAGCCGCAAGCCTAAGCGCTGGGTCATGTATCAAGGCGAAGCCGAGGCCAGCAAAGTTCCTCCCGAATGGCATGGCTGGCTGCATTATATTACCGATGAATTGCCGGGCCCGGTTTCTAATTCCGCAGCCAAGCCTTGGATTAAACCGCATCAAGAAAATTTGACCGGCACGCCCAATGCCTACCGCCCGCCTGGCCATGTGTTAAAAGGCGCCAAACGCGCCAAAGCTACCGGCGATTACGAAGCCTGGGTGCCGGATAACCGCTAATACAAAATCTTTTGACCTAAAGCCAAAATCGCGCTAGGAAGCAGGACATGAAACGCAATACCATTGAAGCCGTGCTTGGCGCCGTTGTTTTGGCCATTGCCGCCATCTTTTTAATTTTTGCTTACCGCATGGCCGATTTGCGCGCCTCGTCGGGGTATCAAGTTTTAGCCGCGTTCGACAAATTGGGCGGCGTCAAAATGGGCAGCGATGTGCGCATCAGCGGCATTAAGGTCGGCACCGTTAGCGATTTAAAATTAGATCCGGAAAGTTTCCGCGCCTTGACCATGCTTACCGTGGAAAACAACATTAAATTGCCGGTTGATACCATCGCCGAAATTTCGAGTGAGGGCCTATTGGGCGGCAATTACGTTTCCTTGATTCCGGGAAACCAGGATGAAATAATTTCAACCGACGGCCGGGGCCGTATCCTTCAAACCCAGGGGCCGGTTGATTTGGTGCAATTGCTGGGCCGCTTTATTTTCAGCACCGCAGATAAAGAAAGCAAGGATAATGTGGCGGCTTCTTCGCCTGCGCCTTTGGCCAAGCCTTTGGAAACCGCGCCTGTTTCCCCCACCCCCTAATTTTCCATGCAGCATTTTACGCGGGACGTTTCAGTCGCTCCGGTTTACCGGATCGCTGCGCTGCCTTGGCCGCTTGCCTTCTTGCGTTGGGCCAGCAAAATAAAAAGCAAACGCTGGAAAAGGCGTATCTTAAAAAAACTATTGCCCTTCTTGGGTCAAGCAATTCCTTGCTGCTGGCCAAAGGCGGAAGGAGTCATCGAGCTTTACGGCAAACCGGCGAAATTCAGGGCCGCGAATTTACAATTTGTCCATCAATTCATCGACGCCAGCCCTTACGAAATGGAAAGCCTGCGCGTTGCGGAAATTTTGCTGGGCGTTGATGGCGTATTCTTTGACATCGGCAGCAATTGGGGTTATTTCGCCCATGCAATCGCCGGCAATTCGCAATTTCAAGGCCAGGTTCATGCGTTTGAATTAGAAGCAGAAACTTTTGGCGATTTGTTAAGTTTAAAGAATCAATGGCGGCATGATAAATTGACCGTGCATCATTTGGCCATCAGCGCCGGAAGCGGCGAAGCGGCATCTGAAAACACCAGCTGGGATAGCGGCGGCAAACGCATTGCGGCCGGCAAGGGCATTAAACGCGCGCGCCTGGATGATTTAAACTTGCCGGCGCCTGCGCTGACGAAAATCGATGTCGAGGGGCATGAGGCGGAAGTGCTGCAAGGCGCCGAGAAACTATTGCGCGCGCATAAGCCCGCCATTTTGATTGAAAATCTTTACACCACTAAAAATTTAAAGGAAAAATTCTTGCCGCTGAAATTGCTGCGCGAATGGGGCTATCATTTCTTCCTGCCCTGCTGGCAAATCATGGCCGAAGGAATGCCGGTTTTCACCTTTGACCTTGCCCTAGCCAAAAATGGCGATAAAGCCACCCTAGCCCTGGTTCCCACCCGGCCTGAAGACCGGCTGTTATATGACAATGTAAACCTTAATGTAGTGGCGATCCATACCGAGAAATTAACCAATATCTCCGCGATTTTTAATAAGTAGCTGATAAATAACAATTTTATTTTGAAGCAATCCTTAATATTCCCTTAAAATTGACTTGACGAATGCGTGATAGTATTGTATCCTTTAAACATACAATACTTATAACGATAAACGGCAGGGTTTGGACGATGGCTTACAAATACCGCAACTACAGACAAGCAAAGGCGAAGGCCGCCAGTATCGATGGGCGCTGGCTGGTTATTTTGGCGGCGATGGCTGTTTTATTCTTGGCCTTCCCGGCTAAGGCTGGCGCCTTATCCAACCAAGGCAATCCGAATTTTTGCAATGGCTATGAAAACCGCCTGGTTGAAACCGCCGGCGCGTGGGTAGCCGATCCGGTGAACCCGGCTAGCGGCCTTGGCAGCCAGCAAATGGTTGCGACTTGTTATTATAAAGACGGCAGAGTTGAAAACCGCCGCTATATTAAATTCAACGTCACCGGCAATTCTTTCGGCTCTTATGGCAACGCCACCACCCGGAGCGCGCAAGGAATCGTCAGCCGCAGCCTGCAAAATCCGCAAAGCGCCTATTATAATAACCGCACCGGCCGCAACGCGCTGCAAGAAACCATGCGCGCCAATTCCGGCCGCCCCACAGCCCAGCCCGCGCAATAGATACTCCCTCGTCAAGTTCTGCAAAATAGCTTAAGACAAAGCTATGGAGCTTTTATCTTCCGTCATTCATGTGGCCGAGCGGGCCGGCGAATTGGTGCTTGATTTGCGCCAAGCGGGTTTAACCGTCAGCATTAAAGCGGATGGCAGCAAAGTTACCAATGCCGATATCGCCGCCGAAAACTTCGTGAAAACCGGCTTGGGGAAAGTAGCGCCCGATATCCCCTTTATCTCGGAAGAAAGCGCGGCCCCGCTTGTTAAAGACGGCCAAGCCTGGTGGTGCGTTGATCCAATTGACGCAACGAATGAATTGATTGCCGGAAGCTCTTATTTTTCTATCAATATCGCGCTGATTGAACAGGGGCGGGCCATTCTTGGCGTGATTCATTTGCCTGCCTTGAACCTTACTTATGCTGGCGAACTTAATCCTAAACCCCAAGCCTGGAAAAAAGAACGCGATGTTCTTAAACCTATACATGTCAGAAAAGCGGGAAAGACTATTGATTTGACCGTCTCCTCCCCCGGCCACGCTAAGCCTGAGCGTTTGGGTAAAGCCATTGGCGATAAAATCATCGGCGATGTTAGGCGTTTGAATGGTTCCTATAAATTCGGTTTGGTTGCCGAAGGCAGCGTTGATTTTTATCCGCGTTTTACCCGCCTTCATGCCTGGGATGTGGCTGCGGGCGCTGCGATTATCGAAGCCGCAGGCGGCAAGGCTTTAACCATGGAAGGCGCTGCGCTTCGTTTTGATCCAACGCAATTGGAATTGGAGCCTTTTATGATGCGGGGAAATTGGTAATTTAAGCCGCGCGGCGATAGCCAGAGCTTGATTTATTTTTAATCTGATTCGCCTTCTTTAAAACTTCTTTGGCCAGCGCCTCGATTTCCTCGGCGGCGGGGGAAGACGCCGCCATTTCGACAATGCTTTTACCCGCGGCCAGGCTTGCCGCCAAGCCAACGCGGCTGCCGAGCGTGGTATTGGCGATTTCAGCGCCCAAATCATAGGCGGCTTCTTTCATTTCTTGGGCCAGATTGGTGCGGTCGCTATAGCGGTTGAAAACCAAAAATGGCAAAACCTTTTCACGCAGGCAGAATTCCAAAGTGGGCCTTGTCGCCCACACATCCATCGGCGAGGGCTGCAAAGGAATCACCACCAAATCGCTGGAACGCACCGCAATGCGCACTTCGGATTCGGCGCGCGGGGGCGTATCAACCACAATAATATCGAAAGAATTTTTCAAGCGCGATAATTCGCCAACCATGCGCCAGCCGGTGATGGAGATCACTTCCGGGCCGGTATAATTTTCACCCATTTCCTGCGCGCGTTTATGCGCCCAGGCGCCGGCGCTGCCTTGGGGGTCGATATCGATAATGCCGACCTTATAGCCCTGCTTATCCCAGGCCGCGGCCAATTGCAGCGCAACCGTGGTTTTGCCCGAACCGCCCTTTTGCTGTGCGACGGTAATAGTGATAGGATGACCGGCCATGGAGAACCCCCTTATATATGAGCAGTAAAATTAGAACCGATATTAAGTCCGCAATCCGCCTTTTACAAGAGGGCCAGTTGGTGGCGATTCCGACCGAAACCGTCTATGGCCTGGGCGGCGACGCCACCCGCGATGATGTAATCGCCAGGATTTTCGCGGCTAAGGGCCGCCCGCAATTCAATCCTTTGATCATTCATGTGAGCGGTATTAGGGGGGCCGAAAAACTGGTGGATATTAATGAACATGCCCAAAAATTGATTGAAAAATTCTGGCCCGGCCCCTTAACCCTGGTTTTGCCGCGAAAAAGCGATGCTAAAATTTCGCTTCTTGCCGCCAGCGGCCTGCCGACTTTGGCGGTGCGCGCGCCCAATCATGCCATGACGCGGGAATTATTGGCCGCTCTTCCCTTTCCCTTGGCAGCGCCCAGCGCCAATATATCGGGCCATTTAAGCCCGACCTTGCCCCGGCACGTTGAAAAACTGGGCGGTCAAGTCGCCATGATTTTAGATGGCGGAAGATGTGAAATCGGTTTGGAATCAACCGTGCTTGATTTAAGCGAGGCCAAGCCCAGAATTTTACGCGCCGGTTTCGCGACGAAAGAAGAAATTGAAAACCTCATCGGCCCGGTGGAGGTGGCGAAGGAAAATAACGCCATTAAATCGCCCGGCATGATGCTAAAACATTATGCGCCGAAAACCCCGTTGCGCTTAACAATTGACCAGCCAAAAAATAATGAAGGGCTTTTGGCGTTCGGTAAAAATATTCCATCCGGTTTTAAAGCGGTCAAAAATTTAAGCGAAAGCGGAAATTTGAT
>JBFXCK010000008.1:12332-63219 GCA_050182275.1 Dongiaceae bacterium | reverse complement strand
ATTGCATTAAAATGCCCTGAGTTGCAATATTTGCTTTATCCGCCACCGTATAAAGCGCGCGGTGGGTTTTTAGGGCGGCACGCGCCGCTTGGTCGAACAGCGCCTTGGCCACGGGCTTTTTTAAAGCTCCCGCCAAAGGCAGCATCACCAGCGCCGGCACCTTGATCTGGGCATAATTGGGCGCCTTGCCAAGCCCGGCAACCGCGATTGGCTGACCGCCTTGATAGGCCACAAAAACATGATCCGGCTTGAAGGGATCATCTTTGATTCCCAAAACCTGATCCAATTTTTCCAGCATTCCTGCCGCTTCCGCGGCAGGAACTTTAACGACATTAATGGCAGATTCTGTTTTCATAATTTCTCTCCTATCTTTCCAAGACGGTGCAGATTTTGGCTTTGATGACAAGATGCTTCGGCAATTGCAAAGCCGCAGAAACTATCTTTGGAGTTTTGCCCGGCTTCGGCTTTTTCCAATTCAAAGTTTTTGCCGATTTAGGCGCGGTTTTTGCCAGAAAGCCCATGATGCTTTCCCAAACCGGGAGCTTTACTTCCGGCGGCAAAGCGGCAAAGGCAGCGCTGTAGGTTTTTTTCACCCACGCCGCTAAGGTGCCACCCTTATCTTGATCGATGCAGAATTCACCCTCATCCCAATCATCAAAATAAACACCGCCATGAACGAGATGGGGCTTTTTACCGGCAAGCGCCGCTAAATTTTGCGCCAGTGCTTGGTGATCCACCTCTCCTTTTATGGCCTGCTTGAAAGCGACTTTAATCGCCATCTGCGCTGCGGTTAGACATTGACCCGGATTATCAAGCCAGGCCGCTGTGGGTTTTGGTTTTCCCTTCGGGGCCTTTATTTGCCAATCCCAGCAGGTGGTGATGGCATTGGTATCCGCTCCTTTGGCAATGGCGTCTTTAACTTCAGCCGGCACGCCGTAAGCCAGCGCCAGCAACATTTGTAAAGTCGCCTGAGGGGATTTGGCGGTATGGCAGGCAAACAGCCCGCCATGCTCGGCATAAGCGATTTTTGCTGAAACGCCGGCTGGCAATTCAACCCCAACGGGGAGAATTTCATTTTTAAACGTAAACATTGCAGTTCCTTTCAAAAATAAATTGAGGGGCTAAAAAGCCCTAAAAAATCGACGCGATTAAGGGTTTGGGGAAAATATGATGCGCGTTTAAGCGCGTCGGATCGCGCGGGATAAGGAACGATTGGAAAATGAAATAGGGAAACCGGCCGGCTTAGCGGCGGCTTGTATTTTTAGCTTTGACCCGGATGGGTGATAAGTGACCATAATACTCTCTATTTTCTGTTTGAATGGGTGACATAACATCGCGCGCGAAGGCGAAAGCCTTGCTGCAACGTCGTCGTGCCCGCTGAAACAGCGATAGAGCAGTTTTCTTGATCATTTTTTCAGTTTAGCACAGGTTTTTATGCTTTTCAATGCCGGGATGGAAAAACATTTTTTCCTTTAGATAGAAATTATTAACCTATTTTGTTATAATGAAAGAAGAAATAATAAAATTAAGGGCAAGGGATGATTGACCTCATTAGCCGCAAAAGCCTGGAAAGCCGCCGCCAGCCGCTGATCGACCGCAAGCGGGCCGGCTGGCGCCTGCCCAGCTTTTCAGCGCCTTTGCCTCGACTCTCTTCACCTATTTTGCGCCCCCAAATAAAGGCGGGGCTGCGCTTCCTGCAAAGCATGGGGAAAAGCTTGCTTAAAGCGCCGCCCCCGCAACCGCCTGTTAAAGCGCTGCCGCCAAAAACCTTCCGCAAAGCCGAGGAATTGGCGAGCAACCAACAAACCTTCGCCCGGGCGCAGGAAGCCGGAAAATTCACCCGCGATAAAAATGCGGCGATCTCCAAAGCCGCCAAAAAATCCAAGCGCCAGCACGAACAGGAGCTGGCCTGGCGGGTGCGGGAGCAGGATAAGGCAAGTATTTTGCAAAATGCGGCGCGCAATCTCAAACTGGCCGAACAGGTTCGCCGCCATCAGCCCATTGCCCCGATCCCCCGCGAACAGGCCAAGAAAATATTGAGCCGCAAATTGCTGCTTGATGCGGCCACACATCAGCGCCTGGCCGTAGCCGCGGGACGCGCTGAATAACCCTCGCTAAACGCGCCCTTCCCCGCTAGATTTACCCTCATGAACGCCAACCGCGCGATATATATTCTTGAAGGCGATATCGAGCCGCAAACCGCCTATTATTTGAATGTCGGCCTGGAAAATAAAGCCGTGCTGCATTTTAAAACATTCAAAGGCAAAAAATGGGGCTTGTTCGCGCAATATGACGCGCATGAAATCGACCTGGCGCAAAATGCCGCCAGCATCGAAAATTTAAGCGCCGCGGAAGGAAAGATGCGCGATCAAGAATGGGATTTGCCCAAATTGCGCCATTTGAACCGGCGCGATTACCGAAGAAGCTCCCCCCGCAACAAGCATTTCATCCGCTTCGCTTTAACTTTGAAAGACGGCAAAAGAATTATAGCCGAAGCCGACACCAGGATATTTCAAAATATCCTGGCGCTGGCCTCGAAAGCCCAGTCTGCCTAATGCTGATTCGGTGGCGCTAAGGCTGCGGTGCAATTATCGCCGTAGAAACTATAATCGGTGATAATCCGCCGGCGGTTGGCGATAAAGGTGGTGGTGCATTGGCGCAATTCCACCCGGTCGCTATATCTCATCGGCGCTGAATAACCGATGAAATCGCCGCGCGTATTATACATGGCGCGCCCTATCCCTAAATCGGGATAATCATAAAGGTTCAGCTTTTTGTAAGTGACCATATATGTGCCGTCGGCCTTTTGATACAGGCTGTCGGGCGGGCCCCAATCTTCGACCAGCCGGTCGGTATGTTCGCCCAAATAATTATCCAGGCGATTGCTGTAGGTTTCGTAAGAAGAACCGGGCGCCGCACAGGCCGCAACGGTTAAGGCAAGCAAAGCGATCAGGAATAGTCTCATGATAAAAGCTCCTTTAATTGCAAAAGGTTAAGCTTTCATCTCGCGGCTTCCTGTTGGGAATTTCGAGATTTGAAATATAACCCTTCAATCATGCCTTTGAAGGCGAAAGGCGTCAAGGAGGGGAATTTATTCTTCGTTAAAATCTGCTATCTTCCCCGCTGGTTATTAGGGGTTATGATGACAGTGGGACGCGTTGGGTTTGGATGCCAAATTCCAGCATTAGCTGCGGGATCCTGGGTATTGCCCGGACTAAAGCTGCGATCCCACATTTTTGGATTCCAGCATGGACTATAAGGATTGGTCACATCATGGCCAGTAAGCCATTGCAAATCATCGTCATCTTCTTCTCCCCACTGGCCCCGATAGTTCATCACCAACCAGGCGGCATCGGCATCAGAAGTTTCTAAATTCACCATTTTGCCCCAAGTATCATAGGGAATTCCTTTCCCATAATGCTCTCGCACTACTTTATGTTCAGATTTGTCTCCTTCGCCACGGCCAAAATCTTTCGTAGCTTGTAAGCCATCAGGCCAGCCGCCAAACCCTCTGCTGCCGCGGTTTGGCCAGGCTTCATTGGTGCCTTTTTCCATCAATACAATAGGACGGCCATCCGGCATCCTTTCCATCATTGATGGTTGGACTAATAATATCCGCCCGTGATTATGGTAAAGCCCGTAAAGAATTTGCGATTGATTAATATTGGGCTTGCCACCCTCTACAGGAACACGAACTTGGAGATCGATGCCGATCCAATCTCCCTCATGGTTTCCTTCGCCCGTGCTATAGGCGGTTTCATTCCAAGCTAGGAACAGAAAATATTTTACGCTATAAAGTTCACCGCCCAAATGCTGCACATGGCCAAAGATTCCTTTGCCGTCATATCTTCTTTTCACATTGTCCGAGTTATTCCGCATTCCATTGCGGGGTTTTATTTCGAAATGCGCCGACCATTCTTGAGCGGATTTTTCGACTTCTTTTCCTTTTATAGTGACACCCCAATTTTCATTATCTTTTAGAAATTGGATAAACTCGGCCCTTGTCCATTTCAAATCGCCATTCGGCTTTGCCCACCAGAATTTCTCCTCCGCCACGCATAAAATTTGGCAGCCATCAACATAATCGGCCGGATCGCAAATTGCCTGGCACTCGCCCGAATTTCCGATGAATTTGGGCGACCATTTTTTTAATAATTCCGCACGTCCAATTACATCTAAAGAAGGATTTTTTACCTCATTATAGGTTATTGTATAATCATCAATTGGCGGCGGGATTCTCCATTTTGTGGGCGGCCTATCGAAATCCTTTCCAGGTTGACATTCGCCATTAGCGGCATTGATAAAAAAAGCAGACGTAGCAGTAGCAAGAATGCCTAATGTACGCATGAAATTCTCCTTTGCTCTAAATAAAAACAATATTTAGGCAAGATGCTATTGGATAGGATTCACGCCTGTCAATTTAGCTTTTCGAAAGCAACAATGTTATCGTGTGTAAATCGCCCGAAATTTTTGGAATTTCAAGGAGGTGCGAGAAATGTGAATTTTATTTGAAGGCAGCCCGTCTTCGCCCTATGAGCTTATGCCGGGCACGTTTCGCTTATTTTCCCGCTTGGCTGCGCCGCGCCTAACTTATAGGAACCAGTCCGCCTTCGCCAAGGCTATGGCGGACATAAGATTTTCTAAATTCGCTACGCGAATGAAGAAAATCTAATGGTGGGTGTAACAGGGATCGAACCTGTGACCCCTACCATGTCAAGGTAGTGCTCTACCGCTGAGCTATACACCCATTTACCATCGTCATTCAGCTATACAACTCAGCGGTAGTTTAAAGTAAGACGGCCTTACGGCCTTCGGCGCTGAGCTATACACCCGTTTACCATCGTTCAGATATAGACGGCGCTTATAGCACAGGGTTTACGGCGGTGAAAGAGGTTGTTTGAACCGTTGTTTTTCCGAGCTTTACGCTGCCGCGCGGCCCAATCTTTGTTGGCGCTGGCGGGTAGCGAGTTCGGCTGCTGCCAATTCAGCTCTTCTTTTTTCAGCATCGCGATCAGCCTGTCTTTTCTGCTCGGAAATGCCGCTGCCTTTAACAGCGCCTTTGGACATAAGCAACATACGCAATTTATCGATATGGCCAACGGCCTGGGCCGCAGTTTGCGGACCTTGATAACGCCATTTTACTGTACCGTCTTTTTCAGTTTCAACCGAGCTAGCCAATTTTGCGGCGATATCCAAGAAATCGAGTGCGGTTAAACCCAAGGGATATTCGTAATTCAGCGCGGCTGGAGTAATTTTTTCCAGCATTGCCTCAACCACGGCAAATTGATTTGCCCAGGAAGCGAAACCGGGATTCAGCCCATCACTGGGAATCAAACCACAATGGCAAAGATGCATCAAAACCGTGCGCTCGCCATTGCCGCCTTCATTGCCAGGACGGTAATTGACAAAAGTGGATGGATCTTTCGCTGCCGCAAGTATTCTTCTAACTTCTCCTACCTGGCCAGCAATGGCGGCATACAGAAATTTATCATGTTCAGTTGGAATAAAAACTGTCTTAGACGCAGATGCGCTTGGTGAACTCATGAAAAAAACCCTCCAATTAGAATTATTATGTGGCTCGAGATTAGACCCGCTAATTAGCAGCGTCAAGCGGGATAAAGGTTAATAAGAGCAAAGAAAAAGGAGCCGTTAGGCTCCTTGGTTGAAGGCTCTCTGATGAAGATAATTTTAAATCCGAACCTGCCTTGGGCCTTTATTTCTTATGGCGCTTGGGCTTTACTTCCGCAATTTCTTCCGGCGCTGCTTGCGCCTGGTCGATGATCGAGGCCACTTTGGCCACCAGCTCGTGCAAATTGAACGGCTTGGATAATAATAAAACCTTGTCTTTGGGGTAATCGCGGTCTTGTTTTGCTACGCTGGCGAAGCCGGTTACGAACATCACTTTCACATCCGGGTTTACTTCCCAGGCGGCCTTGGCCAATTGCATGCCATCCAGGCCGGGCATAACGATGTCGGTTAATAATAAATCGCAATGCCGCGATTTCATCGCTGCGATTGCTTCCATGCCGTCGCTGACTGAGCGCACTTTATGGCCGGCATTTTCCAGCAAGCGGGTCATAACCGCCCGCATCGGCATGTCGTCTTCAGCGATTAAAATACTGGCCATCTTGATTCCTATCCTTTTAAATCCCTGTTCATTGATGGAGATGTTATCACGCTTGGCGCGGATTCATCCCTCTCCTTTAGGATAAGGGCGAAATGTTTAACAAATCGTAGCGCTGGCTTTAGATCAACCGCAGAAATAGAAACAATTTTACCGATCGCCCGGCAAAGGTTAAGAAGCCCTGCTTTCTTGGGCTGTTTCTTAGTTTTTTGTTAAGAAGATTTAAGCGGCGCGCGAGTGGGCGCGGTCTTTTGCCGCTTTGATCACCACCGGATCGGCAGGATGGAAGGTAAAGCGCGGCTTTTCGGGCAAGGGCTTGGGCTTGGTTAATTCTTCCGGCGCGGCTCCGGCTTGCGCCGCCAAAGAGGCCGCGCGGCCCGGTTTATGGATATAGGGGCGCTGAGCGGGGCGTTGATATTCCTGGGCCAAAGAGCTTGTGGGAATATGATTGGAAATCACCCAGCGCATGGTTTGCGCCACCGAAAGGCCGATAGGAGCAGCCATAACGAAATCTAAAACGGTTTTAAGTTCTTTTCTTACCCCCCATCTGCCATAGCGTAAATGGTATATAGAACTTGCGCTAATGCTGGTTTTAACACCCAATTCAGCCGCTAGAAACTCTAGGCTGATGGCCAGGCGTTCATAACCTTGCTGGTTATTCCACCCCCGGCGCTCGAGATTTTCCCAAAGCCGGTAGCAGTAAAAATCGCCGCCATATTCCTGCCAAACGATCTTATTGGCAAGCGGCGGCAAATCAAGGAAAGCTGGGCGCGGGCGCAAGGGCGGCGCGGAGGGTTTAACTTGGGAGCGTTGCATTAACATGCTGTTCAACTCGTACCTGTTTTTATGTTGCTTTATCCTGCACTTTTAAAAACTATATGTCAAATATAATGTCTCGCAACGCAATAAAATATTAACAAGCGGTTAATTATGCCACACCCTGTTAACGCCGCTTTGGCATGAAACTTGCTTGATTATTAACGGGGAGTGGAATGATGACTAAAACGCTATCATTCAATCAAGGTTTTTATCTAGCGGGCCTGCTTCTGGCAGGCCTGCTTTTTGCCTGGACCACCCAGGCCCTAGCCAATACGGCCGATGAAAAACTTTGCCAAGCCGCGATCGCCAAAATTGAACGCCTTAATAATTTTCCGGTGCAAATTTTAAGCGCGGTAGCGCTGACCGAATCGGGGCGTTTATCGACCGATAAAAAAACCATGATCGCCTGGCCCTGGTCGATCAATGCCGAAGGCAAGGATTACGTGTTTAACAGCAAAGCCGATGCGATTGCCTTTACCCAAAAATTAATGAAAGGCGGCATGCGCTCGATCGATGTCGGCTGCATGCAAATTAATTTGCGCCATCATCCGGACGCGTTCGTCTCGCTTGAGCAAGCTTTTGATCCAAACGCCAATGCCGCCTATGCCGCGAAATTTTTGAAAACTTTGCTGCAAAACCATAAAGCCTGGACCAAGGCGATCGCCTATTATCATTCTTCGGCCAAGGAATATAACGAACCTTACCGCCAGCGGGTTTTGAAAAACTGGCAAACCGCGCGCCGCCAAGCCGATCAAGAGCGCCAAGCAGCCTATGCCGCTTTGGCTGCCCAGCGCCGGCCCGCCCAAATTGCTTTCAATAAATAATTAATTGCCGCGATAACGGTCTTTAAAAATTTGCCGGGCGATATGCTTGGGAAAAAGCGGCTTTGGCTTATTTTCACGTAACAAGTAAGCGCGCAGCCAATTGGCGCGGCCTTCCTTGCCCATATGAATTAAATTGCCGAAATAGGCGTGGGCTTTTTTTGATTTCTTACCGGGAAGTTGCCCCAGCCATAAATACAGCGCCGCAACCGGGATTTCATCCACCGCCGGCCAGGGGCTGACCAAAACCGTTTCCGGACGCGTCGCCGGGCGGGCAAGGCGGATATGGGACATCACCGCCTTGCTTAAGAGGGGAAGCTGTTCCCAAAAGCCGTAAATGCAAAGCCCATGAAAGGCGCGGAGCTGCCCCGCCTCATTCACGGTGAAAGCCAAAAATTCCTGCGGCCCGCCGCGCGAGGGTTGAAAGGCGTGCAAGCACCAGGCGGCCGATTTTTGGCCCTTGGAATGGTGATGAAAATGGACGATGGGAAAACCGTTTTCTTTGGGCGTTTTGGGCTTGTTATTCAACGGCATTCCGTTTTCCTGTTAATTTTATGATGGCTAGCGCCCGGCTCTTTGCCGGGGAGGGTCAAAATAGGATCTGGGGGTAACACCCCTTTCCTGCAATTCTAACCGGCCACGGTGAAGACGGCTTTTCATCGTGGGCTCAGGTATGGCCAACCGCCGCGCCAATTGAACGCCCTTTATCCCCTGATTAGCTGAATTCATTCCCTCCTCGACCAAGCCGATAAAAGGGTGATCAAGCGGAAAGTGCGCGGCCAAGCCCCCCATCGCCTCCTGTATTTCTTCAGGGGTTTGCGCCGCGCTTTCAAAAGGGGAAAGCTCGCGCGCCGTTTGTCGGTCTAAATTTTCCATCAGGATTTCGGCTTTAGCGCGTTTACAGCGCCGCACGCGGTCGATGAGCCTTTTTTGCGCCAATTGGCGGATGAAGGTTATCAATAATCCTTTCTTGATGTCATATCGGCTCAATACTTTTTTTTCCCAAATTTCCTCGATAATATTTTGAACCAATTCCTGGCGGTCATGGTAATGGGGGATGAAGCGCTGTAAAAGCCTAGTCAGGCAAGTTTCTATCGCTTCGAATAGCTGCCGTTCGGCCTGGCTATCGCCCGCTACCGCTTGCGCTATCAATGGCATATAGGCGGCGGGATTATTTAAAATAAAATCGCGCATGGGCGCGGCGCCCGGCTGCGGATGAGGAAGCGATTGTTTCGTACCCATTTATTTCCCTTATTTTTATAATAGCCTAAACTATAGCTTTTTAGTTTTTTGTCAATGAGCGGCCTGCCGGTTTTAATTTTCTTGCCAAATATAACGGTGCGGCTTTTTGCCGGCAGGAATAAAAACGGGCTTGCTAAACCTTACGCTTTTTCTGCTGGTTGGATTAAAGCCTAGGCCTATCTCCCATTCCCCTCAGAACGAAAGATCACCCACCGGTGTTCCGGCATCTCCCAAATAGTTCTGCTGTCTATGCCTCTTTTAGCCAATATTTTTCGAGATCTTTGCCGGCGACTCCTGGCGGTAACCCGATTAACGCCGACAAGATAAATCACCCCATTTCGATTTCTCGATACGGCAACTCCTTCTGTAAAATGCATCTCGGCTTGCACCTGCATTTTAAAACCCTTTAAAGAAGGCAGATCGGTGGGTAAATGATTTAGAACCGTTAGCAGTTCTTCCGTGGCTTGTTCCGCCTCTGTAAGGGGGGAAAAATTATAGATGAATAAAAATTGTGCCCTGTCCCGTATATTTTTCTTCCCCCGCCTCCGCACTCTGCCTGCCTTTAACCAGTCAATCCAACTTCTTCTGGCCATTTCTTTTAAGAAATAAGGCAGTATCGATCGCGCCGGATCATAGATTTGCAGCGTTTTAGTGAAGAATTCTGCTAGAATATCTTGGATAAAATCTTCGCGGTCATCGACATTCCTTATTCTATAGAAAAAAGCCGCATTCAACATTTTGAAGGCCGCATAATACAGGCGCTCGATCGCCGCCTGATCGCCCGCCTTAGCATGCGCGATCAATTGCTCGCGCACTTCCGGTGTATCCATTACATTGTCTTTTACTGGCATTTTACCCTCTTTATTATAAAAATTATAAAACGGCTTTTTTTATTTTATACCGTCGCCGGCAACTGCGATTGCGGGTCTTCCGCTTGCACTTCGATATAGCCCTCTTCAGCTAGTCTGCGCTCCACCATCCATTGCGGCATGGGGGGTGCGGGCGGGTATTTGCCGCCATTTTCCGGATTAACCAGATGCTTAAGTTTCGGATGTTTGAAATATAACGGCGTGTCGCACACGATCGGTTTTTGGGTATAGCCCTGGAACAGCAAAACGTGCGTGCCCTTCTTGAGCGATAAGAAATCGGCGGGGCCGTATAGCGGCACGTTCGACCAGGAAACGGTGCGGTTAATCGCAAAGGGGTTGGCGTTTTTCGATAAACCCTCGGTCCTGGAATCCGACCAGTTTTTGGCGGTCATCCCCCCGATCATGTCGGAGAAACGCTTGGCGGTGGTTTCATTATTAAGCGGCAGAATAATTTTGGCCGCCGTGGTCGAGATAATGGTTTCGGTTTGATCCTTGCCATACACCGCCGAAACCTGGCCCAAATCTTGGCCGATTAAAAGATAGCAAACTTTCTGGCCGCGGCCCACCGCCGGCCCGTCGATAAGCGCCTGGAGTTTCGGCATTTGCGGGAATTCATCCAGCACGAACAAGACGGGGTACGGCCCAACTTTTTCGCCTTTGCGCGTCACGCTATCGGGACGGTGGGCGACCAAGAAGGCCGATAAGGTTTCAACCAGCAAGCCGGTGATAACGCCCAAGGCTTTGGCGTCTTCTTGGTTGACGCAAATGTAAAGCGTCAGCGGTTTCATTTCGCCGGATTTCGGATCTTTCATGCCGCGCACATCAAGAAACGAAAAATCGCTTTTGCTGGTGCGGGCGCGCACCGCGGCGTTTTTGAAAATATTCAAGCCCGCATCCATGGTCGATAAAATCGAACCGCGCTCTTTATCCGGCGTATTCGCCAATTGAGTCAATTCCAAAATCGCCCGCGGCGAATAGCCGTTTTGCCGCGCCTCTTTCACCGCCATGGTCATGTAATTGCGGATCGGATCGGCGAATAAAGCGGCGTTCGGGTCTTCTTGGCGCAGGCGCTCAATTTCATCTTGCGCCGCCAAGGTTGCTTCGGTGATCCAATCGAGCAGCATAGGAAAGCAAGCTTCCTCGCCATACCATTGTTCGGGAATGGTGTCGTAATTGCCCTTTTCGCATTTTGAAACGATGTGATGAATGAACCCGGCCAAACAGGCGCGGCCTTTTTTCGTCCAGTGCGGATCGGCATCGCCCTTAGGCTCTTCAATAATGACGTTAACCAGGCGGTCGACGTATAAATCGCGGTTCGGCCCCATTTCCGGCATGGATTTGGGGGAAAGCGGATTCCAGCGCGGATAAAATACGCCTTCTTCCGGCCTGTCGGAAGCCGCCCATTCCAAGCGCAACACCGTGCTGTATTTCGAGCGGTAGCCGGATGTTAAATCGGCCAATTCCGGCTTAACGTCGTTGATCACCATCGAGACATTGTTGCAAGTTAAAATGGTGGGGACGACAATACCGACAGTTTTGCCCGTGCCAGGCGGGGCCACGCATAAAGCCGAAAGCGTTTCTTGAAACATCAAAAACTTTTTGCTGCGCATGCCCAGCACAACGATCCAGCCTTTGAACAGCCCCATCGGCTTAATGTCTTCATCGCGGGCGCGCCGCGAAACCCCCATATGTTCGGGGTTCCATTCGTAAGGATTCGCGGCAATGCCGAAAAATAAAACGGCCAAAAACAAAATCGGCGGAATTAAAATGGCGATTGGCGGAAAGCCCTCGGCCCTGGTGACGCTTGCAACCCACTGTTTTTGGACATCAACCCAATAGCCCATATTGGCCGGCAGGGTTTTTAAATAGGTGCCGAATACCCAATCCAAAGTTGGCTTGTTAAAGCCGCGCTCGGCTAGTATCGCCGCCGGGAAAGCCAGCGGCAAAATAACAATCAATAAAATGACGGAAGTGATCACCACACGCTGAATATGGCGTACGGCTTTATCTTTTTCCTTTAACGGTTTTTTAGGCGCCATATTGATGTACGTAATTACTTTTTGCGTTAATTCCTATACCCGGCAGGAGTGTATCTCTAAAAGACAAATTATGCAAGCACTATGGGTTGCCAAGCTGTCGTGCTATACCATAAAGCGCTTATCAAGACAATCTTAACGCCCTTGTAGCTATTGTAAACCCATGTTTATCGCCCCTTTTGCCACCGCCCAAGACTATGTCGATGATTTGGTGCGCCGCGCCTTGGCCGCGCGGGCCTCGGATATTCATGTTGAGCGTAAAGCCGATGAAGGGCTGATCCGGGTGCGCAGCGAAAACGTCTTGCGCGATTGGGCCAAATTGCCCCTCGATAAGCTTGACCTGTTGATCCGCCGCTTGAAATTTATTTCCTCGCTCGATCCCGAACATTCGGGCCGGGCGCAGGAAGGCCGCTTTGAATTTCTGCACAACAATGAAAAAATCGCCATGCGCCTGTCGGTGCTGCCGACAGCCGGCAGCGACGATATTGTGATCAGGCTTTTGGGTTCATCGCCCGAACGTTTTGGCTTGAAAGATTTAAGTTTCGCCCCCGCTATCCGCGAAGGGCTGGAATTTTGCGTGCAAAAATCTTCCGGCTTGATTGTGGTGACGGGGCCGACCGGTTCGGGCAAAACATCAACCCTTTATGCCGCCGTCCAAGAATTAAATGACGGCAGCAACAAGATTATCACCGTTGAAGACCCAATTGAATATAAAGTGCCGGGCCTAACCCAAATTAAGATCGACGCCAAAAAGGGCGTTACCTATACCAGCACCTTGCGCACGGTTTTGCGCCATGATCCCGATGTAATTTTGGTCGGCGAGGTGCGCAATTTGGAAGAAGCCGAAATCGCGGTTGAGGCCAGCATGACCGGGCATCTGGTTTTAACAACTTTGCACACCAATTCGGCCGCCGGCGCCATTTTGCGCTTGGTGAATTTGGGCATTCCGGCAATCGACGTCAGCAACGCCTTAACCGCGACTTACGCGCAGCGCCTCCTTCGCTTGCTATGCCCCCAATGCAAAGTGGAGGCCCCTGCCCCCAAATTGCTGAAAGATTTATTAGGCTCTAAAGCCCCCGCCAAAGTTTTTGAACCGAAAGGCTGCGAGCATTGCGGTAACACCGGCTATAAGGGCCGCGTGCCGGTCGGTGAATTGATTATTATCGATGATGATTTTAGGGATGCGATTATCGCCAGCCCCAATTTAAATTCCTTGAATAAATTGATGAAAGCCAAGAACATTAAAAGCCTGGCCGATTACGCGCTGGAACTGGTAGCCGAGGGCAAGGTTAGTTTCAAGGATGTGATGGGAACGGTGCTTTAAATTTATCAAAAATATCACCCATTATCACCCGTAAATTATATAAGATATTGACAATAATAGATAAAAATTTGTTGACTAATAGGGTGAAATAGGGTGAAATTATGGGTGATGATAAACACCCAAAATCTTTCCATTACTTCCGAAATCCTTTCCCTGATCGCCGAAATTGATGAATTTAAGGGCGCCTGGCGCATAATGGCGGATTTAACGCCCGAACGCCTATCAACCTTACGGCGCGTGGCGACAATTGAAAGCATCGGCTCTTCCACCCGCATTGAAGGCGGCCAATTATCCGACCGCGAAGTCGAAGATTTGCTGTTCAATCTTAAAAGGCGCGCTTACGCCAGCCGCGATGAACAGGAAGTAGCAGGTTATGCCGAAACTATTCAAACAGTAATAGCTTCCTTTGAAACGATTCCCTTAACTGAAAACTATATCAAGCAGCTGCACCGCGATTTGCTGAAATACAGTGAAAAAGATACGCGTCACCGCGGCGAGTATAAAAAAAACCGCAATGATGTTGGCGCCTATGATGAAAACGGCGTCTTGATTGGGGTAGTGTTCCAAACCGCTAGCCCCTTGCAAACCCCCTTCTTCATGCGGGAATTGGTAGAATGGACAGAAGAGCATTTGGTCAGCCGCACGCTTCATCCCCTATTGGTGATTGGGATTTTTATTGTGGTGTTTCTTGAAATTCATCCTTTTCAAGACGGCAATGGCCGGCTTTCACGCATCTTGACCACCTTGTTATTGCTGAGGGCAGGATATTTATATACGCCCTACAGCTCGATGGAAAACATTATCGAGCACAATAAAGAAGCTTATTACCTAGCCTTGCGGCAAACCCAAAGCTCGATCCGCGCCGATCAGCCCAATTGGCAGCCTTGGCTGGTGTTTTTCTTAAAAACTTTGCAAAAACAGGTTCATAAACTGGCCGATAAAATCAGCCGTGAAAAATCTGCGCTGGTTTCTCTCTCCGAATCATCTTTAAAAATAAGTGACTTGCTGCAAAATCATGGTTTGCTTACCATTGGCCAAATTGCTGAAGCGACCCGGCTTAACCGCAACACCCTTAAAAGCCAATTGCGTAAATTGGTGAAGGAAAAACACCTGAAGAAATATGGACAGGGCAGGCTGACAAAATACGGCATAAATCCGACAGAGGAAAAAATCTAGCGCCCGCGCAATTCATCGGCCAAAGATTCGGCGATTAAGGTCGGCACTTCAACGCCGGTGACGATGCGCTGGCCCGACGAGCGGTCGATTTGCACAATCCGCCCGAATGACATGGCGATGATTTCGACCACCGCCTTTGGATCCAAATTCATGTCATGCTGGGTTAAATTCTGCCAAAAGGCCTTGATCGCCATTTGCGGCGAATCGGCATGAATGGTGGCGAGGAAATTGGAGTGGCCGGTGGTCATCAAACGGTAAATGCTTTTGACATTACCGATCGAAATTTCGCCGCAAATAATAACATCGGGCGTCAATCTGACCACCGAATCCAAAATATGCCCATAGCCCACCTGGTTGGCCGAGGCGGTGCGCGAGACCACCAAATGCACGCGGTTGGTTTGGGGCAGCAATACTTCGCGCGTGTCTTCCACCGTGATGACGCGCCGGTTTTCGGGGATGAATTCAACCAGGGCATTCAAGAAAGTGGTTTTGCCGGTGGCGGTGGCGCCAGAAATCAAAACCGCTTCGCCATGCTCGACCGCGCCGATTAAATCTTCATAGGGCGTATCGGCATATTTGCGGCGGCGCTGCTGTTCTTCGGGCAACTGCATCAAGCCTTCGCCCGGATTCAAATTATAATCGGCCAGACTGAATCGTTTGTCTTTTTTGAAACAGCGCACGCATATCGCCATGCCGAACGTGTCGCTGATATCGTAGCGCACATTGGGGCCGATGACGGCTTGAAAACGGTGGCCGCCCGGCAAGGTGGCGGCAAGGATTGGGATTTTATCCTTATCAAAATCCTGCTCGGTCACATTCGCCAAAACCCGGCACAACGCCACGACATAGCGGTAAGTGATTTCGGGCGCCTGTTCCGCCTCCCAGCCTTTGCCGGAATATTTCAGCCAAATTTCCTCGGGCCGGTTGATGGCGACTTCTTCAATATTGGCGCGGTTATAATACGCCGCCAATGGCTTTAAGGCCTGCAAGAGTAATTCATTGCTAAGCCCGGTCATGGATGATCAACCCTTTGCTGTTACCGGACGTAACCGGGTTGACCGCCGGCCGTGCCATATTGAGGCCCAGCACCCGTCGCCAGCGGCGGATTCGGCTGTCCTGCAGCGGGAGCGCCGGTTTGCAAGCCAGGAGCGCCTGCCTGATTAGCCGGGACAACGGCATAAGCGGTATCAGGCGCCTGGCCCACCGGCTGGCCCGCGATTTGCGCGGTTTCGGTTAAAGCGCCCGGCGGTATGGCAGGATTAGCGGCGACAAATTGATAGCCGCGCAGCATAATATCTTTGGTCGGCATAATGAAAAAGCGCGTGCCGCCCGGAATGGTGATGATCGGCGCCAGGTTTAAATTTTCCTCAACCAAACGCTGGGCGATGAAAGATAAATCATTCGAGAAATTCTGGAATGATTGCTGTTCCGGCGTCAAGGTTTGCGAGGTGCTGGTATTGCCCGTGGAATCGGTGCGGGTGATGGTTTCAGGGGCGGTCGCGTAGGTACCGATCGCGTTAATCAAGCTGATGAGAAGCGGCCCGGCATAGCGGTCGAAATAGCGGTTATCGACATCGCCGATTAAGCCAAGGCGGCCCATCACATCGGCCGAAGGATCGCCTTCTTCGGTGGAATAGGCGACGCCATCGGGGCGCATCACGCGCAAGAAAGTCGCGCGCAATCTTGTATCGCCCTGGCGCTGCAAAGGCTCATACACTCCAACCGCACGGGAACCCGCCGGGATTAAAACAAAACGGCCATCGCCGCCATAGACATGGCGCTCCACCACGCCGACAATGCGGCCGCCGGCCAATTGCGAATTGATCGTGTTTTCCAGCACCGCGCCGATGTAACGATCGGCCGTCACCAGCCGCGAGCGGTCAACCGGCAGCGAAGAAACGGTTGGCGGAAAACCGATGGGGGTGTAATCCAAATCCTGGCTGATAATCGATTCGGGGCCGGGCGGCGGCGGTTCGCTGACCACCGCCATGCGCCCGCCCATGCGGGCTTGAGCCACTGCGATCGCATTTTCCAATTGCAGCGAGGGGCCGCGCACCATCGGCGCCGGCGGCGGCGGCGCAATCGCGCGGATAGCGACAACGGGTAAAAACAGCGGCGAATTTTCGCCATCATGGTTGATTTGCACTTCGGCGTTCACATCGGGGCCGCTTTGAATGGGGGTGAACATTACCGTTAAATCGCAGCTTTCATTCGGCGCCAAGTTGCGCGGCATTAAATTAATGCACGAACCGCCCAAGGAAAGTTCGCCCTGATCGCCCTCTAAGCGCACATCGTTTAAGGCCAAGGTGATTTCGCCGGTGTTGGTGAGAACGAAAGAGCGCGAATCGCTATTGCCCGGCAAAGTCGGGCCAAGCTGCAAATTGCTGGGGCCATAAGAAAGGCGGCCGGGGCGCTGAATCGGCGGCAAAAGCGGCGCGGGTTCAGGAATGGGCGCGGCGATGGGCGGCGGCGGCGGAGCAGGCGGCGGCACTTCGGCCTTTTTCTCTTCGCCGCAAGCGGCTAAGGCGCACAAGCTTAAAACCGCACTAATCCGCACCCATTTCAAAAAATTTTGCTGATTGAGACGCACCGCTTTTTCCTTAAATTAAAAATTATCATGCCAATCGCCCCCTCCCCTTATTGGGGGTGGATATTTAATGATAATATGTTTTCGGTGCTTGGGTACAGGATTTTCTGCCCTTTTTCCATCACTATCTAAAAGAATGGGAAAAAAGTCAAAAATAGCGGAAATCCGCCCTATCCCACCATAAAATCGCTCAACGCCAACGTGCCGCCTACAACATGGACATCGGCCAGGGGCGCCGCCACGGAAGTTCCGCCCACCCCATCCAAATCTACCATCACGCGCGTAGTACCGTCGGTATTTTGGATGAAGGATACATATTGGCTAAGATTGCCGTTAAAATTAATCAAATTGCTAAGTTGGATGCAGTCAAGGCCCTTTTGAAAGTCCATGATCATGTCAATCCCGGTGCCGATATCGCCCACGAGATAGCGGAAAACATCCGCCCCCTCGCCGCCACAGAGAATATCCGAACCACGGCCGCCGATAATCTCATCATTGCCATTGCCCCCAAAGATGGTGTCATTCCCAAGGCCGCCAAAGATGCTGTCATTTCCATCTTCGCCGTAAATTAGGTCATTCCCGGCATCGCCATTAATGCCGTCAGGACCGCCACGACCATAGATGGTGTCATTACCGCTGCCGCCATTGATGGTATCGTCGACAGCGCCGCCAACAACATAATCATCGCCAGCGCCGGCAAAAATATTATTGCCGGCATTGCCGCCAAGAATGCGGTCATTTCCGCCGCCACCATCGATCATGCCGCCATTATTGCCAAGAATGACAATATAATCATTACCATCAATGCCGGTGCCGCCATTCATGGCGGCGCTGCTGGGGCCATCGCCCCAGATGCTGAATTGCAAGCCGTTGATGGTCAGGCTGCCAGCAATAATCCGGTCGGCTCCGGAACCGCCTTCTGCAGCGCCATGATTGTATTGCATATAAATGGTGTCGTTGCCATTGCCACCAAACAAACCATTTATAGTGCTAGTCCCTCCATATAAAATATCATTACCGTTGCCGCCATACACAGCAGTCATCATATCACTGCCATAGACAACGTCATCACCATCGCCGGCATCAAAGGCCCAATCTTGGAAAAGGCCGCGCTCTGGAATCAGTGAATAATCCCAGCCAATGGCCGCGGCATGGGCGGCGGTGGGCAGGAAGACGGTGTCATTGCCCGCCCCGGCATTATACCAATCACCGGTGAAGTTAGCGGCGGTGACGGTTGCAAAATCGACATAATCGGCGCCGGCGGTGAAGCGGAAGCTTAAAGCGGGTTCATGTTTAATATCATCAAGATCCATGAACAAAGAATCGGGTTTGGGGGGCATGTTGTTTCTCTCTCTAGTAAAATTTTTTGGATTGTAAATCTTGCCCTAGGGCCGAACAAGCGAAATTTTTATTATTAGTCAACATATACAATTTTTATTTGTACATGCCGCTTCCGGTGATTTATTTGTTTCTATCAAAAGCAGCCGATAGTTAAATTGTTTAAAAGCAAAATATTTCTTTCCCTTTGCCTGTTTTTTTGAAATAAAACACCAATTTATCGCTATTCCACAATCAAAATCCGGTTTTTTGTTGTTTTTTCCCGCCAATAGGATTAAGGATTTCTTAACTTATTTGCCGCACCATCCGGCCTGTTTTTAATTTGCAGGGAGAAACAACATGCCCCCCAAACCCGATTCTTTGTTCATGGATCTTGACGATATTAAGTGGGAACCCGCTTTAAGCTTCCGCTTCACCGCCGGCGCCGATTATGTCGATTTTGCAACCGTCACCGCCGCTAACTTCACCGGTGATTGGTATAATGCCGGAGCGGGTAATGACACCGTCTTCCTGCCCACCGCCGCCCACGCCGCCCAGATTGGCTGGGATTATTCCCAAATTCCGGAACAGGGAACCATGTATGATTACATGTTTCATGCCGGTGATGGCAATGATACTGTCTATGGCAGCGATATGATCGCCTCTATATTTGGCGGCAATGGCAATGATATTTTGTATAGTGGCACTGGCGGCGGCCTTTTCTATGGCGGCAATGGTGATGATACGATTTACATGCAGTATGGTGGGAGTGCCGCAGAAGGCGGCTCGGGCGCCGACCGGATTATTGCTGGCAGCTTAAATGTAAGCGGTGTGATGTATAGCATCTGGGGCGATGGCCCCAGCAGCGCCGTCATGAATGGCGGCACCGGCATTGACGGCAATGATTATATTGTCGTGCTGGGCAATAATTACGCTATGATCGATGGCGGCGGCGGCGATGACCGCATTCTTGGCGGCAATGCTGGCAATAATATTTTTGGTGGCTTCGGCAATGATTACATCATTGGCGGCAGCTCTTTGGATAATATTAATGGTGGCGCTGGCAATGACACCATCTATGGCCGCGGCGGTAACGATATCATTAGCGGCGATGCCGGGAATGATTTGATATATGGCGAAGATGGCAATGATCATTTATATGGCGGCCTTGGCAACGACACCATCTTTGGGGGCGATGGCAATGATATAATTGAAGGCGGCCGTGGTTCGGATATTCTCTGTGGCGGCGAAGGGGCGGATGTTTTCCGCTATCTCGTGGGTGATATCGGCACCGGCATCGACATGATCATGGACTTTCAAAAGGGCCTGGATAGCATTCAACTTAACAATTTGATCAATTTTAACGGCGATCTTAGCCAATATGTTTCCTTCACCGAAGGCCCAAGCGGCATGACCTGCATTATGGTGGATTTGGATGGCCTTGGCGGCGCTTGCGTTGCGGCTCCGCTCGCCAATGTCCATATCTCCGGCGGCGCGCTTGCTTTAAGCGATGTTGTGGTGGGGTAAGGCTAAGCTAAGCGGCCCGCTGTTGTTCTTTATCTAATTCAGAGGTCCGTTTGTACTCAACCTTACAGAAAGGCTGTAGCTCCAAGCCCTTTGGTGCGCCTGCTATTAATTGTTGCCGCAAAGCTTTGTAAGTTGGCATTTGCGTTCCGGGGTAAATCGCCACCGTATTTTCCTTGCGCGCCAAAAGCGTATCGATTGCCAGCTCTTCAAAAATATATTCTAAACAGTATTGATGTTGCTTTTCTTGGTCATCAAACGGCAAGCTGCGGCGAGCGATATAGCCTTGAATGTCGCCATCAACCACGGTGCGGAATTGCGAATTAGACGCATAACACTCGCGAAACGCTGTGCGCATTTCCTCAAAGCCGGATATTTTTCTTAAATCATCCCAATAAATTAAATCCAGCCCGTGCAGAAGATTTTTATGGCTGCTAATATACATTTTACTTAAACGGCGGGTTTCTTCCAACGCTTCCTGTTCCGTCATATTATTAAAGGCCATTAAATTATAGCGCTGCAAGCTGTCGGCAATAATAAGCCCAGCTTTATTGAATTTAGAGCGTAACCAAATAAGCGTTTCTTTAAGCTTTTCTCCTTCTAAAGGGGTTGAGCCAATGCTAACCCCTAAAAAAGCATAACAATCTTTATATTCAAGGTTGTATCCTCGGACATTAACTTTGACCATTCTTTGCTCCTTCATCCGGAGAATCACTATGGTCCCATATAAAATCAAAAGAATTTCGGGCGGCCATAGCGGAAATGGGATTATCAAGAATAAAAATCTTCTGGGCATCTAAAGCTAGGTTGGCCAATTTATCTCCGTATATGACTATCGGATTATTTAAAAAATAACGCTGAGGAATGACGCGATATTCTTCCAGGGAGTAACGGAAGGTTTTTACCGATCTTCCTACAATAAAACGCATTTTAATTTGTTCATCGCGCAGTCGTTTTTCAGCTGCGATAACTTCTTGGCTTGATTTGCCATCATCACCAAATTGTACCAAAAACTCCCCACCAGTGCCTCGAAGTGTGTGATAAGCATCATCAAGCATTTTTAGAACGCAGTTTTCGCCTTCTAAAACTGTTAGTAAAGTTTTTGGACGAACTCCCCCGTCAGAGGTAAAATCGACCCCCGCTTTCTCCAAGGCGGCCTGCAGCGAAATCATATTGCTTGGATGCGGATTAGTGCGCGCATTTTCGATATTCTTGATCGTCTGCACCGACAGATCGCTGGCCAGGGCCAAATCGGCCTGGTTCCAGTCAAGCAGGGCGCGGGCGGCCCGGATTTGTTTCGCGTTAATCATGTTGCACCATAAGATAATTATCTCTATACCAAAAAAGTGCAGAAAAAAAGACTTTTTGATAAATTAATCCATCTTTTTAACCGCCTCTTAACCCTTTCCCTATAAATTCGCGCTGGTGGGTATGGGAAAAACCTTAAAAAAGCAGGGAGAATCAAATGGTTAGCGATAAACCGGGGCAGGGAGGCCCTCACTTTATGGATCCGGGCGAAGAAGAAACGCAAAGCAGCTATGCCTTGGCGTTCGAGCAATATATGGCCGAAGGGCAATTGCCCTATCACCAGCAGCTAAAACGGGCGCGTTTTATGGTGGCGTTTTACCGGCAGGAAATCGGCGAATGGGTGCAGCGCTATAGATTATGGCTGCGCGACGCCGCCTACCGCCAGGCCAATGGCGAGGTGGTGGCCAGAACCCATATCGGCTTTCAAACCAAGCTTCGGCGCGCCTGGAAGCTCTACCGCCTGGTGCAAAAACTGGTCAATGATTTAGAGCATAAGCGCCAATTCAAGCTGGAATCGCAAAGCAACCCCAAACCCAGCAACCCTTACGGCCGCGCCGACTGGGCCAATATGGATGAAAAGCAGCTTTATGAATATCTGGAATTGCGCTATGGCATCGGCTATGCCCTCCAAGTCATGGAGGAATTCCGCAAGACTAAGGCCAGGAATGCCTACCGGCCGAAAAGGGTGGCTTAAGGATCAGGATTAACGCCGCCGCCTGCACCCTCAGGACCGCCCTGATTTTGGGTGGTGCCATCGGCCAGGCGCGGAATGGGCGCGCGGGAGATAATAACGGCAAGAACATCTTCACCCTCTGCTGGCTGAGCAATTATACCTAAAGAGCCAGTCCGGCCGCTATTCCGGTCTTCCGGGTTGGTTTCCGCGGCAACCCCAAGGGTGGAATCGGCCAGGCCCAATTCAAGAGGTGAAAAATAATTGCGGGCCTCGGCAATAATGCGGTTGGTTTCACTTCTGGTTGTTCCCGCCTTAGCTCTGGCCACCAGCCAGGCGCGGTTGCTTCCCAGGTAATAATGGAAATCGAATAAGGCGGCGGCATCGGGCAAGAAATCGGCCCCGCGGTTGCGCGTATTGCGCGCATCGGAAAATAAATAAACATTAGAAGTGCCGGACGTGGTGGCAGTTAAAGTTAAATTATCTACCGGACATAGGAGATTATTGAGGTTGGAAGATACAAGGCAACCAATATTTGATTGGTCTGTTCCTATACCGCAATTTGTTAATTGATTGGCGATAAAAACCTGACAGGTTTGTTGAGGAATGCTCAAAGATAAATTTGCTGAATCCGTATTCGTCCTACAATAAGGCATATGATCCATAGCGATGGTGGCGCGGGTGGCGCCGCTGTCGTAAATCGCCGCCCTGGCCCAATCGCGGGCATTGATCTGGCCACCTACATAAGGCCCGCGGCCGGCGCCGCGCTGGACGCAATCTTGAATCGTGGCGCGGATTTGTTGAATGGCGTTCACCAGTTTTGGCGTTTCGATTTCGCTGCGCACCGTGCGCGAGGTTTCACGCGTGCTCATGGTGGCGGCAATCGTGCCGATCGCCAGCACCGCCACCGCCGCTAATAGCAGCGAATAAACGCCAAAGCCCCGGTTGGCCGGAGTTGCGGTAATTCTAAAAATGGTTGGCGGCAATTTCATTTAATCCCGTCCCAAACTTGCATACGCAAGCAATTTCAGCCAAGCAAGAGCTGGCTTTCCCCCTATTCTTTAGTCTAGGCCAAAAGAGTGAAGGAAAGCTTAAGAAAAGGTTACTATTCCCTGGCTTTTGAAATTCTATCTGATTGAAAAGCAACTCTTTTATCAAGGATTGTAACCCCTAGCGCGCCAGCCACAGGCGGAAAGTATTGGCCTGGGCAGTGGCGGGAGCGGCGGCATTAAAATTACCCGGCGCTACGCCTACCGAAGTGCGCTGTAAAACCATAGCCTCTCTAGGGCCAAAGCGGTTGACGACTTGGCGCACAATCCAATCGGCGCTTGCGCTGTTGGCATTGGCCGTAATCATGATCGACACGCCGCGCGCTGATTGCCCGCCGGCATTGGCGGTTGAACTTTCAATCACATACCGCCAGGGGCCAAAACCGGGAATTGGGTCGGGAAAGAAATTGCCGTCGCTGGCGTCCCACACCGAAAGATTGCCTTGCTGCTTGCAAGTGGTCATAGCGGCGTTGGCGTAAATCGTGGTGCCGCCGCTGACGCAGTAATTGGCGGTATCGGGCGTAGCGCCGCCGGCCTGGATGCCCGATTGCGCCGGATCGCCGTCGCAAGAGGGATAGCTTAAAAATCCGGCGCCGGTGGAATCGCTGCGCTGCGAAACATTCTCCACCATGCACACCAGAATATCGGCTTTGATTTTGGAAGCTTGCGAATAAATTTGATTGACGACTTTGTCGTTTTGCAGGCCTTGGGAATTGTTGCGCTGGGAGATGGCGATGGCGGCGGTGAGCGAAGCGAACAGCAAAATCGCCAACAGCACATAGCCGATCACAAAACCACGGGAATCAGAATTTTGCTTCATCGCATCCTCCCTTTACTCTTTTTAGTATAGCATAAAAGGTGAAATTTTATATTACTATAAGAAATAAGGGCCGGAAACTTTCGTTTCCGGCCCCGTTTTCTTAGATCACCCTAACCGCTTAGAGGGCGCGGAAGTAGGTGTAGACCGGAGCACCAGCGGTCGCGGTATTGATGCAGCCTTCGCGCCAGGTGGAGATCACCGGAGTCGACGTAAAGTCGAGCGCGGTGTTTTCACCAGTCGTGGCGCTGCTTAAGTTAGCCGATTGCGAAGTGGTGACTACCGGCGGCGCGGTGTTGATGCTGGAGTTGTTCACCAAATTGTTGATTTGGGAGCAAACAAGCGAATCTAAACCGCCAACATAAATGATACCCGGGCTGCTGATAGCCGTGCCCACAACACCAGCGGCGTTGCGGTTATAGAAGTAACGGCCGCCAACTGGGGCAGTCGTGCCGCTAGCCAAAGCTTGGCGGGGGACTTGTTGAACCGTACCAGCGCCAGCGCCATACAAACACTGGAAGTTGGTGGCGCCGTGAGCAGCGTCAACCGTACAATCAGCCGTTGCTGCAGCGTTCGAACCGCCGTTGGTGGCGGGCGCGGTGCCGGCATCAGCCGAGGTAGCGCTGATAGTGTCGGTGGTTGCACCGGTACCGATCAAACGCTGGAAGGCGTTGGATAAATTGATACCTTGGCTGATAACGGTCGAGGCGTTAACCCGGGTTTGTTCGCGGTTACCTTGGGTTTGGGTGCCGCGGCTGGCGATCGCAATCGCCGAAACGATGGCAGCAATCAGAACCACTGCCAGCAAAATTGTCCCAATCGCAAAACCGGATTGAGAATTACACTTTTTGGTCATCGTCAAACTCCCTTTTCAAGTTAAAGCCAAAACTATGTTCAAAGCCTAAAAAGCTCCGATTACTAAACCACAAGTGATTGGAAAATCACCCTCTTTTAGCCCCTTTTCTTTTTAGAATAACATAAATGTGAGCAATTTGCCACATCTAATCACAAACTATCACGTATTCGTGAAGATAAAGTTAAATCTCTGATCACTTTTTTGAGCAATAAAATTATTGAACAGGAGCGGGGTCAGTCGCCTGAGGGGCGGAAGGATCAACCATGGTCGGCACGCGCCGCAATGCCGAAACCCGGATGAAATATTTGGCGCGCTGACAGGCATCGCCAGCGCACATTTCGTCGGTTTTCCATCTGGCGTCGGGCATGGCGGTCATGACGTCGTAAATCGCGATCAGCCATTGATAATAACCGGCAATGTCGGTTTGCTGAATCGTAATCCCATCACGGTCGGAGGCGAATTTGGTGGAAGAATGAAACCGCATGACGCGCTCTACCACCGCTTTATAATCGGCTTCGCTGACTTTTTGCTCTTTCACTTCAATGCGCGGCGGCTTGGAGGCGTTGGCAAAATCAAGCTCGGTGCGGCCCACCACCAGCATATAGGCGTCGTGCGCGGCGGCGAACATCAAAATCGCGGTTAAAACCCACACTGCGATCGCAGCGCCGGTAGCGCCTGCCTTGGAAACGGATTCGATCATGCTCATGGTTTATTTCCTTTGGGCTTTAACTCAACCACCACGACATTCTTTTTATCATCCAGGCGCGATACCGCCGCCCTGTCAAATTGCTCGATATAATTCGCCAAAACAAAGGGCGGCAATTCAACTTGCCAGCTGCGCTGCCCGCTTTCAATCTTGAAATAATTGACAATCCCGCCGGCATTGGCGCTAAGCGCGATAATACGCTGCAATTCCTTAATGTCGTCCAGCACTGGCTGGCTGGTGAATTTGCTGAGCTGTTCGACCGCGCCAGACACATTCCGTCTTGCCTCATCGCGGGCTTCCTGCAGCTTATTTTCGACATCGCCGCGCCACATCCGTAAACCCATCCATACGCCGAAGGAAACCATCGCCAAAACAAAGCCGACAATAATGGTCAGGCGCGCGATACGGTCGGCGCGCTTTAAGGCTCCCAGGCGGTAGCCTTCCCACGGCAACGCGCCGGCGTCATTGGCGCTGAAGGTCGGCACATTATGGCTGGCGATAAAGGCGTCGACCGATTGCCGGTCGCCGACATAGGACAATAGCTCTTCGCCCTTTTTGATGACCACGGCATAGCCGGATTCGGAAATCGCGATATAGGCGCCATCCCCCTGATGGCCCTTATTGCCAGGCAAGGCCGCCGCCAAAGGCGTTACCGCATTCAAATGGCTGGCGAAATCTTCCGAGGAAGCGGCGATATAAAAAACTTTTTTGCCCTCAACTGCATAAAGCATATGCACATCGTCACGGTCGAGCGCATAAGCGGCGTTGTTATAGGCAACTTCGCGCGGGTCTTCGCTGGCGAAAGGCACCGACGCCGCAATGACCGAATCGGGAGTGAAAATATCTAAATATCTCATCTAAAAACTACCTGTTCCTGATATCCCCTGCATAGTAGCACTAAGGCCTTTATTTTGCACCCACAAGACCCACATCGCCGCCCCGGCCGCTAAAAAAGTGTACAGAATCACAAAGGCCACACCCCCGACCACGATTTGCCGAAGCCCCCGCTTGGAAGCCTCGGCCCTTTCCCGGGAAATATTCAAAAACATCTCGCCCAATTGATCGGAATTTTGGTGAGCGCCGATTTCAATAATTTCCGAGCGGCTGAGAATGGGGTTGCGCATAGCGCGGTCGACCGTATCGCCGCGCGCCAGGCGCTGCAAAGCGGTGGTCCAGAGTTGCGAGACATGTTTGATCGGCGTGGAATCGGCAGCGACTTTTAAGGCCTCATCCAATTGCACCCGGCCCTTGACCATGCGCCCCACAATGCCGAAAGTTTCGGCCAGCGCGGTATTTTCCATAAATCCTTTAATAATGGGCAAGCGGCGGATAGCGGCAGAGGTCATTTCTTCAATCCATCCCCGGCGCGCGATGATTGAAAATACAACGATCACTCCCACTACACATAACATCAAAGAAGTAATCAGCAATACCGAGTTGATGATATAGGCGCTTTCAAGGGCGGTTTTAAATTCGGCTACAACTTTCGGGTCTTTGCTTTCAACGCCGTTTTCCTCAAGCCAGGGCAGATAGCCGAACTGCACCCCAATCACAGTGGAAACGGCCGAACCAATATCAAACCACAGCCAGCCGACCGCGGCGGTCAGCATTTTCCAGGTCTTGCCTTTTTCTTCCATGTGCTTTAGCGCGGAATCGACGACTTCTTTAAGGGCGCCGATGCGCTCGCCGGCCGACATAATCGCCAGCACGCTGCGGTCGAACATCCGCAATTCGCGTAACGCCACCATGAAATTGCCGCCGCGGCGCAAAACTTCCAAAGCCGGCTCTAATTCGATCCGCTTGGCGCGGTCGGATTCGCCTTCGATCACGATCCACAGCGCCTTGCCCGGCGACATCCCGGCTTGAACGTGGAAGGCGACCGAGCGCAAAAAAGCCTGCTTGTATTTGCCGCTGATATATTCGCGGCCAAAGAACCCCGGCTGGCGCAATTTAATGGAAAGCGGCACGCCCCCCATTTGCACGATTTCCTCCCGCACGCTTTTAGGATCGGGCAGGAAAAAATCGCGGCTCATTTCTTTGGGGCCGACGGAAGTTTGCATTAAATATTTGGCGGTAAAAAAGCCTGCCATCTTTTCCCCGTTATTCCTTTACTTCTGAATCGGTAATATCGAAATTGGGCGATGGGCCGCTGGATTCAAGCGATTCGGTGCCCGCCAGCGCGATTTCAGGATCGATGATCCCCCGGCGCAATAAGGCCGAAGCCGATTCGGCCCGTCCCTGCCACACCACGCCTTGTAAATTCTTGATGTCGCCGGTATTGCCTTCCAGCATGTAATCGGCGATGCGGTGGCGCAATTCCGGCTCGAAAGGAATAAATAAAGTTTCCGGCAACAGCACCCGGCCACGATAGCCGGTATAGCCGCAAGTGGCGCAGCCGCTTTCGGAAGGAATCACCACATTCTCATCGGCTTCCAGGCCGAAGGCGGAAAGATTTTTATCGATTTTACGTTCCGCTTGACGCACCGTGGTAACGGTTTTGCAAGCCGCGCAAACGCGTTTAATCAGGCGCTGGTTAATAGTCGCCCAAAGATAGTGACCCAGCACGTAACTGCCCGAACCCCGGTATTCGGGGGGAAACATGCCGATCAAACGCTCGATGGTTTGCAACGCATCGGCGGCGTGGAGCGTGGTTAAAACAAAGTGGCCCGATTCCGCCGACCGTAACGCGGTTTCGGCCGTGATCCCGTCGCGCAATTCGCCGACCACCAGAATATCGGGATCGTGCCGCAATTGCGCGCGGAGCAAGGCGGCGAAGGTGGTGCCGATTTCCGGCAACACTTGCGCCTGGCGCACCAAGGGAATCCGGTATTCAACCGGGTCTTCAACCGTCATCACATTCAGGCGATGGCGGTCAAGTTCGCGGATAATCGCATAAAGCGTGGTGGTTTTACCCGAACCGGTCGGACCGCTTAAAATCACAATACCGCCGGTTTTGTTTTTGATGCTGGCCAAAGCGCGCATGCGCCTTAGCAGCATGGGCGAATCACGGAAAAGATCGTCGAGCGATAACAGCGATTCAGGATCCAGCAAACGCATGGTGATGGTTTCGCCGCCATCGATCGGCATCGCGGCGCAACGAACGTCGATTTGGCGGCCCTGATATTGGAACGGGAAACGCCCGTCTTGGGGGCGCCTGCTGTCGGAGAAGTCCATGCCGGCATCGTTTTTAATGCGGGTGCTTAAGCGCTTGGAGGCTTCGGGCGCCAGCAAATAGCGGTATTTCAAATCGCCGTCGATACGGTAGGAAATCCAGCAATTGATGTTGTCTTCCAAATTATCGACGTGAATGTCGGACGCCCGGCTTTGCGCGGCATCGACCAGAATATCTTGAATGATTTGCTGAATTAAAACCCCTTCATCGGGGGCGGCGTTGAGGCGGTCGATTTTGCGGCCCAAAGCTTCTTCGTCGACATGGCTTTCGGTGCGCAAAACTTCCAAAGTTTCTTTTTTATCGCGCGGGTCGATAATGACGTCATCGATATCCAGGCGGGCGGCCTTGGCGGCCGAGATCAATTCTTCTTTTTCCACATCGGTCAAGCTGCGGGTGGAGGCGACATAAAGTTTGGTGCCGGTGCGGCGCAAGGGGCGCACGCCTAGACGGCGGCAAAGATTGTAGGGCAAGGCCAGGCGTAAAAAAGTGCCGCTATTTTGCGCGGCTTTGGCGGGATCTTCATCATCGCCCAATACGCCGCTGGCGCGCTGTAAATCGATCAGGGCCTCGGCCACTTGCGAGCGGGTGGCAAAACCATTGCTGACAATGATGTCGTCAATCGAAGCCCGGGCGCCCATAGTTTGCAAACGGCGGTGCTGGCGTAAAACGATGTCGAGCTGGGCTTGGGTGAGCAAGCCCTTGTCGATCAAAACATCGCCGGTGGTGCCACCTTTAAGCCGGCTGTTGGAAGCGTCAGGTACATTCAACATGGAAGGATTTTGCCCTATGGTTTTCCTCCCTATCTTGCTAGCAAATAGTTAATTTTTTGCTGGTTTAGACGGGGTTTGTCCTAAAGCAACAATATTACCCACTTCACCGCTAAATACCTCTATTTCTTTCTTTTCTTTGTCTTTATTTGTTGAAATTTTGGTTAAGCGCAGCTTATTGCCCGAAACATGAGCCTTAAGCTTTTGGCCGTCCAGCGTCACTTTTCCGCCATCACGGACGAAAATAGAGCGGTTATTGTCGCGTAAGACGGCCGATGAGCCGGAAACGGCCACCACCACCATGGATTCAAGGTCATCGCGCAAATCATCGTCTTTATTGCCTAGCAAATTGGGGGGGAGCGAGGGCGCCGGCACAACCGGCTGAGCCGCTACAGGGGCCGGAGGGGCCGGACGGGCAAAAGGATTAACCCCTGCCGCCGCCTGCGCCAAAGCCAGGCCGGGCAAGAAAATGCTTGCCATTAATATAATTGCCGAAAAATAAGTAAAGAAGCGCATCGTAACCTCCGCCAAAGGATTTTCTTAACACCGTTCTTTCAGTATAAAACAATTAAGCGTGCATTACACGCGCTTTTCCGAATAAGCGGTTTTTTCTTAAACTTAGCGTGATTATGGCCATTATCCATTAACGAATAACTGTATCTGTTAAGGATTGACTTTTTGCTAATGAAGAGCTAGGGTAGAAACAGATTTTAACCTGTGAGGAGAAAAGATAATGTCCGCCGAAGCTGCCGCCCCCGCTGCCGATGTTTTAGGAATGCTTGATACCAGAATCGAACAAGCGGCTTTAAATGAGATTTTGGATTTCATGCGCCGCGCTTTAAAGTTTAATAATCCGGCTTATATTGCCGCCGCTTTAGAACGGACGGATAGTTTTTTTGCTCCTGGCCATAAAGCCCGTGAACAAGTTCAAACTCGCGCGAATGAAATTTTAACTACAGCGCGTCAAAAGCTTCTGACCGATATTGTTACTTTTCTTGAAGGCAAAGGTTTTACAGGAACGCAAGAAACCAAGCAAGACGCGACACCCCCCTATGCGCAGCAACGCGGTTTTAGAGTGTCTTCCCGCTCGCGTTAATTAGCGGCGCCGCCCAAACATTTCCACACTATCCACCAACGGATCTTCCGCTGAAGGCGCCATGGTTGGCCCGCTGCTGCGGCTTGTTGCGCTGCTGGGCGGCACTAAGGGACGGGTAAGCGGATCCCCGCTCATCGGCGCCATCTTTTTCGGCGTCATGGTTGAAGCGCGGGGTGCGGTGATGGCGCTGCCGCGCGGACGATAAATATCGCCCGCCGTAATATCGCGTTCCGCCGCGCCCATCGCTGGCGCGGAATTCATCGGCGCAACGTTCATGGATTGCGGCGGCTCCATGGGAGCAGAGGAGGAGGTATTGCCGCCTTCCGGCATAAACAGCATTTGTGAATCGGCGTAAGGATCGCCGTCCTTATTTTCCGGGCTGGCGGTCATGGCCGGCTGTTTCATCGCGCTGCCTTCTTTGGGCGGCACGAGCGGCATGCTGTCCAGGCGGCCGCTGGTTTTTCTAGCCATAGCCGGTCCAGCCTTGGCGGGCGTGCTGTGAGCGAAATTCACCAGCCGCGGCTTTAACACGATCACCAATTCCGAGCGTCTTGCCACTTTGGTGTTTTCCCGCAAGATCGGGAAAAAACCATCCGATTCGAAGGGCCCGGAGATGCTGCGTTCATCGCGCGATTGGTTGATGCCGGCCAAGATAATGGCATCGCCCGGACGCGCCTGCACGCTGGTGTTCAACAGCCGGGTCGAGGTTTTCGGCAAGTTGATGGTAAGCGGCGTTGCATCCGAACCGGTGCCGGCGACGCTGGCGGTGACTTCGGCGAATTGGATTAAATCATCGAGGCTAAGATTAATGGTGGTGAAAACCGCCCCATCGCTGTAATCGCCCGAAATTTCCATTTTCAAGCCGGTATTCAAATCTTCGGTTTCAAGCGTGGTTTGCGTGCCTTCGCCGGTGCCGCTGGAGGTCAGCGTCGCCACGCCGCGGCGGGAGACGAAACGTTCTTTGCGGCCTACCTCGAATTTCGATTTGCCGCCGGATAAGAGCGTAATAACCGGTTTGGAAATCGTTTCCACATTCCCCTGGGTCTTCAGGAATTTAAGCAAAACGCTGATATTGAGCGAGCCTGAACGGAACACCGAGCCGAACGACAAGCCGGCGGTTTCAATACCGGAAAGCGTGCCGCTAGCGTCGATTGCCGTTATATCGAGGAATTGATTGTTGCTGGAATCGGTATTGAAAGTGGAAGCCAGGGTGGAAGACGTAATCGCCGGAACGCGCCGGGGGATTTGGCTCCAATTGACGCCAAGCTGGCTGGCGTCATTCAGCAATACTTCGAAAATATAGGTTTCATAAACAATCATCACCTTTTGCTTGCGCACGCGTTCCAAATAACTGGCGATGGCGTCGGCCGAGCGGCGGGTGGCTTTATAGGTAACCATGCGGCTGGTTTTATCGAGTTTGACGTCGCTGCCGCCGATTGCCGCGATCATCGCCGACATATCTTCCAGCGCATCGGCGATGGGCGGCAAGGGCACCACGAAACTGCGGTCCTTGGTTAAGCGCACCAGGCCTTGGCGGTAATTCCAGAATACGCCGGCGGTTTCGCTCATCCGGTCCATAATATCGCTGAGATTGCCGTTGTAATTGGTAATATTGATTTTAACTTCGTCAGCGCCTTTATCGGTCGCCAGCGCAATATTTGTATCCATCAGCAAGAGGCGGAAAGCTTCATTGGCCGTCGCATCCAGCGCGCTGAAATTATCGACATACCGGTCGGGCAAGGGATCGCTGACCTCTAATGCCGTCGGCACCAGGGTTTCAGGCGGAATATTAATGTTCACGACCGCTTGATTGGTGTCTTCGCCGATAATCGGATCGGGAATTTTTGCCTTAGGAGCCTCTTTAGTGAATTCAGGTTCGATCATTTGCCGGGGCGCGGTGCAGCCGCTTAAACCCACCAGCAACACCAGGGCCAAAAGCCCGAAGTGACGAAGCTTTATCTTGCTATTTTGCTTGACCGGTCCTGACATCTCGTTCCTCTATTTCTCTAAGCCCGAAGGCGGTTTCACTGGCTGGGTTTTTACATTGCCCCCGAACCAGTTCGACATGCCACCCAGCATATCCGACATTCTACGCGGCGGCGCTGCTGGTTGCGGCGGTACAGTAATCACGGTTTGATTTGCCAAAGCCGGCCGGCCCTCTTTTTTCAGGCGGGCTTCGGTGGTGTCGCGGCGCGGCGGCAAGGGACGGTCGGTGCGGTGAATGCATACGACACGGTTGCCGTTGCGCAGCGTAAAATCGCCCATCGCCTCGGCGATCAACACATTGCCGGTGGGGCCTGCGGTGCGGGTATTGACCATGGTATCGACGCCATCAACCACCAAATATACCACCGGGCGGCGCACGGTATCGGCCTTGGAACCGAAATCGAAATAGGTCCAGATGCCGTCATTGAATACGCGCTGAGGGGCGATCTCGGCGTCTTCCACCGTGGGCGCTACGATTTTCATGTCAAAGCGCAAATTTTCGGGTTTAAAAGCGATTTCCCGTACATAATCGGGCGGGGTGATTTTGGCCGCCGCATCGCTATGCTCGGTTGCCGCCATCGCCGGCGAAGAAGCGCTGGCAGCGTTGATTCCGGCGATCGCCATATCTTCCAGCGTTGTGCCGCCGCTTGCCGCTTGCGGGCGCGCCGCATCGACATAAACGGTGATGTCGGTGATTTGATCCGAATTATAGCCTTCCGAGCGGATGTAGAAGCTGTAAATGCTGCCCGAACCGCCAATCACGGTTAAATTGGTATCGGCCCCGGCATGGCTGGGGCGGATGGCCAAAATATTGTTTTTGATACGGCGCGCTTCGAACACGACCGGATCGCCGACAATTACGTTGGCGATTTGCTCCCACGCCGGCATGGTGATGGTGGTGACCATAAATTCACGCGTGCGCAAGGGCATCACATAATCCGGCCGCCAGGAAAAACGCACAATGCCGGGCGTGGCTTGGCCCGAAGCGGCGAAGGGCGAATCCCAAGCCTTTTGCAACGCGCCAAGCGACGCGGTGGTGCCGCGCTCCATCACCGGATATTGGCCGGTGCTTTGTTCCATGATGTCGCGTTCCTGGCCGCTCATCATCAAATCGCCGGGCGGCGGCGGTGGCGGCGGTACGGCGCCGGTGGTATTGACGGTGCGGGTGGTGGTTGCCGGGGGATAGGCATTCGAAGAATAGGTTGTGGTGGTTGATGACGAAACCGTGCCGCGCGGACGGTTTAAATTTTGGTTTTGATTGGCGGCCGGGAAAGTCGCAACCGAAGACGGCATCGCGCCCGGCGGGGGCGGCAAAGAACCGCCGCTATAGCCAACGCTGCCGGGCGGCGGCGGCGGCGCCACCGGGGAAATTTGCGCGGCCGCAGCGCCGCTTAAAATTAAAGCCCCGCTTAAAACCGCGATGGTCAATTTTATTTTTTTTGCTTGCATCATCATTGCCTCTTTCTCATTTACTGAAGTTTTTGGCGGGTGCTATAGCTTTGCACCTGAAAACCAAGGGGATTGATATATTGCTCTTTGTAATCGACTTTGCGCGGAACATAATCGACCGACACGGAAGCTTGCCAATTCAAGCGCTGCACTTCGCGCCCGGTGCGGTCGGTATCGACGGTTTGGTATTCAACCGTATAGGTATTGGGCGTTGCGGTGTTGCGGTTGACCACGGTTAAATCGACGTAGCGCACCAAGCGGCGGGCGCGGAATTGCTGGAACAAAGGCTGCGCGTCGCGGCGGAAAATTTCAAAATCTTCCGGCTTGGTGCGGTTATATAAATAGGTCGACCAGCGCTCGCCCATTTCGCGGTCGTCATCCAAAATTTCTTCGCGCATCTTCACATATTCGCCGACCAATTTTTCGGTCATCAAATCGAAACCGCGCATGCCTTTTTCAAACGGCTCGATCTTCACGATTTGCTCGGATTGCGGTTTGAAAGTGACTAGCATGGGCTCCACCCGTTTGAGCGGCGTAAGAACGAAAAGCAGCGCGACCAAAGCGACATTGAGAAGAAGGCTAAGATAAAGCGCATAGGCATAGGCGCGCGCGGTCCACAAATAACGGCGGCTTTCAAGGGCCGGAACATGGACTTGCGCCGGATAGGGGCCCATACGGTCGGGTGGCGACGCAGGCGCGGGAGATTTATCGCTGACCACCCGGTTTGCTGCTTCATCCTTTTTCTTCCAGTTGAATTTGAAAGCCACACCAATCGCCCTCAACACCTTCTACGAACGCGTTTGCCAATCCGAATAATCTTGCGGAATTTCGACACAAGCACAGGGGCTTTGTTTCAATTCATCAAGGCCAGTACCGATACCGATGGGTTCGGGCACCTCGGTGGTGCCGCAGGCCGCCAGCATCAAAACCATTCCCGCCATTATGATCAACCGTTGCATGGATTACCCCCAATTTGAATCATTCTATTTGTTACCAGTTCACTCTAAATAAATGCTGAATAGGGTCAAAAAAATCTTGCCGGCTTTACCCCAAAACCTGGTAACGGGCCTTAGGTTAAAGCTGACCGCCAGCACTTTAGCGGGTTATTATCCCAATGAAAAGTAAGAAAAATACCAAACACCCGCATCCCCCCTCTTGCTGGCGTAGATTTTGGTGACATTTTCATCACGGGCCGCCCTTTGGTTCAATTACTGTTCTATTTGCCCCGGCGTTACATGAACGCGGGTCAATGCATTTACGCTAGCCGCATCCCATAAACCCAAACACATTTTTTCGCGCTGGATAAGAGGCGTGCATTCGATAAAGCTGTTGATCGTTGCATCGCTGCCATGCTCATAGGCCGGCGTCGGATTGCCGTTGCTATCGAAGGGCGGCAGGGTAATTGGCCGGGCCTCGCGGTAAATGTTGCAACTATTATATTGGCGGTCGGCGGCGCGGTCGGCGAAGGCATCCAACGCATCCAGCTGCTGGCGCGCGCGCTCAACCCGCTGATCGGCCAGGCCGTTAAAGGTGGACCAGGAAATCAATACCTCGCGCGGCACCGTTTGCCCGGCTTCCCGCGCCCGGTTGGGATCCATATGAACGCGGTCAAGATTGAAGCCTTCCATCGCTTGGCGCTTAATGGCCAATTCATTGCGCAAGATTTGCACTTGCGCTTGGATATAGGCCTCTGCCGCCGCTACCCCTTCTGGCGTGGTGATATCGATGCGGTAATAAAAACTCCGGCTGGGATCGCCAAACTCGCTGCCATCGGGGCCGGCGATGTGGGTATCGCCAATGCGCACCGTATTGGCGCTGGCCGGATCGCTGAGCAGCCATTCCCGTCCGTTCCATTGGCGGATATAGCGCCCGGTCATGCGCGCATCGGCATCATTCAAGGCTTTAATTCTTTCATTATAGCCATCGGCGATTTCGCGCATCCATTGCCGCAAATCGCGCAACGCATGTTCCGCCCCATAACCGCCCGGCAAAGTAGCTTGCTGATTATCGGTGCGCACCATGATTGGCGTGCCAAAACGCAAATGCGCCCACATCCGCTCGACCTTATATGCCGTCAGCCATTGGCCCAAATCGCCTCCCGGCGACGCCGCAAAACGGTTGCCGCCGTAAGGATAGACGATGCGGCAAGTATCGCCCGGCATAATATAAGTTGCATTGCAAGAACGCGGCCCCGGCATCACCACCGGCGCCAGGCTTTGGCGCACCTGGTCGGTCAAACAATATTGCGGGCGCGATTCGGGCAATCCGTCAGGGTTAAAGCAGCTAACACTATTGGGGCGGCAAGTGGTGGGATGAATTAAAGCATTGCTTAAAGTGCTGCCGCGCCGGCTTAATGCCGGCGCCTGGTTGCCGCGCATCATAATGCCGGCGGCTTGGCAGCCGGCGATAGTAGCAGCCCGGTTTTTATCGCTGAGATCGTAATAGGTGGTGGCATCCAATTGCAGCAAGCGGCCGATTAAGGCGCTGCCCGGAATTTCGGCATAAGTGCCATCGGCTTGCTGGGCCAATTGCGGCAGCCTTCCCGCCAGATCAAGAAAAGCGTTGCCGGGATCGCTGTAAGGCCCGCGGGATGTGGGACGCGCCGCGCCGCCGCCTAAATTGCGGCCGCCGGCGATTAATTCCAGTTGTGGAATAATTTGATTGGCGAAACGGTCAACTTGGGCGCGGGAAAAATCGTGGCACGATAAAGTATCTTGCAAATATTGCAGTTGTTCTTGATGGCGCGCCATCATCACCAAATCATTATGCAGGCGCTCAAGCATCTCGGCGCGGTGCGTGGGAGAATTCACTACCTCTTCCCCGATTTGCAATTGGCCGGGCTGACGCAATCTGTCATAGGCCGCCGGAATAACTCCCAGATCATCGGGCCTTTGATTATTGCCGCCCCCGACATTGCCGCCGCCAACCGAGCCGCCAATGCCAAGGAAAATATTGCGCGGAATGCCATCACCGCCCCCGCCGACCGGGCCGCCAACGCCGCCGCCGATCCGGCCGCCGCCCATTGAACCGCCGCCGCCCATCCCCACCCCGGCGCGCACGCCGCCGCCGCCATTAAGCACCGATGTGGCGGGATCAATGCTGCTGATATTGCTGTTCAGACGCGTGAGCTGCAGCACTTCCGGCGGGGGGCCGCCGGAATTGGGCACGATTTGTAAGGGCGTTGATTGCTGGCGGCCATTCACATTTTGCAAGGAAGTCGGCTGCGCCACCGGCGCGGTTATCAGCTCGGCTAAAGCGCGGCGCTGGTCTCTTACCGCTTTCATCGCCGCTACGCGCACCGTAATAGCGTAATTGACTCGCAAAATCGCGCCCCGCGCATTTAAGGTTGAACTGATTTCTTTGGTGGATTCCGCCTGCCTGATCTGCTGCTCTAATCTTTCCAGCATAATCGTGGAGGGAGAACGCTGCCCGCCCGGCGTGTCTTCGGTTAGGAATTTGGTGTTTTGCGCCAGCGCATATTCCACCAAAATTGCGCGCTCATAGGCGCGTTGGCGCTTATTTCTAATGCGCAATTGTTCGGAAATGCTGGGGTTGGGCGTTTGCGCATAGAAATGGTCGAGAATATCTTGGCCGATTTCTTCCAGCGTGCCGACCTGGCGGATATCGGGATCGATTTGAAAATCTTCCAAATTCTGCAAGGTCGACGTATACATCAACAGCATTTCATCGCTGGACAAATTGGCGAAATCGTTTTGATCGCCCCAGGTGTTTTTGATGTTCTGCTGTAATTGCTGATATTGATTATAGGTATCGGTTAGAGTCTGGCGCGCTTGATTCACTGCTTCCAATTGCGCGAATTTGCTGCCGTCCCCCGAAGGACGGGGCAAGCCCGGGGTCGGGCAAATCGGGCAGCGCACCTGCCATTCGCCAACGCATATCGGCTGGCCTGTGGGCGTAAAAATGCAGCCCACTTGCGCAGCTGCCGGAAACACGGATATCCCGGCCAGGAAAAACGCCATCGCCGCAGAGTAAAAAAGAGCTTTGGCTAAACTGCGCATGAATAAGGCCACTGCTTGGTTGGAATCCACCTTTTTTTACCGGCTTGCCGCCAATTGCGGATTGACCGGGGTTTGCGCGATATGGCGCGGCAATTCCGCCGGCGCGCCCGCCATTTGCGTCGATGACGACATTTCGGTCGGCTGGGCGATGATGGAAACCATCGCTTCGTGCGAACTTGCCCCGCCTTCTTGCGATAAAAGCACGGTCAGAAGCTGGGTTTGGGTAATCAAAATATTATTTTGAATGCCAAGCTGCGCCAACACGGTTTTATTTTCTTCGGCAGTGATTTTTTCCCGCAACGTATCAAGCTGCGCATTGGCGGCCGAGGCCTGTGAAATCACGTGCGTGCCATTGGCCCAGCGTTTGATGGTCTCCTGCTCTAGGGCGCGGTTGCGCGCCCCTTGCACGCGCAGGCGGTCATCAATTGAAGCCGGCGCGGAGGAAGACGGGCCGGTGACATTGCCGCTGGAATCGCGCTGCGGCGGATTGGTGTAGAAAGTGCGCTCGGCGGTGATGATCGCGTTCTTGGCGGTTGCGGTTGCGCGCTGCCAGAAATTGCTTTGATAACCATCGCCAAAACCGAAGAACGAACAGGCATCGCGCGGAATATCGGGCAGTTGAATATTGAAAGCGAAGTAATAATCGAATTGCGGCAAGGTGAATTTACCGCAAGCGAGTTCAAACAAGCCTTGCAGCAAAAGCGGGTCGATATAATTGCCCAAAGTTGAATAAATATCGCGGCCGATATTCTGGATTTGACGCAACTGGTTGATTTGCTCGTTCAAATATTGAACGGTGGTTTGAATTTCCTTGATCGCCGATAAATCGAACACCGGCACGCCGCTGATCCCGGCGCCGCCGCCACCCGAGATTTGCGCTTTGGCGGGCGATGCGCTTAAGCATCCCAGCACTAAAAAGACGGAAAAAAAGCGGAAAATGGTTTTGGCGGTCATAGCATCCCCTCCTGCCGCGTGGATACGGCTTTGGCTTAATTAGCTAATCAATCCCAAGTAATTCTGCAGCCATTCGGCGCCGTATTTTTTCATGCACATTTCCGCCTCGTGCTTGGAAGGCTCGTCCGAGCGGAAAATCTTCAAATACGGGCCCAAAGGCCTTAAATCTACATCCAGTATAACAGATTCCCCGGTCGCGCGCTTGACCAAAATGGCGCGTTGTAACCGTCTTGAAACAGAAAGCCGGCCTTTAATAAAGTCTAATTCCCTGTCGCTTAAGCTCCAATCCGCATATTCCGACTCCTTAGCCTGGGGGTTTGGCAGGAAGAAGGTGGTTTGCGCCTGGCCGCGGATAGCTTCGCCAAGGCCGGCCGAGGCGATGGCTTCCGGCCGCTGGAAGGCCGAAATCACCGCCCCGCCCTTTTTGCGGTATTCCTGCAGCATTTGCAGGAAATAGCCCCGGAACATCGGATGCTTAACAATCGGCTCGGTTTCATCAATAAAGATTAACGCCGGCGCCCGAAGTTCGGTAATGGCGCTTTGAATCCGGTGCATCAGATACATAATAACCGCGCGGGCTAAATCTTCATGCTCATAGATGCGGGTGAAATCAAGCGTCACCAGGCGGGTGGAAACTAAATCCAACGTATCGCGCTGGCCGTTGAAGATTTTGCCATAGACGGTTGGATCGACCCAGCGCTGCAATTGTTTGCGCAAAGGTTTGGCCTTGGAAAACACCGCGTCATAGATATTGGCAAGCGAACGCTGATCTTTCGGCAAGCCCGGATTTTCAAATGCCGCATCAATCGCGAAACCGATTTCATCAATTGTATCGGAATCATTCAACTCGCTGATATTTTGTAAAAAGCCGCGCAAGAAGGAGCGGTTTTCCGGCGAATCCGTGCAATAGAACGGGTTTAATTCCGATTGCCGCCCAAGCAAGTTCGAGCCTTCAAAGGTAACATAATTGCCGCCGACCGCATTGGTGAAAATATAGGCCCCGCCATGGCGGTCAATCATGTAGGAACGCAATTTCGGATGGCGCATCGCCATCGCGGTTAAAAAAGTAATCAGTGTGGTTTTACCGCCGCCGGTCGGGCCAATCGCCACCGCGTGCGCCACGGCGGCGACTTCTTCCGTAACGTGAAACTGGAAATTATAGGCGGTGCCGGATGCGGTGCGGAACAAGGCGATCGGCCCCGGCCCCCAATCGCTGTTGGGCAAGCCTTCGGGCGGGTGATCCAGCGTAATGTGGGCCGCCACATTGTTGGAAAATAATTTATAAGAGCGCGGCCACAGATCATAGCCGGGGAATTGCGCAAACCAGCTGGATTGCGCCGTGCCGCCCTCCCGGACCGGCGAAATGCCATAGCCGGCCGCTATGCGTTTGACTTCCTGCTCGACTTCCGCCAGCTCTTCCAGGTCGCGGGCGTAAATATAAATGTTCATCGCATATTGCGCGAGCGAGGAAGCGTTGGCCGAATTGCCCTCGACCCGGTCCATCGCTTCGCGGAATTGCTCATCAACCCCGGTGCTAAATCTTGCGCCCAGCATCATGCGGTGCTGGCGCGCCAGCTTTAATTGCGAAATGGTGCGCGCCATCGGATCGATATGATGGGTAATGACAACTTCGCCCGGCACCGCCATTAATTCGGTGATGAAATTCTCATTGGTGAAATCGCCCAGGCTGCGCATTCCGATAACGGCGGTGTAAAGTTTTTTCTCGCCGCTTTGGAAAGTGATGACCCCTTCCTCGCCGCCGAACATAACGGCGTCCACCGCAACCGCCTCCCGCACGCCTTCGCCGATGCCGCCGGCTTGCGGGCGGGAAACCGGGCTGGCGATGCGCGACCAAATCCATAACGGCCGGCGCGTGCCGACTTCGTCAAATTGATTTAAAACTTTCGGCTTGTAAGGATGGAGAATAGAGGCGCTGATTTCAACCGCGTCATTCAATTTGACCAAAGTGTTTTTACCTTTGGCCGGCATCATCAGCGCAATGATTTGGCGGTTGCGGAAAGTGTTTTGAAAGCTGGCGTTCCAGCGCGCCGACATTTCGCGTAAAATAGGGTTTTCATGCACCAGGCCTTCGTCAATAGTAACCCGGTCGCGCACCACGAAAACTTTGACTTCAATGCCGGTTTCCGACAATGCGTCTAGCCAGTTTTTACGTGCCAGGAAATAGGCCTCGCGTTCGCCTGGCGTTAAAAAAGTGATATCGCGCCCGGCCACTTCCAAACATTGGATCATCATGCCATCGCGGCATAAAATGGTTTTGCCATCGGGCAGCACACGGTCAAAGGGCAGATAATCGGCCAGCCTGGTTTCTTTGGGATTGGGCAATATGAAATGCGCTAAGGCCGGCGTCAGCAACCCCGCAAATAACGCCCCGCCCGCCAGCATGCTCATGACGCCGGCGCTGATCGCCAGCGGGCTAACCTCGGCCCTGAAGGCCTCGAACAAATCGGGTGAAAGGCTAGGCAACGAATTTTTTTCCTTTTTTCATCTTAATTAAATTGGCGGTCGGTTTTTGCGCCAAGCTCCAAGCTTGCAGGCAATTGGTAAGGTGGGGTTCCTTGGCCGTAAACATCGCCAGGATGATGTGATTGGCGAATAGTAAAAAGAACGGCCATAAAGGCCCGACCGGAAAATTAAAGGCGGAATTGAAAATAAACAAATTCGCCACAATCGCGAAATTGCCCATCACCAGCATTTCCGGCGCCCAGAATAAAGTGGGCGGATTGGCGACAACGCGTAAGACTCTTTCAGGCATTTATAGTACCTTCTCCTTTTCCATCGTCATCCCCGCTTAAAGCGGGGATCCATCACTCAAACGGCAGGGCATCGGCCTAATGGATTCCCGCCTTCGCGGGAATGACAAAATGGATGAATCCTCATTATACTATTTTTTGAAAGGTTAAGAAATATTTGCGAGGGCAAGAAAATAACAAAATCGCTAGGCCCGATAAAAACACCACCCTTTTATTCGGCTTTTAATTGCTCACCGGCGGGCGGACCTTCAATAGTTAGGTAATTAAAAATGATATCCATAATCGCCACACAGGCAATGCCCGCAATGAGGGAAAAAAACCAGACCCAGCGCACCTTGCCGAAAAAAGCCAATACGGCCAAACCCAGGGCTGCGATACCGCCGACCACATAAATCAAAGTGCGGCCTTGGCGGAAAGCATCGGCCGCCAAAGTTTGTAATTCATCAAACGGATTGGCTTCAGCCGCTGGCGGCGCGGCTGAGGTGGAAGCAGGCGCCGGCGGCGTCGATGGTTGCGCTGCCGTAGTTGAAGGGGGAGGCTGAACCGGCGGTGCCTGATAAACCGGGGCCGGAGCTTGATATACTGGTGGCGGCGGCGCTTGATAAACCGGAGCCGGAGCCTGATATACCGGCGGCGGCGCCTGATAAACCGGAGGCGGGGTTTGGTACACAGGCGGCGGCGCCTGATACACTGGCGCCGAAGGTTCGACCGGAACCTCTTGCGGCGTGATTTGCGCCGCGGCGATTCCGGCGGCGCCTATAATAAGCAGGGCAAATACCCCGCCTAACCAAAGCTGAAATTTCTGTGTTTGCATGGGCGGCTTTCATTAAAAGGGAAAAACTCACCACGCACCTGCTATTATTATATTTTTACCCTATCATATTTTAGCGCAATAAAAAACGGGCCGGTTTAAAACCGGCCCGCCTTGTTGAAAAATTACGCTTAAACTTAGCCGCCGCTTAAACCTGTACCTGCGCCGGTGCCTTGGATCGTAGCATAGTTGAAAATTTGATCGATGATGGCAACGCAGGCAATGCCGGCTACCAGCGAGAAGAACCAAATCCAGCGGAATTTGCCGAAGAAGGCCAATACGCCCAAGCCCAGCGCCGCGATACCGCCGACCACGTAAATCAAGTTACGCGACTGACGGAAAGCATCCGAGGTTTTGGTTTGCAGGGCTTGAAAGGGGCTGCCTTGCGCCCAGGCTTCCGAGCCGGGGAATAAAATAACAACTGCCAGTACGACCGCAAACAAGATCGCCCAGTAAGAATTCAATTTCGCTTTTTCCGTGACCATCTTCATCTCCTTCACCCTAATTAAGGTCTAAGCCAAAAATCTGTTAACTTCTGTCCTTGTTAATATTAACTTCCCTTTTATTGTAGCCAAAATCGCGCCGGAAGTCATCTAAATTTTACGGGCGCGTGATCTTAACTACACGCGCTTAATACTGCAGCGCCGGTTCCCGGCACGGCATAATTAATAAATTGTTCGGTCAGCGACAAAATCGCAATCGCCGAAATAACGCTAAAAAACCATTTCCAGCTAAAGCGGCCAAAGAAAGCCATGGTGCCAACGCCCAGGCTTCCCATTCCGCCCATTACATACACTAACTGCCTGGCTTCGCAAAAAGCGCGGTTGGCTTGTTCATCAAGCCGCGCGAAGGGGCTGGCGCCGCCGGCCCCTACTTGAGCCCAAAGGCTGGACGGTACAAGTAAAACCAGCGCCGCCGCAACCAGGGCATAAAAAGAGGCGGTGGGCGAACTACCTAAGACATTGATTTTAAATGTTTTTCTTAAAAACAACTGATCCCCTCGTCAATATTTGGCGCTTGGTGTTTATAAGTTCAGTTTAGCCGAAGCTTCTTAAAAAGTCACATATTTATTAAAGGCTTACTTTGTGATAAGTTCTTAAGAAGACGGAATAGTTAAAATTTTTTCTTGTTTTAGGCAACAGATATCCCTAGATCCATATCCTTTAAGCGGATTTTGTGCTAGCATTAAAATAACAAATGGGCTATGGTTGCCGAAGAAAGAAAATTTACCCCATTATTGCTTAAGATTAAAGAAGGAGTTTCCCATGGTTGCTGCGGCAAAAACAATGACGGCGGAAGGCAAAGAAGCCCCCCTGCCTAACCGAATTAAGGAACACCGCATGTTGCGCGGCATGTCTTTATCCGAATTATCGGAATTGACCGGCTTGACCCGTTCCGAATTACATAAACTGGAAAAGGGCGTCCGCCGTTTGCGCACCGACCACTTGCCCATTTTATCGCGCGCGCTCCGTGTCAGCCCCGAACAATTGCTTTCGACCGAATTGGCCGAAACTTTAATGGGCAACCGCTTGAAATACGGTTCCGGCTCCTCCGGCGGCGCTATCAGCGCCGAGGCCCCGACCGTTATGGCCGATTTGCCGATTTTGGGCACTTATAACGCCACCGGCACTTTATTCACTCACGATGACCAGCCCCAGGCTTTCGCCCAGCGCATTCCCCAATTGGTGAATGTCAAAGGCGCTTATGCCTTGTACATGACGACGACCCGCATGGAGCCGCGGATTCCGGTGGGCGCTTTGTTATATGTGAACCCCCTGATTCCCGTGCGCCCCGGCGATATCGCAGTCGCCCGCAAAGGCGATGGCGCCACGGAAGTGGTTATGGTGGAACGCACTTCCAGCGGCGGCATGCAAGGCCGCATGCAAAGCCCCGAGGAAACCATGGATTTGGATAACGACACCAAACTCCACCGCGTGGTTGGCGTGATTTTCAGCTAAGAATTTTAAGCTGATAAAAAAAGGGGCAGCTTTAAAGCTGCCCCTTTTTATTTGTCCTAAAATTTACCTTACATAACCCGTGTCTGGGTTTTCAGTGCTGTCGCCAATTGAGTAGCCGCAACATTATCCATACCAGGCGCAAATAGCTGTGCGCTGCCGGCAGGTTTTTGTTCCGGCTTTGGTTCAGCTTGCGGAGCCGACTTGGGCACGAATTTCGGCACATCTTGTTTTAGATCAAGCTTGTCCTTATCCACTTCCTTTTGCTTCTCCGCGGGCAAGGCTTCGGGCGCTTGAACGCCGGGAATGGGCGCCGGCTTATGACGCCTTCTGGGATTTAAGGGCTTATCTTCGGTTGGCAAAAACCAGGCAAACGTCATAGCCCCTATTCCTAGCGCCGCTATAAGGCCGGCTATTTTGGTTGCCTTTGGCCCCGGGCGGCCAACCAAATTTTTGGGGATGCGGGTTTTTTGTTTCGCCAAAGACAAGGCGGCATTGCCGGTCCCCCGCGCAATTTTAGCCACCCCTTCGGTAAGGCGGGCGCCCGCGAATCTATAAATGCCGTAAGTCGCCGCCGCGGTAATGGCGCCGTAAAACAGCCCCGAGCCCATTCTAACGAGCGCATTTTCGCCAAACAAGGCGGAAGAATTGCCGCTGGCGGCCCAATCCCTCACCACTTGCGCGCCTGGAAAAACCCAAGCGGTGCTTAAAGCCATGGCGGTTAAGACGGTTGAAGCGCCCAGCAATAATAAATTACCTCTTAGGCGGCGCTGGGGTTCGGTTTTAATTAAATATGCCCGTTCTTTGACTTCAGCATTCTGCTTATTGGCGCGCTCCATATCGACCAATAAATCTTTCCACGGGCTGTCGGCGCGGGTGCTTTTATCGGCGATTTCCTGGACATACTCATAGGTGGTGCGCTTGCTGTCATAATAAGTCAGGGGATCGGCGCCCTGAATCACCAATTCGCGCGCTTTTTTAATATCGGGATTGCGTTTCTTTAAAGCTTTGCGCAGCTCATCATTCATAAAATCAAGTTTGGAAACATCGATCGTCATTTTTTTCTCCTGCTAAATTATATTTCTAATCATTCATTTCCCTGACCGCCCTGCTCAAAAAAGCGCCGGTGGCGGCGGTGACTCTTCCGGCCGTTTTAACTGCGGTTCGGACAGGCTTGGCGGGCTGTTCTTGAGTTTGAACGGTTTGGCGGGCATTGGCCAGTTCTTGATTGCGCCTTTCATCATCTGCGGCTTGTTGTATTAAACTGGGGTTTGAGGATAACTGAACAATATCCGCCGTGGTAAATTCGCTAGCCGCTTCGCCACTATCCTTTAAACTGCGGCTTTTGAACTCTTTCACCATTTTTGGCATTTGTTTTCCCAATTTTCCGCCCAAGCTGGCTGTTGTGCCGCACATATCGGCGACCAGCAAATGAATCGATGTCTGATGCTGCTCAAGCTCGGCCCGCAACCTGGTGGTCATTGATTCGCCCTCGCCGCTGGCATGAAAAGCCTTGGCGAAGTTTTCAATCTGATTGGCATCAAGCACTTGGCTTAATGAATTAAAAGACAGGCAAGCGTGGATAACAATGTTTTTAATTCTGCCTTCCGGATGTTCCAGCGCATTAAAATTCCGATGATCCAGCAAAAGCTTGGCCAGCACCTCGGGGGATACGAAACGCATCATGGTTTCGGATAGGGCGGCCAGGCCATTATCGGTTTTATAAACGCGGTCATCAAATCTAAAACGGCCTTTTAACGATGGATCGTTAATCGCCGCCGACTGCCCGCCGGTGCGGATTAATTCGGCCCCCATCAGCGCAAGCGCGGCATCATAAATCGCCTCTACCCGCTCCAGATTTTCGAAAGGCCTAAAACATTCATCCGGCTTGGCCGCCGGGATATTATGCAGCATTGTCACCAGGCCGCTTTCAGTCGCCGCCTCTTGATAAGAGTCGCCCTTGGTGACATAGGCTTCGGCGATTTGCAGGAAAGCCTGATTCATCGCGGCGATATAAACAATATTCTGCTGCGGGCCATCGAGGAGCCGTTTGGCGGCCTGCATTTCAGAAGTTTCCATCTGCTGCGTTAATTGATTGCGCCGCGCATCGTCATTAGCGCGGGAGGCTTCGGCATATTGCATTTTTAAATGCAAATAATGGGCGGTTAATTTATTTTCATATAAATAAGTGATGATTTTTTCATAGCTTAAATCGCGCCCATGCACCGGATGACGGATGCCAAAGCGCTGAATCAAAGTTTTGGTATGGGAATCGATTTGCTCATTGATTTCCTGCCGCTCGCGCTTTTCTTGGTTTTCCCGCAAAATATCGGCCGCCGATTTTCTTTTCACCACCCGGCCCAAGCCTTGGCGCGCGCGCCCAAATACCCAGCTTAGGCCGCGCCGGCTTTGCCTGGCCAAATTTTCCGGGCGCAGGAAATTTTTGATTGCCTTAACGCCGCGCACAATGCGGTCGGTATTAAATAACAGAAGAATGGCGGCGCCAGTGCCCCCCAGCCAAGGCAAGGCGCTTAAAAACGGCGCTGAAGTTATGGTGATTGCGGTATTGGCAAGAAATATATATCCGACGGTAAAAATTATCCCGCCTCCAAGCAATACGCCCATAGTTATAAGTAAAGGCGTGGAGAGCGAAATCAATAAATTCTTCTGCTTTTCCTTTTGCTGCTTTTTTACTTCAGCGATTTGCTCTTCCTGGGTTTTTGTACGGTTACGCGGCACAATATGGGCAAAATCGTTAATCAGCTTGGCAAGAAAAGCGATATCCGGATTTTCCGGCTTGTCGGGGTTTTGGTTTGCCCGCAATTGCTGATGGCCTTCTAAAATAAAATCCATCAGCGTGGCGTTGCCTTCGCGGGTGCGGATAAAGAACATGGGGCCAGGCTTATTTTCTTTCCGGCCCAGGGCTTGGCTTTCCTGATCAAGAAAATACTTAAAGGCCTGCCACCGCTGGGATTTGGCGGCGGCAATAGCCGCGGAAAAATTGGAACGGCGGTCCACATACCACATATCGGCGCCTTTTTTACGCAAGGCGGCGATTAATTTCATCTGTCCGTCCCGGGCAGCCGCTATTAATTCATCATCCGCCTGATTTAACTCGCGTACAATATAGGGCTGCGCGGCCAAAGTATCGGCAGCTTGCTTTTGATATTGCTTTATAATTGTACCCACCGCCTCAAAATTGGTAAGGGCGGTTGCATTGTTACCATCCGGCTTACCGACAGTTATCGCGTCGGCAATAGTATGCTTAGAATTATTGATACGCTGAAAAAATTGCGATCTTTGCACCAGCCGGAGAGGGTTATTTAATTTTGTTTCAAACGCCAGTAAATCATTCAGCGCATCAGGATGGTGATTAAAGGCGGCAAAATGGGCGGCGGTATTGCCCACCTCATCTTTTATGAATAAATCGGCGCCATCGGCCAAAGCGGCCTTTATCCCTTCCCGGTTTCCGGCTGCCGCGGCTAGCAGCAAATCCCGTTCTTCCGGCCGGGTGATTTTATTTATATCAATTTGCGGCTTGAGCATGGCTATATTTTAATCCCCTCGCCCCGATTGTTATCCCCTTAAAACCGGCTTCACTATATTCAACTATATCGCTAAAGTCAAATGATTTTTCCTAAAGGGATATACCGTTTACTAGGACTTTCGGGGAATGGCGCTGCGGGCAATAATAGCTGCGGTTGCGACCAATCCTGCGGCCTGCACCAAATTGCCGGCGATATTGGTGCCACCCAAATTACCGGCGATATCATTGGCGATTTGCGCCGCATTACGCATTAAGCCGATACAGCCGATGCCTGCCACTATCAAAATCCAGAAAGCGGCGGTAATGACGCTAAGGCTTGCCGTGCCCTCACTGATTGCGGTGGCCATTTGATCCAAATTGCTAAAGCCCGCGATATTCAGCGCCGATTGCACCAAAGCCATGCAAAACACCACCACCAGCGATTGGAAGAAAAAGGTAAAGGCCACATTTAAAAGGCCGGAGAAAATTTTGCCGGGCAATTGCCGCGTCATTTTAAATAAATAAGCGCCAATGGCGATGGGCGCCAGCATCAGCACCACAAATAAGCGGAACATAATATTAATCAGGGTTAAGGGATAAACCAACACCGCCAACCCAAAGATTATAACCAACGAAAAACCGGTGAAGATATTATCGGCCGCCGCGGAGATTCCGTAAAAAAGCCCTACCAGGCGATCTGTAATACCGGAAGTGTAGCCAACTTGCGAATCATAAGCGGCTTTAAAGGCATCCATTACGCCAAAGACTTTTAAGGCGCCGATATATACACCAACGCCAACGGTTTTTTGAATATCGCTGATTAAACATTGCAACCGGGCGCCGATTTGCGCCATATCGCCCGCCGCTGCGCCCATGTCGTTCATAGCCGAGGTTTGTGATTGAATCGATTGGATTGAGCCGCTGCAATATTGATTGATGCCGGCTCTGGTATCGGCATCCAGCGCAAAGGAATTGGCGTCAAAACCGATTGAGCTTTGCGCCAAATTAACCGCGCTTAAGCTGATACCGCTGGCTGCCCCCAGCACGGGCGCCAAAATATATTCCCAGACCAGCCGGTAGCCGGTGGTTGATAAAAACGCCGCCAGAAAAATAAATAGGCCGAGTTTAATAAAGACATTGCGGAAAACTTCGGTGGTGGGACCGCCAAAGGGCGTCATCATATTGCCGACTTGCCAAACGATCCATAACGCCAATAAGACCGCGATGGTGCGCAAAACATAAGGCGCGATTTCAAGCGAAAACCGGTAAGAAATCCCAAGGCTCATATCATAAACCGTGCCGAAGGTGCGGCACCCCCAGCAATCGCTTGCGATTATTTGGCCATAAAGGCTTTTAACGACAAGAGAAGGATCGCCGCCGCCCGAAGAATTATTATAGCCGCTGGCGTTAAAAGCGTTTTGGCCGGCGCGCCAACGATATTGGTTTTGCACTGCCGGGTTGTTCATTAAATCGCCATTGATGCCGCGGGCAGCATTGATATCGCGGGCGGCGATTTCATTCAAATTGTAAATGTCTTGTTCGGTAAGGTTGTTGATGTAATCGCGGTAGGCGGGGCTCCAAGATTCCATTTGCCGCAACGTGCCTTCTTGGTCAAAGGAACCATCTGGGTTGCGCGCGGTGAAATAATTGCGGGTGGCTTGCGGCAAATTATTATAATAATCGATTGTGCCTTGCGAATAGCCAGGCCCCGAATCACCAGTTTGCGCTAAAGCGCCGCCTAAATTCAGGAATATCGCGAACAGGCCAAGCATTGCTGCTTGCGCCAAAGCATAGAAAAATCTTTTTGCGGCTAAATTTTTTAGCACGTACCTCTCCGCATTATCCTTGCCTTTAAGCCTTGCCCGATGGCTTCATGCCCTCGCCCGGTTTTTTGATGGCGGCCGGGAAATGACGTTCCACATAAAGCCGCATTGTTTCCGGGGTGACGGCCGGCGCCATTTCGCCGGCGAAGACCACCAAAATTTCATAAGAAGGCTGCAGCCTGGTTACTTCCCCCCAATGGCGCAAGATTTCAAAATGAACATCCCCGCCATCGACTTCAACTGTGTTAATTACCACTTCCCCGGTGTCTTCATACCGGCCTACAATAGTAAAGGATCGGCGTGAAGACGACATGGCGTTAAACTTTCTTAATAAGGGGCAGCCATGGCCATATCTTTATGCTATCACAAAAATGGGTTAATTGCCACGGCTGTGGCGCGGCCAAGGCGGGTTGGGATAGCGAAAAGTCGGCAAAGAGCATGCAAATTAAGGATTGTCAAAAGCCAGGGTTAATTTTAATTACATACACCTTTGGCCGGGGAGATGCAATGTCTGGCGGGGAAATAGCCTATTAACAAACAAAGGTTTTGAGACGTAAATGACGCCATACCCACGGTTTTTTCTTATTGTTCTCTTAGCTTGGCTGGCCTTGCCCGGCCCAGCTTGGGCGGTTGATTATTGCACACCCTATATCCAGCGGGCGGAAATCAAATACCGCTTGCCTAAGGGAATGTTGAAAGCGATCGCCTTGGCCGAATCCGGCAAAGGCGGCATGCCCTGGCCCTGGGCGGTTAATATAGGCGGCGAACCCTATTACCCCGATTCCTATGAAGAGGCGGTTAAATTGGTGCGCGACAATCAGGGCAATCCCCGGCGCAATGTGGCGATTGGCTGTATGCAAATTCATATGGCCTATCATTTGAACAAAGTCTCGGCGATTGAATGGTTTTTACATCCGGAAGTGAATGTAACCTATGGCGCGCAGCTATTGCGCCGCCTGTATCAGCAGCATGGCAATTGGACATCGGCGGTCGGTTATTACCACGCCGGCAATAACAAAAAAGCGCAATATGATTATGTCTGCGATGTGTGGCGCAATATGGCGCGGGTGAATGGCAGGCCGCCCAGCAGCTTAGGGAAAAACTATTGCAAATTGCAGCCGCGCACCGTTCATACCCCGCCTTCGCAGCGCGCCAAGGAAGAAGAAGCGCCTAACTAAGCCAGTTTTGCAACAACGGATTTAAATAGCGGTCGATCGGCCCGAATAACAGCGTCAATAAAAAGCCAAGCGCAATGCCGGGGCCAAAGGGCACTTCGGCGTTGATCGAACCTTTGCGCGTGATCAAATGATAAA
>JBFXCK010000008.1:0-12232 GCA_050182275.1 Dongiaceae bacterium | reverse complement strand
TGCAACAACGGATTTAAATAGCGGTCGATCGGCCCGAATAACAGCGTCAATAAAAAGCCAAGCGCAATGCCGGGGCCAAAGGGCACTTCGGCGTTGATCGAACCTTTGCGCGTGATCAAATGATAAATCCCCATCGCCAGCAAGGTAAGAAGCGAACCCAACAGCGCTACCGAAACGACACCCTGCACCCCCACCCATAAGCCGATGGCGCCGAATAATTTGACATCGCCCAGGCCCATCGGTTCCACCTTTTTAATGGCGAAGACGCCTGCGCGAAATGCATAAGACCCAATCAATCCGACGGCGCCGCCAATCAACGCATCGCCTACGCCTTCGATATAAAAAGGCTGGGTGAAAGCCAGAACCAAACCAAGAATAGCGGTAATAAGGGTAAAAATATCGGGCAGGATTTTTTCCTGCAAATCAATCACGCAGGAAGCCGTCAATGCAATCACCATGCCCAAAAGCAGGATCAGCTGAAAGCCGGTGGGGTGAATTACATAGGCATCAAGAGCGGCGATGAAAGACATGGGGTTTCTCCTGTTTAAGGAAATGCTAAAAGAAGCCGCGCTAAAAAGCGAGGTTTAAAGCGCCCCCGCCTAAAATAAGAAGAATGACTGTGCGGTTATTCGCGTGCGCCGCGCGGCAGGCTTAAGACCCTGTCCAGGCGCTGGGTGCGTTGTGCTTCCACGGCAGGGGCAGCGCCCAAGTTAAAAACATCCAACCCCAATCCGCTTTTTTCGGCGGCGGTTAATTTGGCTGCCGCCGTTCTAAGCAGTTTTCGGGTTTCTTGCAGCAAAGAATCGGCTGCCGGAAAACCCTCCATTGTTAATTTTGATAATTGGGTGCGCAGAAATACGGCGCTTTCTTGGGGGGAATTATGCTCAATGACTTTCTGGGCGTTTTTTACAAAAAGCTCGCTGATAGTATGTTTTTCCCCTTCAATTTCGCTAACTGAACGCTCGACAACTTGCTTGCCTTTTTGCCGGTCCGCCTCTTTGTGCAGCATGACGGCGTAATCGGCCAAATAGCCGGTAATAAGTTTTTGGAATTCGCCATAGGCCGGGGGCTGATTGGCAATGAAATACCCAAGTGCTTTTTTCAAGGCAGCCTGAGCGGGCCTGGCTAATTGTGGGGTCAAACGATAGCTGTTGACGGCTTTCCAAGCCAATTCATGCGCATGGCCTGGCTGGAGAAGGTCTTTGCCCATATCTTCCCGGGTTAAAAGATGCGACCGATAAATTTCCAAACCGTTTGTGGTTGCTTGTTCGCTCATAATCCCCCTCCTTTAAATTAGTTCTTTAACGTCTAAAATTATTGGCGTTGGCCTGTAATTCGATCGGAAAAGCCTGGTTGTTGGCCGGGCCCATTTTCCAAGACGAACGGCCATGGCCGCCGCCCGATGAGCCGCCGCCAAGTGAGCCGCCGGTCTCATCGAAAGGCGGCGGTTCAAAAGCCTGAGGTGCGGGTTCCGGCTCAACCGGCGGTTCCATCGCCGCTTTGGCGGCTTTGACCGCTTCTTTCCAGGCGAAAACAAAACGCTTGACGAAACCGATGGGCAGCGTGATGGGCCACCATAAGAATTTATAATATTTTTTAATGCTAGGGCTTAAGCGGATTGCCCACATAATAGCCCCCACAATCATCACCGCCAAAAGCAGGAAATAGCCCAGCACGAACGGCCATTCGAGCGTGGCGCCGCGTTCGAAGTCGCGGTAAATATTTTGCCAATTGGCGATTTCCCACGGATCGAAATTGAACACATGAATCGAGGCATAGCGCCCGACCACCGCCAGCATAGCGATCCAGAGAGCAGCGATGGTCAAGCCGGCCGCGGTCCATTCGGTGTAATTGACAAGTTTTTGCACTTTTTTGATCAGCGGCGCGAAGGCGCCATGAATCGGCTGCCACATCACCCGGGGCGCCCCGGCCCTGGCGCGCGGATTGGCGCGCACGACTTGGGGGCGCGCAGGCGGCGGGCCAACCACTGAACGGCGGCGCGGCTGCGGCGTGGGGCGGTCGAAAGTGAAATTATCGTCGAAAGACCCTTCAGCTGCCGGAATTTTATTTTCAACCGGCTGGCCTTCGCGCGGCATTTCCATTTCCAGGCTTTTGAAAATTTCTGCCGCTTCATCCCATAAATTATGTTCGCTGCGCCCGGCTTTTTCACCGGCGCTGGATTTGAAAAAATCCTCCTCATCGCTGCGCTCAACGACGGAATTGGGATTGCGGTCAATTGGATCGGTCATAAGCCCTTATATAGCCCTCCCTGCCTCAACCTGCCAGGTGGGAGATATATCCTTTAAAGATACTATAGCATAGCCGAAGCCTGGAAAAAAGCAAGAAAAATGGCTTTTTTCTGCGGTTTTCTGGGGTTTATAGTGTTTAACGCGATAGTTGAAGGGGGTGGTGGCCTTTTTCTATGCGTCCTAAAGAATCCCAGGAATCTTTATCTGTTAATAATTGCACTAAGTTATTTAAAGAAATCCTAGGCAATGCCAAATCAAAGGGGTCTTTTGCCGCTTCAGTTAAAACGGCCACCAAATCAACCCAATTCTTGCCTTGATGGGTAAAAGGAATAATTTTGCTGTCTACAACCGAAGGGGCGTTGGCAGCTATCAAAGCTAAGGCTGAAACATTGGCATATAAACGGCATTGCCGTTTCTTTCGAAGTTGTGCTGAATCTTCCTGTGGTAAATCGTTCATTCGCTTAAAAATATCGGCCAGTAAAAAATATGTGGCTGCCTTGATGCATTCGGGCGGGGTTTTCTTCAAAGCCATTGTTAAAATACGGCCAGGATTTTCTGCGGCATCGCCATATTTCTCCCTTCGTATGGCCGGAGAGTCGGATTTGGCCATTGCGTATAAATGCACCGCCTGGTAGGCGAGATTTGTAGATAAAGGACGCGGCAAATTCAAAATAGCAATTTCTAAAATCACGCCAAGATCCTGGCTGATTTTTCTTAAGGCCTGCTCTTGATAAAAGGGGTGGCCGGCCCGTATCTGCGTTATGACTTTATGGTGAAGTGCGGCGATCATATCGCCATTATCTTCCTGCAACCAATAAGGCCGCTTTTCACACACTTCACGGATATAAGAAACATCCATGAGCGCTCGCACGATGACATCTTCATCTTCATTTTCATCAAAATGAGCAAGCGCGTCTTTTAGGCGGCGCAAACCGATTTTCAAAGTTTGCTGCCCAAAAGCGGGGGGAAAGCATTCCGGGCTGATCTCGCCAAAATGCGCTTCTATTGTCGGCACCGGCGGCCGCCTTAGGCGGGACATTGTACGGCTCATCATCCACTCCTGAATTTTATTTAAAATTTGATGGGAAATACTTAGCGAAAATTTTTTTTATCCGCAAGGGGAAGAATTATTAATACCCTTAGCTTTAGATTGCGGCGGGGGCCGCTTTCCACTTGGCGCTGGCGCGCTCCTTCACGGTTTCGCTTTTTAATTGCCCGCAAGCCGCCAGAATATCGCGGCCCCTTGGCTGGCGGATGGGCGAGGCATAGCCGGCGGCATTGACAATATCGCCGAATTTTTCAATCGCCTCGTCGCTGGAACATTCATAGGGCGCGCCGGGCCAGGGGTTGAAAGGGATTAAATTCACCTTGGCCGGAATATTTTTCAACAGCCGCACCAATTGGCGGGCTTCGGCCGGGGAATCGTTGACGCCCTTTAGCATGACATATTCAAAAGTAATACGCCTGGAATTGGCCGCACCCGGATAATCGCGGCAGGCCTGCAAAAGCTCGGCCAAGGGGTATTTTTTATTGAGCGGCACCAATATATCGCGCAATTCATCGGTCACGGCATGCAAGGAAATCGCCAAATTGACGCCGATTTCCTCGCCCGCCCGCTTGATCATCGGCACCACGCCGGAAGTGGATAAGGTAATCCGGCGCTTGGAAATGGCGATCCCGCCTTCGGTCATCACGATTTGCATGGCCTTTTTGACGTTTTCAAAATTGTATAAAGGTTCGCCCATGCCCATCAGCACAATATTGGAAATTTGCCGCCCTTCTTTAGGGGCCGGCCATTCGCCAACCGCATCGCGCGCCAGCATGATTTGGGAAATAATTTCAGCGGCGGTAAGATTGCGCACCAATTTTTGGGTGCCGGTATGGCAGAATTTGCAAGTCAGGGTGCAGCCGACTTGGCTGGAAATGCATAACGTGCCCCGGTCTTCTTCCGGGATTAACACTGTTTCGATTTCATTATTATCGGGAAAACGAAGCAGCCATTTGCGCGTGCCATCGTTCGATAATTGCGCGCTGACCACGGCAGGGCGGCTTAAGGTGAAATGCCGGGCCAAAATTTCGCGCGTGGGTTTGGAAATATTAGCCATGCCGGCAAAATCGGTTAGGCCGCGGTGATAAATCCAATACCATAATTGCTTGGCGCGGAATTTGGGCAAGTTGAATTGGGCCAAGACTTCGGCCAATTCGGTTAAATCAAGCCCGATCAGGTTTTGGCGCTTGTCTTCGGCCTGGCTGGGTTCGATAATTTGCGCGTATGCGTTCATGGCTTCATAGCCGTTTTTATGCATTGTAAAGAATCTATATAACGGAAATCCGCCATCCTGGCCAGCGGATTTGGATTTTAACCTTTGCCCGCTTGCCTCTTAGGAAGCAGATGCCTATGATGGGCCGATTCAATAACCATAATAATTGAAGGGTAAATATGCGTTTTATCGCCGCCAGTGTCATCAGTTTGAGCTTGCTGCCGGGTTCCGGCCTACCGGATATTATTATCAAAAACCCGCCAGCGGAAACCCCTATTCCGGCAGGTTCTTACAATTATGAAACTGCCGCCCGCTGGCGCCGCCAGCAAAGCGCTAGGGAAGATCCGGCTCCTTTAATGCGTTCAATGCTGGGCGCTATGCAGCTTTATCATTTATTGGGCGAAGAAAAAGTGGGCGCTCTGCCGGCCGAGATAAAACCCGAATCGGCGGAATGGGACAAAATCCTTGCCAAAGGCAAAAAATGTTTTTTTGCCGAGCAGGATGCCGCTAAGCGCGGGGAGATTTGCTCGATTCTGCAATTCATTAATGACGGCTATATTAAAAAACTAAGCCAGCCGCCTTTAAAAGACCAGCCCGAATCTAAAGAAATACTTTTCGCCATGCAAAGCGGCAATGTGATGCTGGCCGCCTATCAGGCGCACTTTGATTTGCTATACAAGGCCTTTGCGCCTAACCGGGAAGGAAATCCCGATTTCACCCCGTCTTTGGGAGATGTGGTGACTGTTTTGGGCAAAAGTTTTTTTGACGAACCCAACGGCCCGCAAGCCGATTCTTTGCTGAAATCCTTGGAAGACATATACGCCTATTTGCAGCGCCGCGCCGAAATTGGCGAGAAGCAGGTTAAGGCCAGGGCTGCCGCTATTATTTCCGCCTTCCGCGCCGCGCAGGAAATCGACCGCCTGTTGCCGCAGCAAATGGCGGAATGCCGGCGCCAGCTTAAGGGCGCGCCCTTGGTCTTGAACGATTATGTCACCGTGGCGATGAACTTTATCGACCTTGATTTTGGCGATAATCTTAGCATCAAATTGGCCGGTGTTTTACTCAAAATGAATAATGACTTGAAAGAAGCCAATGACGGCAAACCGCAAAACAAGCCCGCGCCGGAACAAAAATCAGCAAAAGATTTTGTTCTGCTTTGGCAAAAAGGCCGTTTGCTAACGCGCGCTTAGCGCAAGTTGCCGACCCTCATCCTCTCCAACCGCTTGAACGCAGCAGCCGACCGTTTTTCCCTGGCCGCCGGATCGCCTGAAGCCTGCAGCGCTTCTTGCACCAAACGGTCCGACAAGCTGCTAAGATGCTGATGGCGGCGGGAATGGGCATTGCGCGTTTGCACATCGCGCACCGTTTGCACCACTACCGACAAAGCGCGTGGCCCTATCAACCGCTTAGCGGCGATTAAAAAGCGCATTGCTTGTTCGGTTTTCTCTTCCGGCGTTGTGGCCACTTTATCATTGCCCATTGTGCGTTGCGATAACTCCACCATATAGCCAATGTCCTTTTGCTTTAACGCCTCGAATAAGAATTGGCCAAGCGGCGAGCGCGCGACATCGAAACCAAAGGCCGGGTTATCGCCGCGGCTGCGCAAAGCTTTGATCACGATATCGGCGTGGGTTGCCTCGTCATTCAAGCTTTCGCCGGTTAAAGCCAAAGAACGCTCATCAGCCTGTTCCCGGTTGCTGCCATTAACCCGCGGTTCAACCGCGAAATAAGGAATGCGGTAACGGTCCAAATGATTGGCCGAACCCGCCACCAAATCGGAAAGGGTAATATTAGCCCGACCAGGATGATACGTAACGGCGCCGCAATAAACCCCGATTGCCTCCACCAAAGAAGCCGAAGCGATTTTGGTTTTCAAATACAGCTCGGCGGCTTTCAAGGTTTCTTGCACGGTTTCATGAAGCCCCTCTATTTCATTTTCGGCAGGATATTGAACTCCATCCCCGCCATTGTGGAAATGAAATACAGTGCGGTGGCGGTGGTCGGACAACAAGAATTTGACGAAATTCAAATTATTGACCAAAGCCTGGCGGTATTGCTGCGGCGTTACTTCGCTGGTGCGCAAACTGGCATCAAATTCGGGAATTAATTTCCAGGTGCCGCGCAAATATTCCAGCAAACGTTCGCCTGCCTTTTTCTCGCCATTGCCGGCAAAACCGTACACGTCTTTGTTGGCCAGGAAGGTCGCGCCATACATGGCGTGGTCAATTTCTTCTTGGGCTAGATCAAGGCCAAGCGTCTGGCTGGTTGCGACAAGGCGGTTTTCCAGATCGCTGAAATGCGCCTGGGTGCGGAAGGGCTTGGTTGCCTCCACGGCCGTGACAATCGCGGCGATGGTTTTCATATCCAACCCCTGCTTTTGCAGCCATCTTGCGCCGACCAAGGCGCTTAAGAATTCATTCTGCTCGGCCGGCATGATGGAAAGGGTTTTGCCTCTGTCGATTCCAAAAATGCCCAATACTATTTCGACGATGGGATCATCAGGAATTTGCTCTTTAACTTTCCATTGTTTTTCGTTTTCCGGCGTTACGGGTTCGCAATAGGGCGAAATGATTTCCCTGATTTCAGGCGTGACGCCGCCATCGACATGGGCATAGACAATGTCATGCACAAAGCCAGCCAAGATGATGACATTGGACATACGTACGCCAAAATCTTTCAAACCAAAGCGGGCGGCTAATTGCTCGCGCTCCCAATCGGTGACGGAAGACATGGCTCCCCCATGGCCTAAATCGTGATAGGTGCGGGTTGTGGCTGCCATCGCGCCCTTGACGAGAGAGAAGAATTTTTCTTCCATCGGCCTGCCGCCCAATAACACTATCGATTTGCTGATAGTTGCTTGCCAGGCTTTTAATTCGGAATTTAAAACATCAATTTCAAACATTCTTTCCATAAACCGCTCCTTTGTTGATGCGCCAAACGCTACAAGCTTTTTTTGACGCTTTGATGACAATGTACTTTTTGTCGATTTTTGAAATGTTTACAGCGCATTACAGCCATTCTAATATGTATTACTTCGTTCTATTAATAGTTGGCTATAGTTTTCCAAATACCAACTTTCATAATCAAAATCTATAGGAGAAAAAAATGCGCGATTACAACAAATTCTTTTATCCGGCGATTGCGGTTGGTGTCGTTACTTTCGCCGCTACCTTAATCCGGGGCTGGCCCGACGCCAGCTCGGCCAATGCGGAACTTGCCCATGCCACAGCCCAACAGGCCGAGGCCATTAGCGGTATTCGTATTATTGAAAATGAGAATGCCTATCAAGTGCGCCAAGGAAAGGGCCTGGTATCAAATTCAACCCCCAACGCCGATACAGTTTACCAACTTGTTCTTGATGCGAAAAACCGCGGGGAAAAAACGGTACTACTGAGCAAAAATGAAACATCTAGCTTAGATAGGGCTTTCACCTATAATCAAATTCCAGGAAATCCGGAACTAAGGACGCAAATAACGGCCAAAATTCCCGCTTTTGACTTTGGAAAGTCGGTCTATATAAACGTGCCGGGCGCCTTGGCAACCTTAACCTTAACCGGGTTTGGCATTAAAACACGGGTCGCCGGGCTTAGCCGCAGGCGGCATAGAGCCTATGCTCTGGGTCCATTGGTACGGGCACGGGCTTAAAGTTTTAATTCCGCCAGATTTTTAAAATGCTCCAGCGCCTCGGGATTGGCGAGCGCGTCGGCGTTTTTGACAGGGCGGCCGTGAATAATCTCGCGCACCGCCAATTCCACAATCTTCCCCGATTTGGTGCGCGGAATGTCGGCGACTTGAATAATTTTGGCGGGCACGTGGCGCGGGGAAGCCTCGGCCCTGATTTTGGCTTTGATTTTGTTGATCAGCGCCTCATCCAAATCATGCCCGGCGCGCAATTTCACAAATAAAATCACCCTGACATCATTATCGAAATCCTGCCCCACCACGATCGATTCTTCGATTTCATCCAACTGTTCGACAGGGCGGTAAATTTCGGCCGTGCCAATCCTGACACCGCCGGGGTTAAGGGTGGCGTCGGAGCGGCCATAAATAATAAAGCCGCCATGCTTGGTTTCCTCGCAATAATCGCCATGGCACCAGACATTGGGGAATTTAGCGAAATAGGCGGCATGATATTTTTTGCCATCATGATCATTCCAAAAGCCGACCGGCATGCAGGGAAAGGGTTTGGTGCAAATCAATTCACCCTTTTCTTCTTTCACCCGTTGTTCCATTTCATTCCATACTTCAATAGATAATCCCAAACCCGGGCCTTGGATTTCGCCGCGCCATACCGGGCTGAACGGATTGCCCAAGACAAAACACGACACAATATCGGTGCCGCCGGAAATCGAGGCCAATTGCGCGCGTGGTTGAATATGCTGATAGACATAATCAAAACCTTCCGGCGAAAGCGGCGAGCCGGTTGAGGTGATCAGGCGGATGGTTGATAAATCATGTGTTTTGGCGGGCGATAAGCCAAGTTTCGCCACCGCATCGATAAATTTCGCCGCCGTGCCGAATAAGGTGGCGCGGTATTTTTGCAAAACATCGAAAATAATTTGCCCTTTGCGCTGGAAAGGGAATCCATCGAACAAAATCAAGCTTGCCTGGCTGGCGATCGCCGACGCCAGCCAATTCCACATCATCCAGCCGCAAGTCGTGTAATAGAAAACGCGATCGCCCGGCTTGATATCGCAATGCAATTGATGTTCCTTTAAATGCTGCAATAACGTTCCGCCCGCGCCATGGACGATGCATTTGGGAATCCCGGTCGTGCCCGAGGAAAACATAATATAAAGCGGATGATTAAAAGGCAGGCGCGTAAATTCAAGTTTAGCGCCTTTATATTCTTCGGTTATTTCGTTCCATAGCCTGGCTTTGGGAAAATTCTTTAAATCAGGGGCGCTTTGGGTATAGGGAATCACCACAATTGATTCGATGCTGGGGATTTTGGCGCAAACTTCTTTCGCTTTTTCCAAACAATCAAGGGCCTGGCCCTTATAAAAATAACCGTCGGCCACGATAAGCACGCGCGGCTCAATCTGCCCGAAGCGGTCATAAATCCCCTGCACGCCGAAATCGGGCGAGCAAGACGACCACACCGCGCCCATGCTGCTGGCCGCCAGCATGCCCATCACCGCATGCGGCAGGTTCGGGATATAGGCCGCGATCCTATCCCCCGGCTTGACGCCAAGCTTCTTGAGATGCGCGGCCAAGGCCGCCACCTCCTGGATCATTTGCTCTTTGGTGAAGCTTAATTCGAGCTTGTCCTCGCCTTGAAAATAAATCAAAGGCTCGGGGTTTTTTTCAGCGGGACGCAACAAATTTTCAGCGAAATTAAGCTTGGCATCAGGGAACCATTTAGCGCCCGGCATCATCTGGCCGTCTTTTAAAATGATTTTCCCTTTTTCGCCGATCACGCCAGAAAAATCCCATACCAAATCCCAAAAACTGGCGCTGGATTCGATCGACCATTGATGAAGCGCCGCATAATTATTCAACGGCCGCCCCGCCTTCACCCCCGCCAGCATTTGAAAACGCGCCATGGCGCACCCCGCCAAAGTCGTGGAATCGGGCTGCCATAAAGGTTTTTCTTGATTAGGGCTTGGCATGGGAACGGCTATCATGTTTATACTTTCGCCATAATTTTAAGCTAGCGGTAAAATAGGCCTTTTTAAATGATTCCGTCAAACCCCTTCTTTGCCCCCGGTCAATATTTCTTACGGCTGAATCCCGTTAACCGGGCGATTTGGTGGACGATTCTTTCCGGATTTTTATTCTGCACCATGGGCGCTTTGGCCAAATATATCGGCCAGGGTTTGCCCTTTTGGCAGGTGACTTTCAGCCGCTCTTTCTCCTCGCTCTTGGTTTTGCTGCCTTTTATTTTTTATTACGGCCTGCCCCAAGTTTTCACCACCGACCGGCTTAAGATGCAAATTTGGCGCTCGGTCAACGGCGTGTTCTCGATGGCCTGCATTTTTTATGCGGTGATTCATATTCCTTTGGCCGATCAAAACGCGATTAGCTTCGCCCGCCCGGTTTTTATCGTGATTCTGGCCGCCCTCTTTTTGAAAGAACGCGTAACCGCGCCGCGCTGGATTGCAACCTTAACCGGCTTGGCCGGCGTGGCTTTGCTGTTGCGGCCTCACACCTTGGGCAGCGGCGAATTGCATCCGGCCTATTGGATCGCCGTTTTGGGAACCGTTTTGGCCGCGATTAGCGTTACCTTGGTGAAAGAATTAAGCGATACCGAAAATCCGCTTTCGATCATTGCCTGGTTTTCGCTGCTGACCACCCTGCTTTTGGCGCCCTTAGGAATTTATTATTGGCAACCGATGACCGATGCAGAATGGATATTATTCCTTAGCATCGGGCTGGTGAGCGTGGGCGCACACTGGACCATGGTGCAGGCTTACCGTTTAGCGCCCGCCAGCTTCTTGGCGCCCTTCGGCTATTTGAATATTTTGTTCACCGGCGCCTTTGGCTATTTTATTTTCGGCGATATCCCCGATCATTTCACGGTTTTAGGGGCCTGTATTATCATTGGCGCCGCCTATTATTTGTTTAAGGCCGATCAAATCGCCAAACAACGGGCCGCTTTGGTCCCGCTGCAAATACCAGGTAACCAGCCCTAAGGCGATAATCACGCCCCAAGTTAAAAAGCTTTGCATGCGCCGGTACCAAAGGGGCGCAAAGCCCCGCGCGGTTAAATGATAATCGATCGCCAAGGCCGCCAAAAAACCGCCACACAAGAATGACATGCCTTGAAAATCGGGCAAGAGCAAAGCGCCGAACGCCAATAGCATCGGAATAATGCCCAATGTATAGCGCATGCCCAAAGCAGCCGTGCCGCCATAATTGGCCGCCGCCAGCCCCCAATGCGCGGCGCCGCAAAACGCCAGCAGCACGGCGCCGTAATTCAGCAATAATTCCAAGGCGGGTTCGGTTAAGCGGTCTTCGCTGCCCGTTAAAATGGTAAGCGCCAAGGCCCATACCGGCAAAATCAATAGCCAGCTGTAATGAACGGCGGAATGATGTTTGGGTTCGCTCATAAAAGTTGATTCATAAAAGCGGCGAGCTTGATATCTTTATCGGTGATGCCGCCAGCATCATGCGTGGAAAGTTTGACTTCAACTTTATTATAAACATTGAACCATTCGGGATGATGGTTCATTTTCTCGGCTTTCAACGCCACCTGGCTCATAAAGCCCCAGGCCTCGTTAAAATCCTTGAATTCAAAAGTTTTTTGCAAAGCGCGTTTGCCGCCGGCCACTTGCCAGCCGGAGAGGGTTTTGAGCGCATCATTAATTTGATTTTCGGGAAGAAGAGAAGATACAGACATTGGCTTATTATAAAGGCTTATTCCAAGCTTTTCTGCCCTAAATAAGGTTATCCACTTTTATTGATGGATAGGGCTTGACAAATATTTGTTATAGTATAACACTGTGCGCCTGCTTAAGAGAATTACCATTGTTTTTCATAAGGTTAGATAATGTCGGCAGTCTTAGAAAAGCCCAGAACGAGCCAAATTTCCACCGCTTCCCCTTGGGGCGAAGCGGAAGGCAGCGAACGTCCGCGCGCCGCCAGCGCCGAACAAAAGAAATTCGAAGAATTGTTAAAAGACCCGCGCCTGCAGCAAATGATGGCGCTCTTGGAAGAAACTTTGGGCAGCCAGGCTTTGGTAGGGCTGGATGTCAAAGATATTTTGGCATTGCTTGAACA
>JBFXCK010000007.1:0-66407 GCA_050182275.1 Dongiaceae bacterium | reverse complement strand
GGGGATTTTGCCCCTGCAGCCTCTTGGCGATATAGCGCAAAATCACCATTCCCGATTTTTCCCGCCTGCCGAAACGGTGGGCCAATAATTCAAGGCTGGCGGGGGCCAACAGCCCCAGCTGGTTGAATACCCTTAAATAGCCGTTAATCAGGGCTTCGGTTCTGGGTGTTTCAAACGGCGGCAATTGCTGCAAGACCTGTCCGGCCTGGCCGCGGCAAATCAGGCCGGCGATATGCTGATTATCAAGCAAAGCTTGGCATTCGGCGGTGATACGGAATTGGGTGGCGATGCTTTGGCCGCCGGTGAATTTATCTTCCCACGCCTCGGCGATGGGGGTTGACTGCCCTTGCTTATCAAGAAGGGGCAAATTATTCATGCGCAAGAATTGGTAAAGATCGATGAGCTGATCATATGAATCTATAAATTCACCCCAAATAATTTTAGGAAGCGGTTTAATCCCGATAAAATCGGGATGCGTTGCCGCCAGTTTTTGATCGGCATAGGCGCTTACCGCCGCCCGGCTGGTTTCTTCCGGCGCATGGGCAAGAGCCGCGTAGAAGAGCGTTTCTTTGGTCAATAATTCGGCTGCGCGCAACGCCGTGTAACAATGATCCACGCGTTTGGCCAGGCTTGCTTCTATTGTCATTACCCTACCTCTTTAATTTATGAATATTAATTGAGGCGACTATAGTCCAAATCCGCTATAAGCGCAAATTATATGTTTTTAAGAAATATGAAGGGGCGGTTTTAAGCGCTCCGGCGGGCGGCGAAGGCGGCCAATAATGTGCCTTCATCCAAATAATCCAACTCGCCTCCCACCGGCACGCCGTGCGCGAGCCTGGTTAAGGGGATATTGAATTCCGCCAATTGGTCGCTGACATAATAGGCGGTGGTTTGCCCGGAAACCGTGGCGTTCATCGCCATGATGATTTCTTTGGGCGGGGTTTCTTTGACGCGCCGGATTAATTGCTGAATGCGCAGCTGCTCCGGCCCCATGCCATCGAGGGCCGATAGCGTGCCGCCCAAAACATGATAAACCCCTTTAAAAATGTTCGAACGTTCCAGCGCCCATAAATCGGCCACTTCTTCGACCACGCAAAGCGAATTGCGGTCGCGCTTGGGATCCTGGCAAATCGCGCACGGATCGATGGTATCCAGATTGCCGCAAATGGCGCAGTTTTTCACTTTTGCCGCCGCTTGGGCCAAAGCGGCGGATAGGTTTTCCAATTGCTCGCGTTTTTTCAATAAATGCAGCGCCGCGCGCTTGGCCGAACGGGGGCCCAAGCCCGGCAGCTTGGCCAGCAATTGAATCAGGCGTTCAATATCGTCGCTATGGGCGGACATTTAGAAAGGCAGTTTCATGCCGCCCGTCCCGCCAAGGCCGCCGGTGATTTTATTCATTTCGGCGCTTAAACGTTCTTCGGCCTTGGCCTTGGCGTCGTTGAAAGCGGTCAGCAATAAATCTTCAAGCAGGGAAAGGTCGGCCGCGTCAATGGCCTCGGGTTTGATTTTAACCGCCTTGCATTCGCCCTTGCCGGATAAAGTCACTACCACCGCGCCGCTGCCGGAATTTCCCACAACTTCTTCCTTGGCCAATTGATCTTGCAGGGCTTGCATTTTTTGCTGCATGGCTTGCGCCTGTTGCAGCATAGCGCCGATATTTTTCATGAATTATTTTCCTCTAGATTCGAAGGCAGGGGCCGGATCGCGGCAATGCCGGAGCCGGGAAAGGCGCTTAAAGCCGCGGCCACCAAAGGTTCCTTAGCGATTTCCTGTTTAAATTGATTTTGCGCCGTTTGGCTTTGTTCGGCCAGCGAAGGCTGTCCGGCTTGATCGGAAATCGCGATCATCCAGCGCCGCCCGGTCCAGTCCAATAATTTTTGCGCAACGCTTTGAGTGAAATTTTTAGGCACGCCATCGGCCAGCCGCAGCTCTAATTTGCCGGGCGCAAGCTTCACCAAATGAGTCAAGGCGGTTAAGTAATAATAAAGCTGCATTTCTTTGCGGGTTTTGAATAATTCCACCAGCTCCATAAAGCTTTGCGGGCCGCCTTCGGGCAGAGCTTCCTGGGCAAGCGCTTGCGCCGCACCGCTAAACGCAATGCCTTCGCCGCCCGCTGCCGCACGCCTGGGCGGCGGAGAGGAAGCGGTCAAGCCCGCATTTTCAACCGGCAAAGCCGCGGCGTAAGTTAGACGGATCAAAACCATTTCAAACGCCGCCATTGCATCGGGGGCGTTGGCGACTTCGCCTGATCCCTTCAACAACATTTGCCAAAGGCGCGAGGCCAGCGCCACACTTAGCTTTTGCGCGATATTTTTGGCCAAAGCGGTTTCATGTTCGCTTAAACCCAAGACCGGCAATTGGGGCGCCGCCTGCAAACGGGTGATGATATGAGTTGCCGCCAATAAATCTTGCGCCGCCATGACGGGGTCGGCGCCGGCCTGATAAAGCTCCTCCCATAATTTCAGGGCGCGGGCGATATCGCCCTGTAAAACCGCATCCAGCAATTGGTAAATTTGGCTGTGGTCGGCCAGCCCCAGCATCGAGCGGATAGCGGCCTCATCGATATTCTCGCCGCGCAAAGCAATCGCCTGATCGAGCAGCGATAGCGCATCGCGCACCGAACCTTCGGCGGCTTTGGCGATGAGGATAGCGGCCTCGGGAGCCAATTGGATTTTTTCCCGCGCGCCGATGGCGATCACATGCTGCGCCAACCCGTCAACCGGAAGCCTGCGCAAATCAAAGCGCTGACAGCGCGATAAAATCGTCACCGGCACTTTATTGATTTCGGTGGTGGCGAAAATGAAGGTCACATTTTCCGGCGGCTCTTCCAAGGTTTTCAACAGCGCGTTAAAGGCGTTCTTGGACAGCATATGCACTTCATCGATGATGTAGACTTTATAGCGCCCGGAAACCGGCTTATAGCGCACCCCGTCAATAATTTCGCGGATATCGTCAACGCCGGTGCGGGAAGCCGCATCCATTTCTAAAACATCGACATGGCGGTCTTCGGTAATGGCAACGCAATTGCCGCAAACGCCGCAGGGCTCCAGCGTTGGGCCTTTATCGCAATTCAAGCCCTTGGCGATAATGCGGGCGGTCGTGGTTTTGCCGACACCACGCACGCCGGTTAAAATAAACGCATGCGCCAAGCGCTTGGCCGCCATCGCGTTCGAAAGCGTCTGCACCAAAACTTCTTGGCCGATTAATTCTTTAAATGTGGTGGGGCGGTATTTCCGCGCCAGTACCCGGTATTCTTGCGACACGATCACCTCTTGGTTAGGTGGAAGACCAGCCGAACGACCCGCCATAACAGCGCTACGGTTGCTTTCTTTCGAACCTGGCCGGGTTTACGAGCATAACGTCCGCCAACCGGTCTTCCATCCTCCTTTATCGGGGGAAATGGGCCGGAAAGCAAGATAGCAGTTTAGCGAAAAAGGCAGCCGCGCCAATGCTGGCGGATAGCGAAGCCGATGGCGGATGCGCTTAACATGGCGGCCTGGGGTTGCGCCAAATCCTCCCGCCGCAAGGAATCGCAAGCGATTAAAAAATGAACATTTCTGTCCACAAGGCCGCGTTTAATTTTTAGCTTTTCGGCTATTTGATTTAGGTCGGGTGCCTGGCCCAGTTCACTATGCAATTGCTTGACAGCAAACCAAGTGGCGGCGGGGGAAGTTCTGGGCAGTTGCGTGAAATCCACTCGCAAGGCCATGTCCATATGAATAGTTGGCTGATCCAACTTATCAAGCAACGCCACATCTAATTTCCAATATCTGCCAAGGCGCGCCATCACGCGTTGCGGCGATAAGCCTAAACTTTGAGCGGCATCTTCGATAGAGCCGTGTGATTGAACCGCCGCCATAAAATCTTCGCGGCTGATTTTGCGGTTATGGGCAAGTTCGGCTTTGTATAAGGCTAAATCCGCACCACCATTTTCTGCCAATGCTTTGGCGATCGCCTCGCGGGCCGAAGCAAAAGCGGCTTTGCTTAAATTTAAAGTGACCTTCACCTCATCATCACTCATGCCCGAAGCCAAAAGGCTGGCGATATTATGGGGGGCGGGTTTATGGCGCGGCTCTAAAATGCTTTGATCTATGAGTTCGGCTATTCCGGTAGGTGAAATAAATTCGGTGATGGTGCCGTGCGTGCCAGCGCCATAACATCTGCGCACCCAATGGTCTTGAATTAATTGATCGGCTTCTGTTTCACTTTTTCCCGCCGCAAGATAGGCGGTCTTTTTCTTGGCCGCTAAGGCCAGGATTTTTTTGCGCAATGTTATATTGTCGCCAATATAATCCCGCGTTAAATCTTTACCTGAGCGCCAGCCTTGGGGCGGGGCTAATAGCTTAGCCTGTTCCGGCGTTATGAATTCCCCGGTTTTGAGCAATTCTTGCAGACCTTCTGGTGAAATAAATTCGGTGATGATGCCGCGCGTGCCGGAGCCATAACATCTGCGCACCCAGTATTGTTGGATTAATTGATCGGCTTCTTCTTCGCTTTTGCCCGCCGCAAGGTAAGCGGCTTTTTTCTTGATGGCCAAAGCTAGGATTTTTTCCCGTAATGTTACACTGCTGCCAATATAATCCCGCGTTAAATCACTACCTGAGCGCCAGCCTTCTGGCGGTACTAACAGCCTGGCCTGTTCCGGCGTTATCAATTCTCCGGCTTTGATTAATTCTTGCAAGCCTTCTGGAGAAATAAATTCAGTGATGGTGCCGCTCGTGCCGTGGCAATAACATCTGCGAACCCAATGGTCTTGAATTAATTGGTTGGCTTCTTCTTCGCTTTTTCCCGCCGCAAGGTAAGCGGCTTTTTTCTTGGCGGCCAAAGCCAGAATTTTTTCCCGCAATGTTACATTTCCGCCAACATAATCCCACTTTAAATCGTTCCCCGAGCGCCAGCCTTCTGGCGGGGCTAATAGTTTAGCCTGTTCCGGTGTTATCAATTCTCCGGCTTTGATTAACTCTTGCAAACCTTCTGGTGAAATAAATTCGGTGATGACGCCGTGCGTACCGGCGCCATAACATCTGCGCACCCAATGGTCTTGAATTAATTTATCGGCCTCTGCTTCGCTTTTGCCCGCCGCAAGGTAATCGGCTTTTTTCTTGATGGCCAAACCCAGGATTTTTTCCCGTAATATTACATTGCCGCCAATATAATCCTGCATTAAATCACTACCTGAGCGCCAGCCTTCTGGCGGGGCGCCAATAAGAAGATAAGCGGGGTTGCGTTTAGTCATTTATATCCTGATAAATTAAATAGTATCTTAAAAGGATATACTATGGATCGGGGCTGAAGTCAACTTAGCGTAAGGCTTCGCGAGCCCGGCTTAAATCTTCCGGCGTATCGACCGTAAGCGGAGCTGTATCGGTCAAGACCACCTCGATCCGCATGCCGTTTTCCAGGGCGCGGAGCTGCTCTAATTTTTCGCGTTTTTCTAAATAACCTACGGGCAAGTTAATGAATTTTTCCAAAGCATTCCGCTGATAGGCATAAATGCCGATATGGTGATAAAGCGGCCCATCGCCATGGGGAATAACCGAACGGCTAAAATAAAGCGCCCGTCCGCCGCCTTCATTCATAGCGATTTTGACGATATTCGGATTTTCCGCCTCTTCTTTATTTTTAATCACCGTCGCCGGTGTTGCGATATCGATGTTTTTATCTTTCAAAGGCGCCGCCACTTGTTGCAATAATTCCGGGTCAACCGCCGGCAAATCGCCTTGCAAATTGATCACCGCATCATAAGCGCCGCCATCAGGCAATGCTTTGAGCGCCGCCCAAATCCTATCCGAGCCGGAAGGAAGACGGGGATCGGTTAAAATAGCCTCTCCGCCATGTTTTTTGACTTCATCCACAATTTCCTGATCGCCCGCGGCCACCACCACCGGCCCAAGCTTGGCCGCCATACCCTGGCGCCACACGCGCACAATCATGGGAATGCCGTTAATATCGGCCAAGGGCTTGCCCGGCAGCCTTGTGGCCGCCATGCGGGCAGGGATAAGAATAATCGGCTTCATGGTAGCTTAGCTATGTAGATTATTTAGCTGGATTTGGCTATATAGCAGATGGTCTTTCTTTGTTTTCAGGATAAAAATAATGGAATTCAATAAATTCGCCGCCGCCGTGTTGGTGGCCTGTATTCTAGCCATGGTTACAGGCTTTGCCGCTAAAATCTTGGTGCATCCAACGCCCTTGAAAGAAAGCGTTTATAAAGTCCCCGGCGTCGAGGAAACTGGCCAGACAACCGTGACCGAAGCGCCAAAGGAATTAGCGCCTATCGGCCCCTTATTGGCCAGCGCCTCTGTCGAGGCGGGCGAGGAAGTCTTCAAAAAATGCGTCGCCTGCCATAGCATCGGCAAGGGCGCGGCCGCCAAAATCGGCCCCAATTTATGGGGCGTTATCGGCGCCAAGCACGGCCATATGGAGGGCTATGCCTATTCCAAGGAAATGGCGGCTGCGGAAGGCAAATGGGATTATGAAAGCTTGAATAAATTCCTTTATAATCCGCGCCGCCTGTTTCCCGGCACCAAAATGACCTTCGCCGGTTTGCCGAAAGAGCAAGACCGCGCCAATGTGATCGTGTATATGCGCAAACAGGCCGATGCGCCGGCGCCGCTGCCGAAGTGAGATATTTAGCCGCTTTTCTTCTCAGCATTTTTCTGGCCGCGCCCAGCCATGCTTTTGGTGAAGCGGTGCATGGCTTGGCCTTGCATGGCGAGCCCAAATATGGCCCCGATTTCAAGCATCTTGACTATGTGAATCCAAATGCGCCCAAGGGCGGCTTGGTGCGGCTGGCGGCGATCGGCACGTTTGATTCTTTAAATCCGTTTATTTTAAAGGGCGTTCCGGCGGCAGGCGCCGCCGCTACTTTCGATACGCTGTTATCTTCCACGGGCGATGAGGCTTTTACCGAATATGGCTTAATCGCCGAAAAAATTGAAAAAGCCGGTGACAGTTCGTATGTCATTTTTCATTTAAATCCCAAAGCGCGTTTTCACGACGGCTCGAAAGTGACCGCCGATGATGTGGTCTTCACTTTTAACGCTTTGCGAACCAAGGGCCACCCGGTTTACCGCAGCTATTACGGCGCCGTGGAAAAAGTAACCGCGCTGGATGAATTGCGGGTGCGCTTTGATTTCAAGGATAAAAATAACCGCGAATTGCCTTTAATTGTCGGGCAAATGCCCGTGCTTTCCAAAAATTATTATGCAAAAGTTGATTTCGATAAAACCACTTTAACGCCGCCCTTGGGCAGCGGGCCTTACCGGGTGAAAGAAGTAAACCAGGGACGTTCGATTACGCTCGAGCGCGTGGATAATTACTGGGCCAAAGACTTGCCGATCGTTAAAGGCCGCAATAATTTTAATTTGATCCGCTATGATTATTACCGCGACGGCACGGTGGCGATCGAGGCTTTTAAGGCCGGCGAGTATGATTTCCGCCAGGAAAATATCGCCAAGGAATGGGCGACCGCCTATAATTTCCCCGCCCTTCATGCCGGCTTGGTGAAGAAAGAGGAAATTCCCCACCAAATTCCAACCGGCATGCAGGGTTTTGTCATGAATACGCGCCGCGCCATTTTCGCCGACGCCAAAGTGCGCGAGGCGCTTGATTACGCTTTCGATTTTGAATGGACCAATAAAAATTTATTTTACGGCGCCTATACCCGAACGCAAAGTTATTTTTCCAATTCCGAATTGGCGGCCAAAGATTTGCCCGGCGCGGAGGAAATAAAACTTTTAGAAAAATGGCGCAATATTTTGCCGCCAGAGGTTTTTACCAAAGTCTATCAAGCCCCCAAAACCGACGGCAGCGGCTATTTGCGCGATAATTTAAAACGCGCGCAAGAGTTGCTACATCAAGCAGGTTGGGAGATCATCGACCAAAAATTGCAAAAAAACGGCAAGCCCTTCACCTTTGAAATTTTAATCGACAATCCCTCATTCGAACGGGTGTGCCTGCCTTATATCCGCAATCTGGAAAGGCTGGGCATTACGGCGCGCCTGCGCACCGTCGACACCGCGCAATATAAAAACCGCATGGATCAATTCGATTTCGATATGACGGTGGTGGTATGGGGCCAATCGCTTTCGCCCGGCAATGAGCAGTGGAATTTTTGGGGCAGTGCCGCGGCCGGCACCAAAGGCAGCGATAATTACGCCGGCATTAAAAGCCCCGCTGTCGATGGGTTGATCAAGGAAATCGTCAACGCCCAAACCCGCGAGGAATTAATCACCCGGGTGCGCGCGCTTGATCGCGTGCTGTTATGGGGCCATTATGTGATTCCGCATTGGCATATCCGCTCTTTCCGGGTGGCGTATTGGGATAAATTCGCCCGGCCCGCTATTTCTCCCAAATATGCTTTGGGTTTTCCCGATACGTGGTGGCTGGATCAGGAAAAAGCCGCCAAGGCCATTCCTCCCAAGAATCAAAAATCTTCTCATTCTGCTTGGTGGATTGGGCTTGGCGTTGTGGGAATAGGGCTTTTATATTGGTTTTGGCGTAAAAAGAAATAGATCATGCTGAATTATTTAATCCGCCGTCTGCTTTTGGTGATTCCAACCTTGCTTGGGATCATGATCATCAATTTTATTGTGGTGCAGGCGGCGCCCGGCGGGCCGGTCGAGCAATTAATTGCGCAATTGGAGGGCAAGGCGATTTCTGCGACTGCCCGTTTTAGCGGTGGCGCCGGCACTGATTCCGCACGGCCCGACGCCGCCGCCAGCGCCACTTCCTCCGACAGCCGCTATCGCGGCGCGCAAGGGCTTGATCCCGATTTGGTCAAGGAAATTGAAAAGCTGTATGGTTTTGATAAGCCGCCGCTCACGCGCTTTTGGCAAATGCTGAAATCTTACGCGATGTTTGATTTCGGCACGAGTTTTTTCCGCGATCAAAAAGTGATTGATTTGGTTATTGAAAAGATGCCGGTTTCCATATCGCTCGGATTGTGGTCAACTCTTTTAATTTATTTAATTTCGATTCCGCTTGGCATCGCCAAGGCAGTGCGCGATGGCTCGGCCTTTGACAGCTGGACCAGCGCGGTGGTGGTGATTGGTTACGCCATTCCGGGATTTTTATTCGCCGTGCTATTGGTGGTTTTATTCGCCGGCGGCAGCTTTTTGAATATTTTCCCGTTGCGCGGTTTAACCTCGGAAGGGTGGAGCGCCATGCCCTGGCACAATCAAATCCTCGATTATTTCTGGCATATGGCGCTGCCCATCACCGCACTGGTGATCGGCGGTTTTGCGGGATTAACCATGCTGACCAAAAATTCTTTTCTGGAAGAGATTAATAAAAACTATGTTCAAACCGCCCGCGCCAAGGGCGTCGATGAAAAGGGCGTGCTATACGGCCATGTGTTCAGGAACGCGATGCTGCTGGTGGTGGCGGGCTTTCCGGCCGCCTTTATCGGGATTTTATTTACCGGCGCGTTATTGATCGAGGTGATTTTCTCGCTGGATGGCCTTGGATTGCTTGGCTTTGAGGCCGCCTTAAACCGCGATTACCCGGTGATGTTCGGGACACTTTATGTATTCACTTTCCTTGGGTTGATTTTGAACATTATCGGCGATTTGACCTACACTTTAATCGATCCCCGCATCGATTTTTCCCGGCGGCAATAAATGAAGCTCAGCCCCTTAACCCAGCGCCGCTTAAAAAATTTCCGCGCCAACCGGCGCGGCGTGTGGGCATTGTGGATTTTTCTTGTCTTGTTTGCCCTTAGTTTATTCGCCGAATTCATCGCCAATGACCGGCCGATTATTTTGTCTTATCAAGGCCAATTATATTTTCCCGTCTTTCATGATTACGCCGAAACCGAATTTGGCGGCGATTTTTCAACGCGGGCCGATTTCCGCGACCCTTATTTGCAGAATAAAATCAAGGAATCGGGCTGGATGGTCTGGCCGTTGATTCCCTATAGTTACGGCACGGTCAATTTAAATTTAAACCGCCCGGCGCCCGCGCCGCCTTCGCGCGATAATTGGCTGGGAACGGACGACCAAGCGCGCGATGTGCTGGCGCGCCTTATTTACGGTTTTCGCATCAGCGTGTTGTTTGGCTTGGTGCTGACTTTTTTCAGCGCCATCATTGGCGTTGCCGCCGGCGCGGTCCAAGGGTACTGGGGCGGAAAGATCGACTTGTTTTTCCAGCGCTTTATCGAAATCTGGTCGGGCCTGCCCACGCTTTATTTATTGATGATTTTATCCAGCGTCGTCGTGCCCAATTTCTGGTGGCTGCTGGGAATTTTGTTGCTGTTTTCCTGGATGAGCCTGGTTGGCGTGGTGCGCGCCGAATTTTTACGGGCGCGGAATTTCGATTATGTCAGGGCCGCCAAGGCGCTGGGCGTTTCCGATATTGTTATTATGGCCCGCCATGTCTTGCCCAATGCGATGGTGGCGACCATCACCTTCTTGCCATTTTTGCTGAACGGCTCGATCACCACTTTAACCTCGCTTGATTTTCTGGGCTTTGGCTTGCCGCCGGGCTCGCCCTCATTGGGCGAATTATTGGCGCAAGGAAAAAATAATTTGCAAGCGCCCTGGCTTGGCATTACCGGCTTTATGGTGCTGGCCGTTCTATTAAGCCTTCTTATTTTCGTCGGCGAAGCGGTGCGTGACGCCTTCGATGCGCGCAAGGTGAAATAATGCTATTGCAAATCGCCCATTTATCGACTTCTTTTAGCGTTGCCGGGCGCGAAATCAAGGCGGTGAAAGATATTAGCTTTACCTTGGATAAGGGCGAAACTTTGGCGATTGTCGGCGAAAGCGGTTCGGGCAAAAGCGTCACCGCGCTTTCAATCATGCGGCTTCTTCCTTACCCTTTGGCGTTTCATCCGGGCGGAAAAATTTTATTTAACGGCCAGGATTTGCTGGCTTTGCCTTTGTCCGCCATGCGCTCTATCCGCGGCAAGCAAATCGGCATGATTTTTCAAGAGCCGATGACGGCCCTAAACCCCCTGCACCGCGTGGAAAAGCAGGTGCAAGAAGCAATCCTGCTGCATCAATCAATTTCTGAAACCGCTGTTCAAAAGCGCATTGATGAATTGCTCGATTTGGTTGACCTGAAAGATAAAAAGAGGTTCCGCCGCTCGCTGCCCCATGAATTATCGGGCGGCCAGCGCCAGCGCGTCTTGATCGCGATGGCCTTGGCCAATAATCCTTCTCTTTTAATCGCCGATGAACCCACCACCGCGCTTGATGTCACGGTGCAGCAGCAAATTCTTGATTTGCTGCGCCGTCTGCAGCAGCAGCTTGGCATGGCGATTTTGCTGATCAGCCATGATTTGGGCATTGTCAAGCGCATGGCGCACAAGGTCGGCGTGATGAAGGAGGGCGAGCTGGTCGAGCTGAATGATGCGCGCGCTTTATTCGCGGCTCCTCAGCATCCCTATACAAAGCATTTATTATCTTCCGAACCAAAGGGCCAGGCGGTCGCCGCTATTCCTTCATCGCCCGTCATTATGAAGGGCGAGAATGTAAGGGTATGGTATCCCAAATCGCGCGGCATTTTCGGCAAGCCCAAGGATTACGTCAAGGCGGTTGATGATGTATCCTTCGAATTAAAACAGGGACACACCCTTGGCATTGTGGGTGAAAGCGGATCGGGCAAAACAACCTTGGGCTTGGCGGCGGTGCGTTTGCTGCGCCCCCAAGGAAAAATTTATTGGCAAGGCCAAGAGGTGTCTTCTTTAAGCGCCTCCAAATTGCGCCCGCTTCGCCGCCAAGTGCAAATCGTTTTTCAAGACCCTTACGGCAGCCTAAGCCCGCGCATGACGGCGGGCGATATTGTGGCGGAAGGTTTGCGTGTACATGGCATTCTAAAACAAGAAGAAAAAGTTAAATCAATTTTAAAAGAAGTCGGCCTTGACCCCGCCATGATCGACCGCTATCCGCACGAATTTTCCGGCGGCCAGCGCCAGCGCTTGGCAATCGCCCGCGCCTTGATTTTAGAGCCGGAAGTCATGGTGTTGGATGAGCCTACTTCCGCGCTTGACCGCTCGGTGCAGGCGCAGGTGGTTGACCTCTTGCGCGATTTGCAAACGCGGCACAAGCTTTCCTATATTTTCATCAGCCATGATTTACGCGTGGTTAAGGCGCTGGCGCATGATTTGATGGTATTAAAAGACGGCCAGGTGGTGGAAAAAGGGCGCGCTGCCGATATATTCGCCCATCCCAGCCATCCTTATACCCAGGCGTTGCTGAAGGCCGCGCTTTCCTAGAATCATTCATGGTTCGACCCACCTACGCTAAAGCTTCGGTGGGCAGGTTAGTAAACTCCCAGTCCTCCGTAGCCTTGGCGAAGGAGGGCAGGCTCACCATGAGCTTAAAAAATTGCTCATCCTGAGCTTGTCGAAGGATGTTTCAAGAATACCTTTCCACCAAAAATTCATACACCGCCCGTAAACCCATTGCCTCGCCGCCCAAGGGCCGGCCCGGGGAATCGGATTGATTCCAGGCCATGGTGTCAATATGAATCCAAGGCGTTTTTTTGCTGACGAATTCTTGCAAGAAAAGCGCTGCGGTAATCGCGCCGCCATAACCGCCCTCCGGCGCATTATTTAAATCGGCAAATTTGCTTTTTAGCATTTTGCGATAATTGTTCCATAGGGGCAGCGGCCAAAGCGGATCGTAAATTTCCATCGCCTTGCTTGCCAGGTCAATCGCCAAATTCTGCCGGTTGGAAAATACCGCCGGAATTTCAGCGCCCAAGGCAATGCGCGCCGCGCCGGTCAATGTCGCAAAATCGATTAATAAATCGGGCTTTTCTTGATCGGCTTCGGTCAGCGCATCGGCCAAAATCAGGCGGCCTTCGGCATCAGTGTTGCCGATTTCAACGTTAAGCCCTTTGCGCGAGGGGATAATGTCAAGCGGGCGGAAAGCATTGCCCGCAACCGAATTTTCGACGATGGGCAGCAAGAGGCGCAAGCGTATAGGAAGCTTGCTTTTCACCAAAGCATCGAACAAGCCAAGCGCAAGGGCGCCGCCGCCCATGTCTTTTTTCATTAATTTCATGCCATCGGCATTTTTTAAATCAAGCCCGCCGGTATCAAAACACACGCCTTTGCCGACCAGCGTTACCTTCGGCGCCTTGGCAGGCCCGAAACTTATATCAACCAGCCGCGGCGCTTGGGACGAGGCTTTGCCCACCGCGTGAATTAAAGGATAATTATTTTTCAGCAATTGCCCGCCAATAATTTCTTTGTAAGCAGCCCGGTTTTCTTTGGCGACTTTTTTAGCGGCGGCCGCTAAATTTTCCGGCCCCATATCGTTGGCGGGGGTATTAATAAGATCGCGCGCCATAAAAATCGATTCAGCCAGCGCCGTAATTTTGGCGCGGTCAACGCCCTTGGGCCAAGCCAGCTTGGCCCGGCGCGGGGTTGATTTTTTATACCGGTCGAATTGATACTGCGCCAGCGCCCAGCCCAGCGCTAAATTCTCTGCCATATTTGGGTCAAGATCTTTTGGTAAAGAATAATTGCCGGGCGGCAAGCAAGCTGGCAAATGGGCGATGCTCCAAATATTAAGCTCGCTGTCTACGCCTACAGCTACCGCGCCGATTTTTCCCTGGGCTGTGAATAACGGCGCGCAAGAATGAGCATGGGCCTTAAAATCACCGTTGGTTTTTAACCATTCTTGCCATTCTTTGGATTGATTCTTTATCCAACGGGGATAAGTATCCTTATTCACAAGGTGCAAGGAAATAGTATAGCTTGACGTAGTGAAAGAACTTGGCAAAAGTGCCTCTCAAAGCGTAAAATTGCGTTAAAGCATTGAAAAAAAAGGCTTAGCACAGACGGCTTGTAAAGAAAAGAGAACTTCTTACATAAGGCATAAGGAGAATCAGCATGATTAAAAACGACCTTCGGAAAGACATGAAAACATTGATTCCCGCCGGCATTGATTTCGTGAATCTCGGCGTCAATGAATTCGCCTATTTGCGCCCCGTCAAGATCGACGGCATTGAAGGTGTTGGCATTCACACCGCCGACGGCAAGCTGGCCGCCTTTGCTGCAACGGAAGATCAAGCGCGCAGCGCCATTTCCGAGCATAATTTGAACCCGGTTAGTTTGCATTAATTGGTTTAGTTAAGCCGCGTCCGATGCAGGCGAGGTAAGAACGGCGTAAATCGTTTCCAAGCGGTCGGATTGGCGTAATGCCGCGCAAGTTTTGGAATTGCGGAAAAGCTTCGAAACTTCGGCCAAAGCCTTTAAATGATCCGCCCCGTGCGATTCGGGCGCCAAAAGCATAAACACCAAATCAACCGGCTTTTCATCGACCGATTGAAAATCAACCGGTTCGTTCAGCCGCGCGAATACGCCATGCACTTGGGAAAGATTGGTAAAGCGGCCATGGGGAATCGCTACGCCACTGCCGGTGCCGGTCGTGCCTAAGCGTTCCCGCTGCAAGAGAATGTCGAACACTTCGCGTTCATGCAGGCCGCTGGCCTTGGCGCCGATCGCCGCCAGTTTTTCCAGCAATTCGCGTTTATTGGCGGCCGAAAGGTTAACGGCAATACAATCCTTTTTCAGAAACTGCGTAATCTGCATTTGCTTTTAAGTCCTGCTAATCTTTCAGGCTGCCATGGTGCTGGCGCCTTCTGGGTCGATCCAGCCGATATTGCCGTCGGGACGGCGGTAAATCACATTCAGGCCACCATGGCCGCGATTGCGGAACATTAGCGCAGGTGAATCCGATAAATCAAGCCGCATAACGGCCTCGCTGACCGTTAAGGTTTCAATCCCCATCGTCATTTCGGCAATGACGAGAGGCTGATCCGGAGCCTGATCCTCGCCATCATGGGCCAGGACATATTGCTGGGCTTGCAGCATTTGCGCCATTTCTTCATGGCTGGGGCCTTGATGATCGCGCAGGCGGGTTTTATAGCGGCGCAGGCGCGCTTCTAATTTGCTCATCGCCTGGTCGAAGGCGGAATAGGCATCGCCGGCGTCGCTTTTCACCTGGGCGATAATGCCGCGCGCGGCGTGGGCCTGGATATCGACGCAAATCCGGCTGTTTTCCTTGTTAAAAACGACATGGGCTTCGATCGGATTGTGGAAATATTTTTCGGCGACTTTGTTTAAATGATCGGCGACGTGCTGTTTCAGCGCTTGTCCGACATCCATATGCCGGCCGGTAAGATTGAGTTTCATGAATAGTCCTTAAATTGAGCTTATAAATACCCTTGGCCTTGAGGTTATCAGTTTAGCAAAAAATGGTTACCGATGCTTAAAAGCCGGATCCGCCAGAATAAGCGCTTTTACCATCATTAGCAGAGGCTTAGAATCAGTCAAGATTTTTTAAGCCTAAGCACCCGCATAACTTATTTATAAGCCATTGAAAATAAATGGTTTTTAAAGGCCCCGTGGTTAAGATAATCCCCTATTTTATATTTTGTTGCGCTCCAACCTTCTGCGGTCGGAGGAGGAGGGGATATTCATTTGCTCCCGGTATTTGGCGATGGTTCGCCGGGCGATAATAACGCCGTCCTTGGCCAGCAAGGCCACCAGCTTGTCATCCGATAGAGGCTGGGTTGGGACTTCTTTTTCGATCAGGTTTTTAATACGGTGGCGCACCGATTCCGCCGCATGGTTGGCGATCGGGCCGGAGCCGTTTAAGGCCGTGGTGAAGAAATAGCGCAGTTCAAAAATCCCGCGCGGGGTTGAGATGTATTTATTGGTGGTGACGCGGCTGACCGTTGACTCATGCATTTCAATTTCTTCAGCCACCGTGCGGCGAACCAGCGGGCGCAAATATTCAACGCCATGCATAAAAAACGCCTCTTGCTGATGCACAATCTCGCTGGCCACCTTTAAAATAGTGGTGGCGCGCTGGTGCAGGGCCTTAACCAGCCAATTGGCTTGCTGGAATTTTTCGGCCAGATATTTTTTATCGTCTTTCTTTTTCGCCCCTTCGCGGATCTCGGTGTAATAACGGGTATTGACCAAAACGCGCGGCAGGGTTTCGGAATTCAATTCAATGCTAAAGCCGCCGCCTTTTTTGGCCTTCATAATAATATCGGGAATGATGGGGGCCGCTTCCTGTCTTTCGAAATTTTCCGCCGGTTTTGGGTTTAAGGCGCGGATTTCGGACAGCATTCCCGCAATATCTTCGGCATCGCAGCCGCAAAGCTTTTGCAGTTCAGATAATTTGCCTTGGCCGATCAAATCCAAATGCTGCAGGAATTTCTGCATAACCGGGTCGAGGCGGTTTTTCTCGCGTAATTGAATCGCCAAACATTCCGATAAATTGCGGGCGAAAATTCCAACCGGGTCGAAATGCTGCATCCGCAGCAAGGTAAAGGTCACGCGTTCCGGGCGGCATTCCAAAGTTTCGGCGACTTTTTCAATATCGCCCCGGAAATAACCGGCGTCATCCAGCATATCGATTAAGTGGGCTGCGATCACCCGGTCGGCCGGATTGTCCAAATCGACCGCGACTTGCTCCAGCAAATGATCGCGTAAAGTCAATTCCTTGGTTAGCTGGTTTTCAAAACTGTTTTCGCTATCGCTGAAATTGCCGCCTTTATTTTGCCAATTGCTAAGATTAATAGAGGAGTCGCCAACCGCATCTTGCGCCTTATCCTGCCATTGATTGCCGTCATCGGCATCCAGCGCGTTTTCGCGCAAAACCGGGGCTTCGACAAAATCAACCGCATCTTTAGCGGGGGCGATGATGGTTTGATGGATTTCATTCAAGGCGTCCATATTATGGTCGATGGGGGCATCGCCTTCTTCCGGCCCGCCTTCGGCGCGGTCGAGCAGGGGATTGTGTTCCAATTCCTTGGCGACAAATTCGGCTAATTCCAGATTCGATAGTTGCAACAGCTCGATCGCCTGCTGCAATTGCGGCGTCATCACCTGGCTTTGGCCAATGCGTGTCTCGAGTCGTTGCGAAATCGCCATGAATTTCCCACTTCGAATTGGCACGCTCTCTGCATTATGCAGGCCCGTGCCTTAAGTCTTTAGGAAACCACGAATCCCGTAAAGGCTTGGTTAATAGGGAATATAAGGGGGCGTTTCTATACCTTTTCGGGCGAAAATCCGCGCTTTTTTATTAAGAGTTTGTTAAGAATCCACCCCCGATCTTGAAAAGAACATAAAAAGAACATAGGTATATGCTATTCTAAGTTGTATTAACCCTAACTATAGGTGAATAGCATGTCTTTCGATAAAATTTTGCAGGCTTTGGGCATGATGGATCAGCCCAAACCCGCTTCCCCCCTCCAGCATTTATTGGGCGGTTTCCGCGATATTTTCACCAAGCCGGAAAAGCCCCAAACCAACCAAACCGCCTGGAAAAATATTTGGAATATCGCGCCCGATCCTTTAGGCAGTGATTTGCCCGATTATCCGAAGGCAGAGGATCAAACCACAGGCGGTGATATCCGCCGCGCCTGGCACGACATGAATAAAAATTTTGTGCATACCCAAGTCAAAAATTATTTTCCGAAATTTCAAGTGGCCAGGCCCGCCGCCCAAGAACCTGTGGATGGGTATTTAAACAGGCTGGATGCGCAGGTGCAGGCAGGTGATCCTATCGCTATTCGCACTATGTGGCCGGTGGGGTTGGATCAGCAGGAGGATACGGAAATAAAGGTAGCGGAGAATGAAAAGCCAATTCAAGGCATGGAAGCGGAGAAAAATACTGGCGATCCAGTACCTGCTCCGGTTATACCCAAACAAAATTTAGAAATTGGCTCAGATATATTCAATTCTATGTCAAAAGAAATTGGTAGTCCTATTGCCAATGCATTCGAGAGTATTTTTGACCTTAGAGGAAAGGTTATAGAAGGTGTTTCAGCGCTTAAGTATAGGAAATACCTTAGAGAGGTTGAAACCGAAGCCCAAAAAGCGCACCAGGAGGGCCGTTTAAGAGAGGCATCCGTTTTGCAGAGCATTGCTAAAGAGATTAGAAAAGACCGTGGCGGGGTGGATAAAAGCAATCCGGCGCAGTGGGCATCGCAATTGATAAGCATCCATACCCTTAAGGACTTGCATAAGTCTTTAGAGGCGGCTAGAAAAAACGATAAAATAGACCTTGAAAAAAAGAAGCAGCAAGAATAAATGGGCAAAAACATGAAATACCTAAAATGTCTTCTTGCGGCGGCGCTTATTCTTGCTTTGTTGGCAGGGGTGGGGATGGGGTTTATCTATGCTTTGGGCGCGCGCTGGCTTCCTCTACCGCCCTATTGGCACGGAAAGTCGGTTATACTGACATTGACCGCGCAGGGATCAAGCCGGCCTTCCTGGGCTAGCGCCGGGGAAAGTTCTCAAGCTTGGCAAAGCTGGGCGCATGGCGCCAGAATCATTTTGCTTCCGGTGAAGGATGGGAAACCAATCGTCGCCCTTTATAATCCTTTCTTGAACGACGCGGTATTTATGCGCATCGGCTGGAATTTTTATGTTCAAGAGTATGGCTATTATATTTTTCCGCGCGCTTCTTATCACCGGCAAGAGCCGCTATTGAATTTAGACGGCGTGGTCAAAAATTTCCGCGCCACGCGCGTATTAATGCTGCAAATGGCGGCAAATAGCGAAGAAGGGAAATTTTTCGAACAAAGGCCCGATCCTAACCGTTCTTTGAAAACCGACCCGTTGCTTGCCTACGCGCTGGCGGCGGAAGCCGATATTGACACCGCTTTGCAATATACTTTGCATCCTTTTTTCACGGACGGCTTTGACAGTAAAAATGTCGCTAAATATGCCGGTAATCGCCCCGGTTTTAAGGTGCTGCAGGAGATTAACAAAGATCCCGCCGATTGGGGCCGCTACATAGGGAATGCATGGAAACGCCAGGATAAGGGAATCATCAGCGGCATTTTATTCGATTCTTATGCCGATACTCCTTGGATGCTGCTATTGGCTTTCCGCCAAGATAATAACGAGATTGTCAATGTCGATGCCGCCTGCCTTGATGTCGGCGGCAAATGCACGCCCGAGCTTGTCCAATAATTAAAGGCTGAACTTCTCGCCCAAATAGACGCGGCGCACTTCGCGGTTGGCGATGATTTGCTGCGGCGTTCCTTCCATCAATACTTTGCCGGCGTGTAAGATATAGGCGCGGTCGACAATTTCCAATGTTTCGCGCACATTGTGATCGGTGATAAGAACGCCAAGGCCGCGGTCTTTAAGGTGGCGGATCAAATCGCGGATATCGTTAATCGCAATCGGGTCGATCCCGGCCAAAGGTTCATCCAATAAAATTAAACTGGGTTTGGTGGCCAGCGCCCGGGCGATTTCAACGCGGCGGCGTTCCCCGCCCGATAGCGCCAAGGTCGGTGTGCGCCGCACATGGGTTAAGGAAAATTCCGCCAGCAAATCGTCAAGCAATGCTTCGCGCGCGTCGCGGTCGGGTTCGATCACTTCCAGCATGGCGCGGATATTGTTTTCAACCGATAAACCCCGGAATACCGAGGCTTCCTGCGGCAAATAGCCAAGGCCCAGGCGGGCGCGCTGATACATCGGCATTTTGGTGACATCCTGGCCGTCGATTAAAATCGTGCCGTAATCGGGCTTGATCAGGCCGGTGATGATATAAAAGCAGGTGGTTTTGCCAGCGCCGTTCGGGCCCAGCAAGCCCACGACCTCGCCGCGCTTTAAATTCACATTCACATCGCGCAAAATTGTGCGATGCTTGAATTGCTTGCCTAAATTGCGGACTGCCAAACCGCTTTGCGATTCGATGACGCGCAAACCATCACGGGAATTCTTGTCGGCGGATAGATTCATCATCGTAGTTTTTTCCTCTTTTAACTCATCGGCGCTAATTGAGCAGGCGCTTGGGGCTTGGGCACAAATAACCCCTTCACTCGGCCGCCGCCCTTGGCCACCAAACTGCTAATGCCGCTTTGCATATCGACAACCGCTTCATCGCCCCGCAGTTCATTGCTGCCCTGGGTAAGGCGCACATTGCCTATCAGCCTTGCCTTATCGGCGGTCAAATCATATTCCCCTTGATTGGCTCTGGCAACCCCGTCTTTGGTGATGACGGCAACCTGGCCTTCGGCCCGGACTAAGCTCAGGCGCAAACCGTCCCGGCCTTCTTTAAATTCCCCGACTAAAGTTGTGGCGTTTAAAGCCTGCCCGCCCTGGCGCACCCTGGCGCCGCCGCGCGCGACCGCGATTTTCCTTTCTTGCCAATATTCCAATTGCGAGCCAGCGTTCACTTCCGCCGAGCCGGCGGTTAAGCTGACATTATCGCCGCTCACCACCGCTACCGCTTGATCGACATCGTAATAAGCATGGCCGCCTTTCACTACCCCATCCGGCGAAGTAATGGTTACCGGCCCCACCGCTTCGAAGCGGTAAATTTCCATTCCACCCAAATCATTTTTTTTGCTGTTTTGGGAAGCGGTGCGGTAAAGCGCGCGCAGCTCGGCGGCTTCCAAGATCACATTACCGCTTTTCACTTGGGCATTGCCTTTGGCGATGAAAATATTTTCTTGACGCCGCCATTCAATGCCTGCATCGGCTGAAACTTCCACCGGCTCTTTTTTGCTGGAAAGCAAGCCAAAACCTTGCGCGGGCGTAGCCCAGGCCGGCATCGCGATCATCAACAAAAGAATCACAATATAACGCATGATTTAAGACCGGTTGGTTTTGGATTTAACGACAGGATTCAACGTAATAGTGCTTTTGCCTTGTAAAATAAGACGGTTGCCTTGGTCAAGGATGCGAAAACCCTGGCCTTTAAGCGACCCCAGCGGCCCTTGGCCTAAAATCGGCTGATCGCCCCAAATAACGCCGGCTTTTAAATCGGCGTAAGCCTGGGAAGCGGTAAGACGGTAGCCACCGGCATTAATGAAAGTCACATTGCCGGCCAAGGCAAGCTTGCGCTGCTTATGCCAGAAAGTCGCTTGGTCAGCGGCAAGCACTAGCGAACTTTTATCATCTTGCTGTAATCTTGCTTGCACTTGATCCAAATTAATGGCGCTTCCCCCTTCGCCGCTGGCGCTATAGGCGGATTTAGCGGTGATTTGAAAATTCTGCCCCTTGGCGTTCACTCCCATATAGCGCGGGCTGGTGACATAGCTGCCGATTTGATCAGTGTTGGCAAGCAACGGGAAATCAACTTTCAGGCGCTTTTCCTGCTGGCTTAGCTGCGGCCAAATAAATACGATGGCAAGCAAGGCCACCGCCAGCGCCGGGAACGCCACCTTGGCCCAAAGCACCGAACGCAAATAAAGCGGGCCACGGGCAAAAACTTCCCTTGGCTCATTCAGCCATTGTTCAAGCCGTTCGGCTAAGGGGCGCAAAGGGGGTTTAGGGGCAGGCTTTTTTTTCACTAGGCAGCCTATGCGATGCCGGCGCGCAATAAATCGTGGATATGAATAATGCCGGCCGGCTTGTCATTCTCGGTGACGAACAAACAGGTGATCGATTTTTCATTCATAAGGCCCAGCGCCTCGGCCGCCAGCGCGTGGGGGCGGATGGTTTTGGGATTGGCGGTCATGATCTTTTCGGCCAGTTGCTTGACCAAATCATTTTGCATGTGGCGGCGCAAATCGCCGTCGGTGATAATGCCAAGCAATTCGCCCTTTTGCCCGACCACGCCGACGCAGCCAAAGCGTTTCGAAGTCATTTCTAAAAGCGCTTCGCTAACGGGCGCGGCCCCGGCGATTAATGGAATTTCATCGCCCTGATGCATTAAATCGGCAACGCGCTGTAAAGTGCGGCCCAATTTCCCGCCAGGGTGCAATTGACGGAAATCATCGGCCGAGAAACCTTTTTTCTCGAGCAGCGCGATCGCTAAGGCATCGCCCAAAGCCAGCATTTGCGTGGTCGAGGTGGTGGGCGCCAATTGCAGCGAACAAGCCTCGACGCTTTCGGGCAGGATAAGCGGAATATCGGCGGCCTTGGCCAATGTGCTGTTGGCTTTCCGGGTAATCGCAATTAAAGCAATGCCAAAGCGTTTGGCGTGGGCGATTAAATCGGCCAGCTCGGGCGTTTCGCCGGAATTGGATAAAGCGATAACGGCGTCATCTTTCGTGATCATGCCCAAATCGCCGTGGCTGGCTTCAGCCGGATGAACGAATTGCGCGGGCGTTCCGGTCGAGGCCAAGGTGGCGGCGATTTTCGCCCCCACATGGCCGCTTTTGCCCATGCCGCTAATAATCACGCGGCCTTTGACCACGGCCAGCTTGGCGATAGCGGCGGCGAATTGATGGTCGAGGTGGCGGATAATTTCTTCCAAGCCCCTAACCTCAAGCGCCAGCGTGCGCCTGGCGCTATCCAGCGCGTCGAAATTGGCCGAGGGCGGAATCTCCGCCATTTGTTTCAAAGCTTTTGACATCAGGTTTCTATAGTAACCCTCTTAAAGGGGCGGTTTGCTCTATTCCAAGGCTTAATCCAACCCAACCGGCAATACACGCAATAATATTACAAAGCGGGGGCAGTATGCCCGTTTTTGGGGGGAAGGTCAAATAGGCGGATTTTTCTTTACAGGGCTATTTTCCTATCTTAGGTTCCTAGTCAAAGGATAGTAAATAATGGGGTATGTGATGAAATGCAATGACAGTGGCCCATGGCAACAATGGGTAGATCGCTATCGTAAGGTAGAAGCGGCAATCCGCGCCGGTGACATAGATAGGATTCAAGCTCTTTTAAATCAGGAAGCCCGGGTTACGGATTATGATTTTAACGGCACCGATTATCTTACTCTTGCCGCGCAGTTAAACAAAACTGAAATCGGTCGGCTTTTAATTGCGCGTGGCGCCAATGTGAATCATCAAAATAAAGACGGCGATTCCGCTTTAATGTTCTGTGGCGAAACCGGCAATGTAGATTTAGCCAGAGCTATTTTGGCAGTGCCTTATGCTAATCTTAATTTACGAAATTGCCAGCTTAATACGGCAGCGCATTTATCCGTTATTAATATGGGCTCGGAAAAACATCCCGCCCGTGGCCATCATTTATCGGTTTTGCATGTATTGGGAAATGATCCACGGATTGATTTAAAGTTGCGCAACAGCCGCAACTACACCGTTTATATGGAAGCGGCTAATGTTGGCCATGCCGAGGCGATGCGGTTTCTGGCAAGCAAAGAAGCCGATACCAATATCGAAGATAGGCCTGGGCACAGTATTAGGCCCACTATTCGCCATGCCCGCGCCCGCCGTCAGGCGGAATTAATGATGCAAAAATAGACGGCCCGTATCAAAACCGCCAAGCTCGAGGGCGGCATTGTTCAGGATGTTTTGAAAGGCAAGCTCGGCCAATTCTAGGCGCTTTTCGCGTTTTAGCATCACATCCAGTTTTTTCTTGATGGCGTGCAAGTGAAGGACATCGCCCGCGGCATATTCCAATTGCGCATCGGTTAAAGTTTCAGCGCCCCAATCGGTTGATTGCTGTTGTTTGGAAATTTTGACGCCCAATAAAGCCGAGGCCAGATCATCCAGCCCATGTTCATTGCTAAAGCTGCGGGCCAGGCGCGAGGCGATTTTGGTGTCGTAGTAATTAACCACCCACGCATCCAAATAGATTGATAAAAACATCAAATCCTTGGCGCCGAAGTGAAAAATCTTTTGAATGTTTTTGTCTTCCAGGATTTTTTTTAGGCGCGGCGCATTATATTTTTTGCCGTCAAACTTAACCAAATGCGCATTACCTTTTTCCCCTTTAATTTGCACCAGGCATAAACGGTCGCGCCTGGGGTCAAGGCCCATCATTTCGCAATCAACAGCCACAATTTTTCCTGGCTTGAAAGTGGCGGGCAGGTCGTGATGGTGCAAGGTGAAATTCATCGGATTTTATAAAGGAAAAAGGTAAAGAAGGAATAAATTCATTTATAAGGCGGGAAAGGCAAAATGGCCAGCCCTCTTCATTGACAAGGGTGCGCAAAAACGGCACAAAGTTGCCTCAAGCCCGGATGGCGGAACTGGTAGACGCGCTAGTTTCAGGTACTAGTGGGAGCAATCCCTTGGAGGTTCGAGTCCTCTTCCGGGCACCATTTTAAAAGCTTCTGTGCTATAGGTAGTACCATGGTCCATTTCCCCTATCCCACCGTCACCGTTTTCGGCGCTTCCGGTTTTATCGGGCGTTATGTCGTCAAACGCCTGGCGGAAAGGGGCGTGGTGGTGCGCGCCGTGTGCCGCAAAGCCGAGCACGGAAAGTTTTTAAAACCGATGGGCGAGGTTGGGCAAATCACGCCTATTGGCATTGATATTCACGATGCGCCCGCCCTTAAGGCGGCGGTGGCTGGCAGCGATGCGGTGATTAATTTAATGGGCATTCTCTATCAAAAAGGCCGCAGCCGTTTTGATACCGTTCATCACCAGGCGCCCAAACATATCGCCGAAGCTTGCCGCGATTTTCATGTAAAAAGATTCATTCATATTTCGGCGATTGGCGCCAACCCGAACGCCAAATCGCTGTATGCCAAAAGCAAAGGCCTGGGCGAAGCCGATATAGTGCAGGCTTTTCCGGCAGCGACCATTTTGCGGCCCAGTATTGTGTTTGGCGCCGAGGATAATTTTTTCAATTTATTTGCCTCCTTGGCGCGGCTTTCCCCGGTTTTGCCTTTGATCGGCGGCGGGCACACCAAATTCCAGCCGGTTTATGTCGGCGATGTGGCCGATGCGGTTAGCAGGTGCCTGGAAGATTCCCATACGGCCGGAAAAATTTACGAGTTGGGCGGCCCCGAAATTTACAGCTTCGGCGCGCTGCTCGAGGCCATGTTGAAGGAAACCGGCAAAAAACGTTTGCTTGTTCCCATTCCCTTTTGGCTGGCGAAAATAAAAGCGTTTTTTCTGGAGTTCATGCCGCATCCGCTTTTAACCCGCGATCAAGTGGAATTATTAAAATCGGATACTATTGTTCATAAAAGCAGCTTAAGCCTGCATGATTTAGGCATCTTGCCCACCGGCCTATCGGTGATTTTGCCGACCTATATGGACCGTTTCAAAGCCAAAGGGCGTTTTAGCCAACCCCATTTAAATGCAGCGGATTAAAACCATAATACAGCCAAGCCAATAACAAAGCCGCCAAGGCCAGGCGGTAGAAGACAAAAACTTTCATATCCATTTTTTTCAGCCATTGCATTAAAAACGCAATCGCCATCAAGCCGAATAGGGCAGACAGGGCAAAGGCCGTCAGCATTTCATGAAGCGTGGCTCCGCCCGGCGTATGCATCCATTCCCATACCGCCAAAGCGCCGGCGCCCAAAATAGCGGGAATGCCTAACAGCATGGAAAAGCGCGCCGCTTCCACCCGCTCATAGCCCAAAAACCGCGCTACGGTTAAAGTCATGCCCGAACGGCTGACGCCCGGAATTAGCGCTACCGCCTGGCCAATACCGATCAAAACCGCCTCGGCCAAATTCATATGTTCGGTTTTTTTGATTTTCATGCCGATGCTGTCGGCAATCCATAATAAAATGGCGAAAATTCCCATCGTCCAGGCCACCACCTTTAAATCGCGGATGCCATCGGGGTTCAGATGATGAATATACCAGCCCAGCGCCACGGCCGGGATAGTGCCGATAATCAGGAAAGCGAACAGCTTAACGCCCGGCGTGGCCTTGCGGCTGGCGGGATAGCGCAACACATCATGCGCCATCATCCACACATCGCGGTAAAAATAAAGCAAGACCGCAACCAGCGTGCCCAAATGGCAAGCGACATCAATGGCGATCCCCTGATCCGGCCAATGGGTTAAGGCCGGCACCAACAATAAATGCCCCGAAGAGGAAATCGGCAAGAATTCGGTTAATCCTTGCACCAGGGCGATAATGACGAGTTGGAATAGCGACATGTGACGGAGGAAATTTGACACCCCGCATTGGCTTTGTCATCAGTTTTTGCTAAGAATAGCGTGAAAGAATTTTACCGACGTCACATGCGCACCCTATATCATTTTTGGCTTTCCCCCTTTTGCCGTAAAATCCGCCTGATTTTGGCGGAAAAGAACTTGCCCTTTGAATTGGAATTGGAAAAACCGTGGGAGCGGCGGATCGAATTTCTGCGCCTGAATCCGGCCGGCGAAGTGCCGATTTTGATCGAAGAGGGCAAGGCCTTCAGCGATGCCGGCGCCATTGCCGAATATTTGGAAGAAACCCATCCCAAGCCCGCCTTGCTGGGCCGCGATCAGGCTTTGCGCGCCGAAATCCGCCGTCTTTCCGCCTGGTTCGATCAAAAATTCAACCGCGAAGTCACGCAAAATTTGGTCGATGAAAAAATGCTCAAGCGCCTGTCGGGCCAGGGCCTGCCCAATTCGGCCGCCATCCGGGCGGGCCAGGCCAATATCAAGCATCATCTTGATTATATCTCCTACCTGACCGAACGGCGCAACTGGCTGGCGGGCGATGAATTTTCGCTGGCCGATATCGCCGCCGCCGCCCATATATCCTGCCTTGATTATCTGGACGATATCAGGTGGGACGAGCATCCGGGCGCCAAAACCTGGTATGGGCGCATTAAGTCACGCCCCGCCTTCCGCCAGCTTTTGGCCGATCATATCCCTGGCTCGCCGCCGCCTAAACATTACGCGGATTTAGATTTTTAACCTTCTCAAGCTTGACCCTTAAAAATTTTAGGCATAAGCTGATACATAACGAATAAATTTACAGGACTAAAGGTTACGAGCATGGCCCGTTTAAGCGGCTTTTTTGAGCCTGGTTCCCGCGTCTCGGTAATTGCGCCGCCAGAGGGCGATTTCCGTGATATGGTCATTAAGCTGTACAAGGCGGCGGGGGCAGCGGATCGTTTGCGCGCCGCCTTACGCCAGGCCAAAATATGGAAAGAAGATGAGGGCAGAGGCTTTCGCCGTCAATTGACAGCGCCTGAACTTTTTTCTCCTGCAATGCCTTGGCATGGCGCTTTGCAGGGTTTAGATCAGTGGCAATCTTTACTGTGCGATCATTATGGGCTTGATCCCGCCCATCCGGCGTTAGCCAAGACTTGGTATGACGCAACGCAGAATATGCGCCATAGTTTAATGCAAACCCGTCTATCCGAGACTGTTAAAGACAATCCTATTTCTTTAACAAACGGCACGGAATTGAAAGAGGATTCCTATGGGCAGCGTTCTTGCCCAATTCCCGAAGTTATTTCTTTTTTAAGCTACCAAATGGCGCAGCTGGCCGATCAATTCCGGCATTATAGTAAAACCCCGGCCTCTAATGCCAAGCTTGCCGAATTTACGCGCGCCGAGATCATTAAAGATTTGCGCGAAATCGCCGGCAATAAAGAATTCAAATTACCGCTGTCGCCGGCGCTTTATAGCCACCGTTTGGTCGGGGAAAATGTCGCCTGGGCTATTTTTCAGAACGCGCCCGCCACCCTTTTTATCTTAACCACCGGAGAAGAGCGTCATGGGCGGCAAGATAGCGCCCGGCGCTGGAAATTAGAGGACGCTAAGTCAGGGCGCGGGAAGTAATAAATCTTCCACCGTTTTTCGCAGCAATTCCAAATCTTGATCGCGGCTTAAGCGGTGGTCGCCGTCTTCAATCAAATGTATCTTCACCTCTTTGCTTTGCAATTTTTCCTTGAGGCGCAAGGCGGTGGCATAGGGCACGGCGTCATCCAGCTTGCCTTGTAAAATGCGCACCGGGCAGGCGAGGGGGATTGAATCGCGCAGCAATAAGTTTTTCCGCCCATCTTCGATCAGTTGCCAGGTAATAGGATAGGGGCGCTCATCATAATCATTCGGCAAATAAATCACGCCGTTTTTTTCAATTTCCTGCCGCTGCTCTGTGCTTAAATTCGGCCATAACAAATCTTCGGTGAAATCGGGCGCCGGGGCAATTAAAGTTAAAGCCTTCACGCGCTCTTTTCTTTTCAGGGCCAGCAGCAGCGCGATCCAGCCGCCCATGCTGGAACCCGCCAAAATTTGCGGGCCTGCGGCGATTTGCTCTAAGACGGCCAGCGCGTCATTGCACCAGGAAGAAATCGTGCCATCCTCGAATTTCCCCTCGCTTTGGCCATGGCCGCTATAATCAAAGCGGGTGAATTGAATATTATGGGCTTCAGCCCATTCCTGCAAATAGGTTGCCTTGCCGCCGGTCATGTCGGAACGGAAACCGGTTAAAAATAAAATTCCAGGACGCGTCTTATCGCCCGGCAAATGCTGATAAGCTAATTTCCGGCCGTTCAAATCAAGGAATTGAGGGGTCATGAAAATAACTTACCGCAGCAAGCTGCGGTATTTCAAATTTGCCAGCGCCGCCGGCGTGATGGTGGATTTTAATAGCAATTCTTCCGTTGCATCCCAAATCTGGTCAACAAATTGAACCGGGCTTAAATCATGGCGGCTGGCGCCGACGTAACCGCCCTTATCCGCGCCAGGGAAAAAACTCCAGACTGAGCTTAGTTTGGCCATCGATACCGCTGCGCCATAATCGGTTGCCGCCATCACACGCAAAGGAATCGCCGGGCAATCTTCTAATAACTCAAGCGCCTCTTCCCATTGCGGGCCTTCCAGGAAGGGGTTGATAATGACCATGCCTTTAAGCTTCCGAAATTCAACGCCCATCTTGGCCAGATTGGCAAGTTCGATCACAATGCCCCAAGCCTGCGCGCCATAAGCGGCGATCACGGTGGGCGCCGTTAAATTTTGCAATGCTTCGGCAATATCGCCGGATAAAATATTAAAACCGAAATTAGCTTCGGCGCAATTACCGTTCAGCGCCGCGCCGATTTCAATCCCTTGGAAAATTTCCGGCGCGGCATACAAAAGCACCGGCTTCGGATCGGGAGTTTGGATGCGGATGCAATCACCATCGCCATCATCTTCGGCTGCGGCTTCCGGGGCGGCTAATAATTCATCCATGGGCGCACTATAAGCAAAACTTCACAGTCCAGCCATGGAAAATACGCATGGCCGGCCTTAAAGAAGCGCAAATCTGTCAGATTCTAACCGGACTTATTCAGGTTATAGCGCATGATGCGGCCATGGGGGCCGTCGCGGTCGCGCTCCAGCGCGTAAACCGGACCGCTTGGGCCTTTGGTTTGAGAGAGTAGAAGATTTATTTTCCGTCTATCTTCTTCTGCAAGTTCGATATCCGTTATTTTCAGGCTGTTAGCTAAATGGGTTTTGCCTTTAGCGCCTATAATAGCAGCCGCTACTAAAGGTTGATCCAGCACATAGCGCGTGGCGACTTCAGCAATGCCGGTTTGGTGCTTTTGCGCCAATTGGTTTAAAAGCGCCAGCAATTCCTGGAAAAATTCCCACCCGCCGCATTCGTCGATAATAAGTTTATATTTGATAAGCGAGCGGTTTTCAAAATTATTCTTAATTTCCGGCGCGCCCAAATAGCGGCTGCTTAAAAAACCTCCTGCTACCGTGCCATAGCATAAAAGCTTGATGTTAAAGCGGCGGCAAATATCGGACAAATCCTGGGCAGGGCGCCGGTCGAGAAGCGAATATTGCACTTGCGTGGAAATAATAGGAATTCCGGCTTCCGCGATTTCCCGGGTGCGCTGGCCGTCAAAATTGGTAAGGCCCAAATGGCGGATTTTCCCCGCTTGGCGCAATTCATTTAAATAGCCCGCGGTTTCCACGTAGCGGGGAATCGCATAATCCCACCAATGGAATTGCACCAAATCCAAAATTTCCACATTCAAGCGTTTGAGCGAGCGGTCGATGATCGATTCCACATCGCGCTTCCTCAATGCCGCCAGCGCGTCAAGATCGGGAACATATTTGGTATGAATCGCCGGACGAAGCATTTGACCGCTTTCAAAATTAGCCCGGTATTTTTTTATGAAGGATCCCACCAGTTCTTCCACCCCGGTGTAAATATCGGCCATGTCGAAAGTGAAAATTCCGGCCGCTATATAGGCCGCCATATCCTCGATTGCCTGAGCGGCGTCAACGCCGCCGCTGTGGCCGCTGGATAATTGCCAGCTGCCCTTAATCAGGCGGGAAATAAAATAGCCCGGCGCTAATTCATGATTAAGCGATGACATTTTTCTTTTTCTTGCCCTTCTTCAAAGGCACAAGAGTAGTTTCGCTGTGGCGGAAACTGCGTCTGCCGATGCGCTCAATCTTAAACAGTCCGCCGCAATTGGGATCGGGGCAGGCGATGAAGGCATCAGTCGACATCCAATCGTTCTCATGCGTCATGCGCTGTTTAGCGGGCAGCAAGGGAATTAACGCCGCCAAGGAATAAATCGGAAAACTTTGTCCCTTAGGCAAAATTAAATTCTCCCCCCGCAAAAAGAAATGCGAACCCAAAGGATGGTTGCATGCCATCGGCTTTTTATTCGGATTGGCGTGAGTGGTGACCTTTAAATCGTAAAGGGTGAATTGATCGGCGGATTTCTTTTTAGGTTTCATCTTGGGTCCCGTCCTCTATCCGCGATTCTTGCAATAATCTCGCCGTCCTCAAGTTTACGAATTTTTTCGTGCATATTAAAACGATCGGCTAGAAAACGATTAACGTCTTGTATGCCACTTGTGCCTTCGCTGGCTTTAATACCCTGAATAACGTGACGATAGGCAGCAGCATAGTGAGCACCGGTAAAATCATCCATAGTTTCCCGGATATTATTTAATAAATCATAAGCGGATCCTTGATATCCTTGAGCTCTGACCAGTTCAGCAATAGTCGAATTTTTTCTGCTTAAAGGAATCATTTGCGTTATTTTAATAGGTAATTTACCTGACTCAAATAAAGCAGGGCAAAAGCGTTGTTCCATGTCTCCACTTAAGTTGGCTCTGTCCGTCACAGGATAGTAATCATAATGCCCAAAAAGATCAGGCAATAAACCCGGACTGACTGTATGAAGACGGTCTCCGTCCAGCAAAATACGTACATGCTGTACCTTAGCGGAAAAACGTCCGCTTGGCCCCACTAAACTGTTATAAGCGTTAACCGCGAAATAACCACGAAAAGCAGCAAAATGAGCAGTGCTCATGGTATCTCGAAAAGCTGCAGTCAGTTCTTTGAGGGGAAGTATAAAATCAACAGCTTTTTGAAGATTAGTTAATAAAGTTTCCGGATCTCTTCTTGCTGCCGCTAAAGAATCGATAACTTGTTCTAAAGCTTGCTCAATCAAAAAATGACCTCGGTAAAAATCGATTTCTGTTTTTCCGACTTCTTCAGTGGAAAACAAACGAGGATCCTGATCTAAAGGATTAATAAGAATTAGATCTTCGTAAGTTAATACGGTCGGCATGTCCAATTTTTGAGAATACCGCTTAACCGCTTCAATTAAAATCAAGGGTATTGTCGCCGCTGTTTTTTCCGCTAGGGCTGCTTTGCGGGCCGCTTTCTCTACTTCTGTAGCACCATCCAGATAAAAACCGGCTAATTTTTGCGCTATAGCTGTAAAAGCGAATATTAAATCAAGCCGAATTAACTTATTGATGGCTAAGCTGGTCGATGAACCATTTGTTTCTCCAATACTAGCTAATTCCGCCTCTATTTTTTTGGCAAGAAGACCTAGATCGGCTTCATTTTTGCAGTGGTGAAGTTGATCCGGAAGCATGGTTACTACAAAATCACTAAAACTTCCTAAGGGTCTTATCGGTTTACGGGATAGTTTGTTTACATTTCCAGGCGAAAAAAGAGTTTCCATCGCATTAAATTCCTCTTAGTTTAAATTAATAATTTTATTTTCCGCCACGTTCTTGAGTTCGTGCTGCTACTAACCGGGCCGTTCTTGCGCTGGCGGCAAGAGAGATATCTTTCCATACCGAGCGAACTCCCATTGCTTGTCCGACAAGCTCTAAAGTTTCCTCCGCTAATTTGCGCATTCTTAAAGTGCCTTGATAAACAATATCATCAACATATCCGGGATCCCGTTCGGCTACTGCGATTCTTTCTCGGACAGGGGCAAGGAAATTATTAAGGGCGATCGTCAGTTTTTCTTTGACCTCTCCATCCGAAACTTTTCCTGCTAGATAGCGCTCTTTCAAATCATCAACTTCTGATTTGTTTGGATTAAAAGCATCATGATACTGAAAAACCGGATTTCCTTCGACATGGCCCGGAATGTCGGCACGAATACGGGAAGGGTCGGTGTACATACTGCGGACTCTAGCTGCGACTGTTGCAGGATCATCATTAAGCATAATCGCATTTTTCAAGGACTTGCTCATTTTGGCTTGGCCATCAGTGCCGACTAAAGTAGGTACTTCTCCTACTACGGATAAAGGCAGAGGGAAAACCTCGCCATAGTCTCTATTAAAGCGGCGCGCTACTTCCCGGGCGAATTCAACATTGGGCACATTGTCTTTGCCTACAGGAACTATATCGGCGCGGGCAATTAGAATATCGGCTGCTTGCAAAACCGGATATCCAAGTAAGCTATAGGGGATATCCATATCTACCATATCATTTTGATTTTGACTGGCTGCGACGGAAGCGGTGGCTAAGTCTTTGTCTTTGGCTCCCGAGCTGGCGGCCTTTAATCCAGCAGCCATTTCTTTTACGCTAGGCAGGCGAGCCAAACGGGAAGCGGTTGCTAAATTTTGAAGTAAGGTATTGAGCTCGTACATTTCCGGAATTGCTGATTGCAAATAAATGCATACTTTTGTTGGATCAATTCCAGCACCGATATAATCTAAGATAATGCCGCGGGTATTTCCCAAAGATTCACGGATATCGCTTTTGCTGCGTTTGGTCGTCAGCATATGCAGATCGGCAATTAATATGTAGGTGTCGTATTCATCTTGGAATTTAACACGGTTCGCTAAGCTTCCTACATAATGACCAAGATGCAAACGTCCTGTGGGACGATCGCCAGTCAATACACGCTTTTTAATATCCATAGTACACCTGTCCAAAAATTGTTGAGACTTATATTTATAGAAACTGCCAATATCTAAGAATTTTTAATAGCTTCTTTCTCAACTTACAAGGTTAAATTGGTTAATATTTATTGTGATAGTTGATAGAGCTTGACAAAAGACTACTAAGAACATAAAAAGATACTATGCTTTTTACATTCCTAACATCTGTTATTAATAAACAAACAGCTGCTTTAAGCTGGTGGCGCTAAGCGCCATTATAAGATATTACAAATTGGCTTTAGCCAAATTTTCTCTCAGAAATATATAACAGACAGAGTAGGAATAATATCATGTTAGCCGTTGACGCATCTTCACTTTTTATCGGCATTTCGCGATCTCCTTTCGCTTTACGCCGCCCCTTAGCCGCATTCAGTTTTTTTATAATTGAGGATTTGCCAGGAATCATTAACGGGGCGGATGAACAAGCAAAGCAAAAGGCCATTCTGGTTTTAGACGAATTATCCATCTTGGCCCACGGTGCTTTGGAAAAATTGACGCCAGCGGATTTAAGCGTTGCCCGGCTTGATATCATGATGGCGCAGGCCGCTGTATATTATATGGGATTGGTTCCGGGCGTGCGGTTAAAAGAGCTTGCCGCTTATACCGGCAAGAAAACAAATCGCCCTGCATGTCTTACCTATGAAGATATTATTTTAAGCAACCCGCCATCCGATCTTAGGGTGTTTTCCACCGGCAAAACGGCTTCCGCCGAGGCCGATTTTTATCTGGGCCACCGTTTGATCGAAGACGAAATGCAAAGAATTTTAACCGCCCTTGAAAGCATTTTAAAACCCGCCGCCATGGTCAACGGAACGCTTAAGCTGCATCAAGAAAAGCAAGCCGAAAGCGCTTTATTAGGGTTCAGCCAGGTAGTAGAGTTAATGCGCGGTTTTTATCAAAAATTAAAAGCCGAGGATTTTATCGCTTTCCGGGGTTTCTTCGCTTCCCGCCCCGATCCCCAAGAGCCGTCCCTCATCCATCCCGGCCCCAGCGGTTTATATTCGGCAACCATGCCGTGCTTGGATGTGCTGGTGGATGGCGCTTCTTTGCCCACGCGGTTTTATGAGGAGGTTCGGTCGCGCAAAGATTACTATCCTTTAAAAGACTACCAAAGATTCGAGCAAGCTTGTGCTTTGGCGGAAAGCGGCCAGACGCTCGCAGCGGCGGCTGAAGGCCATCCTTCGGAAGGTTTCCGCCAGGCCGTCGCCACTTTGCGCCACCGTTTGGGCCAATTCCGTGGCGCTCATCTTCAAGCGGTCAAAAAACATTTGCCCGAAGTGCTGGCGGGCCAAGCTTCCGGCACGGGCGGCGGCAGCGCCGACATGCTGAAAAGCCGCTTAGGCATGCATGCCCGGCCTTCCCGTTGTCCGGTGGCGCGCTTAATGGGTATTTTTAAGGGCGGCCGCAGCCCCCATTAACGCCGCTCTAGCTTAGCCGCCATAAAATTGTTATAGAAGCGGCATGGTTTTCTCCGGCTTTTCCAAACCCCCCGTCATTTTGCAATTAGTGCCTGCGCTGAATTCCGGCGGGGTGGAACGCGGGGTATTTGAAACCGCAAGTGCGATTATCAATGCCGGCGGCAAGGCGCTCATCGCTTCTTCCGGCGGCAAATGGGCAAGGGAGATCGAGCGCATCGGCGGGGTGCATATTACTTTGCCGCTTCATCATAAAAGCCCCGGTTCGATTTTAATGAATGCAAAGGCGATCACCAAAATCATTCAAGAGCATCAGGTTGACATTATCCACCCCCGTTCCCGCGCGCCGGCTTGGAGCGTGAAGCTGGCTTTAAAGAAATTAAAAAAACAGGGCCATACTTCCTGCCATTGGGTCAGCTCCTGGCATGGCACCCATGGCAGCAAAGGCAGCCTCAAGCGCTGGTATAATAAAGTGATGGCCGGCGGGGAAAAGGTAATCGCCATTTCCCGCTTTATTGAAAATCATATTCAGGAAATTTATAAAGCCGATCCGGCCAAAATCCGCATCGTGCCGCGCGGGGTGGATTTAAATATTTTCAACCCCGATAAAGTCCACCGCGACCGCGTGGTGAAACTGGCGCAGGAATGGCACGTGCCCGACGGCAAGCCGGTGATCATGCTGCCCGGCCGTTTCAGCCGCTGGAAGGGCCACAAAATTTTGCTGCAGGCCTTAGCGAAATTGGGCGATCAGGAATTTTATTGCTTGTTTGTCGGCGCCGAAGAAAACCGCGCGGTGTATCAGGAAGAATTAAAGCGCGTGATTCAGAATTTGGGTTTGCTCGGCAGAGTGCGCATCGTGGCGATGTGCCGCGATATGCCGGCCGCCTATATGCTGGCCGATGTGGTGGTTTCCCCGGCCACCAAGGCCGAGGCCTTTGGCCGCATCGCCGTCGAAGCCCAGGCCATGGGCCGCCCGGTTGTTGCGAGCGATTTGGGCGGTTCCCGCGAAACTATTTTGCCCGGCAAAACGGGATGGCTGGTGGCGCCCAAAGATGCGGAAGCGCTGGCCAACACTTTGCGCGAAGTTTTGCATTTATCCGCCGACCAGCGCCATGCGCTGGCCGCTGCCGCGCGCAAACATATGGAGCAGAATTTCAGCATCGACACCATGACCGCGGGGGAATTGGCGGTGTATGAAGAAGTGCTGCAAGGAGCCAAGCTGGCATCGGCGGCTTAATGGAAAATATCCTCATCATCAAGCACGGCGCGCTTGGCGACTTTGTGCAAAGCTTGGGCGCAATGGCTTCTATCCGCCTGCATCATCCAAAGGCCAAGATCACCTTGCTTACCACCAAGCCGATGGAAAGCTTGGCAAGCGCCTGCCCTTATATCGATGAAGTGTGGATCGACGCCCGCGCCAAAATTTTTCAGCCCCTGCGCTGGTGGCCTTTGCTAAAAAAGCTGCGCAGCGCCAAATGGAAGCGCGTGTATGATTTGCAAACTTCCAAACGTTCTTCTTTTTATTTTCATCTATTGCCGAATCCAAAGCCGGAATGGTCGGGCATCGCCAAAGGCTGTTCACATCCGCAATTGGGGGCGGCGCGGCATTCAATGCATACGCTTGACCGCCTACATGATCAATTGCGCCTGGCCGGAATCGCAACTGTGCCGCCGCCCGATTTATCCTGGCTGAAAGCGGATATTGCGCATTTTGCTTTAAAACCACCTTATATATTGCTGGTGCCGGGCGGTTCATCGCACCGTCCCGAAAAGCGCTGGCCGGCGGAATATTACGGCGAGCTGGCGAAAATTTTAAGCGGGCAGGGTTATACGATGGCGCTTTTAGGCGGCCAAGACGACCAAGAAGCCATTGATACTATTATAAGAATAGCGCCTAAAGCACGCTCTTTGGCGGGGCGGACTTCTTATGCCCAATTGGCCGAGCTTGGGCGCAACGCCAAAGCCGCCCTTGGCAACGACACCGGCCCCTTGCATTTGCTATCTTTGGCGGGATGTTCTACTATTGCCTTGTTCTCCCGCGCTTCCGATCCTGCCCGCTGCGGGCAAAGGGGAAGAAGAGTGGAAATATTCCGCGAAAATAATTTAAAGGATTTAGCTGTGGCCAGAGTCATAAAAAAATTACAAGAATTGCTTGCTTAACAATGCAGGCCGCTAAATCTATGCCCAATTCCTTAAATATCAAATTGCCCGACGGCGCGGTGAAAAATGTTGCATCGGGCGCAACACCCTTTACCGTCGCCGAATCGATCAGCAAGGGCTTGGCCAAAGCGGTTGTCTTGGCGCGCGTGAATGGCGAATTGTGGGATTTGCACCGCCCGTTCGAGGGCGATGCCGATTTGGTTTTGCTCAAGCGCGACGACCCGGCTGTGCTGGAAGTCATCCGCCATGATTGCTCGCACATCATGGCCGAAGCGGTGCAGGAACTTTTCCCCGGCACCCAAGTCACGATCGGCCCGGCGATTGAAAACGGCTTTTATTACGATTTTTACCGCGAAACCCCCTTTACGCCCGATGACCTGATGAAAATCGAAGCGCGGATGAAGGAAATCGTCGCGCGCGACGAAAAGCTGGAACGCAAAGTTTGGCAGCGCGATGAGGCGATTAAGTTTTTCAAAAATATGGGCGAGCATTTTAAAGCCGAAATCATCGCCGATATTCCGCCCGATCAAACCATTACCACCTATTCCCAAGGCAAATTCATCGATTTATGCCGCGGGCCGCATTTGCCCTCGACCAAGGCGGCAGGCACGGCGTTCAAGGTCACCAAAGTCGCCGGCTCCTATTGGCGGGGCGATCATACCAAGGCGCAATTGCAGCGGATTTACGGCACCGCCTGGACCAGCCAGGAACAGCTGGATGCCTATTTAAACCAATTGGAAGAAGCCGAAAAGCGCGATCACCGGAAGCTTGGCCGCGAGATGAATTTATTTCATCAGCAGGAAGAGGCGCCGGGCAGCATTTTCTGGCATCCCAAGGGCTGGACGTTATATCGCATTGTCGAAAATTACATCCGCCAAAAAATCGCCAAGCAAGATTATGTCGAAGTCAATACGCCTATATTGGTTGACCGTTCTTTGTGGGAAGCTTCGGGCCACTGGGAAAAATTCCGCGCCAATATGTTCACCTCCGTCACGGAAGATGAAAAAATTTACGCGCTCAAGCCGATGAACTGCCCCTGCCATGTGCAAATTTTCAAGCAAGGCTTGAAAAGCTACCGCGATTTGCCCTTGCGCATGGCTGAATTCGGTTCCTGCCACCGCAACGAAGCCTCGGGCGCACTCCACGGCATTATGCGCACGCGCGCCTTTAAACAGGATGATGCGCATATTTTCTGCACGCCCGAGCAAATCACCGAAGAAAGCGTGAAATTCTGCGATTTATTGCGCGATGTCTATAAGGATTTCGGTTTCACCGATATTAAGGTCAAATTTTCCGACCGGCCGCCTTTGCGCGCCGGCAGCGATGAGGTGTGGGACCGCGCCGAAGCCGCTTTGAAAAATTCAATCGAGGCGGCGGGCTGGCCCTATACGCTGAATCCGGGCGAGGGCGCTTTTTATGGGCCTAAGCTCGAATTTGTTTTGCGCGATGCGATCGGCCGGGATTGGCAATGCGGCACGCTGCAAGTCGATTTTGTTTTGCCCGAACGCCTCGATGCTTCTTATATCGGCGAAGACGGCGCCAAGCATCATCCGGTCATGCTGCACCGCGCGGTGTTGGGATCGCTCGAGCGTTTCATCGGAATTCTCATTGAACAGCATGCGGGGCACTTCCCCCTATGGCTGGCGCCGGTGCAGGCGGTTGTAACCACCATTGTCAGCGAAGTCGAGCCTTACGGCGAAAAGGTAAAACAGCAATTAGAGCAAGCGGGTTTGCGCATTGAGACCGATTACCGCAATGAAACCTTGAATTACAAAATCCGCGAACATTCTTTAGCCAAGGTTCCGTATTTATTTGTTGTCGGCAAGAAAGAGGCCGAAAATAACACCGTGGCGCTCCGCCGTTTGGGCGGCAATGCGCAGGAAGTTTTACCTTTGTCCGAGGCCATTAAAAAATTACAGGCCGAGGCCGCATCCCCCAATTCCCCTCAACCACAATAGGAGTTGCCCATTAACACCAGACCCCCAGGCTCGCGGCCGCCTTCCTCTAGGCCGCCTTTTAGAAGTTCAAGTTTCTCTGGGCCGCGTCCCGCCGGCCCCCGCCCGATGGGCGCCGGCCCGCGCCCCGGCGGCGGCTTTGACCGCAACCGGCGCGAAGAAGCGCCGGCCGCAGACGGCCCCCGCATTAACCGTTTCATTCAAGCCGCCACTGTGCGCGTGATCGACGCCAAGGGGCAAATGTTGGGCGTCATCGGCATTCAAGAAGCGCTTGCCAAAGCGGCGGAAGCCGGTTTGGATTTGGTCGAAGTTTCGCCCGATGCGACGCCGCCGGTATGCAAAATCATGGATTACGGCAAATACCGCTATCAAGAACAAAAGAAAAAAGCCGAAGCCCGCAAAAAACAAAAAACCATCGACGTCAAAGAAATCAAGCTGCGCCCCATGATCGACCCGCATGATTTGGGCATTAAGATCAAGCAGATGAAAGGTTTTTTGGAAGATGGCGATAAGGTCAAAGTTTCGATGCGTTTTCGCGGCCGCGAAGCCGCCAACCAGGCGATCGGCATGGAAGTCTTGAAAAAAGTCGAAACCGAATTATCGGAACTCGGCAAAACCGAATCCGGCCCGCGCTTTGAAGGTAGCCAGGTTTTGATGCTGATTGGGCCTAAGTAGGAGGGGAACGATGATAAATGTTGAAGCCATCCGCCTTGCCCGTTTTCACCGCTTGCGGCGATGCGCCGAAGAAATATTGCAAGAGCGTATTCGTGAAGGCGGGCCCGATGCCGGGCTTGCGACTGTCATGCTGCAACGCTTACAAACTCTAAGAGTTGTTCCCTCCGCAGCGATTGCCTATCAGCGCCTGCGAGAATTCACGCGGCAAGCTTAAGCGACACGGCGGGCTTGGCGTTCAGCCAATAGGGCCGCTTGCCATCTTTTGATATCCGATTTCCGCTCCTCAGGCTTTGCGGGCAGCTCTTGGTGCCGCGCCGCGGTAATTATGGGTACCCTCGTTTTTTGTATTCTTAATATAGACAATTGCTCCGTTTCTACTATAATCCCATCCCAACAACAAGAGGAGAGGGATATGAGCCAAGCATCCGTAATCAAAGTCGATTGGGCCGGCGAAGTAAAAAATTTAAAAGATTTAGCCCTGCCAAGCCAGCGCACTTTGGTTGATTTTGAACATCTTTTAGAGCAAGCCTCTCCTCTCACCCGTGCGGAAGCTTTCGAACTGATCAAATTGATCGCCCCTGCTATGCGCTGGCTTAACAAGCTTTTAGAGGCAGCGCCGGATAATCTAGCGCCGGAATTTTGCCGTTCCTTTTTTCAATCTTTATTAGGGGCCTTAATATGGAACAGCGAGGCGGGGCCGCATCAGCAGGTGGCGGTGCAAGCTGTTCTTGAGCATCCCGCTTTTGCCGTTTGGCCCACCCCAAGCCATTTTGATTGGGGAATTTTTGCGCCGCTGTTAAATATTGGTTCGCTCACCGGAACAACAAAAGCGCATCAGGCAAGGGTTGCAAAGTCGGCCGAATTTTTACAGCCTGCTGAAATCGGGCGCCTGAAAACCGCCGCATGTTATATGCTGAAAAGCAGTTTTATTCAGCGCGATTTCTGCCTTACCTCTAGCTCCTATGCCGCGGCGGTAGCCGGAATCCTTTATTCGCCGCGCTGGGATGAAAACGAAAAAAGGCGCATTCTTGAGGTGGCTCTCGAATGCACCCGGCAAAACCCCGCTCGCACCGCTGAAGATTTTGAACGATTGACCAATTTTTATCTTTATCTCTTCGGGCCTATTGGCGCTGTTGGCGTGACCGAAGCTTCATCGCAAGCAAGACAACAAGAAATCGCGCTCCGCCGGCAAGAGGGGGGCAAGACTATGGGAGAATTGCTCTTCCAATTGCCGCCCTGGGTGTTAACCGAATTTGGCCGCAGATTGCAGACGGATATATGGGCTCCTTGCAGTAAAGACGCCGGTAAAGCCCGCAATTTTTATGAAGATGGAATTAGCGATCACTCCTTACAAGGCCAAAACCAGGCTGCCGCTTGGAATGCTGCTTACCGGCTTTCGCTTTATGCCGTTTTACATCAGCCAAATACCGCCTTGCGCCAAAGTGAAACCCAGCTTTTGCTCAATTTCTTAGAGCGTTACCCTGTTCCTGAAGGCGTAAATCTAAATCGGCGGAATAATGGCATGTATCAATTAATTCGCCGCCGTCAGGTGCCAATTAGCTTCTACAACCTTCCTCCCAGCACAACGCCGCAATTATCGCGTGGGAGCCAAAATCCAGGGATTCAAAGATAATCTAAACCGCGTAGGAGCGCTGGCGTTCAGCCAATAGGGCCGCTTGCCATCTTTGGATGTCCGCTTTCCGCTCCTCAGGCTTTGCCGCCGCCAAAATTTGCGCGGCAGGAGGCAAACCAACTTTGGGCGCCAGGCGCTTCATGGCGATGACCGCTTCAGGGATAGGCGCCGCCCTCATATGGCGCTGAAAGCTGTGGGCGGAATTTACTTCATCTGCAATTAGCATTGGGTCGCGGTAGGCAAGCAAACCCGCATTGCCAAAAAAATAGAACGCGAAAGCGACAGCTTTGGCGGCAAGAGAGGGGTTAGCCTGTTTTCCCAGCCATAAAGGTTTTGGGCAATCGTTATATACCTGCATTTCCGGCCAGCTTGCTAATTTAAAATTATCGAAATCAAGCGATGCGGCGCGGCACAGGCCATTGTCATAAAAACCGATGCCATAGACTTTTTGCTTTGCCAGGTCGGAAACTGTCCAAACCCCTGAACCGCAATCGGTATAAACCTCATCCGGCGGCACGATATAAAGCGGGCCTAGCATGGCGCTAGAAGCAAAAGACTTTAGCATTACATCGGTTTTTAACGGCTGCGGCTATGGTAAGAGCCGGCCGGTATTGCGGCAAAGCGAGTTCCTTTCCGCGAAGCCGGATCATCTAAATGCAGGCCGCCATTGCCTTGCGGCGCTTGGCGGTCAACCCGGCGCACGGCTACGGCAGTGAGCAATACAGCCCCTGCCGCTATGCCAAGGCCGGTAAAAAGAGAGTTCTGGCCAAACGACGCCTGGATAGTAGTAGCCATGGGCACGGTATTTTGATTTTGCGTTTGCGACGGCGAGGCTTGCGTTAAGCCCAACAACGCCGAGGCGGCCGAAGCCGCCAAAGATAAGGAACGAGACATGTTTTAACCCTCCAATTATAATGAACAGGGAATAAGGTTAGGATTCCTAGCCCTGCTTGTCAATTTGCTTAGCAAAACCAGCCATGCGGTGCAGCAAAAGTTTAAAAGGCTGAAAAGGCTTGCCTTTGCAAGGCGGTTTTGCTACAAACCCCCCTTCATCCCGCGTCCGAGGCCAGTTAAGGGCTGCCCGGCCGGGTTTTGTGATTGCTCATGGTTCGACAAGCTCACCATGAGCATAATTTAAAATAGGCTCATCCTGAGCTTGTCGAAGGATGAGTTGCAATTACGGAGTTAGAAAATGCCCAAACTAAAGACCAAAAGCGGGGTCAAACGCCGCTTCCGGGTGACGGGAACCGGTAAAATCCTCTCGACGCAAAGCGGCAAACGCCACGGCATGCGCAAACGCTCCCGCTCGATGAAGCGGAAGGCGCGCGGCACGACCACTATGAAGGAAGTCGATGCCAAAATTGTGCTGAAATACGCACCCTATCCGCAATATTTAAGTTAAGGCAGGAAAACCATGACACGTTCCTTACCCAAGGTGGCGTCGCGTCAACGCCGCAAGAAGCTGCTTAAAAAAGCCAAAGGCTATTACGGCAGAAAGAAAAACACGATTAAGGCCGCGCGCCAGCAATATGAAAAAGGCCAGCAATATGCTTACCGCGACCGCCGCCGCAAGAAACGCGATTTCCGCTCGCTTTGGATTCAGCGCATCAACGCCGGCGCCCGTGAATTGGGCTTAACCTATGGCCGTTTAATCAATGGCTTGAAGCTGGCCGGCGTCACGGTCGACCGCAAAATCATGGCGGATTTAGCCATGAATGAACCGGCGGCTTTCAAAGCCCTGGTTGACCAAGCCAAGGCGGCTTTGCCGAAAGCGGCTTAAAAATATTTCTTTATGAAATAAAAAAGGGTGGGCTTTTGGCCCACCCTTTTTGTTCGGCTTTGAATTCTTTACTGAGCGCCGGATGAGCCGCCCTTCATGGTTTTAGAATTTAATCCGCGGGCTGTATCAGGAATTGGCGTGCCATCACAATTCACGGCTTTTTTATACTCCTCACCAACGCCGGTGCCCGGCGCAAGACAAGTGCATTCGGTTTGATGAGGGGCCGGGCAATAAGTAACCGTCATCGTCCGGCAAAGAAGATAACAACCGCTTCTGGAATTGCCGTAAACAGTGCTGCCGCAGCTTTCGTAACTATAGGGGCATTCTTTGGCCAAGGCTTCGCCATTTATTCCACCTGTCATTAACAGCGTCAGTAAAAATACGGCGATAAATTTGGCCATGAGGTGCTCCGTTAAAAGTTGTATCTAATATGGATATACTATCATATCCCTTTTTCCTGCACCAGCGTAGAATGCAATGGTTAACAGACCTTAAATAGCTTTTTATTGTTGGCTTATTGGCACGGGGGCAGTAAAGATTAACCATTATGACCGATCCTAAGGCCTTGGAAAAAGAACTTTTAGCGCAAATTAACGCCGCCAATGATAACGCTGCCTTGGAAGAGGTCAGGGTTTCAGCGCTTGGCAAGAAGGGCAAAATCACCGAATTATTAAAAACCCTGGGCGCGCTTTCGCCCGAAGAAAAGAAAACCCAAGGCGCTGCCATTAATCAATTAAAGGAAAAAGTGGCCGCGGCTTTGGAAGCTAAAAAGGCGGCCCTCGAAGAACAGGAATTAAACGCCAAATTAGCGCATGAAAAAATCGATGTCACTTTGCCGGCGGCAAGCGCGATCATTGGCGCGCTGCATCCGATCCCGCAAGTGATCGAAGAAATTGTGGCGATTTTTGCCGCCTCCGGCTTCAAGGTGGCGGAAGGGCCGGATATTGACAGTGATGAAAATAATTTCAATAAATTAAACATTCCGCCCTCGCATCCGGCCCGGCAAATGCATGACACATTCTATTTGGAAGGCGGCATGCTGCTCCGCACCCACACTTCCACCATTCAAAGCCGGGTGATGAGCGATAAAGCAACCCACGAAAAATTGGCGCGCGGTGAAAGTTTACGCATTCTGGCGCCGGGGCGCACTTTCCGCTCCGATTCCGATCAAACCCATTCGCCGATGTTTCATCAAGTCGAAGGCTTCGTGATCGACACAACCACCAGCTTCGCGCATTTAAAGGGCTGTATCGCTGATTTTTTAAGCGCCTTCTTTGGTGTCAAAGATGTGCCCTTGCGCTTTCGCCCCAGCTTTTTCCCTTTCACCGAGCCTTCCGCCGAAGTCGATATCGGCTGCAGCAGGGCCGGCGGCGCCATTAAAATCGGCGCCGGGGCCGATTGGCTGGAAGTGATGGGGGCCGGCATGATTCACCCCAAGGTTTTGCAGAATTGCGGGATTGATCCGAATATCTATCAAGGTTTCGCCTTCGGCATGGGGGTTGAACGCTTGGCGATGCTGAAATACGGCATTCCCGATCTGCGCACCTTCTTCGAAAGCGATATCCGCTGGCTGAAACATTACGGCTTTTCGGCCTTCGCCGCCCCCAATTTGGCAAGCGGGGTTTAGGCATGAAATTCACCTTATCCTGGCTGAAAGAATATCTGGATACCAACGCCGATCTGAAAATGATCGCCGAAAAACTGACGGCTATCGGCTTGGAAGTTGAAAGCGTCGAAGACCCGGCCGCGCGGCTGAACGATTTTACCGTGGCCTATGTCGAATCCGCCAACCAGCATCCCAATGCCGATCGTTTGCGGGTATGTATGGTCAATACCGGCAAGGAAATTGTGCAAGTAGTTTGCGGCGCGCCCAATGCGCGGGCGGGGATCAAGGCGGTTTTCGCGGCGCCCGGCGTGGTGATCCCGCGCGATCAGACGGCGCTGAAAAAAGCCACGATCCGCGGTGTTGAATCGGTTGGCATGTTATGCGCAGTTGATGAATTGCTGTTGGGTGAAAAAACCGATGGCATTATCGAATTGCCTGGTGATTCCAAGGTGGGGGGCAAGGCCAGTGAAGCTTTGGGTTTAAATGACCCGGTGATTGAAATTAATTTAACTCCCAATCGTGGTGATTGCGCAGGTGTCTATGGCATTGCCCGCGATTTGGCGGCAGCGGGTTTGGGTACGTTGAAAGCCTTGCCCAAAAATTCCGTAAAAACCGCAATTAAAGACGAAATCAAAATTAATCTAACATCGAAACACTGCCCTTATTTCGCCGCCCGCCTTATTAAAGGCGTTAAAAATGGCCCAAGCCCGGAATGGATGCAGGCCCGCTTGAAAGCGATCGGCCTTCGGCCCATTTCGGTTTTGGTTGATATCACCAATTATTTCACCCATGCCTTTGCAAGGCCTCTTCATGTGTTCGATGCCGGTAAAATTAAAGGCGCGGTGCAAGTGCGCGAAGCTAAAAATGGCGAGGAATTTTTGGCCCTCAATGAAAAAACTTACTCTTTATCGCCGCCCATGACGGTAATTGCCGATGATACGGGCGTGATCAGCTTAGCCGGCATTATGGGCGGTGAAAAAGAAGGCTGCGGCCCTTCCACCACCGATGTGATTTTAGAGGCGGCTTTGTGGGACCCCGTCAACATCGCCGAGACGGGCCGCAAATTGGAAATCCTAAGCGATGCCAGATACCGTTTCGAGCGCGGGGTTGATCCCAATTCGGTTGACTGGGCTATGGAAACAGCCGCGCAAATGATTATTGATCTCTGCGGCGGCCAGGCCGGGCCGGTTTCGGCGGCCGGAAAAAATCCGCAAGTGAAAAAAGAAATGACATTGCGCTTATCCAAGTTGCAAAGCTTGGGTGGCGTGAATCTGTCAATTTCTGACGCCGCCAAGATTCTAACCGCGCTTCATTTTGCAAAAGTAAAAGAAGGAAAAGACTTTATCACGGTGCAAATCCCTTCTTTCCGCCCCGATATTGAGGGTGAGGCCGATTTGATCGAAGAAATTTTGCGCATTCATGGCTTTGATAAAGTGCCAGCCATTTCGTTGCCACCCTTATCCGCCGTGGCCGAGCCTGCCTTCAGCGCCTTGCAAAGCCGCCGCAACATGGCGCGGCGCATTTTGGCGGCGCGGGGGATGGATGAAGCCGTGACATTTTCTTTTTTGAAAGAAGATGTGGCGCAATTATTCGGCGGGCCGGTGATTAAATTAAAAAATCCCATCAGCGCCGATTTAAGTGCGATGCGGCCATCCATTCTGGCCAATTTATTATTGGCGGCGAAAAATAACGCCGCGCGCGGCAATGCCACTATTTCTTTATTCGAAGTTGGCCCGCAATATAGCGGCATTAATGATAAAGACCAAATGATGGTGGCTGCAGGCTTGCGTTTGAAATCTGAAGACAAAACTTGGCGTAAAAACGCAAATTCGATTGATGCCTTCACCGCCAAGGAAGATGTCGAAACTTTAATTGCCGAGTTAGGGTTGAACAGCGGGCAAATTAAAGCGGGTGCTTTAGGCTATTATCATCCGGGAATGAGCGCAACTTTCAGCTTAGGGCCCAATGTAATTGCCGAATGGGGCGAAATTCACCCGAAGATTTTAAAGGCGTTCGATTATAAGGGCGCTGCCGTCGGCTTTACCGTTTATCTTGACCGTTTGCCATTGCCGAAGGAAAATAAAAACAAGGGCGCACTCATTTTATCCGCCTTCCCAATTGTCGAGCGCGATTTCGCCTTTATCGTCGATGAAAACACGGAAGCTGCCGCGTTGCTGAAGGCCGTGGCCGGGGTTGATAAAAAACTGATCCGCGGCATTCAAATTTTCGATGTCTATCAGGGCAAAGGGGTGGAAAAGGGCAAAAAATCGCTAGCCTTTTCGGTCAAACTCCAGGCCGACGACCGCACCCTAAATGACGCGGAAATCGAGGCCATCGCCAAGCAAATTATCGCAGCGGTAAAGGCCGCTACCGGCGGCAACCTTAGAGCTTAAATCTCCAAAATTGACAAAAGTATCTCAATAAGATACATATCATGGCATGATAGAAAATGCCCCCGATCCCCTCAGGCAAGCAGAGCACGACTTGGCGCGCTGGAAAATTATCGCCCAAACTCATCAAGTCAGGCACGGAATCAAAGGTAAAAAATACCACCTTTCCGGCAATTATTGGAAGTTCGGCTTCCTTGGCGCGGCAGGCGGCATGGCCATAGTGGCGGCGCTTTCTTTTTTCCAGGCGCTAAATGGCGGCGTGCCTTTGGTTGACGCCATCGCCAATGTCATGTCACGGCAAGTTATAGGATTTGGCATTATCGGCGCCGCAATGGGTGCTGGCAGCGGCCTAATTATTTTATTGGGCGGCGAGCTCATGCTCGAAAAGAAATCGCCCTTGGTAAAACGTATTGAAGCGAAAGTTCATAGTTTAGAGCAAGAAGTAAAAACACAGCAACGTTCCCGGAACATGAACTATGTTATCGCCAGGCTGGATCAGTTGGAACGCCAGTTCGCCAACCCCGCTTCTTTGCAGCCGAAAGTTTTTCAAAAAGATTTGTTCGAGGTGTTTGAACGTTTGGGGAAATCCGGCTTTTTCGATAAACCGGCATTCCTGCAATATGAGCGTGCGCAAATGCTTGGCGCCAATTACGCGGCCGCATGCCGGAAAGGGACTATTCCGCAAGTAACTATCGAAGATCAGTTTGGTTTTTTGCAATCCCTGGCTAAGGCCTCATCCCACCAGCCTGGCATTTGCCGCTATTTATTGCGCGGCATGATCTCGTTGCGGGAAAAAATCGCCCCCGGCGTTTTTTTCGATGGAATAGCGGATGTTATAGAAAAATTAAAAAACACCAGCCAAGGGTCTGCCGAAGGTCATGAAGATATCGCCAAGCAATTAATAGAGCTGGCCAAAAGCCCAACCACCCCTCCTCGGCGCGCCTTCGAGCTGGCGAGGGATGCGGGCTACTTCATCTATAATCCGCAATTGATCGAGGATACTATTGAATTAGCCGCCGGCTTGCTGGCCAATTTCCCGCGCGATGACATCGCCCTATGCGTAAAGACGGCACAAGATTTTTTGAATGACCTGCATCCTACCAAGCATGCTGAACAGATCGAGCGTATTTTTGATTATGTAAAATCTTTATTGCCGCCTGAGGAAGTGGCCGCCATGATCGAGAGTATCAAAGACCAGCCCATGCCGTCCACCTGGTCAAAAGTGCGCACCGAGCTCCGCGAGATGGGAAATATGATCTGGGTCGATATCCGCCAAGGCAGGAACCGGGGCCGGTATTCTTAAAATTCCTTTATCTAGCGCCCGCGCAGCTTGGCCTCAATCTCTTGGCGATGGCGCAGAAATCTTTCAAAAGCCAGGCAGCCGGTGGCTTGGAAAAATACGCCCTTTGCAATCAGCTCATCCATTTCAGCAATGGATACGCGCGCGGTTAGGGTAAATTCGCCTTTGGCGCGAATACCGGCCTCGGGCAATACTTGTTCGGCGTCAATGGATGCCACAAATAAATCGGTCAATTCGCTTACCCGGCCGGAGGTGGTTGAACAGCGGCCTAAATGATAAAGGGCTTTGCCATGAACTTGGCCCACTTGTTTTACTTGTAAGCCGGTTTCAGCAATCAATTCAATCGGGGCGCGGTCTTGGGCGATTGAACCTTTCGGCACTACGCCGCCCGGAAATTCCCATTGCCAGCAAGTAGAATGGCTGTGGCGTAAGGGCAAGCGGAAACTGTTAACCGCCACCACTTCCTCGCGCTCAAGATCAACCGGTACAACAATCACGCCATTGCCGGTTTTAATATCGAACCATTCGGTTTGGTTCGTGGGCGGCGTAACGCCTTCCGGCCAGCCAAGGGTGGTTTTAAGAACGGTTTGCCATCCCGATTGGTGCAGAACTTCTTCGTCTTTGATAATTGGCTCGGGCGGGCTTGGGGGCAGGGGCATTCCTTTTCTCCTATATCGTTTCTTTTATAGAAATACTATCTCTTTGTCAAGATTCTGGTTAAGAAGGATAGATGAGCAACCAAATACAAATCATCAAAATCGAAACCGCCCCCCAAATGGCGGCGGCGTTTTTTATCCGCGCCCGGGCTTTCATTGTCGGGCAAAAAGTCCCGGCCGATTTGGAAATCGATGAGCATGACGCGACAGCCACCCATTACCTGGCGCTCGTCAACGGCAAACCGGCGGGCACGGCGCGGGTGCGTTTTCTGGGTGATGGCGTTACAAAAATCCAGCGTGTGGCCACTTTAGAAGAATATCGCGGCCAAGGGGTGGGCCAGGCCCTCATGCAAAGAATCCTGGATGATTTATCCAAAGAAGGCATTGCCCGCGTCACTTTAAATGCGCAAAGCTATGTGGTCGAATGGTATAAGAAATTCGGCTTCACCCCGACCGGCAACGAGTTTTTCGAAGCCGATATCCCGCATTACACGATGGAAAAGGATTTAGCGGCATGAAAATCCGCACCGTTTATTTTAAAGTTCCTGATATGAAAAAAGCCGTTGCCTTTTGGCGCGCGGTATTGCAAATCGAGCCGCATAAAACTTTCGATGAATGGCATGAATTTTGGGTAGGTCAAACCCGTTTAGGGTTATTGCTGGAAAGAAATAAGGAAAAAGCCGCCAATAATTGCGTGCCGGTCTTTGAGTTCGCCTCAGTCGAAGAATTGCGTCAATATCTAAAGCGCGCCCAGGAAAATGGCGCCAAAATGGTATTTGACGGGCTGGAAGACCCCGACATCAACTCGATCGTATTGGCCGATCTTTTCGGGCACGAGTTCGAGTTTACCAAGATACATGATTAGGTTTTAAGCCCCCAATCGGTTAATGACAAATCGCCTTTCAGGCGCTATAACCCTAGTCTTTGCAAAGAAGCTTTAAGGCAGGCATGAACACCCCTTTATCCCATATCCGGAATTTCTCGATTATTGCCCATATCGACCATGGCAAATCGACCTTGGCCGACCGCTTGATTGAATTTTGCGGCGGGCTGGAAGCGCGGGAAATGAAGGAACAAGTTCTCGATAATATGGAAATCGAGCGCGAACGCGGCATTACCATCAAAGCCCAAACCGTGCGCCTCAAATATAAAGCCAAAAACGGCGAAACCTATCAATTGAATTTGATGGATACGCCGGGCCATGTTGACTTTGCCTATGAAGTTTCGCGCTGTTTGGCCGCATGTGAAGGATCGCTATTGGTGGTGGATGCCAGCCAAGGGGTAGAGGCGCAAACCTTGGCCAATGTCTATCAGGCCATCGAAAATAATCATGAGATTATTCCGGTGTTAAATAAAATCGATTTGCCCGCCGCCGATGCGCCCCGCGTCAAGCAGCAAATCGAGGACATTATCGGCATCGATACATCCGATGCGGTTGAAATTTCGGCCAAGGCCCGCATTGGCATTCAAGATGTGTTAGAGGCGATTGTTACGCGCCTGCCGCCGCCCAAGGGCGACCCAACCGCCTTATTAAAAGCCCTTCTCATCGATTCCTGGTACGATGCCTATATGGGCGTTGTGGTGCTGGTGCGGGTGCGCGATGGCGTGATCAAGCCCGGCATGCAGGTGCGCATGATGGCGACCAATGCGGTCTATGAAATCGACCGGGTCGGCGTGTTCACGCCGAAAAATGTGGCGGTCAATGAATTAAAGCCCGGCGAAGTCGGTTATATCACGGCGCATATCAGGGCGGTGGCCGATTGCAATATCGGCGATACGATCACCGACGATAAGCGCCCGGCGCTTGAGGTATTGCCCGGCTTTAAGCCTTCGGTGCCGGTGGTGTTCTGCGGCCTTTACCCGGCCGATGCGGCGGATTTTGAAAAGCTGCGCGATTCCTTGGGCAAGCTGCGCCTGAATGACGCCAGCTTTCATTTCGAGCCGGAGACTTCGGCCGCGCTTGGTTTCGGATTCCGCTGCGGTTTTTTAGGCCTGTTGCATTTGGAAATTATTCAAGAACGGTTAGAGCGCGAGTTTAATTTGGACTTGGTCACGACCGCCCCTTCCGTGGTCTATAAATTGCACTTAACCAATGGCGAGACCAAAGAAATCCATAACCCGGTCGATATGCCCGATGTGGTGCGTATTGCTAAAATGGAAGAACCCTGGATCAAGGCCACTATTTTGGTGCCCGATGAATATTTAGGCTCGATCTTAACATTATGTACGGATAGGCGTGGCATTCAAAAAGATCTCACTTACGTTGGCACCCGCGCCATGGCGGTCTATGAATTGCCTTTGAACGAGGTGGTGTTCGATTTTTATGACCGCTTGAAATCGGTCAGCCGCGGCTATGCCTCGTTCGATTATCATATTCAAGATTATCGCGAGGGCGATTTGGTGAATTTATCCATTCTCGTCAATGGCGACCCGGTGGATGCTTTGGCCTTAATCGTGCATCGCTCGGCCGCCGAAAAACGCGGGCGCATGCTGTGCGCGAAATTAAAAGAGTTGATCCCGAAACAAATGTTCAAAATCGCCATTCAGGCCGCCATCGGCGCTAAAATTATTGCTAGGGAAGACATCAGCGCGCTTAGAAAAGATGTGACCGCCCGCTGCTATGGCGGCGACGTCACCCGCAAACGCAAATTGCTTGATAAGCAAAAAGAGGGTAAAAAGAAAATGCGGCAAATCGGTAAAGTCGAAATTCCCCAAAGCGCATTTTTAGCGGCGCTTAAAATCGACGAATAGAGAAAATCATGGCAGCGCGTAAAAAGGCAAAGCCGCAGCTAACGCTGCGGCTAGAGGCGAAATTAAAGCAGCTAGGCCTTGAATACCAGCCCTGGCCCTTTAAAAAATTCAATGAGCGGCTTTTGCCCTGGGCCGTGATCGGCCGGGAAGGGGGTCTGTCGATTATAAAAACTTCCGGCTTTGCGCCCCGCATTAAAGGTAAAGTCCCAAAAGAATTTGTCGGCTGTTACCCTGCAACAATTGATAAACCCGCTCTTATCCGCGCTGTTCGCCAAAATGCGGCGACCTTATTGGGCGTAATCGAGGCCGCTTGCAAGGGCGATTGGGGCCGTTTTGGCGGCATGCGCAATGTGCAAATATGGCTTCGCACCGCGCCTGATGTAACGGACCAGGACGATATCGCCAACCGCGGCACCGAAGTGTTTTTAAAGGTGCTGGGCGGCAAGGGGCGTCATACACGCGCTACTGCTTCCGTGCTTCCGCCCAAAGGCAATGCAGTCGAGATGCAAGTTATTTTCGCTGCGCGCCTGCGGCGTCAGCTTCAGCGCTGAAATTTTAACCAAATAAATATTTCAGCGCGCCGCCAAAGGCGGTGGCAAGCCCGCCGGCGATGGCCAAATTAAAAATCAATCCACCCGTGCCTAAAATAAGGCCGGTGATAATGAACAACCCGTCACGCGCAATCATGCCCAGCGCCAAAATGGTGATTGGAATCGCCAAAACCAAATTGCCGAACACAATGGGCAGCGCCATCACCAGCGCCATGAGGGTGATGGCTAGCCCATACAGATGCCATAAATAGCGGTTGGTTAAAAAAAACCAGCGCGGATGCAAAAATCTTTCCAGCTTGTGTAAAACCGGCTCGGCCTTAAACACCATGGCGCGGATTTTCTTTGTATCAAAGTTTTTTTCCAATAAAAATTTCGGCAGCCAGGGCCGGTGAACGCCCAACAGCAATTGCAAGCCCAATAGCGCGATCGGAATGCCGAAAATGGTGGAAAATCCCGGAATCGGCGCCGGAATCATATTCGGCAAATTCAGGAAAACAATGAAAATCCCATGCCCGCGCGCGCCCAATATATCGCGCAAATCGCGCAAGGTGATGGCGGGCTTTTGATGCTCTTCCAGCCCCTCATGCAAAATTTGGCTAATAGCGGTGCGGCGTTCCGGGGCGAAGGAAGAAGGGGTCATGCTTTTTCCATATCACCTGAAAAAGCGCGGTTTAGCAAGGCTTATCGAAAGCCACAAAATCGAATTGCAGCGGAATCTTGCCTTGTCCAGGGTTTCCTGATAGGGAAGTTGCGGACGGTGTCCCCCTACGCTTTCAGCTTCGGGGGACACCCCACGCTTTATATTTGCTTCGGATGGCTGCGCCACCCGAAGCTCCGTAGGAGCGTAGGGTGGAGAGGTGGCCGAGCGGTTGAAGGCGCACGCCTGGAAAGTGTGTATACCTGAAAGGGTATCGTGAGTTCGAATCTCATCCTCTCCGCCATTTTACGATTTTGAACCCTCTTCCAAGTTTCCGAGGGGTTTGAAATACGCCCGTTTCGGCGGCAACTCCCCCCATAACCTCTGAACACGGCTTTGATTGTCTTTATCGTTGTCAGACACGGCTATCCCTTCTTTGTGATTCGCCGAAAGAAAGGATAGACAAATACTCTTTCTTTTTGGAATAAGCGCAAAAAAACCAGCCTTGGTGGGCTTCATGCGGGAAATGTGATTTCAAAGATTTTCAATGGGCGTTTTTTTCAAAATAATCGGCAGAAATATCTATTTTATTCGATGCCGTATTGGATTGTGAACCTTTCATGTCCGATCCCCACCCGCCGCCGAGTGCCTTATAGAGACTGACGGAAGCGTTGAGGCGATTGAGTTTTGCGGCGATAAGGGCGAGTTGGGCGCTATAGAGGTTGCGCTCAGCATCCAAAACTTCGATGTAACTTGAGTAGCCGGAGTTATAACGCAATTTGGCAAGGCGCAGGGCTTCCCTGACAGCCTTTTCCTCTTTCGCTTGAGCCGCTTCCTCGTTTAAAGAGTGGGTCTGGCTTGAGAGCGAATCCTTTACCTCCTTAAAGGCCGTGCGGATGGTGTTTTTATAGGAGGCCAGCAATTCCTGATTTTTGGCGAGCGCCATATCGACGCCGCTGTCGGTTCTGCCGAAATCGAGGACGGGCCCGGCCAGCGTTGCCCCCATCGACCATGCGCGCATTGTGCCGTTGTAAAGGTTCGCAACGTCGATGTGGGATACGCCCAGTAGGCTGGACAGCGAAATGGTCGGGAAATAGGCGGCGCGCGCCACGCCGATGTTGAAGTTGCTGGCAATCAGAGCCTGTTCTGACGCCGCTATATCGGGACGCCTTTCAAGTAAGCCCGACGGCGCATCCATCGGGAACAGCGGCGGGACGGGCAGCGCGCCGATAGCGGTTCCACGCGGGATAGAGGCTTCCATAATTTCCTTCGGAGAACGCCCCAGCAACACAGCCAAAGCGCTTTCCGCTTTTTCCTTTTGCTCCAACAATTTGGGAAGCTGGGCGCGCGTTCCTTCCATTTCCGCTTCGGATTGACGAAGTACCAGCTCATTTGCCGCTTGGTACTCAAACTGTTTTTTAATCAACTGATAGGACTCTTCGCGTGAGCGGATTGTTTCTTGTGTTATTTTTATATCCGCATCAAGCGCGAGGATGGTGAAATAGAGTTGAGCCGTCGTGGAGGCAACCGAAAGCTTTGCGGCATCGTGACTGTGTCCTGCCGCAAGAAACACAGCCTTGCCAGCCTTGCTCGCGTTCGCCAGTTTACCCCACAGATCAAGCTCATATGACAGCATGCCGCCAAAGAAACCTACATTTCCCGGCTTGTCGCTTAACACGGGACTCTCGAAACCGATTTTGGTTCGTGAGGCCATCCCTGTCGCGGCCAGCAACGGAAATTGGTTGCCGAAGGCGTAATTGTATTGCGCCTGCGCCTGCTGCACCCGCGCCGCCGCAACCGACAGGTCGTCATTGCCCGCCAAGGCTTCCTCAATCAGCTTTTGCAAGACCGGATCGCGATATTCTTTCCACCAATCTTTGATCTTTTCTCCATGGGCCTCATCTTGTTTTTCGGTTTCCCATTTATCGGGCATGCCAAGAGCCGGACGCTCGTAGTTTGGGGCAAGCCACGCGCAGCCGGAAAGAAGGAACACAAGGACAGGGGTTAGAATAATTCGGTTTTTCATGGCTGGGCCTCAAGGGGCTGGTTTGATGGCTCTTCTTTGATCCGGAACCATGTGACGTAAAGTGAGGGAAGGAAGATCAGCGTGAGCGCCGTCGCAACGGCCAGACCGCCCATGATGGCCGTGGCCATGGGCCCCCAGAACACCGTCGGCGCAATGGGGATCATGCCGAGAATGGCGGCAGCGGCCGTGAGCATAATCGGTCGGAAACGTAGCAGGGTCGCTTCGATAACGGCATCCCAGTTGTTGCGGCCTTCCTTTTTCTCCTCCTGAATCTGATGCACAAGAATAACGGAGTTGCGCACGATCATGCCTATGAGCGCGACGACACCAAGAAGCGCGACAAACCCCATAGGCTGGCCTGTAATGAGCAATCCGAACACCACACCGATAACGGCAAGCGGCGCGACGCTCATCACCAGAAATAGATGGCCGAAGTTTTGCATCTGGATCATCAAAATCGTCATCATCAGGAGGATCATTAAGGGGAACACGGCGATAACCGAAGCTTGGGAGATCGAACTTTCCTCAACGGAACCGCCATCGACAATTTTATAGCCAGCGGGCAACTCTTTCCGTATTTCGTCTATTTTGTCCTTCAGGTGATCGACGGCGGTGGCGGGCATAACGTCTTTCGCCACATCGGCGCGAACCGTTAACGTCGGCAACCTGTCACGCCGCCATATCAACGGCAGATCCTGTTCATAGTCAACGGAAGCCAACTCAATCAAAGGAACCGTCTTGCCGCTTGGCAAGGGTATATCAAGCCCCCGAATGGTATCCAGCGACATGCGTTCAGTTTCCTCCGCTCTGACAATGACATCCACAAGATAAATATCATCTCGCACTTGCGTGGCCGGAATGCCGGAAATGACGGCATTGATCGTTTGCGCAACGGTGGCTGAACTCATGCCCAAGATTCTGGCTTGATCCTGATTGACCTTGATGCGCAGCTTGCGGATCGGCTCCATCCAGTTGTAATTGACTTTTTGAAGATCGGGACTTCCCCCCATGATTTGCGCAACCTTATAAGCATATTCACGCACCTTGACGGGATCGTAGCCACTGACACGGTATTGAACGGGCCAGCCGACAGGCGGACCAAGCTCAAGCGGGAAAATCCGGCTGACGGCCTCTGGGAATTGCTCTTTTAGCGCCGCGTCGAGGCGCTTATGAACCCGCCCACGCGCCTCAAGACTTTTCGTGACAATGACCGTTTCCGTGAAAAAGTCATTCTGCAATTGCACGTCAAGCGGCAAGTAAAAACGGATCGCGCCCCGACCGACATAAGAACTCCAATGTTCGATCTCCGGATCGTCCTTCAAGATTTTGTCGAGTTTCTTGGCGACGGCATCCGTTGCGTAGATTGACGAACCTTGCGTCAGGTTCATGTCAATAACCAGTTCCGGTCGGTCGGATGACGGGAAGAACTGGTTCGGCACGAGCGGGATCAACGCAAGCGATAAAACAAAGAGCCCGAATGTCGCCGCTATGGTAACTTTGGGGTAACGCATGCTGAAAATAAGAAGGCTGCGGAATTTGGCCATAAACTTTCCGCCTTCTTTCTTTTTCTCCGCCCCCTGCTTATGAGGTTTCAAGATCATCGTCCCAATCACAGGGGCAAAAATGATCGCGACAAACCATGACAGAAGCAGAGCGATCGCAACGACGGCAAAAAGGGAGAACGTATATTCACCGGCTGAGCTTTTGGCAAATCCGACCGGCACAAAGCCGAACATCGTGACCAAGGTTCCCGTCAACATCGGGAAAGCGGTCGAGGTATAGGCAAAGGTCGCGGCTTTCGCCGTACTCCAGCCTTCTTCAAGTTTCGTCACCATGCTTTCAACGGTGATCATGGCGTCATCGACAAGAAGGCCCAAGGCGATAATCAATGCGCCCAAGGAAATACGTTGCAGATCAATCCCCAGCAAATACATCGCAACAAAAACGAAGGCCAGAACAAGCGGGATCGACGTGGCGACAACAGTGCCAGCCCGAAACCCAAGGCTTAAAAAGCTGATGGCAAGAACGATGGCTACGGCCTCCTTCAAGGCCTTCATAAACTCATCAACGGACTCGTGGACAACATGCGGTTGGTTGGCGACAAGCACAGTTTCAATCCCAACAGGAAGATCGGCTTTTATTTGAGCAAAGGCTTTACTCAAGTTTTCTTCAAGCGCCAAAATGTCGCCGCCGTTTCGCATGGATGTCGCAAGACCGATGGCGTCCTTGCCATTGACACGAAAGAGGGGCTGCGGCGGATCGGCATAGCCACGTTTGATCGTCGCGATATCGCTGAGCCGCAGCATGCGCGATCCGACCGAAAAATTGATTTGCCTTAAATCGGTTTCTGATTGAAACCTTCCCGTTACTTGAACAAGAACCTTTTCACCTTTTGTCTGTATATCTCCGGAAGGAATGACGGCGTTCTGCTCGACGAGAGCCTTGAGCAAGGCAAGACGATCTAGTCCCATTTGGGCCAGCCGATGCGTCGAAAACTCGATATAAATGCGCTCGTCCTGCGCACCAAGGATTTCGACCTTCGAAACGTCCTGAACTTCAAGGATGCGCGAGCGGGCTTTCTCGACATAATCCCGCAACTCTCTGTGCGTAAAGCCGTCAGCCGTAAAAGCATAAATAATACCGTAAGTGTCGCCAAACTCGTCATTAAAGAATGGGCCAACGGCGCCTTGGGGCAGGGTTTGTTTGATGTCGCCTATTTTTTTGCGGACCTGATACCAAATATCAGATACTGCTTTTTTAGGCGCTTCGCCGCGCAAGGTCACGAATACGGTAGATTGACCCGCTACCGTGTAGCTTTTCAGATAATCCAGATAGGGCGTTTCCTGCAACTTCTTTTCGACGCGATCCGTCACCTGCCTCATCATTTCGTCCTGCGTCGCGCCCGGCCACATGGTCTGCACAACCATCGTTTTGATGGTGAACTCTGGGTCTTCGTTACGTCCAAGATGCAAGTAAGACCAACCACCAGCCACAAGGCCCATAAGCATAAAGTAGACGATAAGCGCTTTGTGACGGATCGCCCATTCGGAGAGGTTCATCATTGCTTGTCCTCCAGCAACTTGACTTTTTGTCCTTCATGCAGGGCCTGCACGCCCGCCGTGACGATTCTTTCTCCTGTGTTCAGGCCATCGGCCACAATCACGGAATTTTGCGTATATTGAGCGACGGACACCGGCTTGATATGGACTGTATTGTCCTTGTCATCTACAACCCAGACGGCAGGCTTGCCTTCTTTCATCATGGCGAGCGACGAAGCAGGAATCTCAATCTGCAAGTTTGCCTTCAAAGTCAAACGCCCTACGACCGTTGAGCCTAAAAACATACTCGAGGGCACATCCTGAAGGGCGACCTTGACCTGGTAGGTTCGTGTCGCCGGATCGGCTTGAGGTGAAACTTCGCGTATCTGTCCGCTTGTTTTGATTTCCGGGTTATCGGCGAGCCAAACTTCGACATCCTGTTGTGAAGTCTGTCTGGCACGAACGATCTGCGCGGGCATATCAAACACGGCGTCGCGGCCATCCTGCCTTGCCAGAAGAAGGATCATCTGCCCCGTACGCACGACCTCGCCAGGTTCCGCGCCTTTCGCGGTTATAACGCCGTCGGCTTCCGCTTTCAGCTCCGTATATCCGAACTGATCTTCAGCGGAGTTCAGTTTTGCTTTGGCTGCGTTCACTTGCGCCTGCGCCGTTTTAAGCTGGCGCAAGGCCGCTTCATATTCCGCCTTGGAAACCGCTCTCTCCCGAAGCAAATCCGCAAGGCGTTTCTCAGCCGCTGCGGCTTGCTCTAGGACAGCTTGGGCCGCCACGAAGTCTGCCTTAGCTGCGTTCCTTGCGTTTTTTTCGGTTTCGGAATCAAGCACGGCAACAACTTGTCCGGCCTTGACCGTATCGCCGACACCCACTGACCGTTCAATCAGCTTGCCGGAAAGGCGAAAGGCCAGACTGACTTCATCGCGGGCGCGAAGTTGCCCCGTCAGGACAATCGGATCGCCGACTTCGTGCTTTTCGATAACGACGGAGCGAACGGGACGAATGTCTTCCGCCTGTTCTTTTTTCTCGCATCCGGTGAGGGCTATGAGCACCACAAAGGCACCCAGCGCCAATACACAGGTTGAATAATGTTTTTTAAGCGCCATGGCTGCCTCCAAGGTTCACTTTGCTTTGCTTTGCCGCTTGAACTGGTTCGGAATCTTCCAGTAACGCCTTCAAGACGAACAAAATCAGCTGGTCATCTGGCATCGCTTCGGGAACGGTCCTGTGAATGAAAAATCCATCCCATAAAGCGGCAAGGCTGACCGCTATCTGAAAGCAATCAATCCTCGGCTTAAGCCCGTGAACATCAAAAAGCGCCTTCAGCCCGTCCGCCAATTCCTTAAGTCGCTGAGCCTTGGCGTTATCAAACTTCTTTTTAAAAAGAGGATTACGGTTCGCATACATCTGTAATTCAAAACCAAGGGCGGAGATGTTTTTGTTCTTCCGCATATTTTTCAACCACCCGGAAATCGCTTTCCAGGTATCTTCTTCCTTGCCTGTTGCTGCGTTGGCCGTAATTCCGTTAAAAACGAGAATTTCCTCGCGCATATGCACGGCGATCAATTCTTCCAGCATCTTTTCCTTGCTGGCAAAATTGGAATAAAATGCACCCATCGTATATCCGGCAGCTTTTGCAATGTCGCGGATAGAGGCTTCTGGAACACCTTTTCGCACAATTTCCTTCTGTGCCGCAGCAAGCAGGCGTTTGCGGGTTTGTTGCTGCAAATCTTCGCGGGTCAATATGGGCATGCTTTTTCCCTTCTCTGCCAAAGATAGCACTTGTTATCTCGGATAACAAGTGCTATCTTTCTGGGTATCATTAGTATTGCTATAACTAGTTGTTTTTGCTTATTATAATATTTTGTGACACGCAAATGCCACAAAGAAGCGAGCATAGAAAACCTTATGTCCTCCGAAGCGCGCAGAGCGTAGGAGGGCCAGATTTATCAGGAAAAACCCATGACCCAAAAATACCTCTTCACCCGCGAGCGCGCTCAGAAATTTGAATTATTTGGCGAGTTGACCGGCTATGCCTATAATTCAGCCGAAGATTACCCCGGGGCTTGCGTTTCTTATCTTGAAACCCAGGGTGGCGAGCACAAGCTTTCCACCTGCCACACAAGCGATTTATTTTATTATATCATCGAAGGCGAAGCGGAGTTTTCCGTGGGCGGCAAGCTGTTCAAAGTCAAAGCCACCGATGCCGTGCTGGTACCCAAAAATACTGAATTCGGTTATGCAGGCAAAATGAAATACATATTGTTTATGTCCCCTTCTTTTACTGAAGGTTGTGAAACAAGGACAGATAAGTCGATTTATGATCAATAAAGATTGGCCGTCCTCACCGAATGAGGCGATCGCCTTACAGCAAAAACTGCGCGCGCAAGTCGTTATCGCGAAAAATCCGGCCGCTTTTAAAACCATCGCCGGCATCGATGTCAGCCACGATAAAAGCGATATCAGCCATGCCGCCATTGTGTTGCTCGATGCTGAAACTTTAAAGCCCCTCGAATCGATTAAGCTCTCATCACCCACGCGCTTTCCCTATATTCCGGGCCTTTTATCGTTCCGTGAAATTCCGGTGATTTTAGAAGCGCTGGCGAAGCTTTCAAGCACGCCCGATTTATTGATGGTCGATGGCCATGGCATTGCCCATCCGCGCCGTCTTGGCATTGCGGCGCATTTGGGCGTGGTGACGGATTTGCCCGCCATCGGCGTTGCGAAAAAAAGACTAACCGGGAAATATAAAGAGCCTGATGCCGCCAAAGGTTCACACACGCCTTTAATGGCGGGCGATGAGCAAATCGGCGCCGTTTTGCGCAGCAAAGAAAATTGCCTGCCCCTTTTCATTTCACCCGGCCACCGCCTGGATCAGGAGCAAGCTTTGGCGCTCACCTTAAAATATCTTACAAACTACCGTCTGCCCGAACCCACCAGGCTGGCCGATCAATTATCGAAAAACCCTAAATAACAAGCTTTTCCGGCATTTTTATTATAACTTTATCACAAATAATTGTATTCTAAAAAGAAAATACCTCTGCTATACTCTCGCAATATTATTAGCTTGATGGGGTAAAAATGGGCGATGAGCATCTAAGAACATTCGACGAATTGCCGGAAGCCGTGTGGCGTAGCGCTGGCGCTCAGCTGATTAAAAACATTGATGCTATGCTAAGCGGCGGCATGCCCGTTTTTCAAAAACTAAGCGTGCTTAGCAGATGGGATAGGGAATTAAAAAACGATCTGCTCATTGTAGAACATGGTCTAGGTTTAATGTTCGAGTATGATAAAGACACCGGCCCCCAGCTAGCCGGATTAATGAAAAAAGGCGATATCGTGGAATTAGGGAAAGCTATAGAAAAATCTTCCTATGCCAGCAATAGGTGGATAAAAACAGCACTCAGTAAATGGGTAGAGATACGCAGAAGTTTAAGCGCTCTTGCAACTATTGATGCAGAAATAAGAGAATATGTAACCTGGCATGTCGCTGCTGATTATGTATGGATGAGCGCTCGAGTAACTTCCAATAGTTTGGCGATGGGTATTCCGGTATTATCAAAGGGGATTCCAACTATGCCAGATAGTATTGGCGGCGATAAAATCGTTTATGATAAAACTTCTGCCGAGATTTTAGAAGACACGGAAGGGGCTTTGCGTAAAATGGCCGATGCCGTTATACGTTTACCCGACGATGTCTTGGAGCATTTTTTATCGCGCCCTAATTCCCGCCAGCAAACACCAGCAGAATTCCGCCAAGAAGTGGCCAGTTTGACTTCTCCTGCCATAGATCCTGTAGTTGCCATTCCGGCCTATATACGCCGCTATCGGGAATTATATCGGTAGTTGCGCGACAAATTTTTCCTAAGTTTTTTGGGTATAATTTTTACTATAATAAATATAAAAATATAGTAATATTTCTATTATATATCTTTTTAAAAATCCCTAGGAAAACCGCCGCTAATTCGCTTCCGCTTGTACCGCCTGCGGTTGTAGGCTATAGAAAGCTATCTTTCATTTTAAGAGGAGGGGGATCATGACCCGTTTTTCAGTTTTTATGCTGGTTGCCGTTTTCACATGCATACTGGCGGCTTGTTCCGGCGTGGATGTCAAGCAAGCCGAAACCCGTGAACCGCTGGCGGTGGCGGAAGGTAAAAAAAGCCTGCCGGTGAAGCTGTCGCGCATTACCTATAATATCAAGCGCAACACGCCCGTCGGCAATCTTCAAACCGGCCTTTTGTGCATCAGCAAGGGCGCCTTATTGTACCGCGTAGGCCAGGCGGTTTTACGCGAAGAAGATTTCGACAATATGTTCCGCGAAGAACTGAAATCCAACAATTATAACGTGGTCGGGATGAACGCCAACATGTTCGCACAAGATTCAAACGCGGATGAACGCGCCCGTTTCCGCATCGGCGGGCGGATCGATGATATTAAGGCCAATGTCTGTTATCCTTTAAGTATAACCAAGGCCAGCGGCGAGGGGTATGTTAAGGTTACTTGGCAAGTATTCGATAATTTAGCGCAAGAGGTGGTTTATGAAACCACTACCGAAGGCAACGGCAAATTTGATACTCAGCTGGGCGGCGATTTCGGCGAAGCGGTTTTACAAGGCTTTGCCGCCGCAACGAATAACCTTTTAGCCGACCAAAAATTCCATGACATTTTAATGGGGGAAGGCGGTCAGCCAACCGACCAAAATCCCAAAAGCAAGGCCAAAACCAAAGAAATAAGCATCGAAAAAATTCCCTCTTGGACAAGCCCGATCGCCCGTAATATGGAGAAAGTGCGCGCCGCCACGGTTACGGTCGCTGTCGGCGATGGCCATGGTTCCGGCTTTTTCATCGCCCCCCGCTATGTTTTGACCAATGCCCATGTGGTGGGCGAAGCGGAACAAGTCATGCTCCGCACCATTACTGGGCGTAAAATCGTGGCCGATGTTGTTAGCAAGCATAAAGCGCGTGATATCGCGCTTTTGCAAACGGAGGACAGCGGAATTGCGCCTTTGCCATTACGCACCAATGAACCAGCAGTAGGCGATAAAGTTTTCGCGCTCGGCACGCCGCTTGATAAAAAGCTGGAATCGACCTTAACCTCGGGCATTGTCAGCAATTACCGCAACGATAAATATAGAGGGCGTCTGTTGCAGCACGACGCTACGATTCAGCAAGGCAACAGCGGCGGCCCGGTATTTGATGAGCATGGCAATGTCATCGCGGTTACAGTCTCGGGCCGTGCGTTTGGCGCCATGAACGGCCTGGCGGTGATGACCGGGCATAATTTTTCCATTCCCATTGCCGATGCGCTGGCCAAGCTGAATATCCGCTTTAAGAATATCGCCGGCGGTTAGATTTTATGCATAGGCGCTGCGCTGTTTAACCCGTTTTCGGCTGCTAAATTATCGAAAAACCGCGCGCAGCATTTAGCCCGCCTGGCGGGCTGATTTTCCCCGCTTGCATTTTCCCTCAATCCGGCTAGAAACTTGTAGGCGTCTTTATCCCTTATTCCGGGTATCTCTTTGTTCAGCCATTCCTATCTTGAATTGAATCTCAATATTTTCATCCTGTTCGGCCTGCTGCTGGTGGCGGGCGTGATCGGGGGCGATTTGGCGCGGCGCTCGAAAAGGGTGCCGCGGATTTTGGGCTATATGCTGATGGGCTTCATCGTCGGCCCGCATGTGCTGGGCTGGATCGGCGGCGATTCCATTAAAGAGGTACAAATATTCATCGATTTGGCGCTGGCGCTGATTTTGTATCAAATCGGCGCTTATTTGAATTTGCGGGAAATCATCGGCGATTGGCATTTGCTGGCCAGCAGTTTTCTGGAAAGCTTGCTGACTTTCGGCGTGGTTTCGATTGGGCTGCATCTTTACGGCGTTTCGGTTTTGATGTCGTTTTTATTCGGGGCGATTGCGATTTCCTCCTCGCCGGCGGTGATTTTGGCGACCATTAAAGAATATGGGGTGAAAGGCGTTTTCACCAAAAGAATTTTGAATTTGGTGGCGCTGAATAATTTATTTTCCTTCCTGTTTTTCATGCTGATGATCCCCTTCGTGCATTACCACCAAGACCAGCCGCTGTGGAAAGTCATAAGCTTCACGCCGGTGATGCTGTTCGGCTCCTTTGCGCTGGGCTGGGTGCTGGCGATGCTGAAGGCGATGCTGAACGCCAAGGTCACCGACAGCCGCCATAATCATATCGGCATTTTGCTGGGCTTTGTCGCTTTGGGGCTGGGCTTGGCGCAAATGCTGCATTTATCGCATTTGCTGACCATGCTGACGGTTGGCCTGTTCAGTTTTAATAACCCCAAACACCATCCCGATAAGATCACGCCTTTGGACGAGCCGGGCGATGTCAGCGAATTGTCGATCATGATTTTATTCGTGATCGCCGGGGCCAAGCTGGAATTGGAGAATTTTTCTGCCCTGTTGGGCTTTACTTTGCTGTTCGTGTTTTTGCGGGGCCTGTCCAAAATCGCCGGGCTTTATATCGTGCGCCCCGATAAGGCGATCAACGCCAAGGACACGTTTTTGCTGGGATTGTCGTTAACGCCGATGGCGGGTTTGGCGATGGGCCTATCTCTAATGCTGAATAATTTGTATCCCGAATTGATGAGCGCCTATGTGCCCTATGTGTTCGCGGTGGTGGCGGTTTTAGAAATCATCGGCCCAATCGCCACCGAATACAGCCTGCGCAAATCCGGCGATATGGCGGCCGGGCAGTCTTTGCATCATTGAATTTAATCATCGGCATGGGGCCGCGGCAGACGTCACTTGCCTATAAATGGCTATAAAAGCAGAGCCAAATAAGATAGAATGCAAATTAATTTGTCCTTCTTCTAACCAAAGGAGTCAGCCTCATGCCCTATGTCGATGGTTTCGTGCTCGCCATGCCAAAGAAAAACTTGGCTAAATATCGCCGTATGGCGGCAATGGCGGGCAAGGTTTGGATGGAACATGGCGCTTTGCAATATTGCGAATGCGTCGGCGATGATTTGAAAGTAAAATTCGGCCTTCCTTTTCCAAAGCTCGCCAAATTAAAGTCCGGTGAAACCGTGGTGTTCGCCTGGATTGTTTATAAAAACCGCAAACACCGCGACCGTGTGAATGCCAAGGTGATGAAAGACAAGCGTTTGGACAATATGAAAGGCCCCATGCCCTTTGATATGAAGCGCATGGCTTATGGCGGCTTTAAAACGCTGGTTGATTTGTAAGATTTAAGCCGCTTTTTTCCGCACGAAGTCTTCAAGCTGATCGAAAGTGCCGCTCCAACCCTGTTTCATCGATTCATGGTTTTCGGCAAAGGTTTTGGCCTCGATCGGCGTGGCGTTATGCGGCGCCCATTGAACGGTAAGAAGGGTTCCTCCTTGTTCGTCTTCGAAGGTGATAGTGCTCATCATCTCCAAAGACCAGTTGGGCGATAGCGGATGGCGGGTGGTGCCGCCCTTTTCATCGGAAAAAGAATTAATGAAAACCAGGCGTGAAGGCGGGGTGATTTCTTGATAAACCGATTTGCCCCACACGGTTTTTCCATCTTGCATGCCCATGCCATAATGATAAGCGCCGCCCACGCGCAAATCCATTTTGCTGAAGATAATTTTAGCGCCCTTTGGCCCCCACCATTGCGCCATTAACTCGGGATCGGTCCAGGCTTTAAAAAGCTGTTCCCGCGGCGCTAAAAAACTGCGGCTGATGGTAAAAGTATTGCCGGTTATTATTGTGTCTCCACTACCTGTTTCAAACTGGCCAGTCCCTTATCGAATTGCTCGCTTATCATTTTTTCGCAGTTCATCACCAGGCCGATCATTTTGGCGGTGTAGTTATTTTCGCCATACATGCTCCAGGTCACCAGCGTTTCATCGCCTTGCGGCACCAAGGTGAATTCGGCCATCGAGGTGGCGGCAAAGGGTTTAAGGAAATCAAGCCGAAGTTGAATAAAATTAGGGCGGCGGCTTTCGACAATCGTCATGCTGCCTTCGCCCACCTCATGGTTTCCGGCCCAGCGCATGATGGCGCCCTTGCCGGAGGGTGCCCCTTCAAAGGAATTTTTAGCATTGGGATCAAGCTTGGCCCAGGGCGACCAGGCCTCCCATTTGCGCAAATCATTTACATGGGCGAAAACCGCCTCCGGCGGCGCTTGAATGGCGATGGCGCGGGCAACGCGGAATTCATCCGGCTGCAAGGCGGCGGCGATTAAAAATACCGCGGTAATAGCTGCAAGAATGATCAGGATTTTTTTGAGCATGGACGTTTCTCCCGCATTCAGCATTAACACGTCCTAAGCCGGTTAAAAGGCTTTTTATATGAAAACCGCCCCTTATCAACAGAAGATAAAACCGCGTATTCATAAGCGGGTTTAAGCAGGAGCTAAAACTGAGTACTATCTAAGTTAATTGGACGCTGGGTTTTTTGTGGATGATCGATCCATCGTTGCGGGAGCTTTTTTGCCAACACCGCCGCTTTCAACGCAGCTTACGCTTGCGCCGCCTTGGTATTTGCAAAGATTGTCTTGAGTGGCCATATCAAACGCCTTGGTTTCGGCGGCCGACTTGCCATCCTCTGTGCAAATATAATAGGTTTTACTAGCCCCGCCAGCTGCACAGGTAACGACACAGCTATAACATTGTTCCCCTGCCATGGCCGCTTGGGCGTTGAATAAAACAACGCTCATGACAAGCGATAGCCCTAAAATCAATTTGTTCATCTTTTGCCCCTCTGTCAAAAAGTTAATAATACTTGTACTATAATAGCAAAAACTGGGTTAAATATCGAATGATATTATATTACTCGATTTATTAAATTATTATGAAACAGGCTGGCGGCCTTCAAAACTATTGGCAACTTTTTGCATATAGGCCACGAAATCAGGGTCCTCGCCCGACAGCAGGTTCGGCAAATTATGCCTGAAATCTTCGCGCCTTAACCAAAAACGGATGTAATCGTCCCACGATTGCCACAGACGCTGGGTTTGCTTGTTCATATTGTCTTCATGCACCAAAATGAAAGCGCGCTCGAACAGCGACATGAGAAGTTCGAAAATAATATGCTTGCGCTCTTTTTGCTCGGCCGTCAGTTTTTCATCCGCCA
>JBFXCK010000006.1:0-91278 GCA_050182275.1 Dongiaceae bacterium | reverse complement strand
CCAAGGCGGATGCCCAGCGCCTCCGCCCGTTGCTGATCGGCGGCGATGCGGCGATAGGTTTCGTCGACGTCGTATCCTTCGGCTTCGATGATGTCGGACGGCGCTTTCCAGCCGCATTCCTGTGCGATCTTTTCGGCCTGACGGTCTTTGAGCGGATCGACCCATTCCCATTTCGGCGTGATCCATTTAACTGCCGTGTATGTGGCGGGATCGCTGGCATAGCCAGGAAAATTCAGCGCGCCGTACAACACGGCAGTTTCGATCCAGCGTTTCCAGATCGGGCGGCAGAGCTGGTAAATCAGCGTCGCGTGCTGGAATTGATCCATACGGCGGCGGAATTCCACCGTGCCAGCGCGGATGCTGGAATAATTCGCGGCTTTCAAATCGCCGGTGACGTTTGTGTACGGCACGCCCAGCGCCGCCGCGATGGCAAGCAGCGTGCGATACTGGAACATTTCATAGGAGCCGCCCACATCGGCGGGGGAGGAAAATTTTACATCCTCGCCAGGGAGCAGCACCTGCATGGTGCCAGGGGACAATCCGGCAATGGCGGCACCAGCAGCGTCCGGTGCGCCTTCGCCGAGCAAATTATCCTCCGGCGCGTTCTTGGTAATGAAACCGGCAAACAGTGCCGCGACCTTTTTCCGGTCAAGCTCGGCATCGTCGTACTGGTCGAGCAAATAGAGCTTCACCAGCGCAGGTGAAATCCACGGTACGCCACGGATTTGCCCAGGCCGTTGCGGGCGGTAGATATGCAAGACCTCGCTGGCGGGAACGCGCACGATCTCGCCTTTGCCGCTCTGATCGGTCGCATCGCCTGGATGCCTGCGGTAAAAATGGTAAGCGACACGCCGTCCGATCTTGTCGAATTCAATCCCGCAGCGAATTTGGTTGCCGTTCCCCGCAATCTCGTTCTTTTCAAACGGCAGATGTTCGGATTCCAGCAACTGGAGCTGGAGCGGCACGGTCAGCCCGTCCTCCGGACGGCGGGGCCGGAAGCGCACGAAACATTCGCCCGCCTCGAACATGGCGCGGGCGGCCAACGCCTGCATCCCATAAAAATCCGTCAGGTCGTCGGCATCGGCTTCATCCGTCCAGGCCAGCCAGACGCGCTGCAATTCATCTTTGAGCGCGGTGTCGGCGATAAGGCTGGACGGCACGATGCCTGCGCCCACGGCGTTGGCGACAAAACTCTCGGCGGCGTTGGAAGCGTAAGGGTTTGACCGCACGAGCTGCCGCGCCCGCGCGCGCAGGAGATCGCCGCCTGACGCCAGCAGGGAATTGATATTCTCCTGCGTGGCCTTCCAGGCGATCAAACGGCGGTTTTGCATCGCGCCCTCAAAGGCGGATGCGGACAGCCGTCCGGTCGCGGCGAATTTCATCGCCGCGCTGATGCGGGAGAGCAGTTTCACTTACAAATCCTTGTCGGCGTAGATTTTGACTTGGCGGGTGACGGGTGCGCCGCTGTCACGGGTCAGCGCGGACTCCACCTCATTAAGGGCCGCCTTCAATTCGGCCATGGAGCGGTATTCAACATTCCTGCCGTCGTAGGACAGGCGCAGGACGCCGCTCGCAATCGCCTGTCTCAGGGCGTCGCGCTGTGCGATGGTATAGGTCATAGGTAATTGCTCCTGATGACACGCCGCGCGGTGGGCGCGGTCGATGTCGGTTTCTGTTGTTCCGGCGTTTCCGCCTGTATCGGGATGCTGCGCCCCAGCGCGCGTTCCAGTTTTTGCCAGGTGGCGTCGCCAAATCGGTCAATGCCCAACGCGGATGCCGCCGCGCGGGCATAAATCCGACAGTCCAGCGCCTCGTTGCGTTCGCGCAGTTTGCGCCATTCGCGGTGGGGAAAACCGCGCTTGTCCTTGACCGTCACCAGCCGTTCGGCGGTGAGCTGCTTGAAATATTCCTCCCCATGTTTGGGGAAGTGGCAAAAGCCAGGAGGATATTTTTCGCCATTGGCCAGTTGCTCATCGGTCGGCTTGTCTTTCCGCAAGGCCCCGTAAAGCTCTGACTTGCAAAAAGACGATCCCACAGGCCAGACCAGCAGTCCGCGCCGTTTGCGCTTGCCGTTGGCGGTGACATCAATATGGCTGGGCGTGCCGATGGCAGCACCCAGACGCTCGATGCCTTTGATGGCGATGACGCGATCCGACGATTGCCGCCGTACCCAATCGTAAACTTCCTGCGTCGCATAGCCGGTGTCGATGGCGAGGCGTAGGATCGACAACTCCGTATGGCCTGCATGCGTGAAGGTTTCAGCCAGCACGCTATCGAGCTGCCGCCAGACATCCGGTTTGACCGGATCGCCCTGCAATACGCGATAATCAACCGACCAGCTTTCACGGTCGCGGCCCCAGGCTACGATCTCCAGCTCGATACGATCTTTCTGCACGTCCACACCCGCCGTGAGGAAAAGGCCGCCCTCCGGCACCTCGCCAACGCGATAATCCTCGCGGCGGTCGTAAAGCCGCTGCCATTCCGGCGCCTCGCCGGATTCCGTCCATGTCCGCGCCTCGATGGTGTTGACGTAAACTTTCATCGCAGCGTCATCCTTGGCGGCGACTTTCCGCTCGGCAATTTGCGCCCATGACAGCCACGGACTGTTCAGGCCGGAGAGATGAAATCCCGCCGCTTTGCCAGGGCCAGGGGATTCTGCGCGCCATTCACCGCGTCCGTTCATCCACGCCTTGCGGTGGCTGGGGATGGCGGTGCCACAATGCGCGCAGAAATATTCCGTTTCCTCCGGCTTGTCCTTCGGCCATTGCAGGCGCTTTTCTTCCAGCACCTGATATTCCATGCATTCCGGACACGGCACCCACCAACGGCGGCGGTCGGAGGCTTCGTATTCCAGTTCAATCCGGCTCAAACCCTGGATGGTGGGCGTGGAGACCAGAAAGATTTTCCGGTTGGCAAACGTGATCGTGCGCTGGCTGGCCAGAGAAACCGGATCGCCTTCGCCGTCCACGTCAAAATCATACGCATCCACCTCGTCAAGAAAGAGGTAGCGCACGGGCATGGAGCGTAAGCCCACCGCGCTGTTCGCACCCGTCATCACCAGAATCCCGCCCGTGAATTCCTTACTCTGCACCGTATTGCCACTATCGCGGGCACGGGCTTCTTTCACGCGCTCACGCAGAACGGGCGTGCTGTCGATCAGGGACGCCACGCGCTGCTTGCTCCAGCGTTTGGCCATCTCCACGGTCGGCTGCACCGCCAGCATCGGCCCTGGCGAATGATGGATGACATAGCCGATCCAGTTGTTGCCCGCTTCGGTGCCGCCGATCTGTGCGCCCTTCATGAACACGACTTTCTCGGCGGGATTGCTGGGGGACAGGCAATCCATAATCTCCCGCAAGTATGGTGTGCGGTCAGTGCGCCACGGCCCAGGCTCGCCGGAGGCGGTCTGGGACAGGTAGCGATGCGCGTCCGCCCATTCCGACACCGACAAACGGGGATCGGGTCGCAGCGCCAGCGCGGCGTGCGTCAGACATTCATGTAAAGATTCCATGATCAGCCGATCTGTAAATTCGCTATGGCTTCGGCGGCGTCATTCAGGACGGTGCGTAATTCCTCTTCAAGAAGGTCGCGGACGATTTTCGGGTCGGTCTCTGCCGCCAGCAGCGGCGCAAGGCGATCTGGTAAATTCAATGCACGGTCGCGCAGGACGCGCAGCGTATTGAACCAGGCCACCTTGACGCTGTCGGTTTTCACCAGCGCGCCGGATTTTTCTTCATAGGCCAGCTTGGCGAGGCGTGCGTTATACGCTTCCTTGATGGCACGGCTCTGCGCGAAGCTGGGACCGGAATTGACGATGGGCGGGCCAACGGGCGCTTCGCCGTCATCAGGGCGCGGCGGGTCGCTCGGCTTCTTCGCTTTGCGTTTTTGCGCCTGGTTCGTGTTGCGCTCCCACGCGGCATCGGCCTTCGCGGGATCGATGGTGCCGTCGGCTTCCTTTTCGATGCGCCCCGCCTTGATGGCCTTTAATACAGCGACGTGGCTCACGCCGCGATGCCGCGCATATGCGGTAATCGATAAACCTTTGCTCAAAGTACATCATTCCATGATCCGTTAAGGCCGAAGAAAGCCATCAGATTGCTCGATAATTGACTGGATAAGTGTTCGGAATGAAGCGTTCATGGGGAAGAAAGGAGAACGCTTATGCCTACAAAACCCAAAGCCAAAAAAGCCAAGGCCGCGAAATCGGCCAAGGCCAAAACCGCTCCCAAAAAGAGCAATCCCAAAAAACCGTCCGCGCCGATGAAGAAGGCGCTGGATGCCGTCGCCAACATGCCCATCCGCAAGGACACCAAGCTGGAGGCGGTCATTCAACTGCTGTCACGCCCCGAAGGCGCCACCATCGAGGACATGGTGGCCGCGACGGGCTGGCAGAAACACACGATCCGAAGCGCCCTGTCCCATGCGCTGGCCAAAAAACGCGGCTACGAAATCGTGTCAGACAAACCAAAAGACGAGCAGCGCATTTATAAAATTGCTTCTGGCCCTCGCACCAAACAGTAATAATCCCCACCGCCGCACTGGACGACAATCAATCGTCCGGCGTGGTTTTTTCTTCAGGCGGCATCAACTCCGCCTTCCGTCCTGTAAATTCCTCCCAGCGCTTGACGATCACATCGACGTACTTGGGATCCAGCTCGATCATCCGGCATTGGCGGTTCAGCTTTTCACATGCGATCATCGTGGTGCCGGAGCCACCGAAACAATCCAGCACGATGTCACGGCTTTTGCTGCTGTTGTTCACAGCGCGTTCAACCAGCTCCACCGGCTTCATGGTCGGGTGCAATTCGTTCCGTACCGGCTTGTTGACGAACCAGACGTCGCCTTGGTCGCGCGCGCCGCACCAATAATGATCGTTGCCCTGTTTCCAGCCATAGAGGATCGGCTCGTATTGGCGCTGATAATCGGCGCGGCCCAGCGTGAAGGTATTTTTCGCCCAGATGACAAATGTTGACCATCTGCCGCCCGCCTCGGTGAAGGCTTTTTGCAGGGAATGCAGTTCGCTGGAGGACATGCAAACATACAACGCCCCCTTGCAAACCGTCAGCATGTTTACGCAGGCATCGTAGAGAAACTTTTCGAAGCCTTCGCCCAAATTGTCGTTCATGATTGTGCGCTTGTTGCCGCGCATTTTGTCTTTAGCGGCGTTGCCGTAATCCACGTTATAGGGTGGATCCGTGAACACCATGTCGGCCAACGCACCATTCAGCACCCTCTCGACATTGGCCAGCACGGTGCTGTCGCCACAAAGCAAAAGGTGGTTGCCAAGCCGCCAGAGATCGCCAGGCTTGCTGACCGGCGTTTCCGGCGCTTCGGGAACGGCGTCCTCGTCCGTTTGGCCTTCAACAACATTTGGCTCGGCCAACAAACCGGCCAGCTCCTCGTCCGAGAAGCCAATGAGAGGAAGGTCAAAATCTTCCGCTGCCAGCGCCGCCATTTCCGAGCGCAGCAAATCTTCGTCCCAGCCAGCGTTGAGCGCCAGCTTATTATCGGCGATGACGTAGGCGCGTTTTTGCGCTTCCGTCAGGTGATCAAGTACGACGACAGGGACTTGCGCGAGGCCGAGTTGCTTTGCCGCCTGGAGGCGGCCATGCCCTGCAATGATCCCCGCCGTCGTATCAACGAGAATAGGATTCAAAAAGCCAAATTCAGCGATGCTTGCCGCAATTTGATTTACCTGTTCCGTCGAATGGGTGCGCGGGTTCTTGTCGTAAGGGACAAGTTTTCCCACCGGCCAAATCTCAATGCGATCGGCCATGCGTGTATTTGTTTCAGCCATGAAATCAATCCTGCCGCGCCAGCATCGGCGCATCCGTTCTAATCCGTTCTTCGGCCATCGCCGCGTAACGGGGGTTCAGTTCAATCAATATGGCGTTGCGCCGCAGGCGTTCTGCCACCAGTCCAGTCGTGCCAGCGCCGCCGAAGGGATCCAGTACCGTGCCGCCTTCCGGGCAACCAGCAAGGATGCACGGTTCGATTAGCGTCGTCGGGAAGGTCGCAAAATGTGCGCCCTTAAATGGGCGCGTTCCGACCGTCCAGACGCTGCGCTTGTTGCGCTTGCCGTCTGCCGGGATGTGCCGATCTTTTCGCCGCTGGCCGCCGTGCGCTTGAAGGTTGACCCACCGCGCGCGCCGTTGCTGCCGTCATCCGTGCGCCCGCGCCATGCGTATTGGGAGCGAACGCGAGAGGATTCTGTTTGCTCTTCGCGGATCGCCGTGGCGTCGTAAAAGTAGGTCGGCGATTTGCTAAACAAAAAAATGTATTCATGCGCCTTGGTCGGGCGATCCGTCACTGACTCCGGCATCTGATTTGGTTTGTGCCATATGATGTCGCTCCGCAAATACCAGCCAGCTTTCTGCAGCGCGAATGCAACGCGCCAGGGAATGCCAATCAAATCTTTGGGCTTACAACATGGAGCCGCTGTCTTTGCCAGCTTGCCGATATTGGTACCGACATTTGTATCCTGCTTTCCGCCGACGCTATGCGTTCCGTCAGCATTGCGGCCTTTGCCACTCCCGGCGTAGCTATCACCGAGATTGAGCCACAGAGTTCCATCATCACGCAGCACACGGCGAACTTCATCAAAGAGGGAAACAAGCTGCTGAACGTAATCGTCCGGCGTTTCTTCCAATCCCATCTGGCCGTCGATGCCATAATCTCTCAAACCGAAATATGGCGGCGATGTCACGCAGCAATGCACGGAGCCATCGGGCAGCGTCTTCAGCAGATCGCGGCAATCTCCCTGTAATATGCGGACGCTCATGAAAAAAGATCGAGTTGTTCATCGGTTGAGGTTTGCAGCAGCCGCGAGAGTTCGGAACGCATAAGCTGCAACCAGCGGAACAACCCCGTTGCCGCAGAGCCGCAATCTGTCCACCCGATAGGCCAACCCATCAACCATTCGACGAATAGCGGGTTTAAGGTCAGCCGGGATTCCATCCCATCGCTCATGCTCCGCGGGGCTTGGCGGCCAAGCAGGCAATTCGTTTTCACATCCGCCGTCGCCGTTCCATCCTTCCAGTCCCGCGTCGTCGGCGTTGCCCACGAGCGCACCAGCTCCGTCCGGTTCGCCCCGCTGGAGCGTTTGCCCGAACAGGCGCGCGGTGTCGGCCATGTGTGCGTCACCGCCACCATCGCCAGATTCAGGCCGTGTTCGCCCTTCAACTGCGAAGGCGTTGGCTTGGTTTGGCGATTGGAATTCGGATTGGCCATCGGCGTCGGCCATATTTGAACGGCCTGGTTCTCCAGCCCGACCTGACGTTTCTTGCCGTTCGGCAACGCGCCTGTTGCCGACATCTCCTTCGGATTGCTCCTGCCGCCGTTCGGCACGTTCGGCGTGTACCATTGCTGCTGCACCGCCGCTGCCGGGAGGTGAAGGCTGCCGCTGCCGTGGCGGCTGTTGGGGCCGCCCTTGGTTCCGTCCGTGGCCGTCACAGTCGGCCATAACGCCGTCTGCGCCGTCAGGGAGCCGAAGCACTGATCCGTCCGGTCGCCGTTGCGTCGGACAAAAGTCTCCTGCTTTTCGCTGGTTTCCTGCGCTCTCGGTGTAAGCCAGGATGAAGAGCCGTTCGCGCCGGTGGGGCGCGCCGATTTCCTCCGCAGTAAACAGCCCCGCCTTAACGCAATAACCCATTTGTCGAAGGTCATCGTGGACTTGCTCGAAGCCCAATCGTAAATGTCCGCTGACGTTTTCGAAGAAACACAGGGGAGGCTGGATTTCTGAAACGATGCGGGCGATGTGCGGCCAGAGATGGCGCGGGTCTTTGTTGCCGAGCTGGCGTCCGGCGACGGAAAATGGTTGGCACGGGTAGCCGCCGTGAATGATATCCACCAGGCCGCGCCACGGTCTGCCATCGAAAGTGGCAACATCGTCCCAGACAGGAGCGCGATCCAAGGCCGCATCTTCCATCCGCGCCACGAGAGTGGCCGCTGCGTAGGATTCCCGTTCGACGTAAGCCACAGTTCGATATTCTGGGACGGCGATGTGGAGTCCGAGATCGAGGCCGCCAGCTCCGGCGCAGAGGGAAATTCCGAACATGGCTCCGCCTTCCGCGCATGCTCGATCGCATCCGGCGGCAGGAAAAGCCAAACCATCCAAACTAAAACTCCGCTTTGTTGTAACTCGCCCTGTAACCTGTAACCGCGCTGTAACCCGTTTTGCGGGCCTGACGCTAGAAAACTGCCGGGCCTTGCCCCCCCGCATTGGTTTTCGCGCAGGAGGGACCCAAGATTTCAAAGGGTTAGGGAGGGAATAAAAAGGCGCGACGATTGTAACCGCACGTCGCGCCAGGATAGGTATTAAGATGCCAGGAATTGTTCGCGCTGTCCGTAAAAATTATGTTCGGACATTTTTATTCGTAGTTCTCCTCTTTGAGCCATCTTGACTGGTAAATAAAGTAAATCACCGGAATAACGATCAGCGTCAACAGCGTGGTCGTCACCATGCCTCCAACCATTGGCAAGGCGATCCGGCGCATCACGTCCGATCCCAACCCTTCCGTAAAGAAGATCGGCAGCAACCCAGCGATGATCACCGAGACGGTCATCAGCTTGGGGCGTACACGCAAGGCCGCACCATGCATGACAGCCTCGAACAGATCCGCTCGATTTTGCGGCGGATGGTGGCGCACCTGCTGGTCGATATAGATCAGCATAACAACCGCCGTCTCTACGGCAATGCCCGCGAGTGCGATAAAGCCGACCGCAACGGCGACTGAGAAGTTGTAGCCCGCAAAATAAAGCACCCAGACACCACCCACCAGCCCGAACGGCAAGGACAGCATCACCATCAGGGTACGATCCAGCCTGCCAAAATGCATGATCAGCAGCAGGAATATGATACCAACCGTCGCTGGAATGGCGATATCAAGACGGGCCTGCGCTTCCAGCATCTGCTCGAATTGTCCCGACCAGCCGATAGAATATCCGGCGGGCAACTTGACCTTTTCGGCGACAACGCGCTGCGCGTCCCGAACATAGCCGCCGATATCTCGTCCAACGATATCGACAAACACCCAACCATTCAGACGCGCGTTTTCCGAGACGATCATTTGTGGCCCTGGCGCGAATTTAATCGTCGCCAGCGTTCCCAATGGCACTTGCGCACCATCCGGTGTATCGACAAGGATATTTTGAAGATCTTCCGCGTTTTCGCGGAAAGGCCGATCATAGCGCAGCATGATACCGTAGCGTTCTCGTCCTTGTACGGATTCAGAGAGCTTCATGCCGCCCAGAGCCGTGGCAATCACATCCTGCACCGTCCCCAGATCGATGTTGTAGCGCGCCAAAGCGTCACGATCCGGTTCAATTTCAAGATATTTGGCCCCGACAACACGGTCGGCGAAAGCCGAACGTGTACCTGGCACGGTTTTGACCGCTTGCTCGACGTCCACCGCGATCTGCCCGATGGTGTTCAAATCCGCGCCGGAGACTTTAATGCCCACGGGCGTGCGAATACCCGTCGTCACCATGTCCATGCGGATTTTGATCGGGTAGCCCCAGCTATTCACCAAGCCTGGCATTTTCGTGAGAGCATCCATCTCTTTGATCAGCGTTTCGGTGGTCAAGCCTTTGCGCCATTGTTCACGCGGCTTTAAATGCACCCAGGTTTCGATCATGGAAATCGGAGCCGGATCGGTCGCTGTTTCAGCTTGCCCCGCCTTACCGAAGACGGTTTCCACCTCCGGCACGGTCTTGATCAGGCGGTTGGTCGTGGCCACCAGCTCCTTGGCCTTGGTCACAGACACGCCAGGCAGTGTCGTCGGCATATAAAGCAAATCCCCTTCATAGAGCGCGGGCATGAACTCGTTGCCCGTGCGCATAATCGGCCAGGCCATACTGAGCAGCACTAACCCTGCCAGCGCGAGTGTCAGCCATTTGGCCCGCAAAGCCAAAGCCAGAACTGGCTTATAGATCGCAATGAAGAAACGGTTGATGGGGTTACGCTCTTCAGGCAGGATTTTCCCGCGAATGAGCCAGAGCATTAAAAGCGGCACCACCGTCACCGAGAGAATCGCTGCCGCTGCCATCGAATAGGTCTTGGTGAAGGCCAGAGGGCTGAATAGCCGTTCGGATTGTCCCGTCAACGCAAAGACGGGTAGGAACGATACAGTGATAATGAGCAGTGAAAAGAACAGTCCTGGGCCGACTTCTTTTGCCGCCAGCAACAAGGCCGCACGTTTGTCTTCAGCGCTTACGTCCTTCGGGAGTTCCGAGAGCTTGCGGTGCGCGTTTTCGACCATGACGATGGAGGCATCGACCATAGCGCCGATGGCAATGGCGATCCCGCCCAGCGACATGATATTGGCGGTGATCCCTTGCGCCGACATCACGATGAATGCCGCCAATACACCCAGCGGCAAGGTGATGATCGCCACAAAGGACGAACGAACATGCAGTAAAAAAATTAAACAGACGAGAGATACGACAATCGCTTCCTCGATCAGCTTGTGGCTTAGATATTCAACCGATCCTTCAATCAATGGCGCGCGGTCATAAACAGATACAATCTCGACGCCTTCCGGTAATCCTGGTTTCAGCATTTCCATCTTTTGTTTGATGGCTTTGATCACATCCAAGGCATTACCGCCTGGGCGCATGATGATAATGCCGGAGACAACTTCGCCTTCGCCATTCAGCTCCGTAACGCCGCGTCGTAATTCCGGCCCCTCGACAATGCGCGCTACGTCTACAAGACGTACGGGCGTACCGTCTTTTGCCTTCAGCGCCAGTTTTTCAAGGTCGGCAATCCCTGTAACATAGCCCTTGGAGCGGATCACAAATTCGGTTTCGGCTTGCTCGATGACACGTCCGCCCGCTTCTTGACTGGATGCCTTAAGTGCCTCTTGGATACGCATCAGCGAAATACCAAAGGCGCGTAACTTCACTGGATCGACCAATACCTGATATTCCTTCACGAACCCGCCGACACTAGCGACTTCGGAAACGCCAGGAACAGTCGCCAGTTCGAATTTCAGGAACCAGTCCTGTAAGCTACGCAACTGTGACAAATCATGCTTGCCGCTTTTATCGACGAGCGCGTATTGATAGACCCAGCCCACGCCCGTGGCGTCGGGGCCAATCTGCACCTTGGCGGCAGACGGCAAGGTGGATTGAACCTTGGAAAGCGCCTCCAAGACGCGGGAACGCGCCCAATACTGATCCGTGCCGTCCTTGAAAATCACATAGACAAAAGACGCACCGAACATCGAAAATCCGCGCACGATTTTGGTTTGCGGCAGCCCCAGCATGGCGCTTGAAAGCGGATAAGTGACCAGATTTTCGATGATCTGCGGCGCTTGTCCTTCAAAATCCGTCCGCACAATCACTTGCGTATCGGAAAGATCGGGAATGGCATCGAGCGGCATGCGCTGCACGGCGAAGATGCCACCGACAAGGATGAGGCACGCCAAAATGGAGATCATCAGCGGGTTGTTGACCGACCAGTCGATCACGCGCGCGACGAAGGACTTTGTCGGATCGTGTGAAATATCAGCCATTATTGACCTCCCGACAATTTACCAAGCGACTCTTGAAGCGATGATTCTGAGTCGATCAGGAACTGCGCGCTGACCACGACATCGTCGCCTTCCTGTAGGCCGGAGACGATTTCCGTGCGGCCAGCGCTCGTGCCGCCTGTTTTAATGCTGCGCGCCTGGAATTTACCGCTCCCCAAAGCGACGATGACATGCTCGCCTTCGCTATTCCGCAAAACCGCCTCGCTCGGAACCGTGACCTGTTCCGCCGCCTGACCGGAAGAAAAGTTTATGCTGGCATAGGATGCAGGCCGCAACAGGCCGTCCTTATTCTCAACGACGACCCGCACTTTGCCAATCCGCGCCTCACTATCGATGGTGGGATAGATGTAATCGACTTTCCCCTCGTATTTTTGCGGGCCTATCGCGATCTCGGCAATATCGCCTTCCTTAATCGACGAGAGATCCTTTTCCGGTACCGCCGCTTCCAGCCATACGGTGGAGAGGTCTTGAATATGGCCGATCTCGTCATTCATTTTTAGATAATGGCCATTGCGAATTTCAAGGCGGGCAAGAATTCCATCAGCCGGAATATAGAACGGCACTTTCTCAAAAGCCTTGCCGGTTTTTGAAAGATCAGCGATGACCTTCTCATCAACCCCCAACAGCTTCATTCTTTTCTTGGCAGCTTGCGCCAGATCCTGAAGTCCTGCCTTGCGTGCGGCAATAAAGTCGTTTTGCAAAGATAAAAGCTCCGGACTATAAAGCGTATAAAACAGATCGCCTTTTTTGACGCGGTCACCAGCCGCGCTATAGCGCAGATCTTCTACACGTCCTTCAACCTGGCTGAACAGATCCCAGCGGCTGCGTTCGTTTTCCGTGACAATGGCGGTGGCGCGGATCGTCTGGGCGAAGCTGCCTTTGGTCACTTTTTCCATGCGGACGCCCATTTTTTGCACCGTATCGGCGTTGATCGAGATGACAGGCTTGCCGGAGGCATCACTTTGCACCTCATCGGCGTATTTGGGCACCAGCTCCATATCCATGAAGGGCGACTTGCCTGGTTTATCAAATCGCTTTTCCGGCACCATCGGATCGTACCAGTAAAGAATTTTACGGTCTTTTTGATCGGTGACCATGGCGCTCTCATCTATTTTTTCCTCGTGCGCATGGGATCCACCCGAAGCGGAAATTTGCACCAGATCCATGCCGCAGATCGGACACTTTCCTGGTGTATCGGATATGATCTGCGGGTGCATGGGACAGGTGTATTTAACCGCTGCCGCTTCTTCGGCATGCGCAACGCTTATTCCAAATATCTTTTGGAAACTGCTGGCATGAGGACTAAATGTCGTGACCGCACCAAGGCCGTTCAACACGGCGTTGGCACAGAGGATTGATCCGATCAGAAGCGGCAACGATTTTTTCATTATTTACTCTCCATCATTTTCATGTCTTTCATATCCATCTGCATGCTGGATCCACTTTCCTCCAACACCGCCTGGCCGTCTTTGATGTCTTTCACCTTTTCCAAGGCCATCGTGCAGCACGGACATTGCCCAGGCTTATCGGAAAACCAGGTCGTTTTCATGGAGCAGGAATAAACTGGTTTTCCCTCATGCATCATCTGCGTGGCCTGTTCGATGGTCAGGGGAGACGGTGCGTTCGCGGGATCGGATTGGTCAGCGGCATAAGCCGCGCCTGTCATCAGCAGCATTGAAACGGCAAGGATGCTCAGTAGTTTTTTCATCTTTCTTCTCCTTCGATGAAATAGTGGTTGAAATCAGCGATCAGCGCGGTGTGTTTCGCCCGTTCCGCCGCCAGCTGGTAACGGACGGACACCATGTCGCGCCGTGTTTTCAGAGGCATGGAAAAATCGCTTTTTCCTGCCTCATATTCCCTGGTTTGCGCACCGCGTGATGCGTTCAGGAGGGATTCTTTATGCTTGAGCAACTCGATCCTGCGATCGCTGGCATCGATCTGGGCCTCAAGATGGGTTAGTTTCTGCAGCGTCTGGCGCTTGATATTTTCCTGATCGGATTCCGCCGCGCGCACGCCCGATTTCGCGCCCGATAATTTGGGTTGCTGGTTCTGCGCGGCCCAGAGCGGGATGCTCATGCCCACCATGATCGTTCCGGCATTATCGCCCCCATTCATGCGGCCATAGCTTGCCTGCACCTCGAAATTGGGATTGAACTCGGATTCGCGCAGGTCAACGTCTTTGCGTGCTATCTCGACATCCTGCGTGGCGACCTGAACGGGGTAGGTTTTCTCGACATCCTGATCCCAGGCGACTTTGTTGATTGCAGGCAACGGCACATCCGGCGTCTCGCCGACCATATTGGCAAGCATCGCCATGATCTCATGCTTTTCCTCATCAAGATCGGCACGCATCAAGCCAACATCCGTGCTATCGGCCTCACTCAGGACAAGCTGGCTTTGCGACGCCTGATTGGCAGCAATCCGCCCCTTCAGGCTCGTGCGCTCAGAACCAAATAAAGAAGTCTGCTGCGTCAGTAATTTTTCCTGCTCCTCAATGCGCGCCAAATTGGCAAGCGCGGTGATGAGTTGGGATTTCATGACTGCATAGGCGTAATCGCCCAGCAACTTGTTTTTACCGGATTCAATGCCCAGACGTTCGGATTTTGCGCCGCGCGTTCCGAAAGCTGGAATGACCTGCTTGAAGCCGATCATCTTCTGCTCCTGATCGCGCGACATGGTGGTGCCGATGGGATAATCCTCTTCCTGAATAAAGAGCATCGGATCAGGCAAGCCCAACTCACCCGTTGCATTGTAGCGGGAAGATTCCGCGCGGCTGACATAGGCCTGGATTTCCGGATGCTGTTTCAGTTTTTCCAGCAGCAACCCAAAACGGGCTTCGTTTTGTTCATGCGTCTCAGACGTAGTGGGCTTGGCTTTTTCCGCTGCCTGGGCAGGAGCCGCGATGCTGAAAACGATCAGCGCAATAAGTATTAAAATTCTAACCATGATAAACCTCTCGTATGCGTTCGGTCGGCCCTACGAAAGATCGTAAAGCCGCAGTGCAATGAGGGCTAGATGTCAGGATTTTTAGCGCACGACGTTTATGTCAACGCAAAATCCGGACACACTTCGCCCTTTACGAGAGATGTTTGGGTGGTTTTTCGGGTGTTTTCAGGAGATGAGACGGAGGCAAAAGGTATGGCAAAAACGTCACTTTTTCCTTTGCGGCTGGCCCACTCCATTGAATATCATTCGACAAAAACAATTGCCCACCAGCGCTGCTTAGGGCCGCACATTTGGCGCTACATACCTGATCGTCGCAACAGCCGCCTTTTTTGGTTTTCTCGGCTTGCTTCTTCTCAGCTGATTTTGGGCATTTGTCACAATCTTTCATGCCCATCTTCATGTCGGACATATCAGGCTGAGCCGAGGATTTCTGCATCTCGGAATGTATTTTTTCCATCGGACATGGCATCTCTTTTACCGCCGCCAGAACGGGTGTTCCAGCGAAGACAAAACTTAGCGCGACAAGGGCGCATATGAGACGCTTCAACATCATGATGACCATTATAGCAAACTTTCGTTAATATTCCACCTACTTTTGCGATAACCCCCTTATATCGTTGAGAATTCAGGGTTCTCTGGTCAAAAGCTCGAGCATCTCCACCACTCTGCGCGAATAGCAGGGAGGGCAAATAATGCCAGGGCAAGAGTCAGAAGTGGATAACTCTACCCAATAACGGGACTCTTAATCCTCCAGATGAAACACAACACTTAATTCAAATTGATTCAGAGAAAAGAGAATGGCAAGACTATCTGGCCTGTGGCCATCCACGGATCCGTGCGCCGCCAGCGCCTGAATTTCTTTTAAATCCAGAAACTCCACCCCGTCGTCACCGCCGAAGGAACGGCGTTTATTTTCCCACCAGTCGTCAAACTCCATCGTATCGGGATTGCATTCTCTGGCATAGGCGACAAGTCGGCGGTCGTCCTTGCCGAGCTTGCTGTGGTGAACTCCGTCAGCCGTGTTGGGCATTAGATACACGCCGTGATCACCGACCAACCATAAGCCTTTGCCAGTGTCCTCACCATAAAGAGGCTGAGCGGCTTTGGCGGTGTCGACCTCCTCAATCAGTTTTTCGATTTCGTCCCAAGGAAAATGCAGTTTCATTCTTACCTCCGAGCCTTGCGGCCAGCTTCGTAGGCAGCTTCCAGCGCATCCTTGACGTTCCAGACCGCGACATCGTGAAAATCAAGGCTGTCACCTTTGCGCGTCACCAGCGTTTCGATGCTAAGGTGTTGCTGGGCGATCAGCGTAAAAAGCGCATCCTTGGTCATCGGCGCTTCGCGCGGGAATGTTTTTCCTGTGGCTTCGCGTATGGCGTTCTCAAAGCAATCGCGCCAGCCACGGTCAGCCACCCGCATCGTCAAGTGCTTGGTGATGGCGGCGGTATTGATGGGGCCTTTGGCATTATCTTTGCCGTTTTCGATGAAGCTCAGGTCATCGGCAAGGTGGCGACCGAAGCGCGCATCCAGCACATCGCGGGTTTGCTCGGCGGTCAGATCAAATTCTTTTGCGAAAAATTGGCTGGCGGCATCCCATGTCAATTCGGCATCGTAGCCGTTGTTGACGCTGGTTCCCCAAAATCCCCATTCTTTGTTTTCGGTCGGTAAAATCGCTGTGTTTTTCATGGTTTTCTCCTTTGCTTATACATCCATGAACGCTTCATTCGCGGCACTTATCAAGTGAATACGGCTGTGAAATGATTGCAAAGTTTGCCGAAAGACGATCATTTGATTATCCAGCATTCAGCGTATTTTCGCGGCAATTCGCGCCAATGCGCGGCGGTACATTTCCCACGCTTTCGTGCGACCGACGCCGAACCGCGCACAGATCAGTTTCCAGCGCACACGCTCGGCGCGTAGCCACACCAAACGGCGTTCATCCGGTTCCAGCCATTTGAGCCATTCGAACAAAACTTCCTCCATGTCCGTAATGCTCTTCTGCGATGGATAGATGCGCATCGGCTCAGGCTCCATTTGCAGAATTTCCAGTGGCTCCCGAATAATCGTTGGCCAGGTGCTGAAATAACCTTGCACCTTCACATCAGGCATCCGGCGCAGTGTGCGCGCAGCAGATTGAATGCGATCTTCGACGTAAGATTCGCCCTCGCTTAAGTTTTTATTTTCTTCACGATCATCATTCATGCGGCTGTCCTTTTTTCGGTTGACGGGTTAGGTACGACGCTGGCCGCCGCCATGTCAGGCGGCGCCAGCGTTACTCCGTAGGAGTAACGGGATGTTTGCCGACTGCCGACTGACGGAATGCGTTGGAATCGCTTGCTTATTTTCAGTTGGTGAGTTGGCAAATTGAGTCGGAAGATGCCGACTGGATTTTGAACGGAAATCGCCATGCTTTGCGGTATTGCGCGGGATTCAGTCGGCAAAGTGTCGGCAGTCAGTCGGCAGTCGGCAAAAATATGCATCACGATTCCTCCCCGTCATCAGCGGCGGAGAACGGAAGGCTCGGCGTGTAAACCACGGGCAAAATTTCGCCGGATTGCGAATCCTTGTAATGCGTCGGCACGATCATGCGGCCCGTGTTCAACATCATGCCGTCGACGCAGAGATAACCTTGGCGACTGCGCGCCAGAAGCGGCAGCCCATACACATCGGCGTTCTTGAAAAACTTCACATGGCCTTTGGTGGCAAGCACGCTGAGGCGCTCGCGGATTGTGCGGCTGCTGCCCAGCCCATCTTTATTCTCGAATGTTTCGGCGAATTGATTGGCGGTGAATATTTGCCCCGTCAGCGCCTGTTCGTAAATCAGGCGAATGATGGTGTCGGTTTTGCGCAGGCGTTCGGCATCCTGGCGCTCGCCCTGTTCCTTGAAAGCCAGACGCCCGACATAGTTTTCGGTTTCTTCCCAACCCTGCGCGGCACGGACGATCATCTTGGGTGGAAGTTCCGGGCCGTTGCGCAATTCAAAAAGCAAAAGCCGTTCTGGCCGCTTCTCGTCTGGCCGGTGGAGCATGATGCCGGAGGTGTAATAGGAACGCAGCGCCCCAGCGCCGCTTAATGCCTGAAACGGGTCTTCTTCCGCCGCTTTCTTGAACAGCTTTCGGGTATGATGCGCCAGGATGATTCCAGCATTCGGGTTGATGCGGCGACGCAACTCCTCAAGGCGCTGCGCCAGAAAGAACATCATCGCGTCATTATCATTTTCGCCGCCAAGCCCGCCGCCGTCGAAAACATTGCGCAGGGGATCGATGGCAATGATGTCGGGCGGCGCATCGGAAAAACGCTGACGGACGGCATCCACCACCGTTTCAATACCGGCCTCATTCAGCGTGATGGAAATTTGCGGCGTGACAACGAAATTGGAATTCAGGAACAGCGTGGCGGCCTCTGTGAAAGCCAACCGTTGCACACGCTCGCGCAGATAGTGGTATTGAACCTCGGCCTGCAGATAAAACACGCGCAAGGGACGCTTGCAGCTCATGCCGAGAAATGGCGCACCGCCCGCCATGTGCGCCAGAAGCGCAATCAGGAAATCGCTTTTACCGACCTTCGGCGCACCACCGAACACCAGCAGGCCACCGGGAGTTAAGATGCGCGGGGAAATCAGATCATCAGGAATGGGCGTGTTGTCCTGCTGCAGCTCCGCGATACTGTAAAGCGGCAGAGTTTTGCGCGGTGGCGGCGTATCCTTGGCCACAAGACGCTCCCAATTTCTGAGAATGGCGGGAATGTCCAATCCTTCGGCCACCGCGTCAGCGGCATCCCACGCTTGCGGTTTTTCGAGCGGGATCTTCAGGATATGCACATGGACAGCACCAGCGCGGGCGGCCGCACTGGCAGCGTTGCGCGCGTAATCCAAGCCTGGATCGTCGTGATCCGGCCAGATGATCACTCTTTTTCCTTGCAAAGGCGACCAGTCTGTTTTAGCCACCGGCGCTTTTGCTCCATTCATGGCCGTGGTCGCGCACACGCCCACCGATAAAAGCGCCTCGGCACATTTCTCGCCTTCGACCAGGACGACCATCTCGGCGTTTTTCAGGCCGGGCTGGTTATAAAGCGGGCGAACATCTGGCGCTTTCATCACCCCGCGCACGGCATCCCACGGCCTGAATTCCTTGGAGCCGTCCGGTAGATCGTAGCGATAAACGGAGGCGATGATCTGGCCGGCACTATCTGTGTAATCCCACTTTGCGGTAGGGTTGCCGAGTTTCCTGCTGACCGGAGCGGATCGCGGAGATGCACGCGGCGCGGGCGGCAGACCAGCGCCAAGATGGCTTTGAATATCCTGCAGCAGCGCCGGGAACTGCGATTGCCGATCGAGGCCTTTGACCGCGCCCCATAGATCGAAAACGTCACCTCCAGCGCCGGTGGCAAAATCATGCCAGAGTCCGGCTTTCTCACCATGCAGCTCGACAACCAGACTGTCGCCCTTGTTGCCGCCGATATCGCCGACCATGAATTTTCGACCACGAATAATGCCAGCGGGAAGAAGGTATCGGAGAATGTCAGGCAATGCGTTCAGCACGCGCGGGCGCAATTCCGATGCCGAGAGCGGCTTCAGGGGAATGATCTTTGGCGGTGTCCCTTTATCCGGTGTCACCGCATTACTCTTTCTCTGGGGCAGCCTTGTCGCGCTCGATGGCTTTCAGCTTGATAATGCCGTCTACCCATTGCAGGGCGCGGCCAACCTCCCGGACTTCCTTGACCAGTGCTTCCCGAATTTCCTGCAGACGTTCGTCTGTCAGAGCTTTTAGCTGACCAACGGGCGCGCGCTGCACCCACTTGAACATGGCCATATCGCCGTTTTGTGCCTGATTCATACCTTTTCCTTTCGTGTGATGTGGTCACACAGGGCTGGTATGCCGTTCGCTTCGAAAACGACGATGCGGCAGCAGATTATTTTTGCGCCATATAGTCCTCCACGAATTTTCTCAATTTTTTCAATCGGCTGGACATGGTGGTGCGGGGAATGCCCAGGATGATCGCAGCCTCAGAAACGCTATTTTCTGACAATGCCTGATAGGTCTGTCGGAGATCATCCGGCATGACGGCCAGTATGCGTCTGATATCGAGCCTCTGCTCGGCAAAGGCTTGGCTATGGTGCTGGAACACGTTGCCCCATAGACCGCTTTCATGATCGATGACATCGGCCAGCGTTGTCGGATCGTCACCGTCGCCCACCGGCGCGGACAGAGACACGACCCGCGCGCCTGTCCAGCGCTTTTGCCGTTCCGCATCGCGCACCAGCATCAACGCTTTCGTGTTGACCACAGTTTTGATGAAGCTGCGCCGATCACCTTTGGTTGGATCGAACCCAGGCCACGCATGCAGATAAGCCAGCATCAATTCCTGTTGGAGATCGTCATAATCACCCAAAGTAAAAATCGGCATTCGGGTGAGGGTTTTTGCTTTATACGCAATAAAAAAAGCGGCGTAGGAATCTACGCCGCTGTAGCGGTTGTTGGCCATTTTCTTTTTCCTTGATTAGGCCCAGGAAAAAAGAAAAATGGCGGAGTGATACTACGCAGTCTGAACTTAGTTCATGCGTGAACACCGGACGCGCGAAAGCCGCACCCCAATGGCGTGCGCACGTTTAAGGCTTGAAGACAAATCGGTAATTCAGCATGGTTCTCATTCATAGCAATGTTCACATCTTCCCTTTTCCGGGACGGTTCATCGCTATGCAGCTGACGGACTATCAGAGCTATTACGGCGATATGGGCGCGAGCGTATGAATGGGCGTGAAGCGCACAAGAAGGCAGTTTTTGCTCTGATAGAGATTGCAAAGTAACGACCGCGTACAAAACGCGTGGGCGATACGATTGATGTAAAAAGGTTTTGCTAAACTGCTTTGATACAGGTGTATGTTTTTGGCACAAACAGCAGCGTAAAAAAAATTTCAACTGGCATACATCAGTGTGACAATAAATCGCTCATGATTGCTCAAGGCCGGATTTTGTTTTCATGATTGATTTGGATTCGGATGTTGCGTCCTCCCTCCTGTGAAGGTGGCCTTCTTAAAATTTCTAAGGGGAGGCATTGAGGAAGGAGCCGGCCTGATCGCGATCTTCACGGCTGGTGATCTGAGCCAATCGTCTAAATTTGCATAAGGAAACTATAGTCGATAGTTTGCACTGTTAGGCTGAAACGCGTTTTAATCGCCCCAGCGCGACAGAAAGACGAAGAATATTCGCTAAGATATTGTTAACACAGTCTGGGTATGCTATGTAGTTACTATGAGAATTTTGATCCTATTGCTGATTTTTGCTATCGGATTCAGCGGCTTTTCAGCCGCTGCTCACGCTTTTGATTCGCCGAAATGTGGACAAAGTCTCTCCGCTGAGAAAACAGATGGCGCTCAAAATGATTGCGCGAGTCATCTTAAAAATGACTCCAAAGAAGATCAGACCTCAAAAGATGCAAAGCATTCCTGCATTAGTTGCGGTCACTGCTGTACGGCCCACGCCACCATAACGCAATTCAGCGTTAATGTAGAAGTTCCAGTTAGAAAAACTGCCTTTACCAATATCAATTCCGATCCGGATGATGACTTTATATCCGGATTAAAACGCCCTCCTCGAATCCTTTCTTGATTGAACAGGGCTTGGGCTGAAAAGCCCATTCTCTGTAACGCCGCTTTTTAAAAAAGCGATTGCGACCGTATTACGCATGTCAATCAACAAGGATTTTCCATGGCTACCCCTAGATTTGGGATGAATATCCCGCTCATGATATTTGCTTTGCTGACGACGGTTTCTTTGCCGCCAGCGCTCCCTGCATATGCTCAGGAAGCGAAGCCAGCCCCGCCGATGGCTGAAGCGCTGATTGTTCAACCCATCGCTAAGACGGCGCTTACGCTGGATCAAGCAATTAAAAGAGCCGTTGAGAAATCCCCTATGCTTGGAGCATCGTCCGCCCGCGTCAGCGCTGCAGATGCCAATCGTTCGGCTGCGGGAGCTTTGCCCAATCCTTCATTGTCGGTCGAGGCTGAAAATATTTACGGAGATCAAGCCTACCGTAGCTTGGATAACGCCGAGATGACTTATGGCGTTTCGCAGCTTATTGAAATGCCCGGCAAGCGTAGTGGCCGCACACGCATTGCCGATGCCGAAAAAGACAGCGCGCATTTTACCAGTGATGGGGTAACGCTCAACCTCATCCGCGATGTCACTATAGCTTTTGCGGAAGTTGCCGCAGCCCAGCAGGAAGTATCTATTCTAGAAGAAGAGCAAAACCTGGCCACCGAAGTGCGTGACAGCGTGGTCGCCAAGGTGCAGGCGGGAAAAGAGCCATATATCCAGAAAAACAAAGCAGAGATTGAATTATCTTCCAGCAAAATTGCTCTTGATCGCGCTTACAGGAACCTTGCCGCAAAGAAACAGGCGTTGTCATCCCTGATGGGCGGCGATACCGGAGACTTTACGGCCAGCATCGATAGCTTGCCAGAACCGCAACAGCCCGAACCAGTTGAAAAATATCGTGAACGTCTCAGAAAAACACCAGACGCAATGAGCCTTCGCGCGAGCATTGATCGCGCCAAAGCTGGATTGTCGCTTGAAAAGGCCAATGCCGTCCCTGATCCCACTTTGAACTTCGGCGTAAGGGATTTCAGGGGAGATAATGCGCAAGCCTTCATTGTTGGACTTTCCATCCCGATTCCAGTTTTCAATATGAACCGCGCAGGCATTGAGCGTGCTGGTCATGACGTGACAGCTGCCGCACTTGATGAGCAAAGCGCACGTCTCAATCTTGAGGCTGCGTTAACCGAGTTGTACGGCAATTATTCAAATGCTTACAGCGAGGCTGTTGCTTTGAAATCTTCCGTGTTGCCGGGCGCAGTAGAAGCGTTCCGTTTCGCGCGAGATGGTTATGACGCTGGTAAATTTAACTATCTCGAAGTCTTGGATGCCCAGCGGACATTATTCGAGGCGCGCAAGCAGCTTAATGAAGTATCGCTCGATTATCACCGGCAACGCGCTGCACTCGAAAGAATCGCCGCGACGCACGACGATGCTCAAGCCCATGCACACAGAGAGAATACAGCTACAAAGGAACAGAAAAATGAACAAACCAAAAATTAAAAACTTGCTTTTGGCGGGCGTGGCCATCCTTGCGCTTTCGGGCGGGGTCATCGGATGGAATTATGCTGTCTCGCCAACCCAAGCAGCTGAAGGCCATGGGGACAGCCACGCTCATCAAGAGGGCGAGGAAAAGCATGATGAGGGCAAGGAAGAACAGCATGGTCACGGTCATGAGGATGGGCATGGTCATGGCGGGGAAGAAAAAGGCGAGCATGCTGAAGGCGTCATTCCTTTAAACGCCGAACAGATCGCCGCGGCGGGCATTAAAGTCGCCGCTGTTGGCCCAGGTCAACTGGCGCGGGAAGTGTCCGTGCCTGGCAAAGTTGTTGCCGCTGCTGACCGCATGGCGCAGATCGTTCCTAAAGTTGGCGGCACGGTAACGGAAGCCAGAAAAAACTTAGGCGATACGGTTGAAAAAGGCGAAGTACTGGCCCTTATCGAGAGCCGTGAAATGGCCGAAGCCGTGGCCGATTACCTCGCCGCCAAGCGCGCTGAGGAACTTGCTCGCACCACGTTCAATCGTGAAAAAGGCCTGTGGGATAAAAAGATTACGGCGGAACAGGATTATTTAACTGCCAAAAATGCCCATCAAGAAGCCAAGATCAAGCTCGATCTTTCCAAGCAGAAACTACAGGCTTTAGGGCAGAATGGCGAAATTTCCAGCAACGGAAATTCGCGCTTTCATGAATTGCGCTCTCCGCTGCCAGGGCGCGTGATTGCCCGCGAACTGACACTTGGCGAATACGTCGATACCACGCATTCGGCCTTCACGGTGGCCGATTTGAGCGTCGTATGGGTGGAAATCGCCATCGCTCCTGGCGATTTGCCATTTGTCAAAGAAGGCTTGATGACCAACGTGGTGGGCAGCGGCGGCAAAGCCGAAGGCAAATTGATTTTTGTTAGCCCCGCCATCGATCCGGAAACCCGCGCGGCCAAGGCGATTATTGAACTCGATAACGCTGAAGGCAAATGGCGTCCCGGTGAGTTTGCCAACGCCGCGATTGCGACCTCCGCACAGGAAACAGACCTGATCTTGCCGAAAGAGGCGGTGCAATCCATGAACGGGAAACCTGCAGTTTTTGTTCGAACGGCGCAAGGGTTTGAAAAGCGCGATGTCACCACGGGGCGCGAGGACAGCCGTCATGTTGAAATCCTCTCCGGCGTGAGTTTTGGCGAGCCTGTTGCAATCTCCAACACTTTCACGCTCAAGGCAGAGCTTGGCAAAGCTGAAGCGGAACATGAACACTAAGAAAGTTTAAACGATGATAGAAAAAATACTGAGCTTTTCGATTATCCATCGGCTCCTGATCGTGATGATCACGGCAGTGATGGCGTCCTACGGGATATATTCACTTAGCAAATTGCCCATCGATGCCGTTCCTGACATTACAAACAATCAGGTCGCCATCAACGTCGAAGTGCCGTCACTTTCGCCCTTTGAGGTTGAAAAGCAAGTCACATATCCGATTGAAACGGCGATGGCGGGAATTCCAGGGCTATCTTATACACGCTCGATTTCACGCAATGGATTCGCGCAAGTCACCGTTATTTTCAAAGACAACGTAGATATTTACTTCGCCCGCGCTCAAGTGAACGAGCGCCTGACAGAGGCCAAGGAAGCCTTGCCTGAAGGCGCAGAGCCGCGCATGGGCGCGATCTCCACGGGCCTTGGCGAAATTTATATGTGGACTGTCGAGTGCGAAAACCCTGATGCGGACTATACCACGCCGGAAGGGCGCGTGCTGAAAACGCCATTCGAAAAAGCCATGTATCTCCGCACGGTGCAAGACTGGATCATCAGGCCGCAGCTGAAAACCGTGCAAGGAGTGGCAGAGGTTGATGCGATAGGCGGATACGCCCAGCAATATCATGTCCAGCCCGATCCACAGAAACTGGCGGCTCTAGGTTTGACGTTTTCGGACGTAATCGAAGCCCTTGAACGTAATAACGCCAGCACAGGCGCCGGTTTTCTGGAGCAAAAAGGTGAGTCTTATGTTGTCCGCGCCGATGGAAGACTGGAGACAATCGGCCAGATTGCCAATGTGGTTCTAAAAACGCGCGGCGGCATACCAATTTATGTGAAGGATGTGGCGAGCGTTGAGCTTGGTAAGGAACTTCGCACTGGCAGCGCCAGCGAAAACGGCCATGAGGTCGTGGTCGGAACAGCGATGATGCTCAAAGGCGAGAATAGCCGGATTGTTTCTAACGCTGTCGATATGCGCCTTGCCGAGATAAATAAATCTCTACCGGAAGGTGTTAAAGCAAAGACGGTTTTGAACCGAACGAAGCTCGTCAACGCCACCATCCATACGGTGCAGAAAAACCTTGGTGAAGGCGCATTGCTGGTTGTTGTGATCCTGTTCCTGCTGCTCGGCAATATCCGCGCCGCGCTGATTACGGCTCTGGTCATCCCCATCACCATGATGATGACCGCAACCGGAATGTTGAAAGCGGGTATCAGCGCGAATTTGATGAGCCTAGGAGCGCTGGACTTCGGATTGATCGTGGATGGGGCAGTAATCGTGACGGAAAACTGTTTACGCCGCCTTGCAGAGCGTCAGCACCACGAAGGTCGCTTGCTGTCTCTAAAAGAACGCATGGAGGAAGTGCTGGAAGCCAGCCGTCAAATGGTGCAGCCCGCTGTGTTCGGCCAAGCGATCATCATTACGGTCTATCTGCCGCTCCTGACCTTCTCTGGCGTCGAAGGCAAGATGTTCGAGCCGATGGCCATGACGGTCATTATCGCTCTGATTGCCGCCTTTGTTCTCTCCATCACATTCGTCCCCGCCATGATTGCCATGTGCATCACAGGTAGGGTGGAGGAAAAAGAAAGCCGGATTATTTCCAAAGCAAAGTCAGGTTATGCCCCGATGCTGAATTGGTCTTTAAACAGGCCAAAAGTGGTTGTCCTTGCGGCGGTGATATTCTTCATCTTTTCCCTACTCGTCGCCAGCCGCCTAGGACAAGAATTCATCCCATCCTTGGATGAAAAAGACATCGCCATGCACGCCATGCGAATTCCCAGCACCGGCATTTCGGAATCAACAGCGATGCAGTTACAGGTCGAGAAAGCCGTCAGCGCCTTGCCGGAGGTAGCCTTCGTCTACTCCAAGACGGGAACTGCGGAAATGGCCGCCGATCCCATGCCGCCGAACGTATCCGATACTTTTATCATTCTGAAACCTCATGATGAATGGCCGGATCAGTCTATGACCAAAGCGGATTTTCTTGAGAAGCTGGCCAAAGCAGTCGGGCAGGTTCCAGGAAATAACTATGAATACACGCAGCCGATCCAGATGCGCTTTAACGAACTGATTTCTGGTGTCCGCAGCGACGTGGCGGTCAAGGTCTATGGCGATGATTTTAAGACCATGACCGAAACCGCGAACAAAATCGCCAGCGTTCTCCGAAGCGTGGAAGGAGCCGCCGATGTGAAGGTCGAACAAACCACAGGCCTTCCGATGCTGGATATTGATCTAAACAAGGACGCGATTGCACGTTATGGCCTGAATATCGGCGATATCCTTGATCTCGTATCGTCGGCGGTCGGCGGCAAAGAAGCGGGGCTTGTGTTCGAGGGAGATAGACGTTTCCCCATTGTCGTGCGCCTCCCTGAAGCCGTGCGTCAGGATATCCCAGCGCTTGAAAACTTGCCCGTCCCTGTGCCGCACGAGGACGGCGAAAGGGGCGCCTTTGTGCCTCTTAAGGAAGTGGCGACGTTCCGCCTTTCTGAAGGGCCGAACCAGATCAGCCGCGAAAACGGCAAACGGCGCGTCGTGGTGCAAGCCAATGTCCGTGGCCGCGATATTGGATCCTTTGTTATGGAGGCACAGCAGAAACTTGACCAACAGACCAAGCTGCCATCCGGCCTGTGGCTCGATTGGGGCGGCCAGTTTGAAAACCTGGTTGCGGCACAAAACCGCCTGATGATCGTCGTCCCGGCCTGTTTCTTCTTGATTTTCATGATGCTGTTTACGGCCTTGGGATCAGCAAAACAGGCTTTGCTGGTGTTCAGCGGTGTGCCGTTGGCGATTTCCGGCGGCATCCTTACACTGGTCTTGCGCGATATGCCGTTCTCGATTCCTGCGGCTGTAGGCTTCATCGCGCTCTCAGGCATTGCCGTGCTGAACGGTCTAGTGATGATCACCTACATTAACGATCTTGTGAAAAAGGGCATGCAAACGCGGGAAGCTATTGTCGAAGGCGCATTAACCCGCTTGCGCCCGGTTCTCATGACTGCGCTGGTGGCCTCGCTTGGCTTCGTTCCGATGGCACTGGCGACAGGCACGGGAGCCGAAGTGCAGAAGCCGCTGGCGACCGTCGTGATCGGCGGACTGATTACCGCCACGCTGCTGACTCTGATCGTTCTGCCCGCGCTTTACAAAATGTTTTCAAAACCAAAGAAGGAGGAAAACTATGAAACCGTTTAAAACCCTACTGCTTGCCGGAATCGCTGTTATAGCCTTGTCCGTTCCCGTTTATGCGACGGACGGACATGATCATGGCGCGGAAGCCGGACACGCCCACGGGAACTCAGAAGCGCACGGCGATGGTCACGGCCATAACGAAAAACCCCATTTTTCTGTAGTTAAGCCAGCATCCGTTGACGCGGCCTGGACAATGATCGATGAAACCATCGCATCGGCCCGTCAGGCATTGAAAGATAACAATGCCAATACGCTTCACGAAGCTGGAGAGAAGCTGGCGGCTGCCATTGCCGTCCTGCACGACCAGCCGCATGCAGCGAAGCAGGAAAACAACGAAAAGCTGATCAAGGCACTTGATCAGCTGAACAAGACCATCGATCGCTTTCATCATGCCGCTGAAGATAAAAACATCGCTGGCGCAACCGAAGCTCTTGATCTGCTGGAAAGCCAGAAGGCATTGGTCAAAACAATTTATCCTCAAGACGCCAAGTAACTTTTAACCCAAGGATGCGGAAATGAGCGATAACCACGGCCACAATCACGACGGACACAATCATCATCAAGCAGCGCGTGACATGACGAATACTAAACTTTCCGTGGCTGTGGTTATCAATGTCGGACTTACAGTGGCCCAAATCATAGGCGGGATATTCTCCGGCAGCTTGGCGTTGATTGCCGACGCTCTGCATAATTTTAGCGATGCCGCTTCTCTTTTGCTTGCCGTGATTGCCCGGCGCATTGCCAAACGAAAGCCGGATAGCAAGCGCACCTATGGATACCAGCGTGTAGAAACCATAGCAGCGCTGATAAATCTGACTTCTCTTATCCTGATTGGCTTTTGGCTCGGCACCGAAGCGATTATCCGTTTTATCGAGCCAGAGCCGGTTGAGGGTTGGACGGTCATCATCGTGGCAGGCATTGCTCTGATAATTGACGCGGCAACCGCAGCGCTAACATGGAAGGAACCCAAAACAAGCCAGAATATCCGCGCGGCGTTTCTGCATAACATAGCAGACGCTCTCTCATCCGTAGGCGTGATGATCGGTGGCGCATTAATTTTGCTTTACGGGTGGACGATTGTTGATCCGATCATAACGCTCGTCATATCGGCATATGTCATGCTGCAGGCCGTGAAGGAGTTTCCAGCCGTTTTGAATTTGCTTATGGACGGTACGCCGGAAGGTATAAATCCAGAGGCCATCATCCATGATATGCAGCAATTAAAAGGTGTTTCCAGCGTTCATCATGTTCATATGAGACGACTTGATGAGCAAAGAAACGCTTTGGAAGCCCATGTTGTAATTGCAGACCTGAAATCCATGGAAGAAGTGAAGGCAAGCCTGAAAACTCTTCTAATTAATCACAATATCCAGCACTCCACTATCGAATTTGAAACAGTTGATTGTAAAGAAAACTGTTCTTAGCGGCGCTTTATATGATTGGAAAATTTATAAAATTAAAAATTATTTAGGGGAGAATATTGTAGGTGCCGACTAGCGACGCCACCAGAAAATTACAAGAGCGCCGCCGTACCTGGAAAGAGAGGTTTCAAAATCCTCAATCTTATCCATATCGGGATGCGCTTGATCGTATTGGCGGCAAGTGGATTGTCCTGATTTTGATCACTTTGGCGCTGCGTCCCTGGCGCTTCGGGGAATTGAAAAGAGAAATTCCAGAAATGTCCCAGCGAGTTTTAACGCAAGCGCTGCGAGACCTTGAAATGGACGGCATGATCGACCGAACGGTTTATGCCACCAAACCACCTAGCGTGGAATACAGCCTGACGCCGCTGGGACGGTCGTTATTGCCACCTCTTTGGGAATTGATAAATTGGGCAGACACGAATCATGACAGAATTTTAGCCGCTAGAAAGCGGTTTATGCAGGAGGGAAAGTAAAACCGAATTGCTTTTCCTGCTCAGACCAAAGCGGCGAAAAGGTCTGCTCGATATCCCGTAAGGCAAAGCCCTCCGGCTGCTGGCCGTCGAGGATGGCTTCCACGATCTTGGGCGACAACTGCATGATCCGCATCATGCGCTGCATATAGGATTTGTTGATTTTCTGTCTCTCCGACATTTCCTGCACGGTCGCGTATTTGCCTGTTAAAATCCAGCCATGCCAACGATAGGCGCGCCCCAGCGCCTTGAGCAATTTTTCATCCTTGCGGATATCTAGCTCCAGCGCCCGCAAATCCTTTCCTTGCGGGCCGACAATAACTTTCTTGCCGCCCCACGTTCGCAAATTCAGCGGGACGTGGACGATGATTTTACTGTTTTCTATTCGTACATGGCTCATTGTCAGGCTGATCTCCTTTCCTGGTTGGCGTTCAGCTTCCGCTGCAGATCATCGATGATCGTTTCGAAGCCATCGGCGCGGTATTCAATGTCGATTCCATCCGATCGCGTGACCACGCGGTCAATAAGCAGAATGGCGATGCGTTTGCGCTCTTCAGGGATTAGGCTATCCCACACGTTGTTCAGATCCCGCATGGCATCGTGCAGGTCGCTTTCCTGATAGGCGGCATTGCGTGTTTTCAGCTTGCGCCAGGTTTCGACTACGATCTGTGGCGAGGCCAGTATGGCTTTTAATTGGCTGCTGACCACCGCTTCGATCTCGCCGGCAGGGATGCGATCCATGGGGCAGCCTTCGCAAGAATTCCGGCGATAAGAATTCATGACGTAATAATGATAATGCTTGTTGCCCTTGCGCGTGTGGGTAGGCGACATCATTCCCTCGCAGCCACCGCAGACCAGCAATCCCTTCAGCAAGGCTTTCGATTTTATCGTCCAGGTGCGCTTGCGCTTTATACCGCCATTCTGGTTCAGAATTTCCTGCGCCTGTTCAAACAGGGCGCGCTGTACAATGGCCTTGTGCTGGCCAGGGTAATATTTGCCCTTGTGGTGGACTTCCCCAACGTAAAGCCTGTTACGCAAGACTGTCAGAATAGAGTTGGTGACAAAGGTTTGCCCGCCGACAGGCCGCTCCTTGCGGCTGATATAGGCTTTCGTGTGGTGGCCGTCACGCTTCAGCTCGTCACAGAGCAAGGTAGTGCTTTTCAAGGCGACATATCGTTCAAAAATATGGTTGACCAGCTTGGCTTCCTTGGGATTGGTGATGAGCTTGCGCTCAACCACGTCATAGCCCAGCGGCGGCGGCCCTCCCATCCACATGCCCTTCATTTTCGAGGCGGCGAATTTATCGCGGATCCGCTCCGCGGTCATTTCACGCTCAAACTGCGCGAAGGATTGCAGGATATTCAGAATGAGTTTCCCCATCGCCGTTTCGGTATTAAAATGCTGGGTGACCGAAACGAAAGTAACCTTGTGCTGTTCGAACAACTTCATTAAGTCGACAAAGTCGAACATATTGCGCGACATCCGGTCGATCTTGTAAACGACCACAACGTCGATTTTGCCGTCCATGATATCCTGCAGGAGGCGTTTGGCGGCCGGACGGTGCAAATCCTTGGCTGAATATCCGCCATCGTCGTAACGCTCCGGCAGCACCCTCCATCCTGCATGGGCTTGCGCCTTGATATGGTATTCGCCAGCTTCACGCTGATTATCCAGCGAGCTAAATTCCTGATCCAGCCCTTCGTCGTCAGAAACACGGGTATAGATTGCGCAGCGCAGGATTTTCTTTTCTGGTAAATTCGTGCCGATCATAACTTGGCCTTTTTGGCTTGCTCTGCCAGCCATTTTCTTGATCGGTGGTAAGGCCGCTTCTCGCTGTCATCCTTTTTGCCGAGGCCAAAAAACTCGTTCCCATTCCAGCGCGTGCCGGTGATGGCAAAAGCCACGCCCGAAAGGCTGCGGTATTTCATACCCTGATATTCATACCCATCGGCCAGCACCTGCACATGGTGTTCAACGCCTTTGACCTCCCGCACCAGCCGTGTTCCCACCGCCAGGCGGCTGGGATTTGACTTGCGCTGGTTCGCAACCTCGCTTTCGGCCAGCGCCTCCAGCCGATCAATCGTGCGCCGGGTCAGGCCGCCGTAGGTCAGCTCCTGAATGCGATAGATGATCTGATTGACGAGGTAGGTTTTGTTGTTGTGCGATGACGGTGGGCGGTCGAAATACTTGTTCCATTCGACCAGCAGGTCTTTAATCTCCATCGCGTTCAGGGCAGCATATTCTGCCAGGACATTCGTTGCCATATTAAGCATCTCCACTCTGGTTCTCAGCGTGGTCACACGAATGCTTCATTCGCCCTTGAAGTCCAGTCAAACTTCTCTCGAAATTGGCTTTATCGCATTGTTTCTGCTCGTTTTTTTGCAATCTTTGGACACAGGCGGCTAAAATGGCCGCGATTTCCTGCATACGCTCCTGGCCAGTCATATCGACGGGATCGCGGGTGCTAATCGCCATGGGAAGAACCTCCTTATTTTGTTCTTCCCCTCCGGTATGCCGTCACCGAAAAAAACGACGATGACTCCGCAAAAAAGTTTGAAATTTGTGTGGCGATAACCGCTTTTAGTGTTCAAACACAATTTGCGGTTTGCCTTGTAAATCAAAGCGCTTTCACGACGACGACACACTCGCAACGTATCCAGAAAGCGTGAGAGAAACCGCCAAAACTGAGAGAAAAATGCACATCCCAGCGCTCTAACAGTACACAGTGCTTTCGCAAAACCGCGCGGGAATTGGGGTTTTCAGCAAAGAAAAACCCGCCATGATGGGCGGGTTGGTAAAGAAATGGTGGAGGGGGAAGGATTCGAACCTTCGAACTCCGAAGAGGGCAGATTTACAGTCTGCTGCGATTGACCACTCCGCCACCCCTCCAACCTTCGCCCTTCGGGCTTCGGTTGGCTGACGCCAGCTTTAGCCTATGAATTGCGAAGGGGGTATGTAGCATTCTTTGCCCGGCTTGTCATCCCCTGGAAATAACCTTGCCAGGCCCCGATTTTCCCCGTAAACAGCCTTTATGCGCCATTCCAAGCCTAAATCAAACCGCCAATCGAGCGGCAGGGAAGCACAGATTGCTCCCAGCTTCGACCATGATTATTGGCTTTACGGCAAACACGCGGTTCTGGCCGCCTTGCAAAATCCCGAACGGAAATTGCGCCGCCTGGTGCTGACCGAGGAAACGCGCAACGAAATTGATTTGCCCGCCGCCGCCTTAAAACCCGAAATTTTAGACCGCCGCGCCATGGATGAATTATTGCCGGGCGCCGTGCATCAAGGCATTGCCGCCAAGGTGCAAGCTTTACCGCGCGCCGCGATTGAAGATATTCTTGAAAAGACAGCCGATAAACCGAATGCACTGGTGTTAGTTTTAGATCAAGTCACCGATCCGCATAATGTGGGCGCCATCATCCGCTCGGCCGCCGCTTTCAATGCCGATGCGGTTATTCTGCAAGACCGCCACAGCCCGCCCTTAAGCGCCGCGATGGCCAAGGCGGCATCAGGTGGACTTGAAGTTGTTCCCCTGCTCCATGTCGTCAACATCAACCGCGCCATCGAACAATTAAAAGAGGCGAATTTCTGGGCGGTTGGCATGGATGGGGAAGCCCCGCAAACTTTGGCCGAAGCCCAATTAAGCGGCAAATTGGTTTTGATTTTAGGCGCCGAAGGCGAAGGCATGCGCAGGCTTACGCGCGAAGCATGCGATTTAATCGTCAAATTGCCGATCAGCAGTCAGATGGAAAGCCTGAATGTTTCCAACGCCGCCGCGATTGCCTTGTATGAATTGCGGAGAAATAGTTAGTGGTGCCCGCCGAGGGGATTGAACCCCCGACCTACCGCTTACAAGGCGGTTGCTCTACCGCTGAGCTAGGCGGGCTGCCGGGTGAAATGTCTCATAATTTTTAGATGGCCGCAACCGCCTTGTGAATGCAGCGAGAATAATTTGGTTTCCTAATTAATCCCCAATCGTAAATCCGTCAGCTGCCGCGTGATGTTATTCAACGCATCGGTCAAGCCCTGGCCGGGGCTTACCTGCTGATAATTCTCGGGGCGGGTGGCGCAGCCTTGAGCTATCGCCTGATCGGTCGCGTTCACACCGCCATCGGGATTTACTTGCAATACTACATATATATTCAAATCGGGGCTAAGCGCCTTAAGGGCGTTACATGCCCGGGTTTGCAATGTATTTAATCCGCCGCCCGCCATCGAGCCGGCATTATTCAAACGCCGGTCGGTTAATTGGCCATGGGTGGAATAAACGCCACGGTCGTTACCGGCGTCAAAAATAAGAATCACTACCTTAATAGTCTCACGATCATTCCACGCCGCCGGGTACTGACCATTATTAATCAGATTATACCCAAAGAAACTTTTCCATTCACTGCGCGGCGATAAAACCCGTGTTGCCCACAAAACCCCTATATCGGCATGCGTGCCGATTTGATTGGAAGGCAATAACGCCCCGATGCGGCGTAAAACTTGCGCCCTATTCCCGCTTAAAGGCAGCATCCCGCCCGGCAGACAGCCGGAATTGGGGCTGTGCGTGGCGGTAAAGCCTTGGGTAGGCTGATATTGCGTGCCGTAAGTCACTAGCATGCAATAAAGGCCCGTATAATTACCGCCGTAATTAACCGATTCATACCGGTCGGTTACGCAAGCGGGAACTTGGCGGGCTTGCGCATTTCCGCTGCCGCTAACGGTTTGGCATGGAGTATTATTAGCGCGGACATAATCATTACGCCGCCCGGTACTGCTGCTGCCGCGCGCGCAAGTGTTGACGGCGTTGCCGCCTGAAGTGGTCGCCATTGCGGTATAAGTATCGACGTTGCGCGTAAAAGTGCTGTTATATAAAAAAGGAAACCACCGCATGGGGCTAGGCGGCGTATCGCCGCTAACGCCCAGGGCGTTATTGCTGGAATTAATTACCGGATCCCCCAAAGAAGTAGAGCTTCCCGCGGCGTCTTCAATACAACCGCGCCAATTAACCGGCGCAAAATCGCGGTTTAATAAAACCTGCCCGGCGGGCACGCCGCCTTGCGCGGCGATACCCATGGCAACCGCTTGATCTTGATAGCTGTTGGTCGCGGTGCGCCCCACTACGCCGGTGCAAAATGCGCCGTCGGCAGCATTGACGCATTTGCGCATTAAATAAGGCAGCTTATTATCCAATTCCGGCGGACGGCCCGGCTGGCTGGCGGCGAAAGTGGTAGGCATCGTATAAGCCGCCAAGCTATCAGGCTGAATTTGCTCGGTGCGGATATTGACCGTATGCGCGTAAGGCACAATGCCAATCCGGATATCGCCATTCAGCCGGGCGGTGTCGAATAAAGTATTCACCAAATTTTTCATCCCCTCTTGCAAGCGCGCCATTGGCGAGGCGGCTTCAGGCGGCTGATTATATTGCACGTTTGATTGCTGGTTTAAACTGGTGCCAAACGAGCCGGTATTGTCGATGGCGAATACTATTTCCATTTTATGACGGCCGCGAACCACAACGGTATCGGCAATCACGGTCATTTGATTGACCCCCATTATCCGCATAAAGGTGGTAGGAATAGTAGCGCTGGCATGAAACTTCATGGTAATGCCGTCATCGGAAACCTTTTGTGGGATGGTCTGCGGATAACCGTCGACCCCATTTCCCATGAATCCGATGGGGAAATTCAATTTAAAAAAATTCAGCATGACGGGTTGCACATCTTGGCTCCAGCGTAAGGCCGGATCATTGACCAAGGACACGGCATCAGCCCGGGCCGCCGCTAGGCCGGCGCCGTCTAAAGCCGATTGTAATCTTTCTTTAGCCAAATAGGCTCGGCCGGCGTCAATTGAAACGCCAAGCACCCCCATTAATGGGATAAGGGAGGCGGCCACCCATACGATAACACTTCCTTTTTGCCGGATTTTAGGCATTCGCCACTCCCTTTATTCTTCTGAATATGACACGCATTCTTTGGCCGATTCCTTCACTATAGGCAAAAAATCTAAGACATTTCTTAAGCTTAAGTGTTTGACTAAAATTTGAGACAGTTTCGTTCTAAATTCCAGCCTAAACTATCCTTCTGCTTTAACTTTTTTTAACCATTAGGTGGCAAGCTGGTCTTAGTTACGGAGAAAATCCGAGTCTTAAACCAGCGAGGAGCAAACATGACTACATTACACACCTTTTTAAGAGACGAGTCGGGCGCGACCGTGATCGAATACGGTCTGATCGCCGCCTTGATTTCGGTAGCTGCTATTACAGCCTTCCAAGCGATGGGCGGTTCTTTGAACACTCTGTTCACTGCCGTTTCTGACAGATTGGACGACGCTACGACTGCCGCGACCGGCGGCGCGCCGCCCGCTCCGTAAGCTTAAAAGCCTACGGTTAACAAGCTAATCGAAGGAGGGGTCCGCCGAATAAGCGGACCCCTTCCGCGCATCTGGACTATCTTGAAGTTTAGCCAAATTAAAGACTTAAGGAAATGATATCTGTGTCTGATTTTATCCATCAAGTATCCATTTATATATTTGCCGTCATTGCCTGTTATGCCGGCTTAACGGATATGCAAAGTTATCGCATCCCGAATTTTATACCCATTTCCTTGTTTTTATTATTTCCCTTCTACGCCCTAACTTCCGCAACGCCATTAGATTGGCCTTACCCTTTCATCCAAGCCGGCTGCTTGCTGGCGCTTGGTTTCTTTCTTTACAGCAAAGGCTGGATTGGTGCGGGCGACGTTAAATTTTTAAGCGCCGGAAGCCTATGGATTCCCACCTCTTTCTTCGCCAACTTTTTATTAATTATCGGCGCCAGCGGAGGAATTATCGCGGCCAGCCTATGGATATGGTGCGCCACGCGGCATTGGGAAAAATCTTACGGCCATGGGCCGCAAAATATGATGGCCTGGCTGAATGCGGCGCGGGTGTGGGGCAAACATCAGCGGATTGCTTACGGCAGCGCTATTTCCATCGGCTGCTTGGCCGGCGCCTGCCAGATGCTCATAAGATAGGAAGGACAGTATGTCGCTAAAAAAAGTTATCTTTTTAGTTTTGATCGTTGTGATCGTCGGCGTGGTCATCGTCTCGATGAGCGGGTCTAAAGCGCCGGCGCCCGCGCCGGTGGCGGCTAAAAAAGACTTGCCCTCGATATTGGTGGCTAAGGTCGACGTTCCGGCTGGAACTTTTATTAAAGCCGATCACTTGACCTGGCAAGAATGGCCAAGCGACAATATTTTAGACGCCTATGCTCAGCGCGGCAAACAAACGCCTGAAGAATTTGCCGGCGCCGTTGCACGCAATGGCCTGCGCGCTGGCGAGCCCGTCCTTGCCGCCAATGTTGTTAAGCCCGGCGACCGTGGCTTTATGGCAGCCGTGCTTACCCCCGGCATGCGGGCGATTTCGATTCAAGTCAATGACACTTCGGGAATCAGCGGCTTTGTATTCCCGGGCGATTATGTCGATATTTTATTGACCCAGTTCATTCAGCCCGAATCCCCGGCCAGTGGCGGCACGCCGCCGGCGCGCCGCGCCAGCGAAACCTTTATGCAAAATATCCGTATTTTGGCGGTCGATCAGCGTGTCGACAATCAAAAGCCTGAAGCCCAAATAGCCAAAACCGCTACTGTCGAAGTAACGCCCAAGCAAGCGGAAACGCTGGCGGTAGCGAGCGAAATGGGCAAGCTTTCTTTAGCCTTGCGCCCCTTGGCCAAGGAAGAAAATGAAACCGTCCGGGATCGTAATTTTACCTGGGATCGCGAAGTAAGCACCATTTTAGCGCCGATTCAAGCGCCCCGGAGCGTCCGGGTAGTGCGCGGCAATGCCGTGCAAGAAGAATCAACCGGGGGAGGTGGATAAGACCATGCGCCATTTCAAAGTTTTCCTTCTTTTTTCTCTCCTTCTCCTTCCCCTCTTTGCCCAAGCCGAAACCATCGAAGCGGCCGGCAATGATGTTATTTCCGTGCCTTTGCAATCAGGCGCTTTGGTGCGCTTGAACGCGGGCGCCGATACGGTATTTGTGGCTGATCCGAATATAGCGGATGTGCAAATTAAAACGCCTTCCCTGATTTATGTGTTTGGCCGCCAGCAAGGCGAAACCACCTTATTTGCCGTTGATCAACGGGAAAAAGTGCTGTTTAAGAAAAAAATCCGCGTTTCCTACAATTTGACGCGCCTTAAAGAATCGATCGACAAAATGCTGCCAGCGGCCAATGTTCAGGTCGAGGGCCTGGATCGCGCTATCATTTTATCAGGCAATGTGAATACCGCTGCTGAAGCCGAAAATGCCCGTCTTATCGCTTCGCGTTTTGTCGGCAGCGATGATGCCATTATCAATCAATTGGCCATCACCGGCTCGAATCAAGTTCATTTGCGCGTCCGCATCGCCGAAGTATCGCGCGACATTGTGAAAAATTTGGGCATCAATTGGGAAGGCCTGGGCAATAGCGGGCAATTTATGTTTGGTTTAGCCACGGGCCGCTCTATTATCAGCAATACCAACTCTTTTATTACCCGGGCGCAAGACCAGGGCGGCAGCATTTTCGGCCGTTTTCAAAACCGCCATCTGAATTTGAATTCATTGATTGATGCGCTGGAAGACGAAGGTTTTCTAACCGTTTTGGCCGAGCCCAATCTTACCGCCATGAGCGGTGAAACCGCCAATTTTCTGGCTGGTGGCGAATTTCCCATTCCCGTTTCTCAACAACAAGGGGCGATCACCATCGAGTTCAAATCTTTCGGCGTAGGGCTTGCCTTTACACCTACCATTCTTAATGAAGGCCGCATTAGCATGCGCATCCGCCCGGAAGTCAGCCAGTTAAGCAATCAAGGGGCCGTTACGCTGGACAGCTTTGAAGTGCCGTCCATTTCAACCCGGCGCGCGGAAACTACGGTTGAGCTGGGTTCGGGTCAAAGCTTGGCGATTGCCGGTCTTATTAAACAAGACACCACTCAGGATTTGACCAAATATCCGGGTCTTGGCGATTTACCGATTTTAGGGCCTCTCTTCCGCTCCGACCGCTTCCGCCGTCAGGAAACCGAGCTAGTGATCGTGGTCACTCCTTATTTGGCGCAGCCAAGCAATACTAAATTGGCCCTGCCAACCGACGGCTTTACGGCGCCAACCGATGCGCAACGCTATTTGAAAGCCGAAAAATACCAGCAAAGACCGCCGGCCAATAATTCCGCCGCTTTGGCTGCCCCCATGGCCCACGGCTTTATTTTGGATTAGGAGAATTATATGATCCGCCCTTACCTACTTCTTAGCCTGATGGTTTTGTTAAGCGCTTGCTCAATGTCAGGCGCTCCTACCGTTACGCTGCCGAAAACTTTTCAAATCACCGAAAGCGGCGATTCTTATGTGATAACCTTCTTGCCTGAAAGCGCGTCCTTGACGGATGAAGAACGTCAAAGCCTAGAGGTTTTTCTTGATCGGGTTAACCCTAACAGCGGTGACGAATTGGCCGTCAGCTTCGCCCCCGCGGGCGGTGATCTGGCGCTTAGCCGCAGCCGCAATGTGATCGCTTATTTACAACAACTTGGCTTTACTACGCATGTGGTTGGACTGCCCGCCGGCTTGGCGGATGATGATGTGGCGGTGACGCACCGCCATCCGGAAGCCAGCGTAGCCGGTTGTCCCGATTGGAGCAAATATCCGGGCCCCGAAACAAAAAACACCCCCAGCAGCAATTTTGGCTGCGCCGATAAAATGAATTTGGGCGCTATGGCGGCCAATCCGCGTGATTTGGTAAAGGGCCAGAATTTAAGCGCGGGCGATGGCAACGCCAACGTCTTAGCGATTCAGCGCTACCGGGCAGGAAAAATTACTCCTTTGCTTGAAGATGGCCCCACCAAGAAAAATTAAAGTTGGTTGATGATGACAGATGTTGAACAGAATCTTGCAAAAAAACCGCCCGCTGTTACTTACACCGCGGATTTTCTAGCTTTTGCCGCGGATGCGGAAACCCGCGCCACATTAAGCTCGGTGGCATCGCAAAATTGGCCCGGCGCCGATGTGGTTAAAGAAGGCGGCGTTAATGAAGCGATTGCCGTTTTAACCGAAGGGACGCGTCCGCAAACTTTAATTGTCGATTTCAGCTCCTCCCCTGATCCTTTGGTTGATGCGCGCCATTTGCGCAGCCTTTGCCCCCACAGCACAGTGATCGGATTAGGGGCGACCAATGATGTATCTCTTTTCCGCAACTTATTGACGGCTGGGATTTCGGATTATTTGGTCAAGCCGCTGAATCCCGAATCCTTGAGTCAAGCTATCGTCAGCGCCCAGCCAAGCGACGGGGGCACCACAAAAAGCAAGGCGATCAGCCATGTTACCGCGATTATCGGCGCCCGCGGCGGGGTGGGCGCCAGCACGCTTGCCGTTAATACCGCTTGGCTTTTAGCCGAAGAAAAAAAATCCACCGTGGCGTTAATCGATCTTGACGTTCATTACGGCATAACCGCCTTGGCCTTAGATGTGGAACCCAGTCCCGGTTTGCGCGAAGCCCTTAAAAATCCCGACCGGATTGACAGCCTGTTCGTCACCAGCGCGCTGGTTAAAGCCACCGACCGTTTATACATCATGGGCAGCGAAGAACCGCTGGATGCTGAAATCCGCCCCAACCCAGCGGCGGTGGAACTATTGTTGCAAGAATTACGCGCGCGCTTTACGCACATTATTGTCGATGTGCCGCGCAGCAATGTCGCGGTTCAAGAATTAATCGCTAAAGAAGCCGACTACATTATTTTGGTATCCGATCTAACCCTGGTCGGCATCCGCGATACCGCCCGCCTTTTAAGCCGGATTAAGGCCCTTAACGCTAAGGCAAAGACTTTTATGGTGGTCAACCGCTCAAGCCCGGGCAACCCCTTAAGCGCCCAAGATTTCGAGCGGGGCGTAGAACATAAAATCGATATTACGATCGAAGAAGATGGCAAGACTTTAACTCAAGCCATGAATTCCGGGCGGCCGCTAGCCGCCATGGGGGGAAGCGGCAAGACATTGATTTCATTGAATAATATCATCGACTTACTATTGGGGAATAAGAATCCTCCTAAAAAGCAGCCATGGTGGTCTTTTGTTAATAAATGGATGCGAAAATAAAGATATATCAACAGGTTAGATAAAATTTTAGGAGTTTTTGGGTGGTGAAGTTTCCGGAAGGCGAAAAAGATCCGCTATCGCGTTTGCGGCTGCGCACCAATGTGCGGGCGCCGGAAAAAGCTGCTGCCGGAACGACGCTTGATGCGCCAACTCAAGAACCGCCCGTAGAAGGTGAAGCAACAGCTTCTGCCTCTATCACGCCACCGGAAAAAGAAAAAAACGCACCGGCCGTAGAAGCGCCGCTGCCCAGTTCTTTCTTACCGCCCCAGCGCACCGAAGAAATCCGCCAGGAAATTTTACCGGAAGTTTTACAGCGCATCGATGTTGCCTTTGCCGCCAAAATCAATCCGAAAGAATTGGCCCGTGGCATCAGCGGCATTGTGTTGGAACTTTTGCAAAAACGCGGCGAGCAAATCAGCCTCAACGATCAGCGCAGCTTAGTGGCGCAACTGCTGGGCGATATCTTGGAACGCGCCCACGGCTTACGCTTAAAACGCGGCAGCGACGGTACGCCTGCCGTGACCTCACCGCTGGAAGGGCGCTCGGCCGCCAGCCGCGATCAAGTTGAAATAGCCAAAAAACAAATCCAGCCTTTGATCATCTCCCGCATCGACATTGCCGCTGCAGTGAAATTAAGCCGCGCCGAATTAGCTCAGCAATTAACGGTTTTAGCCAACGAAATGCTGGGAGAGATGAAAATTCATCTCAATATGGCGGAGCAGCGTGATTTAGTAACCCTCATGCTAAACGACATGCTGGGTTTAGGGCCGCTAGAGCCCTTGCTGGCCGATGAGACGGTAAACGATATTATGGTCAACGGCCCGCAGCAAGTTTATGCCGAACGGCGCGGTAAGCTGGAATTAACCGAGGTCAAATTCACCGACAATAATCATGTCATGAATATTTGCACCCGCATCGTTTCGCGGATCGGCCGTCGCATCGATGAAGCCAACCCATTGTGCGACGCGCGCCTGGAAGACGGCAGCCGGGTGAATATCATCATCCCGCCTTTGGCGCTGGATGGGCCTTCGATCTCGATCCGCAAATTTTCGAAGAAAAGTATTACCCTCGACCGCATGGTGCAAACCCAGAATATCTCGCCGGAAATGGCGACGGTTTTGAAAATCGCCGCGCGCTCGCGCCTTAATATCATTATTTCGGGCGGTACGGGTTCGGGTAAAACCACTTTGCTGAATGCGCTGTCTCAATTGATCGATGTCGGTGAACGCATCGTCACGATTGAAGACGCCGCCGAATTGCAATTGCAACAGCCGCATGTTGTGCGCCTGGAAACCCGCCCGCCTAATTTGGAGGGCGAAGGCGAAATCACCATGCGTGATCTGGTCAAGAATAGTTTGCGGATGCGCCCCGACCGCATCATCCTGGGCGAGGTGCGCGGCGAGGAATCATTCGACATGCTGCAAGCCATGAATACCGGCCATGATGGCTCGCTCGCCACGCTGCACGCCAACCGCCCGCGCGAAGCGCTGATGCGTCTCGAAAATATGGTGGGAATGGCCAGCGCCAATTTAGCGCCCAAAGCGATCAGAATGCTGATCGCCTCGGCGGTGCATCTGATTATCCAAGTCAGCCGAATGCGCGACGGCGTTCGCCGCATTACCCATATTAGCGAAGTCATCGGCATGGAAGGCGATGTCATTACGACGCAGGATTTGTTCCTTTATGAATTTAGCGGCGAAGGCGAAGACGGCAAACTGAAGGGCATTTTCCGCCCCACCGGCTTGCGCCCGCACTTCACGCCGCGGGCCGAATATTACGGCTTGCATAAACCGCTATTGGAGGCGATGGGCGGTTAAAATGACAATTTTAAACTATCAGCTTAGTCCGTTGATGATGCTCTTGCTGGGCGGGGTGGTGTTGGTTCTATTGATTTTCACCAGCGGCTTATTCGGCCCCAGCAAAAGCAAACGCTTGCAGCGGCGCTTGCGGCAAGTTACCGGCAAACAATCCCGCCTTGTCAAAGAAAAAGATCAAAATCTATCGGCGGTAAATATCGATATGGACCGCCGGGATCAAAGCCTGCTCGACCGCGGCCTTTTGCAGTTTCTGCCCCGCGCCTCCCTTTTGCAGCTGCGCTTGCAACGCACCGGTCGCAATATTAGCATCAGCAAATATTTTATCATCAATATTCTTTCTTTGGGAATCGCCACCTTAATGTTCAAAGGAATGTTCAGCTTCGGCTGGCCTTTGGCCGGTTGCATGGGCGTGGTCTTTGGATTAGGCATCCCTCATAAATATATTGGCCGCTTAATCAACAAGCGCCACAAAGCTTTCATCACCCAATTCCCCGAAGCAATTGATTTAATCGTGCGCGGGGCGCGTTCGGGCTTGCCGATCAGCGAGTGCGTTAAAACTATTGCCTCAGAAATTCCCGAACCGGTCGGCACCGAATTTAAACGGATCACGGATGGAATGAAAATCGGTCAAACCATGGAAGAAGCGTTATGGGAATGCAGCAACCGCCTGGATATTGCGGAAATGAAATTCTTTGTAATCGCCCTTTCGATTCAGCGGGAAACTGGCGGTAATTTGGCCGAAACTTTGGAAAATTTAAGCGGCCTGTTGCGCAAACGCAAACAAGTGCAATTAAAAATCAAAGCGATGTCGGCGGAAGCCAAAGCCAGCGCCATGGTGATCGGCAGCTTGCCCTTTTTGGTATTTGGCGCGCTGTATAAATTGAACGATAAATATGTAGGCGTTTTGCTTCATGATCCACGGGGCCAGGTGTTGCTGGGCGTGGGCTTGGTTTTAATGGCATTGGGTCATTTCCTGATGTCGAAAATGGTGCAATTTAAAATATGAAAGAATTTTTGGCCCAATTGCCGCCTTATACCTGGACGTTGCTGGCCGCCGCAGCGGCGCTGCTAACGGTTTTGTGGGTGGCAAAGGCGTATATGGTGAAAGACCGCCTGCGCGGCCGCCTGAAATCGATTGAGGAACGCCGCAAAGCTTTATACAGCGATTTGACTTCCAGCAAAAAACGCCGCGATGCCAGCAAAATCGATTCTTTAAGTTTAATGCGCCAAACGGTTGATTATCTTAAATTGATGCGCAGCCAGCAGGCAGAAAAAATTTCGGTCAAATTAATGCGCGCCGGCTGGCGCGGCCGCGATGCGCTGGTGATTTATCTCTTTGCCCGCGCGGTTTTGCCCATTGCGGTCGCCCTATTAGCGTTGAATTTTTTATATGTAATCGGCATCGGCGAAATGACCAGCGCTAAAAAAATGCTGTATGCGATTAGCGCGATTTTACTTGGTAATTATGCCCCCGACCTTTATGTAAAAAACATGGCCGACCGGCGCCGGCAGCAATTGCGCGAAGGCTTGCCCGATGCGCTGGATTTGCTGGTGATTTGCGCCGAAGCAGGCTTGAGCTTGGATGCGGCCTTAAACCGCGTCGCGCGCGAAATGGCGCATGCTAATCCTATATTAGCCGAAGAAATCGGTTTAACCGCGGTTGAGCTTGGATTTTTACCCAACCGCGCCCAAGCGCTGGATAATTTAACCTTGCGCACCGACCTGCCCAGCATCCGCGCTTTGGTGGGAACCTTGGGTCAAACCGAAAAATACGGCACGCCGCTGGCCCAAAGTTTGCGCATTCTAGCGGCTGAATTTAGAAACGACCGTTTGATGAAAGCCGAAGAAAAAGCCGCCAAACTGCCGGTGATTTTAACTTTGCCGATGGTGACTTTTATTTTGCCGCCGCTATTTATTGTTTTAATTGGCCCGGGAATTTTGCGGATTATCGATAGCTTTAGCAAAATGATGTAGGCGAAAAAATGAGCTTAAAACTCGCTATCCGGAATAACCGATTTTTGTTGGCGCAAGGCGGCCATGATTTCCTTGCCATCGGGAAGCGCGCGCAATTTTTTGTAAAAACTCAAATGGCGCTTCACCGCCGCATCATCCAAATCAAGGCGCAAAATATTGGCCGCCGTTTGATCCTGCCCCGCCAGCCCGTGAATCAAGGCCAAATTTTGCCGGTGCTGCGGCGTCGCCTTAGCATCGCCTGCGACTTTTTGCATGGCGGCAATGGCCTCATCAAAACGTTTATCCAAGGCATAAGACAACGCCAAGTTATTTTGCAGCGTCAAATCTCCGGGCGCCAGCAACAAGCCGGCCGCATACGATTGCTGGGCCGCCACATGATCGCCCGCCAAATCTTGCGTTACGCCCAAACTGTTGTAAAGCCGCGGTTCAGGTTTTTCGTTAACCGCTTGCTGCAAAATAGCGCTGGCTTTGCCGGTTTCGCCCAGTTCAAGGAAGCCGTTGGCCAATTGACGGCGCATCGCCAGATCGGAAGGACGCAGCATTTCGGCTTGGTTGAACGCCTGCAGCGCTTCGCTGCGCTGCCCTTGCGCCAGCAGCAATTGCCCAAGCTTCAAAAAAGGTTCAGGATTTTTGGGATCCATATCAGCCGCCCGCTGGTAAAAAGTTACCGCCAAGCCGGCTTCACCGGAAGTTTGCAAACTATCGCCCATGCGCAACAAGGGGGCGGATTGGGTCGCGCGTGCTGGGGAAGTTTGCGGAAATACGCAAGCGCTAAGTGCCGCAATAGCGGCAAGCATTGGCAACCAGGAATAACGGGTAAGAAAGGGGCAAGCCATGACAATTAAGCAGTCTAGCCAATCTCTTTCGAATAACCAACGGTTTTTTCAACTCCGGCCTTTGAAAAAAACCAGCCTGTGGAAGCGGCTCAAAAGCGCCAAAATCGGCGACAACCGCGGCAGCGTTGCCGTTGAGTGGGGGCTGACCGCTCCGTTAGTGATTTTAATGATCGTGGGCATTTTAGAAATATCCATGGTCATGGTGGTCAATTCTTTCATCGAAGGCGGTTTGCGCGAAGCCTCCCGCTATGGAATTACGGGAGGGACAGCAGCCCAAAATGCTGCCACCCGCCAACAACGGATTCGAGAAATTATCGTTGAAAATAGTTTCGGTTTGTTAGACCCCAACCTTTTAACAATTTCAACCAAAGTTTACCCCAGCTTTAATATGATTGGCGATGAAGCCTATACCGATAGCAATCATAACGGCGCCTATGATATTGGCGAAGCCTATGTCGACCGCAACAGCAATGGCGCATGGGATGCTGATAGCGGTATCGAAGGTGTTGGCGGACCAAGCGAAATTGTGGTGTACCGCGCCTCTTACAACTGGCCGCTGCTAACGGGGTTATTAAATCCGGTGATGGGAGAACATATTAAGTTAGGCGGCGCTGTCGCCGTGCGCAATGAGCCATTCCCGCCCCATTAAGAGGAAATGATGGAACCCTTACTTCACTTCTTCAAAAAATATTTTCCGCGTTCATCGAAGCGGGGAAGCATTATTGTTGAAAACGCGCTTTTGTTTCCTTTGCTGGTTACCGTGCTTTTGGGCTCGTATGAAATGGGCCGTTATATTTTGCTGCAGCAAAAATTGATCCGGTCCTCGGCGACCATAGCCGATTTGGTGTCCCGCTCCGCCACTCTAACCACCGCCGAAATAGATGACATTTTTAACGCCACGCGTTCGGTAATGGTGCCTTTTAATACCGGCGCTAACAGTGTGATGATTATCAGCTCTGTCACCCGTACCGGCAATAATGCACCCCGCGTTACATGGCAACGGCGCGGGGCCGGTTCTTTAGGCACTCCCAGCACGATAGGGGTTCAAGGCGGCAACGCCACCTTACCGCCCGGCTTTGTTTTACCTCCCGGTGATAGTCTAATAGCGGCCGAAATAGTTTATAATTATTCGCCGACTTTCTTTGCCCAAGTCTTTCATGCGCGCACTATTCATCATTATTCCTATATGCACCCCCGCTTAAGCCCTCAAGTAGTGCTTAATTAGCCAGCCGCCGGATATAAACATAAATTTAATTGCGTATAGCGGGAATCCTGGCACAGAGGGTAGCGCAAGGCGTGAAGCGCGCCCGCCACCAGCATCGCCAGCACACACAGCGTCAGCAAGGTGAATAAGAACATTTTAGCGAGCCGGGCAATGTTTATCTTCATAGTTTCAGTTTAGGGCGATCTGCTGGCCCGCGCCATGAAAAATTATACCGCCGCAAAATAAAACCGGCGGGAAGTTACTCCCGCCGGCGTAATTGAGAACCTTAAATCAGGTCAAAAATTACATTTGGTTCGAGCTGCCAGTGGTTGGCATCAGAACGGAATCGATCATATAGACCGTGCCGTTGCTGGCCATGACGGGCGTGCCGGTTACTTTGGCGCTGCCAATCATGATCGACTGACCCGACTTGCTGATGGTCGGCAAGCTGGAACCTTGGGCGGTACGAACGCCGGTCAAGGTTTTGTTGTCGGCCAGGGTGCTGGAATCCCACTTGGTGCTGAGCACGTGGAAAGTCAAAATCTTGGTCAGATCTTGCTTACCGGCGGGGCTCATCAAACGGTCTAGTTCAGCTTTTGGCAGTTTGGCGAAAGCGGCATCGGTCGGGGCGAATACCGTGAAGGGGCCAGGGCCGCTCAAGGTTTCGGTCAAACCGGCGAGTTGCAGCAACTTGCTCAAAGTTTGGCAAGAAGAAGCAGCGGCGCAAGTTTGCACGATGTTTTGCGAAGATTTCATCGTGGTGGCCGAAGAAGCGGCCATGTTGTCCGACGAAGCTGCCGGCATATTGGCTGCGGCCGGGGCTTTGTTGGTAGAAGTAGCAGTGCTGGGGCTGGCTGCGGAAGCAGCGGAAGCAACCAGTGCGATCGCCAAAGCGGCGACTGCGAAAGTACCGAAACGAATCATGAAGTTCCTCCAATTGGAAAATTGCCAGACACCATGCCTGACATGAGATCGCTTACTGTTTATAGCTGGAACCGCCACCATAAGAAAATTATAAAAGGGTATAGGTAAAGCCATTACCAGAAGCGGGCTTAAAATCAGGGACGACTATGGCAAAATTTGGGCGCAGCATGCCTTCTTTATAGGCTTTTAACCGTTCATCCCCAGATATCCCCCCTATCGCTCCTTTTAAGGAAAATGCTAAGACCAAAAGATGAATACCATGGCTCATCGGCCTTCCCTTGCTGTTATCGGTTCCGGCATTTCAGGTTTAAGCGCCGCTTGGCTCTTACGGCAACGCTATAGCGTGACCTTGTTCGAGGCCAATGATTATTTGGGCGGGCACAGCCACACGGTTGAGGCGAAATTCGGCAATCATTCGGTTGCGGTTGATACCGGCTTTATTGTTTATAATGACTGGACCTATCCCAATTTAATTGCCTTTTTCAAGGAACTAGACGTTAAAACCCAAAAAAGCGATATGTCGCTGGCCGTTAGCCTTAAAGATGGCTGGCTGGAATATGGCACCAGCACTTTAGGCCAAACTTTTGCGCAAAAGCGCAATTGGCTTCGCCCCGGTTTTTATAAAATGCTTCTCGATCTGCTGCGCTTTTATAAAGAAAGCACCGCTTGGCTGAAAACCGATCCGGTTAGCGATTTATCTTTGGATGAATATTTGAGGGCGGGAAAATATTGCCAAGAATTTATCGATTATCATTTATTGCCGATGGGTGCAGCGATTTGGTCGACAACAGCGGAAAAGATGCTGGAATTCCCAGCCCTTAGCTTCCTGCGCTTTTGCGATAATCACGGCCTTTTGCAAGTTAATCAGCGTCCGCAATGGCGCACGGTGAGCGGCGGCAGCCGCGAATATGTTAAGCGCATCGCCCGTGACTTAGAGAATGTAAAATTTTCCACCGTCAAAAATATCCGGCGCATTAATGGCAAAGTTCAGATCAGCGCCGATCAAAATTATATTTTCGATAAAGCGGTTTTAGCCTGTCACGGCGATCAGGCCTTGAAGCTGCTGCAAGATCCAAGTGATGAAGAACGCCGCACCTTGTCTTGCTTTGCTTATGAAAAAAACCAAGCCGTCCTTCATAGCGATGCGCGGCTGATGCCGAAATTGCGTCAGATCTGGTCAAGCTGGAATTATTTATCGACTAAGAATCAAAGCGACAAACTTTATACAACTTATTGGATGAACAATTTACAAAATATCGATTCAACCTATCCCCTTTTCGTCACGCTCAACCCGCCTTTCATGCCGGAAAAAGTGCATGGGGTTTATGACTATGACCACCCGCTTTACAATGCCGGGGCGATGGCGGCGCAAACCAAAATTCCTGCCCTTCAAGGTATTAACAACACTTATTTCTGCGGCAGTTATTGCGGTTATGGGTTTCATGAAGACGGGCTTAAAGCCGCAATCGCCGTGGCTGAAAAGCTGGGCGTAACTGCTCCTTGGTTAGCGGCGGAAGAGAGGCGGCTAGCCGCATGAATTCCCGCCTTTACACCGGCCATGTCATGCACCGCCGCTTGGCGCCCTTTGGCCACCGTTTAAGCTACCGGGTGTTTTCTTTATATGCCGATTTGGATGAGCTGCCGGCTTTACATCAAAATTTGCGATTTTTTTCTTATAATAAGAAAAATATTTTTTCTTTCTTTGATAAGGATCATGGCCCGCGCGACGGCAGTTCTTTACGCGCCTGGATTGAAAAACATTGTCAAAATATCGGGCTTGATCTGCAGGGTGAAAAAATTTATTTGCTCTGCCTGCCGCGGATTTTTAATTATGTGTTTAATCCGATCAGCGTTTATTTTTGCTATAAACAAGGAAAGCTTGCGGCGATTCTTTATCAAGTGCGCAATACTTTCAAAGAAATGCACAGCTATTTGCTGCCCGTCGGCGATGATCAAATTAAGGGCAAAGCCATTTTACAATCTTGCCAAAAATTATTTTACGTTTCGCCCTTCATTCCGATGGATTGCCATTACCGCTTCCGCATCACCCCGCCTGGTGACGATTTTTCATTCCTCATCCGCCAAAGCCAGGGCGACAAAGAGGTTTTGATCGCCACCCATGTGGCGCGAGCGGAAATGCTGAATGATCAAAATCTGGTGAAAAAATTATTCACTCATCCGCTTTTAACCCTCAAAGTCATTGCCGGAATTCATTGGGATGCCTTGAAATTATGGGTCAAAGGCGCTCGATATTATAAGCGCCCTGCCCCGCCCCCGGTTGAAGTGACCTATGGCAAATAAAATAATTATAAGCTAAACATCCCCTTACAGGAGAAAACTTATGAGCGCTCAGCTTGCCACTGTCGAAAATTTTCCCAAACCTGCCGCTGAACAAGCCTATTTAAGCGGTATCGACATTATTACCCCTGACCGGCGCGAAGAAGCCGCCAGCAAACTAAGCCGCGGCCTGCGTATGGCGGTGCAGTTTTTGGACCGTTCAAAACGCGGCACGATGACGTTGATTTTGCCAAATAATCAGGCTTTTATTTTCGGCGGCGCCGAACCCGGACACAATGCCGTGCTTAAATTAAAAGACATCAAAGTGCCCGGCAAAGTTTTATTGGGCGGCGATTTGGCTTTCGCCGAATGTTATTTGGATGGCGAATGGGACAGCCCCGATATCACCGCCATCATGGACTGGTGGATGAGCAATGAAGACACGCTGCTTGCCCCTTTCTATGGCCAATCTTGGGTGCATTTTTTCCGCCGCATATGGCATTTCTTGCAAGCCAACACCAAGCGCCAAGCCAAACGCAACATTGCCTATCATTATGACATCGGCAACAGTTTCTATGCTGAATGGCTGGATGCCAGCATGACCTATTCTTCGGCGATTTATGCCCATGAACGGCAAAGCCTGGAAGAAGCGCAATATAATAAATACCGCCATTTGGCCGGTCTTTTGCAAATTCAGCCCGGCCAGGAAGTTTTGGAAATCGGCTGCGGCTGGGGCGGCATGGCGGAATTTTTGGCCAAGAATTACGCCTGCAACGTCACCGCCATCACCAACTCCCAAGAGCATGCCGAATTCGCCCGTCAGCGCGCCTTGAAGGCGGGTTTGGGCGACCGCGTGAAAATTCTTATGCGCGATTACCGCGAAATTGAGCAAAAATTCGACCGCGTGGTTTCGATTGAAATGTTCGAAGCTGTCGGCGAAAAATATTGGCCGGTGTTTTTTGATAAATTATACAGCGTCTTAAAACCGGAAGGCCGCGCCGTAATGCAATTGATTACTATCCATGACGACCGTTTTGAAAATTACAAACGCTGCCCCGATTTTATTCAGCGTTACGTATTTCCGGGCGGCATGCTCCCTTCGCCTTCCATTTTAGCAAAGCTGATTGATGAAGCGGGTTTTACCATGGCCGCCAATAACGGTTATGGCCTGCATTACGCCCGCACCTTGCATGAATGGCGCAACCGTTTCGATGCCGCCTGGGGTAAAATTGAACGCATGGGCTTTGATGAACGCTTTCAGCGCATGTGGCGCTATTATCTTGGCTATTGCGAGGCGGGCTTTAAGATCAACACAATCGATGTACGGCAAATCGCCTTAATCCGCGGCGCCTAATTTCCGCCGGATAAAACGGATAATGCTGCCCAGCACTGGAATCTGCGCATATACCGCCTGGCCGGCATCCCAATAATCAATATGGCTGATTAGTTTTCCGCCTTCACTGAAAACAGCCAAACTAATGCCATCAATTTTGTGTTCTTGCTTTTTACCCTTCAGATAATAAAACATATGCCAATGAATATAGGCCTGATTGCCTGATGCCGCAGAATGTAAAATAACAAAGCGCGGATTATCCATCACCTGATACATTTTTTGATAAAGCGCGATCAGCTTTTCAACACCGGTAAATTTGTTGAACGGATCTTCAAAATACATATCCGCCGCCGCCAATTGCCGCAAATCGCCGATAGTGGCAGGGGTCAGCTTTTCGTAATAAGCAATATAGTTTTTAAGAGCTTCTTCGATCATTATTTCCCCGTCGCCTTGGCAACCAGCCTGAAATACCAGCTATCGGGCAATTGCTTTAAAATTTTTAAGATACTGACAAACATCCACGGAAAGGCGATTTCAAATTTATTGCGCCGCAAGCCTTTAGCGATTTTATTGGCCGCCTCCTCCGCCGGAATTAAAAACGGCATGGGAAACCGGTTTTTATCGGTCAAAGGCGTTTTAACAAATCCTGGATTGATGATTTGCACCTTAATCCCCATATGCCGCGCATCGAAATTGATGCTTTCGGCAAAATTAATCAACGCCGCCTTGGTGGCGCCGTAAGCCGAGGCCACCGGCAAGCCGCGATAGCCCGCGACCGAGGAAATAATGGCGATATGCCCAGCACTCCGGCGCTTAAAACTTGGCAGCACCGCATTCACTCCATTAACAACGCCAAAAAAATTGATATCCATTAATCGGTGGAAAGTGTCGAGCTTAAAATTTTCCAACCTTACTTCTTCATGATAGCCGGCGCCGAAAATGGCGATGTCGATCGGCCCCAATTTGTTTTCAATTGCCGCGGCCACATTCTGATTGGCCTTGGCGTCAACTACATCCAGCGTAAAAGGGATGATTTTCCCGGCCATGCTGCTGGCTTCTTCCATGACATGAAGCAGCTCTTCTTCCCGCCGCGCAGAGACCGCTATATCATGCCCCTCTTCCGCGAGACGCAACGCCAGCGCACGGCCAATGCCGGAAGAAGCGCCGGTAATCCAAATGACTTTTTTAGAAATTGTCACGGTGATCCTCGATGCCGTAAGGTTCTTGGTGAATCGCTACATGGGTTTCGGGATACAACGCCTCGATTGCCTTTTCCACCCGGTCGGTTACTTCATGCGCCTCGGCCAAGGTTAAATCGCTATCCAATTCCAAATGGAACTGAATAAAGCGGGCGGATCCGGCGGCGCGGGTGCGCAAATCATGGAAATCGCGCACCGAAGGTTCGGCGCGGATAAGCGTGCCGATTTTTTCCCGCTCATCATCCGGCAATTCGCGATCAAGAAGCATGTCTAACGCTTGTTTGCTGATTTGCCAGCTGGTGCGCAGCAAATATACCGCCAAACTGGCGGCGATGGCTGAGTCAATCCATGCTTTTTGTGTCGCATTGACCAAAACCAAGCCGATCATGACAAACACATTGACCAGAATATCAACACGGTAATGCGTCATGTCAGCAGCAATTGCTAAAGATTGCGTGCGCCGCACCACCCAATATTGCCAAGCCACCAATAGCAATGTCATGACTATCGCCAGCACCATCACGGCAAAGCCGGTGGAGGTTTGTTCTAATATCACCGGCTCTTGCAAGCGGCGTCCGGCTTCCATCAGCAATAAAAGCGAAGAACCGGCGATGAAAGCGCCTTGCGCCATGGCAGCCAAAGGCTCTGCCTTGCCATGGCCAAAACGGTGCTCGCGGTCGGGCGGGCGTTGCGCCGCGCGGATGGCGAACAGGCTAATGCCCGACATGCCAACATCAAGCAAAGAATCGACGGCCGTCGCCAGCATGCCAAGCGAGCCGGTCAAAAGCCAGGTAACGGCTTTGATTACAGCTAACACGGTTGCAACCGCTATGGCTAAGACGGCGGTAAAACGGGTAAGGCGTTGCGGATCATTGAATAAGGTCATGGATAAAGCCTGGTTGAATCCCATCCCGTTTTTGTTTTAGTGAAAATCACGCGCTGATGCCAGCGGTTTGGTTGTTGCTGCCAAAACTCTATGCTGTCAGGCATTAAAGAAAATCCTGTCCAATAAGGCGGGCGTGGCACTTTCTGGCCTTCAAATTTACGCGTGACTTCTTCCAGCCGTTGCTCGAATTCCCCCGCCGAGGGCAAAATTTCCGATTGCCGGCTCGCCCACGCCCCCAATTGATTAAGCCGGGGCCGGGTCGCGAAATAGTCATCGGCCATGCTTTCCGGCACTTCTTGCACCGGCCCTTCCAGGCGGATTTGGCGGCGCAGCGACTTCCAATGCAAGCATAGCGCTGCAAAAGGGCGCGCCAGCAAGGCTTTGCCCTTACGGCTGGGACGGTGGGTATAAAAAATAAAGCCCGCCTCACCGAATTCCTTTAATAAGACTATCCGCACGCTGGGGCGGCCGTCCTCATCCACCGTTGCCAAGCTCATGGCATTGGGGTCTTCGGGTTCGCTGACGATGGCCTCCTCATACCAATTCTTGAACAGCTCCAACGGATTGAAGCGCAAGATGTTGTCATCGGCGGTGTTGAATTGGGGCATAAAAATGAAGCTCGAAGCAGGGAACGTAAAAAATATTACATATCATGGCGTTAAATGAAAGACGATGGTCGCAATTCGGCCATAGTCAAACGGTATAAAACAAATAGCATTCTTTACAGAAGAGGGGTCTTTCACCTATAATTTTTTTATCATCTTTTTCCGTTAACGAGGTAAATCCTATGAAAAAACTCCTTCTATCCCTGCTTGTTACAGTGTTTGTAACCGCCTGCGCTGAAGGCGCTGGGCCTAAGCAAAATATCGGCACTTTGCTGGGTGCCGCCGGCGGGGCAGTGGTCGGCCATAATATTGGCGGCGGCCGCGGCCAAACCGCAGCGATCGCGATCGGCACCTTGCTTGGCGCTTATGCCGGCAGTGAAATCGGCAAATCGTTGGATGCCGCCGACCGCTCTTATGCCAACCGCGCTGCTTATAGCGCTTTTGAAACCGGCCGCAGCAACCAACCGGTTTACTGGCGCAATCCCGATTCAGGCAATTCGGGCTCGGTTACCCCTATCCGCACCTATAACACCGACGGCCAAGTGTGCCGCGAATACACCCAAACCATTCAAGTGGGTGGCCGCAGCGAACAGGCCTATGGCACCGCCTGCCGCGATGATTCGGGCGATTGGCAAATCAAGAGCTAGTAAAGCCTGATACTTTATCAAGAAAGGACGGGTTTTAAACCCCGTCCTTTTTTTATTTTACAACTACGCTATAGTAGGCCCCATGAGAGACCCTTATACGATTTTAGGCGTTAGCCGCAGCGCCAGTCCCGATGAAATTAAAAAGGCCTATCGCAAACTGGCCAAAAAATATCATCCCGACCAAAATCCCAATGATAAAGCTTCGGAAAAAAGTTTTAAGGAAATCTCGGCCGCTTATGACATTATCGGCGATGAAAAAAAACGCCGGCGCTTTGACAGCGGTGAAATCGACGCGCAAGGCAACCCGCAAGGTTTTGGCGGCCGTTCCGGCGGCGGCCAGCGCGCCAACTGGCAAGATTTTTCTTATTCCTTCGAGGAGGGCGGCGGCCCCCATTTCAACCGCGGACCCGAAATGGACGACATTATCGCCGATATTTTCGCCAGTATGCGCAAACAACGCAAACCAAAGGAGCGCACCCGCGCCGAATCGCCTTATTCCCGCGCCCGGCCTGTGCCGGGAAGCGATGTGCATTATGTGTTGAATATCGGCTTCTTTGACGCAGCGCGGGGCGCGAAAAAATCCTTAGTGCTGGAAAATGGCCGGACTATTGCCGTCACTATCCCGCCCGCTTCGGAAGACAAGCAAAATTTGCGCTTAAAAGGCCAGGGCAATGTCGATTTGGTGGGTGGCCAAGCAGGCGATGCCTATGTGCAGTTGAATGTGGCGCCGCATCCCTTTTTCACCCGCCGCGGCTTGGATTTGATCCTAGAAGTTCCTATAACCCTTCATGAGGCGGTAGCGGGCGGCAGCTTGAATGTTCCGACTATCGATGGCCGGGTCAATGTCGCTGTGCCAAAAAACTCCAACACCGACACCATGCTGCGCCTGAAAGGCAAAGGAATTCTTAACCCAGCCAGCAAAACCCGTGGCGATCAGTATGTGAAATTGAAAATCGCCTTGCCCGAAAAAACTGACCGGGATTTGAACGACTTCATCGAAAAATGGAGCCGTAAAAATAAGTACAACCCCAGGGCCGCTTTAGACAAACTCGAGATTTAAAGGGAAATTGACATTCACGCCCAGGCCATAGTAACTAGCATAGCGGCATATCTTCACCCCCGCAGGAGGCAATGTAATGAGCGACACCCCTTCCCTACCCACCGGCACGCTGATGAAAGGCAAACGCGGCCTGATTATGGGCGTTGCCAATGACCGTTCGATTGCCTGGGGAATCGCTCAAGCCCTGCACGCGCAAGGGGCTGAATTGGCCTTTACTTATCAAGGCGAGCCTTTTTTAAAGCGTATTACGCCCTTGGCCGAATCTTTGGGCGTGAAATTGATTATGTCGTGCGATGCTAATGATGATGCCAGCCTAGATACCGTTTTTACCGCCGTCGCCAAACATTGGGGCGGGCTTGATTTTGTAGTGCATGCAATCGCCTTTTCCGACAAGGAAGAATTGAAAGGCAAATATCTGGCCACCTCGCGCAACAATTTCCGCCAGACGATGGAAATTTCCTGTTACTCCTTCACCGCCGTGTGCCAGCGCGCCGTGCCGCTCATGAAAAATGGCGGCTCCCTTTTAACTTTGACCTACGCCGGCGCGGAACGTGTGATGCCGCATTATAATGTCATGGGTGTCGCCAAGGCGGCGCTGGAATCAAGCGTGCGGTACTTGGCCTCGGATTTGGGCAAAGAGAATATTCGCGTTAATGCGATTTCGGCAGGCCCCATCAAAACTTTAGCCGCCGCCGGGATTGGCGATTTCCGCTATATCCTGAAATGGAATGAATTGAACGCGCCCTTAAAACGCAATGTCACCTTGGAAGATGTGGGCGGCACTGCTGTATATTTGGCTTCTGCCTTGGGCAGCGGCGTTACCGGCGAAGTGCTGCATGTCGATTGCGGCTATCATGTGGTTGGCATGAAAGCAGCCGACGCGCCGGATATCGCGACCGTTACCGGCAATGAAGCCGCTTAAAGCGAATGAAAATTTTCCTTCGCTTATTAAAAGGTATTTGCATTTTCATCGGCGCCGCCGTGCTGATAAGTTCGCTGGTGGGATTTATCAGCGGCCTTATTTACCGCCACCAATTAAGAACGCTGCCGAATGAGGTGGTTCTTACCTATGATCTGAACGATGGCTTGCCCGAATATACCGGCCGCCATTCCTTATTAACCTGGCTGGAAAACCCGCCCCTGTCTTTCATCGAAGCTATCACCGCCCTTGACCGCGCCGCCAAAGACAAGCGCGTGAAGGGCATTGTCATGCGGCTTGATTCGGGCGATTTGGGCAATGCCCGCACCCAGGATTTACGCGAAGCTATTTTGCGCTTCCGCGAGGGCGGCAAATTCGCCTATGCCTTCGCCGACACGCTGGGGGCCGAAGGCGCCAATCCGGGCGCTTATTATTTAGCGACCGCCTTCGATCAAATTTGGCTGCAACCCTCCGGCGATTGGGGCGTGTTGGGCGTATCGATTGAAATTCCTTTTTTACGCGGGCTGTTGGATAAAATCGGCATCACGCCCAGCTTTGTCGCCCGCGGCAAATTTAAAACTGCGATGAATTTTCTGACCGAAAGAAACTTCACCCCCAGCGACCGGTTGAGCATGGAAAGCCTGGCCAGCGATATGTTTGAACAACGCATACAAGATATGGCAAAAGGGCGCGGACTACCGCCGCAAGAATTGCGCCATGCCATTGATAATGCGCCCTTAAGCGCCCAGGCGGCGGTAAAGAAAAAACTGGTTGATAAATTGGGCTACGTCACCGATTTGAAAGAAACCGCCTGCCCCGACAATAAGCGCGCTCCCACTTGTATTAATTTGGCGGATTATAAAGATGCCTTGCCCAGCCGGCGCTTGGCCAAACAAGTCGCCCTAATTTATACGGTCGGCGAAATTAGCCGTGGGGTAAGCGATTTTTCGCCGCCCTGGCGCGGCGGATCGCATATAGGGGCCGATAGCTTAGTTGAAGCAATTAACGAAGCCGTGGAAAATGATTCCATCGATGCGCTTGTTTTACGCATCGATAGCCCCGGCGGATCTTATGTCGCTTCCGACACAGTTTGGGCGGCGTTGCAAAAAGCGCGGAAGAAAAATAAGCCCATCATCGCCTCGATGGGCGATGTGGCGGCTTCGGGCGGTTATTTCGTGGCCCTAGGCGCCGAGCGCATTGTCGCCCAGCGCGGCACGATCACCGGTTCAATCGGGGTGATTGGCGGCAAAATTATCGGCGGTAAATTGGCGGAGAAGTTGGATGTAAATATCGGCCGCATCAAAATCGGCGATAACGCCGATATGTGGTCGCCGACCCAGGATTTTTCCCCGGCCGCCTACGCCCGCTTGACCGAATGGATTGAAACCAGTTACCAGGATTTCCTCGGCAAAGTCGCGGAAAGCCGTAAAATTTCCCTCGAGGAAGCCGATCAAGCGGCGCAGGGGCGGGTATGGAGCGGCGCTCAAGCCAAGGAACATAAATTGATCGACCGCACCGATGGCTGGCAAGGCGCTTTGCAAGAAGTACGCACCGCCTTGGCTTTACAAGAAAATGAGCCGGTGGAATTTATTACCTACCCGCGGGAAGAATCGCCCTTGGAAGAAATTGTGGCCCTCTTAAAAGGCGGCAATCCATTATTGAATATGGGCTTGCCTTATTGGCTGACAAACTTGCAAACGCAGGGCAAACAGGCAAGATTAGCGCCCTTTATTTTGCGCTAAATTTTCCGCGCGGTTAGCAAAAATTCTTTATTTCCATCCGTACCGGTAATCGGGCTGTCGATAATGCCTTCGATTCTCCAATCTTGCAGCGACGTCAGCCAATTTTCGATTTTCCGGCAAACTTCTTGATGCAAGGAAGGATCGCGCACAATCCCGCCCTTGCCGACATTTTCTTTGCCTACTTCAAATTGCGGCTTAATCAACGCTGCCAGCCATGCGCCTTTTTTGGCGAATTTAAGCGCTGCCGGCAGCGCCAAAGTTAGGCTGATAAAGCTCACGTCGCATACAATAATATCGACCGCTTCCGGCACGTTTTCTTCCGTTAGATAACGGGCATTAACGCCTTCCTGCGCAATAACGCGTGGATCTTGGCGCAGTTTCCAATCCAATTGGTTATGCCCCACATCAATCGCATAAACCTTGGCAGCGCCGCGGCTTAGCAAAACATCGGTAAAGCCGCCGGTCGAAGCGCCTATATCGAGGCCAACGGCATCTTTGACATCAATACGAAAATGATCAAGCGCATAGTTTAATTTCACGCCGCCGCGCGAAACCCACGGATGCTCTTTTTCTTTGACGGTAAGGGCGATTGCGTCATCAACCAACTGCCCCGGCTTATCCAGGCGCTTGGTTTCGCTTAAAACTTTTCCGGCTAAAATTAGGCCTTGGGCTATAGTACGGCTGGGCGCCAGGCCACGCTCTACCAGCACAAGATCAAGACGTTTTTTGCCGCCGGCCACAATAAATTATAATTTACGGTCGATCGCATAACGCGCGAGCTCGCGCATGGGATCGGCGCGCTCATCGAACATGTCTAAATGTTTAACCGCCTGATTGGAAAGAATTTCCGCCTGCATTCGCGCCCGCTCCATCCCAAGCAGCGAAACGAAGTTGGGCTTATTAGCGGCCTTATCCAGCCCAACCGATTTTCCGGTTTCAGCCGTGCTGCCTTTGGCGTCTAAAATATCGTCGGTGATTTGGAAAGCAACGCCCAGATCATAGGCATAGGCCTGCAGCGATTGCCGCGCCCGGCCTTGCGTCTTGCCCAAAATTGCGCCGGATTCGCAAGAAAAGGCGAATAATTCCCCGGTTTTTAAGCGCTGCATCCGCACGACTTCATTCACATCCATATCGCGGCTGGCCGAGAAAAGATCGATGGTTTGACCACCCACCATGCCGCGCCCGCCGGCGGCATGCGCCAAACGTTGCATGAGCGAGGCGCGCACCATCGGATCAGGATGAATATCGGGATCGCTTAAAACCGTATAGGCCAAGGCTTGCAGCGCATCACCCGCCAAAATCGCCAAAGCCTCGCCGAATTTAATATGCGTCGTTGGCCGGCCACGGCGCAAATAACTATTATCCATCGCCGGTAAATCATCGTGAATCAGGGAATACGCATGGGTGAATTCCACGGCTGCTGCTACCCGCAACGCCGCCGATTCATTGACGCCAAATAAAGCGGCGCTATTCATCACCAAAAAGGGGCGCATGCGTTTTCCGCCGCCGGTCGCGGCATAGCGCATGGCTTCATAGAGTTTGCCTTCGGCGCCGTCAGCGTGTGGAATCAAACTATCCATCGCCTCGGTCACATGCGCGGCGATTTTGCTCAAAGAATCTTGTAAGGTGCTCATTGGTTTTAAGAATCGAAATTGGTGAGAGAAACTTTGCCATCATTACCGATGGAGATTTTATCAACTTTTAGTTGTGCCTCACGCAAGCGGTCTTCGCAATGTTTTTTTAAGGCGACACCGCGTTCATAGTCGCTAATGGCGTCTTCCAGCTTGCTTTGGCCTTGTTCGAGCCTGCGGACAATCTTTTCCAGCTCTTCCATGGCTTGCTCAAAGCTAAGCCCAGCCGTTTCAGCAACTTTGCTATTGGTTTTTGGATTACCCATGAACACCCCTAAGAATGGCCCGCACTCTAGCGATTTGCAGGGGAATCGGCAAGCAAAAGCTCTAAAAGCCGCTTAAAGCCTTCACATGCGCCGCCACGCTTTGGCCTAAAGCCGTTAAATCATAGCCGCCCTCTAAGGTGCTGACCACCCGCCCCTGGGCGTGGCGTTTAGCGGTTTTTACCAATTCTTGGGTAACCCAATAAAAATCTTCTGTATCCAGCAATAAAGAGGCTAGCGGGTCATTGCGATGCGCATCAAAACCGGCCGAGATAAAAAGCAATTCCGGCTTAAAGGTGTCGAGCGCAGGGAAAATGATTTTCTTATATGTCTCACGAAACATTGTACCATTGGTTCCACCGGGTAAAGGAACATTCAATATATTACCAACGCCTTTTTCATCCTCCCACCCCGTGCCCGGGAAAATTCCGCCTTGATGAGTGGAAGCGTAAAAAACCTTTGGCTCATTCCAAAAAATGTCTTGTGTGCCATTGCCGTGATGCACATCGAAATCGACAATCGCAAGGCGGGAAAGATTGTATTGAGCCAAAGCGTGCGCCGCCCCCACCGCTACATTGTTGAAAAAGCAAAAGCCGCAAGCACGGCTTTTTTCGGCGTGATGGCCGGGCGGACGCATGGCGATAAAAGCGGTTTTCTCCTGGCCGTCCATCACTGCATCCACCGCTGCAATCACAGCGCCAGCGGCGCGGCGGGCGGCTTGAATAGTTCTAAGCGATAAAAAAGTATCGCCATCAATTGCTAAACCTTCTTCCGGAACAGAAAGCGCTAATAATTGATCGACATAGGCCGCATCATGCGCGCGTTTAAGCTGTTCGGCACTGGCCAAAGGAACATTGCCGCGCGGGAAATCGGCAAAGGGCGCTTCCTCGAATATTTGCCAAATTTGGCGCAGGCGCTCTATCCGTTCGGGGTGGCCCGGCCCCGGATCGTGCAAAACTCCGTCTTCATGGGTAAATAGGATGGTCATTGAATATAAATCGTTTTATATCATAAATTATGATTATTGAAGTTGGTCATTTTTGTTTATTGCTGGCGTTGGTGGCCGCCTTTTGGCAGGCCGTAATTCCGGGCGGGTTTTTCCTGATTTTGCGCTACCGGCTGATAATCCATGCCGCTTTAGCTCAATTTTTGCTTATTACCCTGGCGTTTCTTATTTTGATGGGAGCGCATATCAAAGGCGATTTCAGCGTGCTGCATGTAGCGGAAAATGGCCATAGCCTTATTCCGCTGCTGTATAAGATTACCGGAGTATGGGGCAATCACGAAGGTTCGATGCTGTTATGGGTGTGGGTGCTGGCTTTATTCGGCGCGCTTTTCGCCATCACCACGCCTTTTGAAAATGTCCGCTTAAGAATGCGCACTTTGCGCATATTTGGCTGGCTAGGCGCCGGATTCTTATTATTTATCATCGCCACCTCCAATCCTTTCTTACGCATTTGGCCGCCGGTTTTAGAAGCGCTGGAATTAAATCCATTATTGCAAGACCCCGGCCTCGCCTTCCACCCGCCGCTGTTATATTTAGGCTATGTCGGCTTCGCCGCCAGCTTTGCCGTGGCGCTTGGCGCTTTAAGCCTTGGAAAAAAAGCCGGTAATTGGGCAAGCATCATGCGGCCCTGGGTAATATTGGCCTGGGCCTTTTTAACTGCCGGCCTTACCTTAGGAAGCTGGTGGGCTTATTACGAATTGGGATGGGGCGGCTGGTGGTTTTGGGATCCGGTGGAAAATGCGGCGCTCATGCCCTGGCTCTTGGGTACTGCTTTATTGCATTCGGTGATTGTCACCGAAAAACGTAAGGCCCTGAATTCGTGGACATTGCTATTAGCCATTCTCACTTTTGCCTTCAGTTTACTGGGAACTTTTCTGGTGCGATCCGGCATTTTAATTTCGGTGCATGCCTTCGCCAATGATCCATGGCGCGGGATGTATATTTTATTGCTCATCGCGCTGGCGCTGATAATCGCTTTTGGTCTCTATGCCAAGCGTGCGCCGTATTTGGCCAGCTCCCCAAGCTCTTTTACCTTGCTCTCCCGCGAAGGGGCGATGCTGATCAACAATCTTTTCTTAAGCACCGGCGCTGCTATTGTTGCGATTGGCACTTTATATCCTTTAATCTTGCCTATTTTTAGCGGCGAAAAAATTTCGGTCGGACAGCCTTATTTTGAATTTACCTTTGTGCCGCTGATGATCCCGTTATTACTGGCAATGGGAATCGCGCCATTATTGGCCTGGGGTAAAACGCCCGCCTCCCATATTCAAAAAAACTTGCGCCTGATGATGATTGCAAGCTTGGCCCTGCCCGCTTTGTTGATGCTGGATGATAGGTATCGCGGGCTTGCCTTAATAGGAATCGCCCTGGCGCTGTGGGTGATTGTGGGCGCTCTTATAAAAAAACGGCCTTATCCGATGACTATTGCTCATGTAGGGTTGAGCATTGCCGTTCTTGGCATGATCGCCTCCAGCGCCTGGCAACAGCAAAAAACCCTTACCCTAGAACCAAAACAAATGGCGCAATTGGCGGGCTATAGTTTGCGGTTGCAAGAAGTGGGGGAAGTTGAAGGCCCCAATTATCTGGCCGAACGCGCCATTATCGAAGTGACGCGTGCCGGATCGCCTGTCGCCCGCTTGACGCCTGAACGCCGCTTTTTTCCAGCAAGCAAAAGATGGACCACTGAAGCGGCAATTTACACCAATGGCTTTGCCGATCTTTATGTCACCTTGGGTGAACAAGATGGAAAAAATCAAAGATGGAGTTTTCGGCTTTATCACAACCCGCTAGCTCCCTGGATTTGGGTGGGCATGCTGATTGCGGCGATTGGCGGATTATTAGGATTACGGTTTAAGTCATGATTTTTATAGGAATTCTACTATTGCTGTCCGCCTTAACCGCTCTCGGATTAAGCTGGCCCGCTATCGAGTCTAGACCCCTGCTTTTCCCGGGGTTATTTTTAACTTTATTAATAATTGGCGGGGCGCTATATGCGGTTTTTGGCTCCCCCGATTTGGCGTTATTTGCCGACTACCCAGTTTCTTAATTTCCCCCTATAATCCCCCCATGAGCAAATATATTGATGAACGTATCGACGCCGCCTTCCAGCAAACGCAAGGCAACCCGCGTCAAATGGTGCAATTGTTATTGCAATGGGCCATGGAAGATGAATTGTTGGAAGACGGGTTTTTAGCCAATTTCCGCAAACCTGCCGTCACCTATCATGTGCAGCGCTTTTTACATCAGAAGAATAAAAAATCCACCGCCAACGATGGCGGCATTAGCCCCGAAATGCTGGAGGATATTGTCGAGCAAATTTCACTTAACCCCTCGCCTGCCAATAAAGAAATCGGCAAAGCCGCCGGTTGGAAAGAAATGCCGACCGAGCGCAGCCCGGCCAGCAAGCGCCACAATGAGGCCTTGACCACCATGAGCAATGCTTTCAAAAAACCCAAAAAGAGTTAGGACATCCCATGCGTTATTTCGTAGGAGTTATTTTATTAATGGCTACATTATCAACCGCATCCGCCGCCGATATCAAAGACCCTGAAAATACTTTATTCCTTGAATTAAAAGACGGCCGTGTGGTGATTGAATTGCTGCCGCAAGCGGCCCCCACCCATGTCAAGCGCATTAAAGAACTAGTGCGTGCGCATTTTTATGATGGCCTTACCTTCCACCGCGTCATTGACGGCTTTATGGCGCAAACCGGCGATCCCAAGGGTACTGGCACCGGCGGTTCAGGCCAAAAATTGAAAGCCGAATTTTCCAACGAAAAACATGCCCGCGGCACGGTTTCCATGGCGCGCGCCAATGATCCTGATAGCGGCGATAGCCAATTTTTTATCGTCTTCCAACCCTCTCCCTGGCTGGATGGTAAATACACCGTGTGGGGTCGCGTGATTGAAGGCATGGAATTCGTTGATAAAATTAAAAAGGGCGACACCTATAACAATGGCCATGTGAATGAACCTGATAAAATCATCGAAATGAATATTGCTGCCGACGTAATGACCAAAGGTAAAGCTGCCGGCAAAAATGGCTAATGAGTTATTCACGCATTGCTATTTTATCCCTTTAACGCCGCAAGACCGGGCCGAGCTTGCCAAAGAAGCGGATGCCATGCCCGAAGCGGTTAGAGCCGAAGTATTGACCAAAGGCTGGCCGGAACTTCCGCCAAACCATGGCTTAGCCCCTGATGACCGCGAAGTTATAATGGTTAAAGCCTTGACCTTGCGAAGAATCTGCGGCCGGGCCAATAATTAAAAACCCCCGTTGCAATTTATTGAGTATCGGCGGATAATAAGGGGCATAGGCTCAACTTTTGCGTAGGTGTGGTTAGTTATGACAATGGATGAAGGCAGCCCAACAAAGGCACAGGTAAAGTGGTTTAATGCAAATAAAGGTTTTGGTTTCGTCAGTCCCGCCAATGGCGGTGGAGATGCGTTCCTCCATATCTCCGTTCTTGAACGCGCCGGTTTGCGGCAAGTAGGCGAGGGCGCCACTATCACTTGCACAATTGGCAACGGCCAAAAAGGCCTGGAAGTAAAATCAATCTTCGACGTCGATGAAAGCACCGCAACGCCGGGTGGCGGCGGTTTTGGCGGCGATGGCGGCGCGCCTCGCCGTCCGCGGCGCGATGGCGGCGGCGGCCGGTTTGGCGGCTTCGATCAAGTTCCCGAGCCGACCGGCGATTTTATTGAAGGCACCGTCAAATGGTTCAATGCCCAAAAAGGCTTTGGTTTTATCGCCCCTAAAGACGGCAGCAAAGACGTGTTTGTTCATCAAAGCGCCTTGCGCCGTAACGGCCTGGAAAACCTCGACCCTGATCAGCCCGTCCGTATGCGCGTGGCGCAAGGGCAAAAAGGCTTGGAAGCGGTTGTTATTGAACTAGCCTAACAAATTTTTTAAGGCATTTTGATATAGGTGAAATTACGCCGGTCCAATTCATTGGCCGAAGCGTGCGCCAATTGCCCTGCCGGCACCAGCGAGGGGCCGGCCGGTTCGGCCAAAATATAAACTTCCCCATCAACCGATAACACCCTATCGCCCCGCATGGTGGGAAGCCGCGCGCCGATAAATACGTGATCCGGCACATAAACCATGATCACCGGCACACCGGGCAATAGGGTGCGCAGCAAGCTGGTTAAGGCCACCGCCTTGGTATCACAATCGCCGCGGTTCATTTGCAACAGCCCGATGGGCGTGGTGAAGCCGGCGCCGTTCGAAGTTTCACGATTTTGCAGCGTATCGTAAGGAATCGATTGCACAAAATTCAGCGCCGCCGTAAACAACCCACGCTGCGAACGGTCTGGCGCGCCCTGCCTGATAGAGGCGGCCACTGGCGCCATGTCGCTGACATAGCGTGCGGCGATACGGCCATGATCGGGCAAGATAAACTTGCCGGTTTTATCCTTGGTATAAAAATGGCTGGTTAAATAGGAATCGCGCGCTTGATCATGAACTCGCTGCAAATGATTCAGCGCCTGTTCAACCTCTTTTGGATTACTGCCCTCCACGCTTAAATCGAGATCGCGGTCGCGCTCGGCAATATCGATTTTGATGCCGGGGAAAAATTTAGCCGCTTCTTGATAAAGGGCATGCATCACATAAGAACGCATTTCCGCTTCATTAACGGTTTGAAATTCTTTCAACGCCCGCTCGATTTCCGGACGGCTTAAGTAAAAACTGACTTGATGCAGCAAGCCGCCATTATCCCGGTAGCGGTAGCTGAATTGCACCTGGTTACCTATGGCGGTTTTATTGAAGTTTAATTGCTGCGCCTCTGCCATAGGGATAGGGCCCCCTAAGCAGAAAATACTTAAGGTCAGAATCCATAAAAACGCTTTCAAAACGTACCGCATGGCAATTATCATTGATCTATTCTATCCTAGCATTTCTTAACGGTTGGTTGGTATAGAAAACGAAAAATGCGCATTCATTTCTTGCCCCTGCTTTTCCTGATTTTACTGGCCGCGCTTTTGGGCAGCTGGGCCAGTCATATGTTTTTTGAATCCGGCGCTAAATCCGCTCAAAAGCAAAGCGCCTATGAAAGAATCCTGCAAAACCGCGTTTTACGCTGCGGCTATGTGCTTTACCCGCCTGCCGTTATTAAAGACCCTAATACCGGCCAATTTTCCGGTATTGCCTATGAAGTCATGGAAGGAATCGGGGAAAGGCTAAAACTAAAAATCGACTGGGTAGAGGAAACTTCTTTCGCCACCAACGTCCAGGGTTTGCTGACCCGCCGTTATGATGCGGTGTGCATCACCTATTGGGCGAATCCGGCGGAAGGGGCCTATGCAGGTTTTTCGGTGCCGTTTTATTACAGCGGGCTTAGCGTATTTGCCCGTGCCGGCGATACGCGTTTTGATCAAAATTTAGACCTTATCAACGATCCTGCCGTTAAAATCGCGGTGGTGGATGGCACCGTGCCCGAACGCACCGCGCGTTTACGCTGGCCTAAGGCCAGTTTTATTACTCTGCCCAATATTACCGATTTGGCGCAGCTTTTTATGAATGTCACAAGCGGCAAAGCCGATATTGTGCTGGCGGAAAATTACCAGCTGGGCGCCTTTAATGAAAAAAACAATTATGCCTTAAAAAACTTGACCCCGGCCGGGCCTTTGCGGGTTTTCCCGAATGTCATTGCGCTTGCCCCCAATGATTTACAGCTTAAAACCATGGTGGATGCAGCCTTAACCGATATGCTGAATGCGGGTGAGATTGACTCAATCTTAAATAAATACGATAAATATCCGAACAGTTTTTACCGGGTCGCCAAACCTTACCATTAGGAAAAAAGATGAAAAATTATGTGATGCCCGCTCTTATCGCAGTGATTGTATCGTTGCTGGTTTACAATTTTCTTCCCCGCTCCGCATCCGATGTTGCGGCGAAAAAGGAAACCGCGTTCGAACGCGTGATGCGCACCGGAGTATTGCGTTGCGGCTATTATGTTTTTCCGCCGGTTACAAAACGCGATCCCAATACCAATGAATTGTCCGGCTTTGCGGTGGATTTGATGGAAAGAATCAGCAAAATTACGTCCCTTAAAATCGAATGGGCCGAAGAAATTGGCTTCGGCAATTGGACTGTTGGGCTGCAAAATGGCCGCTTTGATGCGATATGCACCCCGCTTTGGCCCGATGGCGGCAAAGCGCGGGAAGCCTTCTTTACCCGGCCCTTATTCTATTCCGCCGCCGCGGCCTATGTGCGTTTTGACGATCACCGTTTTGATAATGATTTATCGAAGCTGAATGACCCAAATGTGACGATGGTTATAATGGATGGCAATGTACTAAATGCTTTGATCGAAGAATATTTCCCCAAAGTTAAAACCTTCTCTTTGCCCGCTAACACGGATTACGGCACGTTGGTGCAAAACGTCACCACCGGCAAAGCCGATGTGGTATTGGCCGATTTGAATGGCGCGATGGAACTGATGCGCCATAATCCCAACAGCATCCGCAATCCCGATCCCACGCGCCCTATTAAATTAATGCCCTTTGAAATAGCGGTGGCGCGCGGCGAGGTGGAATTGCAGCAATTGCTTGACGTCGCCGTGCAAGATCAGTTGAATTTGGGCGTTGTTGACAGGCTGCTAACGAAATGGGAGCAATTTCCCGGCAGTTTCTATCGCGTGGCGCAACCCTTTAGACCCACGGGCCAGTAAATGAAAAATCTTCCGAAAATTCTGGGTATTATTCTGATAGCCGCAACCGCCGGCTATTTAGGCGCCCAATTCAACCCGCCCTCTGCCCCGGCGGCGGCCAAACAAGAATCAACTTATGAACGCGTCATGCGCACTGGGGAAATTCGCTGCGGGTATGTCGTATGGCCGCCTATGTTCAATAAAGACCCAAATAGCGGCCAATATTCCGGCATTTTCTATGATTATATGGAAGAAATGGGCAAGCTTTTACATATGAAAATTATTTGGTCGGAAGAAATTCAGTTTGGTACATTTTTGGAAGATCTAAAAAATCAGCGCTATGATGTCGAATGCACCGGCGGCTGGCCAAATGCCCAGCGCGGTAAATTCGCCGATTATACCAATCCGGTTTTTTATATCGTGATCGCGGCCTTTGTGCGCGATGGCGATACGCGTTTTGATAATAACTTAGCGGCGCTGAATGATCCTGCCATCCGGATCGCCATGATCGAAGGGGAAAATTCCCAAGATATTTGGCGCGCCGATTTTCCGAAAGCCCAGGCGGTTGGCCTGCCTGGAACCACTTCGCCCATCGACATGTTAATGAATGTTGCTACTCAAAAAGCCGATGCAACTTTTACCGATTTGGTCACCGGCTTTCAATTTATAGCGCAAAACCCAGGCAAAATCCGTCTGGTGCCAACCGCTAAACCTTTGCGCTATATAGCAAATAATTTTACCATCCGCCAAAATGAGCCGAATCTGAAAGGTATGTTAAATCAAGTCAATGAAGAGCTTTTGGGCAGCGGCACGGTTGATAAAATCCTGGATAAATACGAGCAATGGCCGGGCACTTTTTACCGCCTGGCTTATCCTTTCCGCCAATAAAAGCTGACAAGCGGATTTAAAACCCCTATAAATAGCCGCTATGATTTCAACCGTTTTTCAAATTTTATGGGATTACCGGGTCGGTTTTTTGGCTGGCCTTGGCGTATCCCCGCAATTGGCCTCGATTATTTGGGGGGTGGGCATTGTGGTGGGCAGCATCCTGGGATTTTTGGGATGGCGCATTCCGGGCAGCATTGGCAAACCGTCGCAAATTTTTTCCTTTGTTCTTTCCGGCATCCCGATTCTGGTTTTCCTGTTCTGGCTGCATTATCCGGTGCAGGCGATGTTTAATGTGGTGATCGACCCGTTTTATACGGCGGCTTTTACCTTCACTATCGTCAATATTTTTGGAGTCGCCGATATTGTGCGGATTGCCTGCCAGGAATTTCCCGAACAATATGTAACGGCGGCCCGGGTGTGCGGCATGAATATGCGGCAAATCGCGTTGAAAATCCAGCTGCCGATTATTTTCCGCCAAATCCTCCCCAGTCTTTTGATGCTGCAAGTCACCATGCTGCATGTAACGCTGTTTTCCAGCTTGATCTCGGTTGAAGAAATTTTCCGCGTCGCGCAGCGCATTAACGCGCAAATTTATAAACCGGTTGAAATTTATACCGCCTTGGGCGTATTTTTCCTGGCCGTTTGCTTGCCGCTGAACGGTTTGGCGCTGTGGTTAAAAGACCGCTTCACCCGCAATTTGTCGGAACGTTAAATGCTGCAAGGGCGCAATATTCACAAAACTTACGGCAGCCGTGCGATCTTGCGCGGGGTGGATATTGATATTCCGCCTGGCAAAATCACCACTTTGATCGGGCCGTCCGGCTCCGGCAAAACCACCTTGCTGCGCGCCCTATCATTAATGGATCCGCCGGATAAGGGAGAAGTTATTTTGGATGGTGAAAAATTCTCTTATCCGCTGGCGCCCGGGGAAATTATCGCCCCGCCCTGGCCGAAATTGACCGTGGTGTTCCAGCAATTATTTTTGTGGCCGCATTTAACCTTGCGGGAGAATATTATGCTGCCTTTGCAAGGACGCCAATATGACAGCAACGACTTATCCTTGCGCGAATTAATCGATATGTTCGACATGGGCGAGTTTATCGACCGCTATCCCAACGAGGCGTCGGTCGGCCAGCGCCAGCGCGCTGCTTTAGCGCGGGCCTTGGTATTGAACCCTGAATTTGTGCTGCTTGATGAAATCACGTCGGCTCTTGACGTCGAGCAAATTGCACGGATTTTGGTGTGCCTTAAAATGCTGCGGGAACGCGGCATTGGCGTATTTTTAATCACCCACTTAATCAATTTTGCCCGCGACACAGCCGATCAAGTGGTTTTTTTAACCGACGGCAATGTCCTGGAAGCCGGAGGGCCGGAAGTCATTACCGCCCCTAAACATCCGCGAATCCGGGAGTTTTTATCGGTCGTGGAAGCAGCAAGCTAAAGTTGCAGATTTTTAACCTTATTTATGCTATATTATAGCTAGATCTCTTAGGAGTTTAACGGCATGGACAGATTTGTAGCTGCCCTCGTTTGGTGTATGATTATTCTACCCTTAATTGGTATCGTCCTTTGGTTATTTTGGGGCGGCGGTTTTGACTTGTTAAACACCCAATAACAGTTTTTTATGCCCACTCTTTCCTTTACGGCGGCCGAAGCCGGCTCGCGTTTAGATAAAGCGCTTGGCCAATTATTGCCGCACTATTCCCGCACCCGATTGCAACAGCTCATTAAAGAAGGGTATGTGCAGCATAACGGTAAAATTATTAGAGATGCCGCGCGCAAAGTAAAAACCGGCGACGTCTATGAAATTACCGAACCCGCCGTTATTCCCGCTACTATAACCGCAGAAGATATCAAGCTTGATATTGTGTTCGAGGATAAGGATGTTTTAGTAATCAACAAGCCTGCCGGCTTGGTGGTGCATCCCGCCGCCGGCCATAAGGGTGGAACTTTGGTGAATGCGCTGCTTGCCCATTGCGGCGATTCGCTTTCCGGAATCGGCGGAGTGGCCCGGCCCGGTATTGTCCACCGCCTAGATAAAGACACCAGTGGATTGATGTTGGTTGCTAAAAATGACATCGCGCACCGCCATCTTGCCGCCCAATTTGCGGCCCATAGTATTAACCGTAAATATTTGGCGTTTGTATGGGGCGTGCCGTCTAAAAAAACCGGACGGATCGAAGGCGCGATTGGCCGCAACCCGTCGCGGGATAAATCGGCCAGAAAAAAAATGGTGGTGCGTAAATTGGGCGGTAAAGAAGCGGTTACTCACTACACCGTGCAAAAGCGGTTTGGCGATATAGCAAGTCTAATTGAATGCAAGCTTGAAACCGGCAGAACCCATCAAGTGCGTGTCCATCTTACCGCTTTAGGCCATCCGCTTATCGGTGATGCGCTTTATGGCAAAGGAAGGAATAAACTAATCCAATTCCCCCGCCAAGCTTTACATGCCGGATTATTAGGGTTTATTCACCCCCGCCTTGAAAAATATTTGGAATTTACTCGCCCTTTGCCGCCAGATATGCAAAACTTGGGCATACAATTGGAAACTTTCAACGCATGAGCAAAAATTTACCAACCCTCCATAGCGACAGCAATCTAAGCCATTATTTGGCTGAAATCCGGCGCTTTCCAATTTTGGAGGCAGAAGAAGAATTTATGCTGGCTAAACGCTGGCAAGATCATGGCGACCGCGAAGCCGCCCACCGCCTGGTCACCAGCCATTTGCGCCTGGTCGCCAAAATCGCTATGGGTTATCGCGGTTATGGCTTGCCGGTCAATGAATTAATCGCCGAAGGCAATATCGGCTTGATGCATGCGGTCAAAAAATTTGACCCCGATAAAGGCTTTCGCCTGGCAACATATGCCATGTGGTGGATCAGGGCCTCGATCCAAGAATTTGTCTTGCGTTCTTGGTCGCTGGTGAAAATCGGCACCACCGCGGCGCAGAAAAAATTATTTTTCAATTTGCGCAAAATGAAGGGCCAAATTCAGGCGTTAGAGGAAGGCGACTTAACCCCCGAACACGCCCAGGAAATCGCTAAACGCCTGCAAGTTACCGAACAAGAAGTGGTGGAAATGAACCGCCGCCTGGGCGGTGGCGATCAAAGCTTGAACGCGCCCTTATCGCGCGACGGCGAATCGACCGATGAATGGCAAGATTGGCTGGTTGACCAAACCCCATCCCAGGAAAACCGGCTTGGCGAATCGCAAGAATTGACAATGCGCAAAAAGCTTCTAAGCCAAGGCATTAGCATTTTAAATGACCGGGAACGCGCCATTTTAACCGCGCGGCGGCTGGATGAAGAGCCGAAAACCTTGGAAGAACTTAGCCAAATTCACGGCATTAGCCGCGAACGCGTGCGCCAAATTGAAACCAGCGCTTTTGCCAAGCTGCAAAAATCCATGAAGCTGGCGGCCAAAAATAATCCGGGGCTATTACCCCCTCCGGCGGAATAAATACTTAAACCGAATGCTGACGGCGGCGCAAATCGCTGACCAGGCTGTCGATTTTTTCCTTATCATGGCCCAAGATTTTTAATAATGTTCCGCCTAATTCCAAACTGGCGTGCAAGGTAATAGGCACCGTTGCCGTGGCTCCCGCCGCTTCCATCGCTTGGGCATGCTCGGCATCCCTGGCCCGGCCAAAAATCGGCAAATGCGGATGATGTTTCTTAATATGGCGGATCAGCTTCAAGCTCGCCGTCCGGCTGCCGATCGCCAGCACAATGGCTCTGGCATTATCGACTCCCATTGCCCGCAAAACATGGGGCCGTGTGGCATCGCCGTAAAAAGCCTGCCAACCTTTAGCGCGTGCTTGTGTCACCCGTTCAGCGTCAATATCGATAGCGACGAACGGGATATGCTCGGCTTGCAAAAGCTGGGCAATGGTTCCGCCTACCCGGCCGCAACCAATGATAATAATGTGGTTGTCATGGGTCTCAAAAATGATTTCTTCTTCCGGCGGTAAAGGCTTGGCCTCGTCCATATTATCCTCAAGCCAGCGCGAAGCATATTTTACAATCACCGGCGTCAACGCCATGCTTAAAGCCACCACCAGCAGCAATATTTGAACCGCCCGCGTATCCAATAGGTTTTGCGCCAGCGCTACGCTGAAAAGCACGAAGGCGAACTCCCCGCCTTGCGCTAGCAATATCGCCACCCGCGCCGCGACATTGCGGCTGCCACCAAAAAACAGGCTTAAACTATAAATAATGCCCGCCTTTAAAACGATAAAGCCCAAGGTCAGATTTAAAATAAGCAGCGGCTGCTGAAATAAGAAATTCAAATTAATCGCCATGCCAACGGTCATAAAAAACAGCCCCAATAGCAAGCCGCGGAACGGCTCGATTTCGGCGGCGATTTGATGGCGGAATTCGGTTTCAGACAGCAAAAGGCCGGCCAAAAAAGCCCCCATCGCCATCGAAACTCCAAAACTATGCGTCAATAAAGAAATTCCCAACACCACCAACAACGTCATGGCGGTAAAAAGCTCGGGATTCCGGCGTACGGCGATGGTTTGATAAAAGGGCCGCAACACATGGCGGCCGATAAGCAAAATAATGATAATCGCCGCTACCGCTTTAATTCCCGCCTCGAATAAAGCCAGCGGAATTGATCCGCTTTCATAGTGCAATAACGGAATCATCACCAGCATCGGCACCACCGCCAAATCTTGCAGCAGCAGAATTGCGAATGCTTTGCGGCCCGCCCGGCTCGGAAGCTCGCCCCTTTCCCCCATTAACTGCACCACAAAAGCGGTTGAAGATAAGGCCAAAGCGCCGCCGACAATAATCGCTTGCTCCCAGCTGGCGCCTAATAGCAAAGCCACCGCGCCTAAGGCTAAGGTCGTCAACACCACTTGCGCAGTGCCTAAGCCAAAAACATAGCGGCGCATTACCCGCAAGCGCTCTACCGGTAATTCCAAACCAATGGCGAATAATAAAAACACCACTCCCAATTCAGCCAAAAGCGCGGTGGTAGGGGTATTTTCAATAAATTTCAGCCCATAGGGGCCGATGAACAAACCGGCCAATAAATATCCAAGAATCGGGCTTAAACGTAAACGGTGCACCCCGGCGCTGACCAGCACCGCCGCCGCCAGCATAATCAAGGGCGGAACCAGCACATGTGTATCAGCCAACCAAATACTTCCCATCTTTTGTTGCTATCTAAAAGGATAAGGGAATGCAATGATTACCCCGAAAGAAGGCGGATTTTTAAAATTTGTCTGGCTAAAAGCGTTGTGCACAGGCTTTGCCGGAAGGCGAAAACGGCTCTTTCATTCTTGAAAAAAATCTCCCTAGACATTTCCGATTTGAAATTAAACTATCCGATAATTATCTATTTATTTCATGGGCTTAAAAATTTGCCCCTTTTTTAGGCAAAGAGGTATAAAGCTACGGCTTTACTGGCGTTGGATAAGTTAGAAACAGGGTTATCAAGATACTTATCCACAGGAGTTGTGAATAATTTTCGCCGCTTGCGCCGGCCCCTGCTAACAAGCAACTTTCGGTGTTTCCTTTGGCATATTGGCGTAAAATTTTGACAACCAAATCCTTCGCAAAAAAACTTCCCCCCACCCGTCTGAGCGCCGGGGTCGAGGTTATTCGCGGTTATATTTCCCTGCTCAAAGAAGAACCTGGGGTTTACCGTATGCTGAATGCGCGGGATGAAGCGCTTTATATCGGTAAAGCCAAATCCTTAGCCAAGCGCGTGCGCGCCTATATCCAACCTGATAAATTGCCTCACCGTTTACGGCGGATGATTGCCGAAACCATTAAAATGGAATTCGTTTCCACCCGCAGCGAAGCCGAGGCTTTATTGCTGGAAGCGAATTTAATTAAAGAGCTTCATCCCAAATATAATGTCGCGCTGAAAGACGATAAAAGCCTGCCCTATATTCGCTTGAATATGGAGCATGATTTTCCGCAACTCAGCAAGCATCGCGGCAGCCGGGAAGGGAAATCTTTTTACTTCGGCCCCTTTGCCTCGGCCGGCGCGGTTAACCGCACTATTACCGCTTTGGAGCGCGCTTTCTTATTGCGCAATTGCACCGATACGGTTTTCGCGCACCGTGAACGCCCCTGCTTGCAATATCATATCAAGCGCTGCTCCGCCCCTTGTGTCGGTTATGTTGATAAGGAAGCTTACCATGACCAAGTGCGCCAGGCCTATGGATTCTTGAAAGGCCAGGATGAAGAAATTAAGGCCGAACTCGCGCAAAAAATGCAAAGCGCAAGTAAAAACCAGCAATATGAAGTCGCGGCGCAATACCGCGACCGTATCCGCGCTTTAAGCCAAATCTTAAGCCATCAAAATGTCCATCTCATGAAAAGCCGCGACATTGATGTGTTCGCCATTCACCGGAATGGCATCAAAAGCTGTGTGCAAGTTTTCTTCTTCCGCCAGGGCAGCAACCTTGGCAATCAGCCCTATTTCCTTGATCATGGCGAAGATGAGAAAACCGGCGGCATTCTTTCCCAATTTATCGCTCAGTTCTACCAAAACAAGCCTATCCCTAAGGAAATTTTGGTCAGCCATGACTTGCCGGAAGATGGCTTGCTGGCCGAGGCGCTGTCTTTACAAACCCGTAAAAAAATTGAAATCATCCACCCTCAGCGCGGCATATTAAAAAATCTAATCGAAGATGCTTTGCGCAACGCCAAATCCGCTCTCGCCCGTAAAACCGAGGAGACGGTGAAAGAAACCGAGATGCTGGCTTTATTAAGCCAGCGTTTTGGGCTGCAAGCCCCGCCACGGCGCATTGAAATTTATGATAACAGCCATATTCAAGGCAAAAGCGCGCTTGGCGCCATGGTGGTGTTCGAGCCGGGCGGATTCAATAAAAAAGCCTACCGCAAATTCAATATCCGCGAAGAAGAAGGCGCTGCCCCCATTGCGGGCGATGATTACGCCATGCTGCGCCAAGTTTTAAGCCGGCGTTTTAAAAATATTGGAAAAGAAGAAGCAGGCGATCAACCGATGCCCGATCTGTTGTTAATCGACGGCGGCCTAGGCCAATTGAATGCAGCCAAGGAAATTCTGGCCGATTTAGGTTTAAGCACTTTGCCCGTCATCGCCATCGCTAAAGGCCCCGACCGCAATGCAGGGCGGGAGCGGTTTTTTACCGGCGGCCCGAATGCCCTTACTTTGCCTGCTGGCGATCCCTTGCTTTATTTTCTGCAGCGCCTGCGCGACGAAGCGCACCGCTTTGCCATCGGCGGCCACCGCCAGCGCCGAAAACTGAATATGACGCTCTCCAGCCTTGACCAAATTCCCGGCATTGGCCCAAAACGGAAAAAACTATTGCTCCTGCATTTCGGCTCGGCCCGCATGATTGCCCAAGCCCCGTTGGCGGATTTGGAAAAAGTTAAAGGCATCAGTAAAGAGCTGGCTCAAAGCATTCACCGCTATTTTTCGGAAAGCGGCCCAAATACTAGCGATTAAACGCTTTCAAAGCCCGCCAATCCTGACTATGATACGCCCCATGTTACCCAATATTCTGACCCTGGCGCGGATTGCCGTCATTCCCGCCTTATTGCTCACTTATTTCCTGCCCGGCGAAGTGGCGAGGTTGTTGGCTTTTATTTTATTTTTAATCGCCGCGATCACCGATTATTACGATGGTTTCCTTGCGCGTAAATATGGCATGGTTTCCTCCATCGGCGCCTTCCTTGATCCAATTGCCGATAAGCTTTTGGTTGCCGCCGTCATTTTAATGTTGGTGATGAATGGCCGCCTAAATGGTTTTGATGTAATTGCCGCCTATCTTATTCTGGGGCGGGAAATTTGGGTATCGGGCTTGCGGGAATATTTAGGCAATGGCGCAAAATCGGTGGCGGTTCCCGTAACCTCTTTGGCTAAGTGGAAAACCGTTATTCAAATGGTTGCGCTGGGCGGCTTTCTGGCGCTTGATACATTAACGCAATTGCAAGTTTTATACCCGCTGATTTCCTTAATTTTGTGGGCGGCTGCCGCTTTATCGCTGCACACCGCCTATGGCTATACCCGCACCTTCTGGCAGGCATTGCAGGGCCGTGAGTGAAGCAGCGCATATTTTAGTAGTCGATGACGATCGCCGCTTGCGCGATTTGCTGAAACGCTATCTCAGCCAGCAGGAATTCCGCGTTAGCATCGCCGAGGATGTTGCCGAAGCAAGAGCGATGCTGTCTTCCATGGATTTCGACTTATTGGTGCTGGATATTATGATGCCGGGCGAATCGGGCCTGGAATTGGCGCAATCTTTGCGCAAAACCAGCGATGTGCCGATTCTTCTCCTCACCGCCAAAGGGGAAGTCGGCGACCGGATCGAGGGGCTTGAAACTGGCGCCGATGATTATTTAGTCAAACCTTTTGAACCTAAAGAACTGACTTTACGCATCCGCGCAATTTTAAAACGCCGTCCAGCCCTGGCGCCGGCCACGCCGCCCACCCAGGTGCATTTTGGCTCTTTTCATTTTGATTTAAGCAAAGGGGTTTTGCGCCAAGACGCCATCCCTCTGCCCTTGACCAGCGCCGAAAGCGCCCTTTTAGCCGCATTGGCCGAAACCCCAGGCCAAGCTTGGCGGCGCGAAGATTTGGTGCGCCGCTTAGGCGGCGATAACAGCGAACGCAGCATCGATGTACAAGTCACCAGGCTTCGCCGGAAAATCGAACAAGACCCAAGCTGCCCCATTTTCTTGCAAACTGTGCGTGGCAAAGGCTATGTGCTGTTTGTCGACGAAATAACATCCGATAAGGGGGCCGCATGATTAAGCAATGGCTTCCCCATAGCCTGCTGACGCGCGCTTTGCTGATTATCGTTACGCCGCTGTTGCTGCTGCAAATTATTACCAGTTATGTTTTTTACGACCGTCATTGGGAAACCATGGTGCGGCGTTTAAGCAGCGATTTAGCCGGCGATATTTCTTTAACCACCAGCTTAATTGAAAAAGCTAAAGATAAAGCGGAAAGGGACCGGATTTTAACCCAAGCCGGAACCGATTTCCGCCTGGATATTCGCCTTCTTCCAAATGAAAATTTGCCCCCTAAGCGGCGTAAAACCAATACGCTGGCGGAAGATGCTTTATCGCAAGAGCTTTCCGAACGGATTAAGTTCCCTTTTACCCTGACTCAACGCAAAGATAACAGCGTAGTGATCCGCGTTGATGTAACACCCGGTATTTTGGAATTTACCGCTGGTTCCAAACGGCTTTATTCCAGCACTACTTTTATTGTGCTGGGGTGGATGATTGGCACTTCGATTATCGTATTCGGCCTTGCCGCCTTATTCATGCGCAATCAGGTGCGCCCAATTCGCAATTTGGCGATCGCCGCCGAAAATTTCGGTAAGGGTTTTGACATTACCGATTTCAAACCCAGCGGCGCCGCCGAAGTGCGCCGCGCCGCCATTGCTTTCCGCGTCATGCGCGACCGCCTGCGCCGCGCCGTGCAGCAGCGCACCGCCATGCTGGCAGGGGTAAGCCATGATTTACGCACCCCTTTAACGCGCCTTAAATTGCAGTTGGCAATGCTTCCTCCTTCCCCCGATACGGCGGGGCTTCAGGCCGATATTGAAGAAATGGAGCGCATGATCGACGCTTATTTGGCCTTCGCCCGCGATGAGGAGGAAGAAGCCCCCGTGGCGGTTGAGTTATCCCGCTTCTTAAACGACATGATGCAAGATTTTCAGCGCGAAGGGTATTATCCGCAATTAGGCGAAGTGCCGGATATCGCGGTAACTTGGCGGTTAGACGCCATGCGGCGCTGCCTGAGTAATTTAATCGGCAATGCCTGCCGCTATGGAAATGAAGTGGTGGTATCGGCCTATGCTAACGCCAATGCGATTGAAATTCATATTGATGATGACGGTCCGGGCATTCCGGCCGATTTGCGCGAAGAAGTTTTTAAACCTTTCCGCCGGCTGGAGGAATCGCGCAATCCTGAAACCGGCGGGGTCGGCTTGGGCCTGTCAATCGCCCGTGACATCGCAAGACGGCATGGCGGCGATATAACCTTGCATGATTCGCCGCTAGGCGGCCTGCGGGCGGTCTTACGGTTGCCCTTATAACAAAAGAAAAGGGCCGCCTTTCGGCAGCCCTGGATAGGGTTCGTAAGGGTAACCTCTATTTCGCGCTTTTACGGGGTTTGTTTTGAGCGCGGACAGATGGCGTATTGGTATTCGCCACCATGTCCTGAATTTCATCTAACGATTCACTGACCCGGCGCTGCAATGTATCAAGCGCCTCGCGGTTGGAATGGGCAACCATTTGGGTTAATTCACGTAAAGAAGCCAACGAGCGTTCAATCGAATTCTTGGTCATTTCGGCGTGCTGGTGCATCCGGTCGTCGGCATTATCGCTTTTCATCATATTTTTGAAAGCGCGGGATGCCTCTTCGGCATTGCTGCGCAGCATTTCCGCCTGGCGTTTTAAAATCGCCTGAACGCATTCCGCCGCCACTTGATTGGCGTAAGAGAGCGCTTCGAAATTGCGCTGCTGGGTTTTCAGGAATTTTTCGGTGGCTAAAGTCGGAAACTTAAAGTCGCCCGCGATTTTAGCGAAATCAAAATCAAAGAAATTATTTGCTTTGGTCATATTTTCCTCCCTCCCTAAAGGTACAAAACACTGCAAGTAAAATAGCGGGGAATTAGGCCAATGCCTAGGGAAACTTTATGCAGGTCATTAAAATTCACTATTCTGTAATAAAACACCGGAAATTTTTACATACCATTGTAAATAGCGATCCAAAGCCGCCATTGTGACAGCCATATCCTTGCTGTTATCCTGCAGCCACAGCCGCGCCGCGCCCAGGAAAACCGCGGTTAATCCCAGGCTTGCGAAGCTTTCTAAACCGGCGGCTCCTTTAGCATGCGTAACAAGATTGCGCATAGCTAGCGATAACTCCGGCGCATAGGAAAAAAGTAAAATTGGCTGCTGGGCTAATTTTTTTACCGTGACTCTATGTTCTTGCAAAAAATCAAAGCCGCCCATTAATCCGGCAAATAAACGGTCGTGAATGTTTTTTTGATCTTTGCTGCTTTTTAATTCTTTTAGCGCCGCTTTTTCAAAACCTTGAATCAACCAAGAAATGGTTTCACCGGGAAAAACTTTTCGTTTCTTAGGCATTCTGTTATTCCGCTAATTTTTTAGCGCGGTCATGCGCCGCCGCGACCGCCCGGTGCAGCAACTCGGCAAAGGCATTATCCTGTTGCAAGATATGTAAAGCCGCCTCGGTAGTGCCGCCCTTGCTAGTGACTTGTCCGGCCAATGCGGCCCAATCTTTATTCTTATCCGCCAGCATAGCGCTGCCAATTACAGTTTGCTGAATCAGTTCCTTGGCTAAAAGAGAGGGCAAACCCTCCTTGATAGCGGCCTGATGCAGCGCCTCCATAAATAAAAACACATAAGCGCTCCCGCTGCCCGACAAAGCGGTCGCTATATTCATTTGCTCTTCCTGTTCCATCCATGAAACGGCGCCAAGCGGCGCAAAAATTTGCCCGGCCATATCGCGCTCTGCTTTTTTTATTTTTGGCGCGGCGTATAAAGCGGTAATACCCTGGCCGATTTGCGCCGGCAAATTGGGCATCGCGCGGATAATTTTTGTTTCTTTGCCAAGCCAGCCCTCTAGCTGCGCCAAAGAAGTTCCGGCCAGAATTGAGATAAAAAGCGCGTTTTTAAATTTGGCATAAGCCGGAATACTCTCGGCGGCTTTTTGCGGCTTGATCGCGAATATGATTGTATCAAAACCCGCGCCCGGCGCAGCTTCGATAGTTTGATAAAATTTAACTCCGGCCGGCATCGGCTTTGGGGAAGGATTTATTACGCTGATATTATTAAACCCGGCTTGCTGCCACCTGCCCAGCATCGCCTGGCCCATATGGCCCGCGCCGACCAACAATAAAGGGGTTTTCATTGGGAAACTAAGCTTCGCCAACCGGCTCGATTAAAGCGGCCATTAATGCCTGCTCAGGGTTTTGGCCGCCCCACACCACATATTGAAAAGCGGGGAAGAAACGGTCGCACTCGCCAATCGCGGCTTCAACCATGGTTTTTAAGGCTTCGCCGGGAACGCGTTGCTCGATCAAGGCTGTGTGACGGAATAAGATGACTTGATCTTCCGAAGAAAGTTCAAAATGCCCAAACCAGGTTTTTTCATTGGCCATGGATAGCAATTCCAAAATACGCGGGCGCAAGCGCGGCATCACTTTCAAACCGAAATGGCAGGAAAATTGCATCGCCCCGGCTTCGGGCTGCCACATGAACAACAAACGGTAAATGCCCCAGCGCCCAGTCAATTCAAGCAATAATTCGTCGCCATCTTCGCGGTGGAAAGACCAATCTTGGGTAACAGCCAAGTCTTCGATGCTGTCGATGGGATTAAAGGCAAATTCGGGCTGGTCGGTGGCTTGAAAGGTCATGCCGTTTCTCCCTTTACCTGTTGGGCAGGAATTTTAAGAAAATCCTTGCGCGCTTCGTCTTTTAATTTGCCAGGAAGCAACCCGGCACACAAGATTTATTTCTTGAGTGTCTTCTTTTTGACCGAGCTTGACTTAACTGCGCCACGGGTTTTCACTTGGTTAAGACGCGCCGCCTCGGCCATGGCCTTAACCACCTCGAACTCCTCGCGGGTGACGAGATCCAGCTTTTTAGCCAGGCTTTGCGCCTTTCTGCGCCCCAATTCACGGCATTCTTCCTTTAAACTTAAGGCGATGCTCATGAGCCCGGCTGCCAAACGGCCTAAATCTTGACGAAAATCTTGTTGCATAGGGCTTTCTCCTTGGCCAAAAATATCTTACAAGTTAGGAAGTATAATAATCTGAAGAAAGGTAGAAATCTATGATTATCGTCACGGGGGGTTCCGGCTTTATCGGCTCAAACCTGGTGGCCGGTCTTGAAGCCGCCGACCATGGCCAGGTGATTGTTTGCGATCAATTCGGCAAAAGCGAAAAATGGCGCAATGTCGCCAAGCGCAATATCGCCGAATTTGTCGAGCCGGATAATTTAATCGAATTTCTTGACGATCATGCCAGCGAAATCAACGCCATCTTTCATTTGGGCGCGGTTTCCTCGACCACCGAAACCGATGCCGATTTAATCGTGCGCAATAATTTTCAATTGCCGCTTCATTTATGGCGCTGGTGCTGCCGCCATGGCACGCGTTTTATTTATGCCTCCTCGGCCGCCACTTATGGCGATGGCGGCGGCGGATTCGATGATAATTTTTCAGAAAGCGTTTTAAGCAATATCCGCCCGCTCAATACTTATGGCTGGAGCAAGCACGCCTTTGACCGCCGCATCGCCCATATCGTCAAGGCCGGGCGCAACACCCCGCCGCAATGGGCCGGGTTGAAGTTTTTTAATGTCTATGGCCCGAATGAATATCATAAAGGCGCGCAAAGCAGCGTGGTTTATCAAACCTACCAAAAAGTGTCCAAGGGCGAACCTGCGACTCTATTCAAATCGCACAACCCAAAATATCCCGATGGCGGGCAATTGCGCGATTTCATTTATGTGCGCGATTGTGTCGATGTTATGCTGTGGTTATATGAAAACTCCAAAGTAAACGGCCTGTTCAATTTGGGCACCGGTAAAGCGCGCAGTTTCAAAGATTTGGCGCATAGCGTTTTCGATGCGCTGGGCAAAGAGCCAAAAATCAACTATATCGATACGCCTCCTGAAATCCGCAGCAAATATCAATATTTCACCGAGGCCAAGATGGACCGCCTGCGCACTGCCGGTTACGCCAAACCTTTCACCAGCCTGGAAGATGGCGTAAAAGATTACGTGCAGAATTATCTAACCGCCGTGGATCCTTACAAATAATCAATACGAGCAATAATTTTGGCCCTTTCCTTCCCTCAGTTTGATCCGGTGGCGCTGCAAATAGGGCCGCTTGCGGTTCGCTGGTATGCGCTGGCTTATTTGGCGGGAATTATCGGCGGCTGGCACTATGCCATGGCGATTGCGAAAAGGCTGGGTGGCGCGGTTACGCCCGATCATATCGACCGGGCGATCACCTGGATTACTTTCGGCATTATTTTGGGCGGCCGGCTTGGTTATGTGCTGTTTTATAAACCGGAATTTTATTTTGCCAATCCCGGCGAGATTGTAAAAATCTGGCATGGCGGCATGTCCTTCCACGGCGGCATGCTGGGCGTGATTTTGGCGATTATCTTATATTGCCGCAAATACCGCCTCGATATGTGGCGGTTATTGGATATCGCCGCCATTGTGACGCCAATTGGTTTATTCTTTGGCCGCATCGCCAATTTTATCAATGGCGAGCTTTATGGACGCGTGACCGACGCTGCAATCGGCATGGTATTTCCCAATGGCGGCCCTGAACCGCGCCATCCCAGCCAATTATATGAGGCAGCCGGTGAAGGTTTGCTCTTATTCCTTATTTTAAATTATTTGCTTTACCGCACTAAAGCTTCCCAGCATCCCGGCAAAATCAGCGGTTGGTTTTTAACCATCTATGGCGCCGTTCGCTTTATTATTGAATTTTTCCGCGAGCCGGATGATTTTCTGGGCCTCTATGGCAATCTGCTTAGCCATGGGCAATTATTATGCTTACCGATGATTGCTCTTGGTATCTATTTGATCCGCCGCAAATCCAAGCCATGACCGAGCTTGCTCATGCTTTGCGTCATTTAATCAAAGAAAAAGGCCCCATTTCCGTCGCCGACTATATGGCCTATTGCCTGGGTGCGCCGGAACATGGCTATTACCGCAAAAAAGACCCGCTGGGAAAAGAAGGAGATTTCATCACCGCGCCTGAAATCAGCCAGGTATTCGGCGAAGTGATTGGCGCGTGGTTGATTGACCAATGGATACGATTAGGAAAGCCCAATCCCTTTATCTTGCTGGAAGCCGGCCCTGGCCGTGGCACTTTAATGGCCGATATTTTGCGCATAGCCAAAGCCGTGCCGGAATTTCTGGATTCCATGCAGCTTTATTTGCTCGAACAAAACCAAGCTTTGCGCGCCAAACAGGCGGAAAAATTAAGCGTATATAACCCAAAATGGATTGAAGATATTTCCATTCCTGATCTTCCTTTGTTTTTTATCGCCAATGAATTTTTTGACGCCATGCCGCTAACGCAATATGTAAAAACCGGCAACGAATGGGTTGAGCGTCGAATCGGGCTTAATAAAGAAGATGAATTCATTTTTATTCCGGCTAGCGGCGATATTTTAGAAAGAAATTTGACAAGCGAAACAGCCATCCATCAACTGGCGGAACATATTAAAAAACATGCCGGTGTTGCTTTAATTATCGACTATGGCTATACCCGCCCGCAACTGGGCGACACGCTGCAGGCGGTGCAGAGCCATCAAAAAGTTTCTATTTTTCATCAGCCGGGCTTAAGCGATCTCACTTTTCATGTTGATTTCGGCGCCCTGGAAGAAGCCGCTGGAAAACAGGGGGTTAACCTTTGCCCTATCCTGTCGCAAGGTGAATTTTTAAAGAATTTTGGAATTGAAACACGCACTCAAAAATTGATGGAAAAGGCCACGCCACAACAAGCTGAGCTTTTAAAATCCGGCACTCAGCGCTTGATCGATCCCAAGCAAATGGGCGAATTGTTCAAAGTCCTGATTTTCGGCTATGATAAACGCCATGCAGCAAGCCAGTAATCTATCTTTTCCTTTTATCCGCCACGGTTTTTTCAGCCGCGAAGGCGGCGTTAGCACCGGCGAGTTTTCTTCGCTTAATTGCGGCCTTGGCACGGAAGATGATCCGGCGGCGGTAAAAACCAACCGCGCCCGCGTCCAAGAAAAAATGCAGGCCGCCGCTTTGCAAAGCCTTTATCAAATCCACAGCGCCAAAGTTTGTGTATTAACAGCGCCGCTAACTGAACGCCCCCAGGCCGACGCCTTGGTGACAAGCGAAAAAAATATCGCCATCAGCATTCTTACGGCCGATTGCGCGCCGATTTTATTCGTTGATCCCATCGCCAAAGTGATTGGCGCCGCCCATGCGGGGTGGAAAGGCGCGCTCGGAAAAATCGCTTCGGCTACGCTTCGGACGATGCAAGAGCAAGGGGCCAGGCTTGAAAATATCCAGGCCGCGATTGGCCCTTGTATTCAGCCTCAATCTTATGAAGTAGGCGATGAATTTTATCAAAATTTTATCGCCGCCGATCCGGCTAACAAGGCCTTTTTTACAACCGTTACAAACCGCTTTCACTTCGATTTGCCCGGCTTTATCCGCAACGACCTAAAACAAGCCGGCCTCTCTGAGGCGCAGATATCCCAATTGCCGGATGATACCTTAAGCGGCCAGGCTTTTTTCAGCCACCGCCGCATGACCAAGGCGGGGAGCAAGCGCTGCGGACGGCAAATCAGCGCCATTTCGTTGACGGATTAATATGCCCTATATCATCATGTTTGCCGCCATGCTTTTGCTAAGTTTATTGGCTAGTTGCTTCTTTTGACGGTTTTTGCTAGGTAACGCGCAGCCGACATGTTTTTAACCGCGCAGGGTTCCTAATGAAATTGGTCAGTGGCAACAGCAACCGTCCCTTAGCCGAGGCGATTGCGGGCTATTTAAACACCTCCTTAACCCAGGCCAGCGTGCGTCGTTTCTCCGACATGGAAGTATTTGTCGAAATTCTGGAGAATGTCCGCGGCGAAGACGTATTCGTGGTGCAATCCACCTCCTATCCCGCCAATGACCATTTGATGGAATTGCTGGTGATTATCGACGCCTTAAAACGCTCCTCGGCCCGGCGCATCACCGCCGTCATCCCCTATTTCGGCTATGCGCGGCAAGACCGCAAATCAAGCCCCCGTACTCCCATCTCCGCCAAGCTGGTGGCGAATTTAATCACCACCGCCGGCGCCGACCGTGTGTTGACCATGGATTTGCATGCCGGGCAAATTCAGGGCTTCTTCGATATTCCAACCGATAATCTGTTCGCCATGCCGGTGTTTGAGGAAGACATTAAAAAGCGCTTTACCGACGGCAATTTACTATTCGTCTCGCCCGATGTCGGCGGCGTGGCCCGCGCCCGCGCCCATGCACGGCGCTTTGACGCCGATCTGGCGATTATCGACAAACGCCGCGAACGCGCCGGCGTTTCGGAAGTCATGAATGTGATCGGCGATGTAACGGGCCGTGATTGTATTTTGGTCGATGATATTGTCGATTCCGCCGGTACGCTATGCAATGCCGCCGTCGCATTAATGGAGCGCGGCGCTAAAACGGTTAATTCCTATGTCGCGCATGGGGTGTTTTCGGGCGGCGCCGTGGCGCGCGTTACCTCCTCCCCCATCGTTTCGATGATCACGACTGATTCAATCCAGGCGACCGAGGCGGTCAGGGTATCCCCCAATATCCGCCAAATCAGCATCGCCCCTTTATTGGGCGAAGCCATCCGACGCATTTCGGAAGAGCGTAGCGTTTCGAGCTTGTTTAATTAACCTCTGCGGCGTGACAAAGCACCGCGCATCCGCGCAAGCCATCCTTGAGATTTAGCGACGGTTCGAACAGGCTTTGATTGGCCTTTTAATTTCAATATGTCTGCTGCCATAGCGGTGAAAACTTCGCTTGCCATTTCACTGGTATCATTTACAACAATTGGCTGTCCCGTTTGAAAGACCATGTTTACACTTAAACTGTAAAAATCTATATTTTCCAACGCTTGGATAGCTGCCCGCAGTGATCTATCCAGATGTATCTCCATTTTGAATAACTCCCGTGGATTAATAGGAGTTTTTGGATCATATTGTTTTCTTATCTCTCCCTGGCGTAGTAATATCGCTTGTTCAATGGGCAGAAAAATACCGCGTCTAGCATCTTCATCTTTCTTGATAAGATCTAAAACATATTCCGCTAAATTGCCGGAATCTTGCATCGTTTGTGTTTGATCAACAGACATTTTATACCCTTCCTTGTTATGGTTGCCTGATGGCACCCTACTAAAAACCCCTATCTTCACAAAGAGAAAAACGATCTTTGGTGTTTTCAATAAAGAAACGATGATAAGGTTGCTTTTTCCCCTAGTTTCTTCTATAAACCTCCTCGAAGCGGCACCCCTGGAGGCTGCTTTATTGTTTTAACTTTTACCATAAAAAGGGGTCATAAAAATGACTGAAGTATTAGCTCTGAAAGCGGAACTCCGCTCGAATGCCGGCAAAAGCGAATCTCGTGAACTGCGCCGTCAAGGCCGTATCCCGGCCGTGATTTACGGCGACAAAAAATCGGCGACCATGATTATTCTGCATCCGGTTGATTTGGATAAGCATTATCAAAAAGAAGGCTTTTTCACCAAGCTGCTGGATATCAGCATCGACAAGAAAAACGAGCGGGTTTTGCCGCGCGATGTGCAAATTGATCCGGTTTCCGACCGCGTCATTCACGTCGATTTCATGCGCGTTACCGCCGCAACCCGCATCAAGGTTGCGATTCCGGTGCATGTGAAGAATGAACCGGCTTCGCCCGGCCTAAAGCGTGGCGGCGTATTAAATATTGTCCAGCACGCCATCGAAGTTTATTGCCGCGCCGATTCGATCCCGCCTCATTTCACGGTGGATTTAACCGGCCTTGATATCGGCGATTCGGTGCATATCAGCGCCCTTAAATTGCCTGAAGGCATTAAACCCGTAATCGCCGACCGCGATTTCACGGTTATTGCCATCAACCCGCCGACTGTGGTGCAGGAAGAAGTCAAGCCTGCAGCAGCCACGGCTGAAGGTGCAGCGGCGCCCGCTGAAGGCGCTGCGGCGGCTCCGGGAGCGGCGCCAGGCGCTGCTGCTCCGGCTGCGGGCGCGGCGGCGAAGCCGGGTGACGCCAAAGCAGCAGCTCCGGCTGCGGGCGCTAAGGCGGCAGCTCCGGCCGCTAAGAAATAGTACTGTATTATGCAGTTATGGGTTGGCCTCGGTAATCCCGGCAAAAGCCACGCCCATAACCGGCATAATATTGGTTTCATGGTGGCGGATGCCTTGGCCGATAAATACCGCACCGGCGGTTCTAAGGAAAAATTCGATTGCGCTTATTGCGAGGCCGGCATCGGCGATGAACGCCTGATTCTGGCCAAGCCGCAAAGCTTTATGAATCTTTCCGGCGAGGCTGTCCAAAACCTGGCGCGGTTTTATAAAATCGATCCTGCCGCTATCACCGTCTTTCACGATGAGCTGGATTTACCTTTAGGCAAAATCCGCTTTAAAACCGGGGGCGGCAATGGCGGGCATAATGGTTTGCGCTCGCTTGATGCCAATATCGGCGAAGGCTATAACCGCATCAGAATCGGCATTAGCCACCCTGGCATTAAAGAGGCGGTCAAAGGCTATGTTTTGCAAGATTTCAGGCCAGAAGAATGGCCGTTGGTGGAAAATTTGATCGGCGATATCGTTGCCCACGCACCATTATTAGCCAAAGGGGATAGCGCCGGATTTATGAATAAACTAGCTTTAAACGCGCAAGCGCGTGAACCCATTGAGGAAAAAGAATAAATGAGTTTTAATTGTGGAATCGTGGGCTTGCCTAATGTCGGTAAATCAACCTTATTCAACGCCCTGACTGCAACACAGGCGGCCGCTGCCGCCAATTATCCCTTTTGCACGATTGAGCCCAATGTCGGCCGCGTGCCGATTCCCGATCCGCGGCTAGAAAAATTGGCCACGATTGCCGAATCGCAAAAAATTATTCCGAATTTCATGGAATTCGTCGATATCGCAGGGCTAGTGCGCGGCGCCAGCAAGGGTGAAGGCTTGGGCAATCAATTCCTTGCCAATATCCGCGAGGTTGATGCGATTTTGCATGTGGTGCGCTGCTTTGAAGGCGGCGACATCACCCATGTCGAAGGTTCGGTTGATCCAATCCGCGATATTGAAACGATTGAAACCGAATTAATGCTGGCAGATTTGGCATCATTGGAAAAACGCGTCGATCCGATCGCCAAGAAAGCCAAGATGGGTGACAAGGAATCAATCCTTAATATGGAAGTTCTAACACCCGTGTTAGAAGCCCTAAAGGCAGGAAAGCCCGCCCGCCAAGTGCCGATTACCCCGGCGCAAAAACCCTATTTCCGCACCTTGCAATTGATGACCGGCAAACCCGTGCTTTATGTGTGCAATGTCGATGAAAATGACGCCGCTAAGGGTAATGCGTTGAGTGAAAAAGTGGCGGCGCGCGCCAAAAGCGAAGGGGCAGAATCGGTTATTATCTCGGCCAAAATTGAGGCTGAGGTAGCGCAATTGGGCACAGATGAAGAAAAGAAAGAATTTTTAAGCGCCCTTGGGCTGGAAGAACCGGGCTTAAACCGCGTCATCCGCGCCGGCTTTAAATTGCTGGGCCTGATTACTTTTTTCACCGTTGGCCCCAAGGAAGCGCGCGCCTGGAACACCACCAAAGGCTCGAAGGCCCCGCAAGCCGCAGGGGTTATTCATACTGATTTTGAACGCGGCTTTATTTGCGCGGAAACGATTTCTTTTTCCGATTACGCCGCTGCAGGCGGTGAAACTAAAGCCAAAGAATTAGGCAAAATGCGCCAAGAGGGCAAGGAATATATCGCCCAAGACGGCGATGTGTTTCATTTCCGCTTCAACGTTTAACGGCGCTTATTTCTTCAGCTTTTCCCAAACTTTACGCTTGCTCATATAGAATAAGCCGGCCAGCACCAACATGAACAGCATGACCCGCACGCCCATGCGCTTGCGCGCTTCTAACTCCGGTTCCGCTGCCCAAGCCAGGAAGGTGGTGACGTCATGCGCCATTTGCTCAACCGTGGCTTTGGTGCCATCGGCATAAGTCACGGCCCCTTCATTCAAAGGCTTGGGCATGGCGATTTGATGGCCAGGGAAATATTTGTTGTAATTCATTCCGGCGCCCAGCGCGACGTCATGCGGCGGCTCTTCATAGCCATTGAGCAAAGCATATAAATAATTCGCCCCGTCTTGGCGTGCTTTGACGATCAGCGATAAATCGGGCGGATAAGCGCCGTTATTGGCCGCTTGCGCCGCCTTTTTATTGGCGAAGGGTGCCGGGAAACGGTCAGAAGGCAGTCCCGGACGTTCAAACATTTCACCCGCTTCATTCGGGCCGTCTTTCACCATAGCCTGCGCGGCCAGGGCCTTTACTTCTGCCTCATTAAACCCAATATCCCGCAAATGGCGGTAGCTTAGCAACGATAAGGAATGGCAAGTTGCGCAAACTTCTTTGTAAACTTGAAAACCGCGCTGGGCCGCCGCGCGGTCAAAGGTGCCAAAGGGGCCGTGGAACGACCAGTCTTGCTTGGGCAACGGCGCGGTTTCGTGCGAATGTTCCTGCGCCAAGACAGGCGAAGCGATGAGCACCAACATCAATAACAAATAACGCATTTTTTCTCCTTAAGCCTTGGTCAACACAGCTTCGCTGATGCTGCGCGGCATAGGCAGCGGTTTTTCGATACGGCCTAATAGCGGCAGCAAAATCAAGAAATGGAAGAAGTAATAAACCGTACCAGCACGCGCGATAAACAGCGCCAAGCCTTCCGGCGGCTGCGAACCCGCCCAGCCTAAAGCCACGCAAACGATCATGAATAGCCAAAAAAACCATTTATATAGCGGGCGGAAAGCAGAGCTTCTTACCGGCGAAGTATCAAGCCAGGGCAATATAAACAGCACCGCGATCGCGCCGAACATCGCCAAAACACCCGCCAATTTGGCCGGGATTAAGGTAAAGCCAAAAGCGCCGATATCGGGCACGGCGCGCAAAATCGCATAAAACGGCAAGAAATACCATTCCGGCACAATATGCGCCGGTGTTACCAATGGATCGGCCGGAATATAATTATCGGGATGCCCCAGCAAATTCGGCGCGAAAAATACGAAGCCGAAATAAACCAGCAAGAAAACACACAAACCAAAACTGTCTTTCACCGTATAATAGGGATGAAACGGAATCGTATCTTGCGGGCTTTTCACGTCAATCCCCAAAGGGTTGCTCGAGCCATGCACATGCAAAGCCCACACATGCAAGAACACCACCGCCACAATTACAAAGGGCAATAAATAATGCAGCGCAAAGAAACGGTTGAGCGTGGGATTATCAACCGAAAAGCCGCCCCACAGCCAAGTGACGATATCCTGGCCCACTAAGGGAATTGCCGAAAACAAATTAGTGATGACGGTAGCGCCCCAAAAACTCATTTGGCCCCAGGGCAAAACATAACCCATGAAAGCGGTCGCCATCATCAATAGCAGAATAACAACCCCCAGCATCCACAGCAATTCCCGGGGTTTTTTATAGGAACCGTAATAAAGGCCGCGGGCAATATGAATATACACGGCCACAAAAAACATCGATGCGCCATTGGCATGTAAGTAACGGAGCAGCCAGCCGGAATTCACATCGCGCATAATGCGTTCAACGCTTTCAAAGGCGGCGGTGGTGGAAGGCTGGTAATTCATCGCCAATAAAATACCGGTTACAATCATCGCCGCCAGCATGAACATCGCGATCGCGCCGAAATTCCACCAATAATTAAAATTCCTGGGCGTGGGATAAGCGCCATATTCATGGTGCATCCAGGAAAAAATCGGCATCCGGTAATCGATCCAGCGGATGACGGGATTGGTGAAGTTTGGTTTATCGGCAGAAGACATGATTCACTCTCTATTCAATTAGCCAATTTTAACGCGGGTATCGGTCAAGAACACATAGGGCGGCACGGTTAAATTTTGCGGCGCCGGCCCTTTGCGTATACGCCCCGAAGTATCATAATGCGACCCATGGCAAGGGCAAAACCAGCCGCCATAATCGCCGCGGTTATCGGTTACCTTTTGGCCCAGCGGCACGCATCCTAAATGGGTGCAAATGCCCAGCACAATCAACCATTCCGGTTTTTTAATGCGTTGTTTATCGGTTTGCGGATCACGCAATTCTTTGACATCGACGCTTTCGGCCTTGGCGATTTCTTCCGGCGTGCGGTGGCGGATGAACACCGGCTTGCCGCGCCATACCACGGTGATTGCTTGCCCGGCTTGAATAGGGCCAATATCAACTTCCGTGGAGGCCACTGCCAGCACATCGGCCGATGGGTTTAAGGAATCAATAAACGACCAAGCGGCCGCGGCCAGCCCAACGGTGGCAACGGCTCCGGTGGTTAAATGAATGAACTCCCGGCGCGTGGTTTTGGGGGCAAGAGAAGAAGCTGTCATTATTAACTCGGCTTTTTATTGTTAAAGGGCAATAACCTCTGGAATCGCTGCGTAAAATAGGGCAAAAAACTTCTTCTGACTAGGGGTTAGAGCATTTCAGGATAAAAATCATGCGCTTGGCGCTTTACCAACCGGATATCCCGCAAAATCTGGGGGCGATTATCAGAATTGCCGCCTGTTTTAAGGCCGGGCTTGATATTATCGAGCCTTGCGGTTTTCCTTTAAGCGACCGCCAAATCAAGCGCGTGGCGATGGATTATATCGATCTTGTCCCCGTAAAGCGCCACAATTCCTGGGAAGA